>JBBRAX010000016.1:0-107967 GCA_038206395.1 Myxococcales bacterium | reverse complement strand
CTCCTTGTCGTGGCTCCCGTCGTCGGGCGTGAGCGCGGCGGCCAGCGTGTAGGTCGTGGTCCGGTCTTCGCCGTCGCGGGTCCAGATTCCACCGAGGTCGCGCGCGGCGCTCTCGAGCTTGATGAGCACGTCGCCCGCAGGCACGCCCACCGAGGGCAGCGTCTCGCCCTCGCGCACGCCGCCCTCGTTGGCGCGCTTGGTGAGCGCGTGGCGGATGGTCTCGACCATCGCGTCGCCCTCCGCCGCGTCGGTGTCGACGTAGGACTTTCCGTCGAGGGAGATGCTGACCACGATCTGATCGCCGGTGTCCTGGCGCTTCTCGTGGTGCACGGTCTCGGGCAGCTCGACCTTGACGCCGCGGGAGAGCATCGGCGTCACCACCATGAAGATGATCAGCAGCACCAGCACCACGTCGACCAGCGGCGTGACGTTGATCTCTGCCTTGACCTGTCCGCGTTGGCCGCCGCCTCCCATCGACATCGGTCAGCTCTGGGAAGACGCGTAGTGCTTCGCGACCACGTCGAGGAACTCGTTCGACGACTCCGAGATGTCGACCGTCCGGTCGTCGACCCACCCCTGCAGGAAGTTGTAGGCCATCACCGCGGGGATCGCGACGAGCAGACCGAAGGCGGTGGTGATGAGCGCTTCGGCGATACCGCCCGAGACGGTGCCGAGGCCGCCTGAGCCTGTGGCCGCCATCGACTGGAAGGAGTTCACGATGCCCATCACGGTGCCGAGCAGACCGACGAACGGCGCCGTCGAGCCGACGGTGGCGAGCAGGCCGAGCCCACGCTTGAGGCTCTGCACCTCGCGCTGCGCCTGACGTTCGAGCGCCCGCGCCACCGACTCGACCGCCGCGTCGTGGTTCTTCGGAGCGACGCGGAAAGACGTCAGCCCCGCGTTGATGACCCGCCCGAGGTGGCCTACGTCTTTGCCGAGGTTCGCCGAAGCGGCCGCCGACATCTCACCCGTCGAGAGAAGCTTGGCCATCGTCTCGGCAAAAGCGCGCGACTGGCTGCGACTCTTGTTGAAGACGACCAGCCGCTCGAACATCACGAGCAACGAAGAGATCGACATGATGGCCAGCACCATGACGATGGTCTTGGCGAACAAGCCCATCGACGCCCACAAGTGTCCGAATGAAAAATCCATAATTGCTCCGTTTGATAGCCCAACCCGCACCAACAATCAGCGCGGGATTACCAGGCGAACAGGAATCACGTAGTCCACGGCGACCGCACGGCCCTGAAAAGTAACCGGGGCAAAACGCCACTTCGACAAAGCATCGAGCACTGCTTTATCCATGTGAGGCAGCGGCTTGATGACGCGGCAGTTCCGCAGCTCGCCTTCGACGGTGATGGTGCACTTCACCAGCATCAAGCCCTGGATGCGGGCCTCGAGCGCTTCTCGCGTGTACTGAGGCGCGCGGTTCGATGCGTCGCCGACGGGGCGGGTCATGCCTTCGCCGAAGGGAAGAACGTCGGAGCCCGTGCCGCCCAGCGTGCCTCCGACCTGGCCACCGACGACGCCACCCACCACTCCGCCCGCGACGCCACCGACGACGCCGCCTTCCTGGCCGCCTTCCTCGGCCTCTGATGATTCTTCCTGAGCGGGCTCGGGCTCGGCTTCCTTGGGCTTGTCCTGCGGAATCTCTTTGGGCTGGATGATCTGATCAGGCTTCTTGATCACCTTCTTCTCGGTCTTCTGCGTCTTCGGCTTGCTGGCCGGAGGTGGCGGCGGAGGCGGCGGCGGCGCTGCAGCCGGGGCCGCCGCGAAGAACTTCACCTCGGCGTCTTCCTTCTCTACTGCAGGCGGCCGGGTACTGAGGAAGAAGACGATGCCGAGGAGAACGACGTGGACGATGACGGAGATCACCGCTCCCGCGCCGAAGCGACTCTTGGGGACGTTGCCACCTGTCAGAACGGAGTCGAACATAACGGAGGCGGACCTTATCCAAACCTGAGGTTGATTGTGCCAATCGACATTGACTTGAAATCGAACGCGAGTAGGTTCCGCGCGTTTTCGGATTTTTAGTCACATTTCGCTGGAGGGGATTCTCCTTGCGCCACAATTCCTCAGTTCGCTTCTCGTTGTTGTTCGCCTCGATGTTCGCCAGCGCGGCTTTTGCGCAGGGTTCGGCAGTGCTCACGGGTACCGTCTCTGACGCGGCCACGGGCAAGCCGGTCGCCGATGTGGTCGTCACCGCCACTTCACCGTCGCTACAGGGTGAAGAGATCGTAGTGACCGATACGTCGGGCACCTACCGCATTCCCCAGCTTCCTCCCGGCACGTACACGGTGCGGCTCGAGAAAGAATCGTTCAAGCCGTACTCGCGCACGGACATTCAGCTGCGCGTCGACCGCACGGTTCGCCTCAACATCCAGCTGCAGCCTGATTCACTGAAGGCCGAAGAAGTCGTCGTCGTCGGCCGCCCGCCGACGATCGACGTCGGCTCGACCACCACCGGCGTGAACGTCGGCCAGGACTTCATCAAGAACGTCGCCGTGATTCGCCCGGGCGCCAAGCGGTCGGGGACGCGCAGCTTCGAGTCGCTGGCGGAAGTCGCGCCGGGCGTCAACTCCGATGGCTACGGCTTCTCGGTCGCTGGTACGAGCTCCCCTGAGAACCAGTTCGTGATCGACGGCCTGTCGGTCAACGATCCGGCCTTCGGCACGCTGGGCACTGCCCTCTCGGTCGAGTTCGTCTCGGACGTCAACGTCATCACCGGCGGCTACATGCCGGAGTTCGGCCGTGCGACGGGTGGCGTGATGAACGTCGTCACCAAGTCGGGCAGCAACGAGTTCCACGGCTCGGTGTTCGGCAACTGGGCGCCGGGAGCGCTGGAAGGCAGCACCCCCGACATCAAGAGCGCCGGCTCGTCGATTCGCACCAAGCTGCAGACGTGGAATGTCGGCGACTTCGGCGCGGAAATCGGCGGCCCGATCATCAAGGACAAGCTGTGGTTCTTCGCCGGCTTCAACCCGTCGTTCTCGCGCTACCGCCTGCGCCGCTCGCTGCACCAGTTCACCGACACCAAGTGCAACCCCGCTCGGTTTGCGGCCAGCCAGGAGATCAAGAGGGAGTACGCGGTCGCCAACAGCATTGCTTTCGTCCCCGATGCCGACCCTTGCGTTGACGGCCGTGACGGCGCGATCGACACTGCCGACACCGACGACACGGGCTTCCGCGCGACCTCCGAGCTGCCGAACTCTGAGAAGTACATTTTTGCGGACCAGCGCAGCTACCAGTACATCGGCAAGCTGACCTACCTCATCAACTCAGACCACAACGTCAGCCTCTCTGTGTACGGCGCACCCACGAGCTCGGGCGGCGTCGGCCAGGTGGGCATCGACCCGCGCTCGGGCGCGGTCGACAGCCCGGGTCCTGGCCAGCTTTCCGCCCTTGCCAACAAGTACGTCAGCGACTCCAGCGACGTCTCGCTGAAGTATGCCGCCAGCTTCCTCGACAAGAAGGTGCTGCTCGACGTGACCCTCGGCTGGCACCACCAGGCCGACAAGGCCCTGCCAGCCGATGGCTCGGCGCCGGGCTCGGCCACGGGTGACGCCAGCGTCCCCCAGGTGATCTTCCGCCGCACCAACCGCCACTCGATTCTCGACTTCGAAGGGCTGAACGAAGAAGCGAGCGCGGCGTGCACGGCTCCCACCTATCGCTACCGCACTTCTGGAGCCGCCGCGGATCCGACCCGGGTGGCCGAAAACCGGCTGACGGCGAACGCGACGCGCTGCCCGGTGACCAACTACGCAGTCGGCGGCCCGGGCTACATCACCGACGGCTCGCTCGATCGTTACGCGGGCCGCGCGGTCGGTACCTTCTTCCTCACGGCGGCGGGCCACCACAGCATCAAGGCCGGTATCGACTACGAAGTGACGACGCTGAACCGGGTCAAGGCCTTCTCGGGCGGCGTCGTGCTGCGCGAGAGCGGCAGCGGCAACACGTTCACCGACCTGCGCCAGTACGGCTACATCTCGTCGCCTGACGAGATTGTGCAGCAGACGACGCAGCAGTCGGCGGTGAGTTCGTCGTCGGTGGGCGGCTTCCTGCAGGACAGCTGGAACATCGTCGACCTCGTCACCCTGAACGCGGGCCTCCGCCTCGATCAGCAGACGATCAACGGCGCCGATGGTTTGCCTGCGCTGCAGCTGGGCAACCAGATCTCGCCGCGCGTCGGCCTGGTCTACGACTTCACCCAGCAGGGTCGTTCGAAGATCTTCGCCAACTACGCGCGGTACTACGAGAGCGTTCCGCTCGACATGGCCGAGCGCAGCTTCCCCGGCGAGCGCCAGGCTGGCTACATCCGCGCGCGGTCACCGGCCAACGCGGGCGCCCGCGGCAACTTCTCTGGTGAAGGCACGCCCCAGGGCTGCGACCCGCTGACCGACATCAACCAGGTCAAGAACCAGTGCCAGGACAAGAACAATGCCCTCCACCTCGGCAGCGCAACGGACCCGAGCCAGTACGCCTTCCAGACGGGCGGCGATCGTGTCCCGGTCGACCCGACCCTGCAGCCCCAGTCGTCTGAAGAGATCGCGCTGGGTGGCGAGTACGAAGTCATCTCTGACGGCCGGGTGGGTGTGAACTACAGCCACCGGTACATGAACAACGTCATCGAAGACATGAGCCGCGACGAGGCGAACACGTACTTCATCGGCAACCCGGGTCAGGGTCTGGCGAAGGACTTCCCGGCCGCGACGCGCACCTACGACGCGGTGACCCTCTACTTCAACAAGGCGTTCGCCGACCTGTGGCTGGCGCAGGTCAGCTACACGTACTCGTACAACCGCGGCAACTACGCGGGTCTGTTCCGCCCTGAGACGTTGCAGCTCGACCCGAACGTCAACTCGGACTTCGACCTCATCTCGCTGCTTCCGAACCGCGATGGCCCGCTGCCGGGTGACCGCAGCCATGTGATCAAGATCTTTGGCGCGAAGGAGTTCGTCCTCACGGGCTCGATGAGCTTCAACGTCGGCCTCACCTACAAGGGCCGTTCGGGCACGCCGATCGAGTATCTCGGCTCGCACATCATCTACGGCTCCGACGAAGTCTACGTGCTGCCCCGCGGCAGCGGCGGTCGCATGCCCTGGACGCACACGGTCGATGCGCGCGCTGGGTTCAACTACAAGTTCACGAAGGACAACGTCGTCTCGTTGTCGGTGGACATCTTCAACATGTTCAACTTCGCAGCAGTCACGCAGGTCGACAACCGGTTCACGTCGGAGGACATCTCGCCGGTCATCCTCGCCGCCGGCGAGAATCCCCAGCAGGCCGCCTGCATCGGGGGCAACGACCCGAACTGTGTCAGTCGCCTGCAGGGCCCGGACGGCACGCCCATCACCCAGGCCGACTTGAACCCCAACTACAAGCAGCCCACCCAGTATCAGACGCCACTCTCCGTTCGCTTCGGCGCGCGCGTGTCGTTCTAAGGCACGGAGGAAAGACCACCATGAAAACTCGCATTGTCATTCTCGCCGCTGCCGTTGCTGCAACTGGGCTGTGGGCCACCGCGTGCTCGCAGCCGAGCGCCGGCTGTCCCGTGCTCACCTCGAACCCCTCGGTCGGCCTCTCGCCGTATTGGGTGAGCTACACGAAGGTCTCGGGCACGGGCGCCTGCGCCGATCGCCCGGGTGAGACCATCGGGTTCCAGAAGTACAGCGCGCCGGGCGCGACCGAGAACGTGTTCGTCTACGCCTCCGACACGCTGGGCGTACCCTATTACGACGACGGCCGGGTCGACCCGAAGGACCCGAAGGGCAAGAACCTGCTCGGCTACGCCGCATTGCCGGTTGAGCCGACCGACGGGTTCTGCACGGTTGCCAGCTTCACCGGCGCTCCGAGCGATGGCGGCACGCTGTTGGCTGCTCCGCAGCAGCGCTTCGAAGCGTCAGAGAAAACGGAAACGCTGAAGGACGGTGGCACCCTGGTAACCCCGCTTCCTGAGCTCTTCGTGAAGCACGAGATGACGAACCTCCGGTTCATCGAGACCGTCAACGCGCCGGGCACCATCTTCGGTGCGCAGATCAAGCTCACCGAGGATTCCTGCACGGCGATCTACGACGCGGTCGGCCTCTGGCCGGCAGTGGCTTGCGACCCCGCCGAAAACGGGGCCGACGGCTACAACCTCGCGTGCGACCCCCTTCCGGTTCCGGACGCCGGCCACATCATCGCGTCGGGCATCAACCCTACCTTTGCTCCGGCGGGAAAGCCGATCACCTGCAAGGATCCGGGCTACTGCACGATTCAGCTCTCGGTCGACGCGATCTCGAAGCTCTAGACGTTTTTACTGCAGCCCCCCTCGAAGACAGGCCCTCGCTTCCTTCACGGGAAGCGGGGGCTTCGTCTTTTGGGCGCCCTTTTTGCTAAGGCCAGTACGACGTGGACGCGCGCTACACATTGATTGCAGGGCTCGAGCGGCTGTTGGCCGAAGAACACGGCACGCTCTTCAAGCAGGCGCCGCTGAAGGTCGCGCTCTGCTACCCGAGCCCGTACCACGTGGGGATGAGCTCGCTGGGCTTCCAGGCCATCTACCGGCTGGTGCACGAGTACCCGGGCGCCTCGGCCGAGAGGTCTTTTCTGCCCGACGACGTCGACGCGTGGAAGAAGGCGCGGCTGCCCCCGCTGACCATCGAGACCCAGTCGCCAGTGTCGGCGTTCGACGTGCTCGCCTTCTCGGTGGCGTACGAGCTCGAGCTGCCCGGCTTCTTCACCATGCTCGAGCTGTGCGGCCTGAGCGTGTTTCGCGAGGACCGCGACGACGCGTCGCCGCTGATTGTCGCCGGTGGCCCGATCACCTTCTCGAACCCCGAACCACTCGAGCCCTTCATCGACGTCCTCGTGCAGGGCGAGGCAGAAGACCTGGTGCCCATTCTCCTGCAGGCTGCGGCCGAGGGCGGCGGGCGCGAGGCGATTCGGCAGCGGCTCAAGGACGTGCCGGGGTTCCGCTGTCCGGGGCTCTCTCGTGAGAGCACGAAGTTTCTGGTCGCGAAGGCCACCGACTCGATGCTGCCGGCGCGCAGCCAGATTTTGACCGCAAACACCGAGCTGCGGTCGATGTTCCTCATCGAGCCTGAGCGGGGCTGCAGCCGCGGCTGCCACTACTGCGTGATGCGGCGTACCACCAACGGCGGCATGCGCACGGTGCCGGCTGACCGCGTGTTGAGCCTGATTCCCGACCACGCCCGCCGGGTCGGCCTGGTCGGCGCCGCGGTGACGGATCATCCTCAGATTGCCGACCTGATTCAGACGCTCGCCGACTCGGGCAGACAGGTCGGCATTTCGTCACTGCGGGCTGACCGCCTGACGCCGAAGCTCGTCTCGGCCCTCAAATCGGCCGGAGCGAAGGTGCTCACCGTCGCGTCCGATGGCGCCTCGCAGCGCATGCGCGAGCTCGTCGATCGCAAGCACTCGGAAGAGCAGCTCTTGAATGCAGCCCGGCTCGCGCGTGAGTACGGGTTCGAACGATTGAAGGTCTACAACCTGGTCGGCCTGCCCCTGGAAACCGACGCCGACATCGACGAGCTGGTGCGGTTTACGACCGAGCTGTCGAAGATTCTGAAGGTCGTGCTGGGCGTCGCGCCATTCGCGGCCAAGCGCAACACGCCGCTGGACGGGTCGCCCTTCGCGGGAATTCCGGAAATCGAGGCGAAGCTCGAGAGGTTGCGAAAGGGCCTGCGGGGCAAGGCCGAGGTGCGGCCGACCAGCGGGCGGTGGGCGTGGGTCGAATACATGCTGGCGCAGTGCGGGCCCGAGGGCGGGCTGGCCGCGTACGACGCGCACAAAGCGGGCGGCGCTTTCGCGGCGTGGAAGCGGGCCTTCAAGGACCGCGGGTGCGTGCCTTTCGTGGCGCGCCGCACGGTGGACGGCCGGCGCAAGGCGACCGAATGGCCAACAGTGGGAGCACCCGCGTGATCGACGTCGAGACAGTCGTGGTCGGAGCAGGCATGTCGGGCCTCGCCACTGCCGCCGCGCTGGGGCCGGACGTCGAGGTGGTGGTGCTCGAGGCCGACGCCGAGGTCGGCGGCTACTGCAAGACCGTAAAGAAGGAAGGCTTCACCTGGGACTACTCGGGCCACTTCTTTCACTTCAAGCACCCGGACATCGAGGCCTGGCTGCGCGCGCGGATGCCAGGCCAGGACATTCGCAGCGTCGCGAAGAAGTCGTTCATCTCGTACGGCGGCCGGCAAATCGATTTTCCGTTTCAGAAGAACATCCACCAGCTGCCGCAGGCCGAGCTGATCGACTGCCTCTACGACCTGTACTTCGCGCGCACGCCGGGCGCGTCGCCGCCGCTGCCCGAGACGAACTTCAAAGAGATGCTGTCCGCGCGCTTCGGGCGCTCGATCGCCGAGAAGTTTCTGATTCCGTACAACGAGAAGCTGTACGCGACGGACCTGGCGGCGCTCGACAAGGACGCGATGGGCCGGTTCTTCCCGCACGCGGACCTCACCGACATCATCCGCAACATGAAGCAGGCGGACAACGCGACGTACAACGCGACGTTCACCTACCCCGAAGGCGGCGCGATCGAATACGTGAAGGCCGTGCAGTCAGGCGTGAAGCCCGGCGCCATCCGGCTGTCGGAAGCGCTGACGAAGGTCGACGTGAAGAACCGCGTCGCGACGACGACGAAGGGTGAGTACCGGTACCAGCGGCTCATCTCGTCGGCGCCCTTCCCTCGCCTGCTGCAGCTGACGGGCACCGCGCATGATCCGTCGGTCTTCACCTGGAATCAGGTGCTGGTGTTCAACCTGGGCTTCGACGCCAAGGGGCCGCGCGATGTGCATTGGGTCTACTACCCGTCCCGCGAGCTCGCGTTCTACCGGGTCGGTTTCTACGACAACATCTTCGACGGCCCGCGCATGAGCCTCTACGTCGAGCTCGGCTTCCCGCGCGACGCGAAGGTGGACGTCGAGGCGGCGCGCGAGAAGGTGCTCGCCGGACTGCGACAAGAAGGCGTCATCACGACCCAGAAGCTCGTCGCCGAGCATTCGGTGGTCATGAACCCGGCCTACGTGCACATCACGCAGGGCTCGATCGCTTCGCACGCCAAGCTGTCGGCGCAGCTGCGCGAGGCCGGCGTGTTCAGCATCGGGCGTTACGGCGGGTGGACCTACTGCAGCATCGAGGACAATATTCTCGAGGCGCGCGCGCTCGTCCGCGGGTGGACAGGGAAGCCCACCCCGCTCGGGTAACCGCGCTCCGCCCGGCTACGCCGTCAAGACTGCAGGCGGCTCGGCGACTTCGGGGTGCTCAGGCGCCGGCGGCCTGGACGTGCGGCGCAGCTTCCCGACGAGCACGTAGAGCCCGGGGATGAAGAGCAGGTTGACGACCGTCGACACCGCCATGCCGCCAAAGACCGAGGTGCCCAGGGAGTTGCGGGCGGCCGCGCCAGCGCCGCTGGCGAGCGCGAGCGGGACGACACCCAGCAGGAAGGCGATCGACGTCATCAGAATCGGCCGAAGCCGCACGGTGGCGGCCTCGATGACCGCCTCGAGCGCCGGCTTGCCTTCGCGCCGCAGCTGCTCGGCGAACTCGACGATCAGAATCGCGTTCTTGCTCGAGAGGCCGACCAGCATCACGAGGCCAATCTGGCAGAAGACGTCGTTGGGGAAGCCGCGGGCCAGCTGGAGGCCCAGGGCTCCGAGGATCGCCAGCGGCACCGAGAGAATGACGACGAAGGGCAGCGCGAAGCTCTCGTACTGCGCGGCGAGCACGAGGAACACGAAGAGCAGGCCGATGCCGAAGATGATCATCGTCTGCCCTCCAGACTCTTTCTGCTCGCGGCTCAAGCCCGTCCACTCGTAGGCCATGCCTTCGGGCAGCTCTGCGTTGGCGACCGCTTCCATCAAGTCCAGCGCCTGGCCCGACGACGTGCCGTCTGCTGCCTGGCCGTTGATCTCTGCCGAACGGAAGAGGTTGTAGTGACGAATCAGCTGCGCGCTGGTCGTTGGAGCGACCTTCACCAACGACTCCAATGGAATCATCTCGCCGCTATCGCTGCGCACGTAGAAGGCGCCGATGTCCTGCGGGTTGTCGCGAAACTGCTGCTCGGCCTGCACGTACACGCGGTAGGTGCGGCTCGCGTAGTTGAAGTCGTTGACGTACTGGCTGCCCATGAAGATCTGCAGCGTGCTGTAGATCTGATCCATCGGGACCCCCAGCGCCTTGGCCTTCTGGCGGTCGACCTCGACGTCCAGCAGCGGCGTCGAAGCCGTGAAAGTCGAGAAGACGCCTCGCAGCCGGTTGTCGGCGGCGCCCTTCGCCACCAGGCCATCGACCACCTGTGAAATCTGTTCCAGCGACCGCGAGCCCGACGTGTCCTCGAGCACGAACTGGAACCCGCCAACCGTGCCGACGCCGCGAATCGCCGGCGGCTGAAACGGCAGCACGCGCGCTTCCCCAATCTTTCCGTACGGCCCCCGCAGCCGTTCGACGATCGCGGCCACCGAGTGTTCCTTGCCCTCGCGTTGATCCCACGGTTTCAGCATCGCGAAGACCTGGCCGATGTTCGGCCCACTGCCCTGCTGCGAGAAGCCACCCAGCGCGAACATCGTGGTGACCTCGGGCTGGGCTTTGAGAATCTTCTCGACCTGCCGAATCACCTTCTCCGTCTGCGCCAGCGACATGCCTTCGGGGCCCTGAATCGTCGTCAGCAGGTAGCCCTGGTCTTCATCGGGAATGAAGCCCGTCGGCACCGCGCGGAACATCAGCGCCGTGCCGCCCAGCAGCAGCAGGAACACGCCCAGCAGGACGAACGGGTGCTTCAGCACGACGTGAAGCAGCTTCCCGTACCGATCGCGGATGCCGTCGAGCACCTGGTCGACCTTGCGGAACACAATCCACTTCTGGCCGTGGTGGGGCTTCAGCAGCAACGCGCTCAGCGCAGGCGTCAACGTCAGTGCGCAGAACGTCGATAGCGCCACGGACGCGCTGATGGTGAGCGCGAACTGGCGGTAGATGGCGCCGGTGGTGCCGGGGAAGAAGGCGACGGGCACGAACACCGCGACGAGCACGATCGAGATGGCGACGACGGCTCCCGTCACTTCCTTCA
This sequence comes from Myxococcales bacterium, assembly GCA_038206395.1. GTDB lineage: Bacteria > Myxococcota > Myxococcia > Myxococcales > Myxococcaceae > JAGSPQ01. The sequence continues at coordinate 96,902 of JBBRAX010000016.1, read as the reverse complement.
TCCCTGCGCGCGCTGCCTCGAGCGCCTTCATCTTTTTCTGTTCCATCAATCTTTCGATGTTCTCGATCACCACGATCGCGTCATCGACGACCAGGCCTGTCGCGAGCGTGAGCCCGAACAGGGTCAGCGTGTTGATCGAGAACCCCATCAGATTCACGAAGGCGAAGGTGCCGATCAGCGACACGGGCAGCGTGAGCGCGGTGATGAGCACGCTGCGCCAGCCATGGAGGAACAAGAAGATGACGAGGATGACAAGCGCGATCGCTTCGGCGAGCGTGATGGTCACCTCGTGAATCGAGGCACGCACCGCGAGCGTGGTGTCGGTGGCCGGGCGGTACTCGAGTCCCGGTGGAAACTGCTTCGACAGCCGCGCCATCTCGGCCAGCACGGTGTCGCGCACGTCCAGCGCGTTGGCGGTCGGCAGCTGGAAGATGCCGAGGCCCACGCCGGTGAGACCGCTGAAGCGCATCAGCTGGCCGTAGTTCTCGGCGCCCAGCTCGGCGCGACCGATGTCGCGCAGGCGGATGATCTCACCTTCAGGGGTGCGGGTGATGACGATGTCGGCGAACTCTTCCGGCTCGATCAACCGCCCGCGCGCGCGCACTGCCAGCTGGTACGGCTGATCTTTATTCGACGGCGGCTGCCCGACCTGCCCCGCCGCGACTTGAATGTTCTGCTCGGTGAGCGCGCGGGTCACGTCTTGCGCCGTCAGCCGGCGGCGCGCGAGCTGCGTCGGGTCGAGCCACAGCCGCATCGCGAACTTTCGTTCACCGAAGATGCGCACCTCGCCCACGCCCTTGATGCGCTTCAGCGCGTCCTTCAGGTTCACGTCGGCGTAGTTCGAGAGGAACTTGCCGTCGTACCTTTCGTCTGCGCTGAACAAGCCCATGCTCATCAGCAGCTGGCTGGACGCCTTGTTGACGACGATGCCCGCCTGGTTCACTTGCGACGGCATGCGCGCAGCGGCGCGGCCGACGCGGTTCTGCACGTCGACGGCGGCGACCTCGATGTCGCGCGAGGCCTCGAAGGTGACCGTGATGGTCGAGACGCCGTCGTTGCCGCTGGTCGAGGTGATGTAGCGCATGCCCTCGACGCCGTTGAGCTCCTGCTCGAGGGGAATGGTGACGGCGCTCTCGACGATGTCCGAGCTGGCGCCGACGTACGTGCTGGTCACCGTGACCTGCGGCGGCGCGAGGTCCGGGTACTGCGCGATCGGCAGCGAAGGGATCGCCAGCAGCCCGGCGAAGGTGAGGATGATGGAACAGACGGCGGCGAAGATCGGACGGCTGATGAAGAAATTGACCATCGTCAGTTCCGCCGCGCGTCCTGCACCGGCGCGGCCGCAGCAGGGGCTTTGGGTTTCACCGCTGAGCCATCGCGCAGCGCCTGAATCGACGAGACTGCGATTCGATCGCCCGCCTCGAGCCCGCCTTCGACCACGTACGCCTGCGGCCCCAGCGCGCCGAGCTTGACGGGCTTGCGACTCACGATCGTCTTGCCGTCTTTTTCCACCACTGCGAGCACGAACGTCTGGCCCGACTGCCGCGTGACCGCGAGCGCAGGCACCTGCAGCGCCTGCCGCGTGCCGTAGATGAGCCGCGCGCGAATGCGCTCGTTCGGGCGAAGGCCGGCGGTGTTGCGAAAGACGCCCTTGATGTCGACCAGCTGGTTGCGCGGGTCGGCCTGCGGGCCGATGAAATAGACAGGGCACGTGAGCAGCACCGCACCGTCGGGGCCCAGCAGCTCGATCGGCATGTCGGCGGTGACGGTGCGGGCGCGCTCGGCGGGAACCGAGAGGCTGACCTCGAGCACGTCGGCCTGCGCGACCGCCATCAACGGGGTCGAGCCGCTGACGAGGTCTCCCACGCGCACGAGCACGTCGCCCAGCCTGCCGGCGAAAGGGGCCTGCACGGCGAAGTACTGCAGTTGCACCCGGCGGGCCGACACCTGTGCGGCAGCCGACTGGCTCGAGGCGCGGGCGGCGTCGACAGCGGCGGTGGCGCGCTCGAGCTCCTGCGCGCTGACGAGGCCTTCTTTGTAGAGAGACTCGGTGCGGGCGAGCGTGCGCTGGGCGAGCTCGAAGCTGCTGCCGGCCGACTGCTGCTGGGCCTGCGCGCTCTCCAGTGCCGCCGACTCGGTGCGGGCATCGACGTCGATCAACGGCTGGCCGGCGTCGACGGTCTGCCCGGGCTGCACGTGAATCTTCCGCACGAAGCCGCCGACCTGGGCGACGACGTTGACGCTCTGCCGCGAGGTCAGCGTGCCGAGGTATTCCCCCGTCTCGCGCACCTCGCCGGGCTGCAGCGTGAGCACGTCGATTTCTTTCGGCGGGGGCACCACTTTGGGCGGTTCGCCCTTGCAGCCTGCGAGCACCGCCACCAGCACCACACCCGCCTTCACCAGTCGCACAGAGCCTCCGTCAGCAGCGCATCCAGGCGCGCCTGGACCAATTCGTACTCGCGCGTGGCGAGCGCCACGTCGGCCTGCCGCAACGCCTGCGCGCTCTGCACCAGCTCGAGGCTGCTGCCGCGGCCGACCTCGAAGCTGCGGCGGGTCAGCTGGTCGAGCTGGGCAGCGATGGTGCGCGCCTTCGAGGCCGACCTGACCAGCGCTTCCGACACCGACACCGCGCGCCGCGAGCGGGCGACTTCCAGCGACACCCCGCGGCGATTGGCTTCCAGCGCCGCGGAAGCTTGCCATTCGAGGCCGCGGCTCGACTGGACGAGACCCTCGCGCGAGCCGCCTTCCCAGATGGGCACCGTGAGCACGGCGGCCACGTTCCAGCTGGCGAAGCGCACCGGGTCGGGGCGGCTGGTGTAGGCCAAGACGTTGCTGGTGAGGCCCAGCGTGGGCAGGTAGCCGGCGATGGCGCGACGGCGGTTCTCGGCAAAGGTGTCGACGTTGGCGCGCGCGGCCTCGAGGTCGGGGCGCTGTTCCCACGGGACGACGCGGCACTCGGCAAGCGTGCGCTGCACCAGCTGGTCGAGCGAGAAGCCGGCGATGAGCCCGACTTCTTCCCCCGAGCCCACGGCCAGACCCAGCGCTTCACGGGTGCGGCGCAGCTGCTCATCGCCAGCGATCAACGTGCCGCGGGCGACCTCGACGTCTTGCTGGATGCGAACGACGTCGAGCTGGGTCGCGGCGCCGAGCTGCTGGGTGCGCTCGGTCAGCGCCGCCCGTTCTAACGCTTGAGAGAGGCCAACGCGGTTCAGCTCGGCGACGCGTTCGGCCGCGACGACGGCGACCAGCGCGCGCGCGAGACCCTGGGTGACCCGGCGGCGCACGTCGAGCAGGCTGGCCTCGGCGCGAACGCGGTTGGCGCCAGACGCTGAAAGCCCCTTCCACGCAGAGACGTCGACGATCGCCTGGGTGGCGGCAAGAGAAGCAGTGCCGACCGGCACCGTCGCCTTCTGAGCTTCGGGAAAAGAGCCAGCGCCGGCGATCGCGGGCACCGTCGGGTTGAGCACGTCGTAGATGCCGTTGATCGACAGCCGCGCGTTGGGGAGCAGCAGGCCCAGCGACTGGCGCCACTCACCCTGGGCGCGAACGACGCCTGCCTGGGCGCTGCGTTCGTCGGTCGACGTCTCTTTGAGCAGCTGCTGCGCTTCATCCCAGCTGGTCAGCTCGCGCTTCGCCCGGGGCGCGGGGGTCAGCAGCGGGTCGCTGATCTGCGAAACGAACGGCTCGGGCGCCGGCAGCAGCCCCGCATCCGGAGCGGCCGACAAGAGCAGCGAAGAAAGGATCGCGGTGACGTGCATTTGCGGAAGAAAGGCGAAGGTTGTAATTAACAAAGATTGTGAAAGCCAAGCAACCGTCATCCTCCGTCACGTTCGCGGAACAGATCGGCATGTTGCGACGCGCGATGCGACGGGTGCTGATCAAGCGGCTTGCCCGGGAAAGCGACAGATCGATGCAACAACTGCTGGCGCTGCGCTCTATTGCGCTCAAGCAGGTTGAAACTCAGGCGGCGCTCGCGTCACGACTGGTGATCGACGCGCCTGCCGCGAACCGGCTGGTCGCCCAGCTCGAGAAAGACGGACTCGTTCAGCGGGTGAGGGGAAGAGACCGCCGCGAGGTGAGGCTCAAAGTCACAGCGGCGGCTGCACCGGAGATTCGCGCGATTCGGGTCGGCCTCGAGTGGCTCGACGCGGAAATGCTCGCTCAGCTGGGCGGGCCGGCATTTCGCGCGATGATGGAGTCGTTGGGCACCCTGCAGGTCGGCCTCTGCAACGATTGCGGGTTGCCGGAGTAGTCAGCTCAGCAGCGCGCCGATGATGCCCAGCACGGCGCTGGCGCCGAGCTCGACCAGGTCGCCGGTGCCGGTGGACTTGAGTGGCGCCCCCCAACGGTAGGTCGGTGCCTCGCGGGTCGCCTGGATCACCTTCATCTGGTCCATCACCAATCGCGCGGCGACGGCCGGGTCGACGGTGGTGCGCTTGGCTTCCTTGTCCTGCAGCTCGCGCAGCGTCTGGTTGATCGAGTCTTCGCTGAGGATGCTGACGGGCGCCGCGCAGTGAAGGCAGGTGATGGTCTCGGCGAGGACGATGGGCGCTCCGCAGTTGCTGCAGTCGACCTGCTTGACGGCGGCCTTGAGCTCGGCGAGCTGCTTCGGCGTCGGCGCCCGAACGAGGTTCTTCTCGCGGAGGAAGTGGAAGAAGGTGGTGTAGCGGCCGTGCGCTTCGCAGCGGAAGTAGCTGAACCGCGTGCCGCGCTGCATGTCGAAGGTCTCGGCCAGGGGTCCATCGCAGCGCGGGCAATGTTTGGAATCAACCAGCGCTTGCTGCGCGTGGGTCTTGCGCCCGTACATCGAGGCGAAGAGCTTCAGCGTCGCGCCGGGCGCCAGCTGCAGGCTCTCGCGGCCGTCGAACCAGAGGCCGTTGCAGTGGTGGCAGACATCGATCTCGACCTGGCCGCCGTAGATGGCGTCGTAGTGCTCGACCTTCATCTCGTGGGTGCAGCCCGGGCAGTTCATCAGAAGAGTTCTCCAGCGATGGCGACCCCTGCGGGGCCGGGAAGGACGGCGACTTTCGCGCTGCGGCCCGAGACGAGCCACACCACGGCGCCCGTCGCGACGAGGACGACGGCGGTGCCGAAGAGGACATTGGCGGCGATCGCCTGGGTCCTGGCGTCGGCCTTGAGGCCCTCGCCCTGGCGCTGGGTGAGGCCGGTGACGTAGCCGTTGGAGTCGCGGGCAGCGCTGTTGAGGCGATCGAGGTTGCCCCGCGAGAGGACACCGGCGACGACGCCGCCGATGGCCGCGGCGCCCCCGGCTCCAATCAGCACGAAGGCCGCGGGGTTGACGCCTCTGCGCGCGGCGGGACTGGGCCCGGTGACGATGGGCGTGAAGGCTGCCGCCGCCCCGACGCCTTCCGACCGCGCAGCGGCCTCGGTGCCGACGTTGAAGAGGATCGCGTCTTGCTCACCCAGCAGCTCGGCGAACCACTGGTAGGCGGTGACGGTGACAGGGGCGACCGCGAACCCCGCAGCGATCGGCTCGTCGGTCACGCCCCATTCGGCGCCCTGCGGGCGGATGTGGAAGCGGACTTTTCGGGCGAGCGTCATTGGGTCGGACGACAGCTTCGCGCGCAGCTGGGTGGGCTCGACCTCGGCAGTAAAACCCATCTGGCTCGCTTCCATGCCCTTCGCTTCGTAGAAGGGGGTGCGGACGCGGGGCGGCAGGCCGTCTTGCAGCTTGCGGCCCGGGTCCAGCGAGAGCAGTTGCTGGAAGTAGGTGCGGGCCCTGGGCGCCTGCCCCAGCGTCGCAGCGACGATGCCCTGGAGCTCGATGATCCGCAGCAGGGTGTCGCGGGTGTTGTTGGGAAGCGAGCGGGCGATGGCCAGCTGCTTCTCGGCGTCGGCGTAGCGAATCTGGGCAACGAGGTCTTCTGCGGAGGTCAGCGGGGGATTTGGCGCCGCAGTGACGACCAGGGCGAATATCCAAACAGGAGTCATCGGGGGCCGATGCTACTCTGTGGCGCAGTGGCCCGACCAACCAACACCGGCGACTGGACGTCGGGCTCCCGCGTTGCCCGGTATTCGCTGCTGGCGAAGATTGCGACTGGCGGCATGGCCGAGATCTGGCTGGCAGATCAGGCGGGCCTTCAGGGCTTTCAGAAGCTGGTCGTCATCAAGCGGATCCTCGAGTCGTACAGCAAGAACCCGGACTTCGTGGCGATGTTCCTCGACGAGGCCCGCATCGCCGCGCAGCTGAACCACCCGAACGTGGTGCAGATCTTCGACCTCGGCGAACATGGGGGCGCCTACTACATCGCGATGGAGTACCTGCCCGGCGAGAACCTCTCGACGGTGGTGCGGGGGGGGATCAAGAAGGAAAAGCCGCTGCCGCTGGCGATCGCGGTGCGGATCATGTCAGGCGCCGCAGCGGGCCTGGGGCACGCGCACAACAAGGTCGGCGGTGACGGCAAGAAGCTGGACGTGGTGCACCGCGATGTGTCGCCGCAGAACCTGATCATCACCCTCGACGGCAACGTGAAGGTGGTCGACTTCGGCGTCGCACGCGCGGCGAACCGGGCGACGCAGACCACCGACGGGAACATCAAGGGGAAGATCGCGTACATGTCGCCCGAGCAGGCGTCGGCGGCGGTGGTCGACTCGCGCAGCGATGTGTTTGCGCTGGGCGTCATCCTCTTCGAGGTCACGACGGGCTGCCGGTTCTACGACTCGCGCGAGATGCCGCACATGATCGCGCAGCTGTGCGGGGCTGGGCCGCTGCCGGTCGCGATGGAGAAGAACCCGCGCGTGCCGGAAGCGCTGTCGAGCATCATCTCGAAGGCGCTGTCGCGCGATCCCGCCGGCCGCTACGCGTCTGGGGCCGAGCTGCACCAGGCGCTCGAAGGCTGGCTCCACACCCAGCCCGAGACGGTCGGCCCCGGCGCCGTCGAGGCGTACCTGCGCGAGCTCTTCGGCGAGCAGTGGGGAAAGCGGGCCGAGTTCATCGAGTCGGCGCGGTCAGGGTTGCTGACGCCGTCAGGGCTGCGCAAGAACCTGGGGCAAGAGCCCGACGTCAGCATGCCCGGCAACACGTCGCCTGAGCTGGCGGCCGCGCGAAAGGAGGCCGAGGCGCTGGTGGCCGCTGCCGCCGCGAAGCCTGTGTCGCTGAAGATGTTCGTCGGGCTGGGCGTGGTGTTGGTCGCGGTTATCGCTGGGTTGTTGTGGTTCGCGTCGAGAGAGACGACCGCGGTGGTGGTCGAGTTGCCGCAGCAAGTGCCCGCGAAGCCTTCGCTTCTTCGGATCGAGACAGAGCCCGAAGGGGCTTCGCTTTTCGTCGACGGGATCGCGCGCGGCAATGCGCCGGCCGAGCTGATCGATCTCGTCGCCGGTGAGCACGAGGTCGTCGCGAAGGCAGCTGGCCGCGTGACCGCCTCGAAGAAGGTGACGATTCATGGGCCCGGCGAGCGCGCGACGTTGATGCTGACGCTGGCGGCCGAGCCGGGGGCTGTGGTGGTGCCGGTGCCTGTTGCGGATCCGCCTACCCCGCCCCGCGCTGGAAGAGCCGAGGCGAAGGGGCGCGGGAAGCTGACCCTGCAGACCACCCCGTGGACCGAGGTGTTCCTCGGAGGCAGGCGGCTCGGCGAGTCGCCGCTGCTCGAGGTCCCCCTGCCCGCCGGGAAGCACACGCTTCGGCTGGTAAACCCCGAGGCCGGCGTCAAGACGTCCGTCGAGGTCGAGATCGTCGCCAACAGGACGACCATCAAGAAGCTGAAGTTCTGACCTCGTTCTTGGTTGAGCTGAAGGTCGATGGTTCTCGAGTTTCGCCTCGCGGGAGACGGGCCTCGCGGTTTCAGCCCTCGCCGCGGAGCTCGGCGAGGCGTCCCTTCGTGCCGGGCAAGCTTCCCGGCGCGAGCTTCGACATCGTGTACTGCACCGTGTCGTTGAGGGTGTCGAACACATCGCGCGGCTGGTAGCCGAGCTCGCGCTCAGCCTTCGCGCTGTCGAGCCAGAACCAGTGCTCGCCAATCTCGACTTCGTGCGGATCCAGCGTCGGCGTGGTGCCGCGCCATTTCGCGAAGGCTTCCAGCGCGTAGGCGCCGAGCACATTGGCCGCCTTCGGCAAGCGAAGCCGCGGGGCCGGCACGCCGGTGAGCCTTTCCAGCTTCCCGAAGAAGTCCTTCATCGTCAGGTTGGTGCCCATCAGGTGGCGGCCGTACAGCTCGCCGCGGGTCAGCGCGTTCACCGTCGCGTCCGCCACATCGCGCGCGTCTGCGATGCACATGCCGCCGGTGGGCAGCGCGGGGATGTCACGCTGAAGGAACTTCACCACCGTCCAGGTCGAGCTCAGGCGGTCGTCGCCGGGCCCCATCAGCAGCGAGGGGTTCAGCACCACCGCCGGAATCTGATGCTTCTTGCAGTACTCGAGCGTCAGCTTCTCTTCGTAGATCTTCGACAGGTAATACGGCCACCGGCCGACCGTCTCGATCGGGTAGTCGTCGTCTTCCGTGCCGACGCGCTCGGTCTTCGAGACGGCGATCGCTCCCGAGGTCGACATCAAGACGATGCGGGGCCGGGTGCCCAGCTGCTGAACGCTTCGAAGCAACGACCGCGTGGCTTCGACGTGCAGCTCGTACATCTTGCGGCCGTCTTCCGGCTTGAAGCTGACCAGGCCCGCCAGATGAATGATCGCCTCGACGCCCTCGATGGCATGCTTCACGACCTCGACGTTCTTCAAATCACCCTGAAGGAACTCAGGGGTCGCCGCCGCTTCCGCCTTCGCAAACCCCGCCTTCGGAGGCGCGCTGTTCGAGGCGGCCGGCTTCGTGCGCCCAATCATCCGCACCTGGTGGCCCTGCGCCATCAACCGCGGAATCAGGTGCGTGCCGAGAAAACCGGTGCCGCCCGTGACGAGAACTTTCATGACGACTTCCTCGTCGGGTCCGTCGACGTGCGCGCTTGTGCCTCTGCGACCAGCTTCTCAGGCGAGTAGACCTTGCCCGCCGCCAGCGCCCGAATCGCCTCTTCGGCCAGCTTCGTCACCGTGCGGTAGCTCTCGCTGCGCGCCATGCCCTTCGTGCGCTTGCGCATGTCGTTGAGCAACAGCGGCGGCCCGATACGAACCTTGAGGTCCGTTTGCTTCGGCAAGATGCCGCCCTTCGGCAGCGCCTCGAAAGTCCCGCCCAGGTACATCGGCAGAATGTCGACCTCGAAAGACAGCGCGAGGTAGCCGAGGGTCGGGAAGAACTCCTGAATCTCTCCCGTCGGCGACCGCGTGCCCTCGGGGAAGATGAGCAGGTTGAAGCCCTGGTTCAGCGCCTCACCCGCAAGGCGCAGCGATTCCCGCAGCGAGCCCTGGCGTTCCATCGGAATCAGGTTGGTGAAGTTCTCGAAGTACGCGCGCTTCAACGGCGTGTTGAAGAAGTAGTCGCGCGCCGCCAGCGCCGTCAGGCGTTCGCCCTGCGCGCCCAGCACCACCTTCACGAGCCCCATGTCGAGGTGGCTCGAGTGGTTCGCGATGACGAGGAAGTTCCGGTTCTGGGGGATGAACGACTTCCCCGTGGTCTCGACGTCAAAAATGCTGCCGTACAGCGCGCGCTGCCCCGCTGAGAGCAACGCCTTGCCGAGCCTGGCCAGCGGCTCAGGCATCGGAATCTCGCCGTCCTTCACCGCGGCTGAGAGCTCGCGCGTGATGTCCTTCGCGCGCGTCTCGTTCGCCGGTCGCTTGCCCGACGCCATGATGACGCGGCGCAGGTCGTCGACGGTGTTGATCTTGGTGAGGTCGCCAACGGCGCTGGTCGACACGCCCGCATTCTCGAGCGCCACCGACAGCTCGGTGAGCATCAATGAGTCGAAGCCGAGGTCGGCGGTGAGCCGCGCATCTGGCCCGATGTCCGTCACCGGGCGCTGCAGCACTTCCGCGAGAATCGGAATCAGCCAGTCGGTGTTGACGGCCGAGTCCTTCGCCGCGGCGCGCGCCTTCTCACCGCTGTGGGCCGCACGTTCGAGGCGCTTCAGCTCTTCGACCACCTGCTTCCGCTTCACCGAACGCTTCGCGGTACGGGGCAGCTCGGCGTCCCACAGGCGCAGCAACTTCACGCGCCGGTAGAAGGGCATGTCGGCCGAGACCTTGCGGAAGTGGTCCTCGATTTCCTTGCGCACTGCTTCGCGCGGCCGGTCTTTGTAGTCAGGCACGCAGAGGCAGGCGACCTTCTCGCCGCCGGCGTCGTCAGGGAGCCCGACGATCGACAGCTCTTTCACGTGGTCGTGCTTGAGGTACAGCTCTTCGAGCTCGTCGGGATAAACGTTCTTCCCGTTCGCGTCGATGATGACGTCTTTCTGGCGGCCCGCGAGGTACAGCCGGCCTTCAGCGTCGAGCCTTCCCAGGTCGCCCGTGTAGAGCCAGCCTTCTTTGAGCACCACGTCGGTGGCGTCGCGATCTTCGAAGTAGCCCGCCATCACGTTGGGGCCGCGGGCGATGACTTCGCCGATGCCGTCGTTGTCGGGGTTGTGAATCTTGAGCTCGATGCCCGGCAGCGGGCGGCCGACCGTGCCCGGCAGCCGCTTGTTGCTGTTCTCGGTGACGGTGAGCACCGGCGCGGACTCGGTGAGCCCGTAGCCTTCGGTGAGGCTGAAGCCCATCGCGTGAAACGCCTTGTGCACGTCATCGGGCAGCGCCGAGCCGCCCGAGACGAGGTACTTGATGTTGCCGCCGAACTTCCGGTGAATCGGCCAGAACAGCAGCTTGCCGAGGTTGAGGCTCGACCGGTTGCGAAGCTCGCCGTTGATCGCCATCAGGCCCTTCATCGCCTCTTCGACGAAGCGGGGCTTGCTCGCGAGCTCTTGCGTCATCTTGCGGTGGAACAGCTGCCACAGCGCGGGGACGCCGATCATCCCGGTGATGCGCCCGGTCTCGAGCACGTCGCCGATGCGATCGGTGGTGAGGTCGTCGATGTAAGAAATTTCCGCGCCGCGCGAGAACGGGGTGAGGAAGCCGGCCGAGAACTCGAAGGTGTGGAACAGCGGCAGCACCGACAGCACGCCGTCGCCGACGCCCATGTTGAAGCTGCCCGCGAGCTTCGCGATGAGGGACGCAAAATTGCGGTGCGTCAGCATCACGCCCTTGGGATTTCCGGTCGTGCCGCTGGTGAAGATCAGCGAGGCGACGTCGTCGGGGCCGGCGGTCTTCTTCACCGCCCCGATGCCGTCAGGCTGCGAGTCGTCGCCGGCCATCGCCGTCGCCAGCGAGTGCACCTGCACGGTCACCGACGCTTCGGCGAGCAGCCGGTGAAGTGCGGGGAGCTCTTCGGCCGACTTCTCGGACAACAGACAGATCGACGCCTTGCAGCGGCGCGCGATGTTGACGACCTCGGCTTCGGAGAGCTCGGGGTCGATGGGGACGACGGTCGCTCCGGCGCGGAGGATGCCGAAGAAGGCGATGCCCCACTCGGGCCGGTTCTCTGAGACGAGCATCACCTTGTCGCCCGGCTTGATGCCCGAGCGAATGAGGAAGCTGCCGACGCGCGCGGCGTAGCGGTGCACTTCGCCGTAGGTGAAGCGGGTCTGCTGATCGCCTTCGAACATGCGGAAGGCGACGCGCTGGCGCCACTGGTGCACCGACGCTTCGAACATCTCGAGCAGGTCGCGGTGCGAGGGGATGACGCGGCGCTTCTCGGTCTCTTCCTCGAGACCGGGGAACACCCACTTCTCGAGTCCAGGCATATGGACGTTGAGGAAGTAGTCGCGCCAGTCGATGTCTTCCGGGTTCCACGGAATCTTCGCGCGGTCGTGCGCCGGCATGTCGACGTACAGCGAGCGCGTGTTGTCGCAGCGGAAGAGGAACCGGTTTTCCCAGAGGAAGGGCAGGAACAGGTCGACGATCATCTTTACGCCGCTGGCCTGCTCGTTCACCTCGTCGAGCTTCTCGGACGCGTGGGCGAGCATCGCCGTCAGCTTCGGAGCGCCCCACTTCGGCTTCAGTTCCTCGATCTTTCCCTTCAGCCACTTCGTGCCTTCGGTGAACAGCGGCGCGCTGCGGGCGTTGAAGGCGGCCTTGCTGACAGCCTGCGGTTCGACGCGCGCGAGCAGCTCGTTGAGGTAGCCGTTTCCGGTCTTCTTCCCGCGGTAGTACTTGCGGCGGTAGAGCCCGACGAGCTCGACGCTGCGGGGCGCCATGAACGGGTTGGTGTCGCCCGAGGCCTGCGCGTAGACGCGGCGTTCGCTGGTGCGCAGCGCCTGGGCAGTGATCGCGATCAGCGAGCCAGCCACCATGTCGACGGGAATCATGTCGAGCACGGCCTTGTCGCTGGCTGGCAGCGCGCGCTGGCCCTTGAGGCACGCGAAGCAGATGGGCGCGGACGTCGTGAACCCCTCATTCCACCCCGGGAAGGGGTAGTGCAGCGCGGACTCGACGATCGACGGGCGGACGATCGCGTAGCGAAGGCCGGGGGTGGACGCGATCACCTGCTCACCCAGCGACTTCGTGTACGTGTACGTGTTGGGCCAGCCCCAGTGCTTCGCCCGTTCCATGCCGGCTTCAGTGAGCTTGATGGTCGTCCACAGCTTCCGTTCGCGGCCGACGGCGAGGCGCAGCGTCTTCTCGTCGTTGAAGTCGCGGCCTTCTTCCTTCAGGCGGGTGAGCGCCTTCTCGCGAAAGGTCGACGCGAGCGCCTTGTCGTCCGAGTGCTCGCGGATGCGGGCGACGATCTTCCCGCAGTCCTTCAGCTCCTGTTCGAGCGAGAAGTCACGGCCGCCCAGCTCTTCCTTGCGGGGGAAGTACCCGATGACTTCTTCGTCTTCGAAGATGAGGCCTGACCGGTTGCCCGCGACGAACGACGTCGACATGTGCACCAGGGGCACGTCGTAGTGAAGGCACGCGTCGACGAGGTGCTTGAGCCCGTGCGTGTTGACGTTGAGGCCGACTTCCAGCGACGGGTTGAAGCTGACGAGGCCCGCGCAGTTGATGACGACGTCGAGCTGCCCTTTCAGGGCCTTCGCCGGCTCTTCATCCATCCCCATCCACGGGTCGGTGATGTCGCCGTCGAGGATGGTGGTCTTCGAACGCAGCCACGCGACGGCCCCTTCTTCGCCGTACTTCTCGCGCAGGGGAAGGAAGGGCTCACTGGGGACGACCTTGTCGTAGAAGCGGGTCTCGGCGTTCTTGCTGCTGCCCTTGCGGACGAGGACGTAGACCTTCTGCAGCTGCTCGCCGTACCGGTGCAACAGCATCGACAAAGAGACCTTGCCGACGAAGCCCGTGGCACCCGCGAAAAGCACGCGTTTGCCCGTGAGGATCTTGGTGACGTCGAGGGGCCCTGCAGCGGTTCCGGCCATGGCGATGCTCTAGCCGCCACTGACCGGGAAATCCAGCCGTCGGATTGAGGTACTGCGTCCGCCCAGCGCCTGTTCGGATGCCGGTGGCGGCGAACCACGCAGCGGCGGCCAGAGTGTTCGAGGCCCGGCCTTCACCGAGCTGGGTGTCGCCTGCAGTTTTCAGTGCGCTGTGGGCGTGACACCCGCGCACACCCAAGTCCGGTGGATCACTCGCGAACCCGGTGGCCCTGGCGTTGCTGAAGGGAACCCTCGCAATTCACTGGAGGCTTCACCCATGGCGGTCTCGACCTCGGCAGCATCCGCAGCAGCAGCAGCAGCAGCAGTAGCGCGGGCGGCGCAGATTGCCCGGCAGAAGGCCGCCGCAGAAGCTGCGAAGCGCGCCGCAGCCGCAGCTGCCGCGAAGGCAGCCGCCACCGCCGCCCAGAAGGCGCAGCAGGTCGAGGCGAAGAAGAAGCCGGAACGCACGACGTTTAGCCGGACGAAGTTCGTGGACCTGCGCCCTTTCCCCCTCGCAGGCCCCTCGGCAAAGCCAGTGCGCGAGCGGCCGACGAAGAACCGTTCGGCCTTCGTAGCGAACGGCAGCAGCGGGCCGAAGACGCCCAATGACGTCGCCAAGATCAACGAGGCTGCCGAGAAGAGCCCTGAGGCCGGCGCCGAAGCCCTGGCGCATCGCCTCGAGAAGACGAAGGACGCGCAAGAGCGCGAGAAGGTGCTGACCCAGTCGTATTCAGCGATCGACCGCATCAGCAGCGGCCTGCGCCAGCCGGGCGTCACGCAAGACGAGACGAACAAGACCATCGCTTCGCTGGGCAAGGCGTCGAGCCTCGTCAGCAAAGACTCGGCGGTCGCCCTCTCGGCCCGCGTCGCGCAGGGCGGTGGTCCGTTCTCGACGCCGAACTTCGCCGACGCCGCCGCGGCCGACACACGCCTCAACACCGCGCTGAAAGCATCCGCTTCGAAGCCAGGCATCGCGACCCTGGCCGGGAACCTGGCCGACAACTACCGGCTCAGCGGCAGCTACGAAAAGGCCGACGCGATCTCGGCGTTGAGCTCGAAGTTCAAGACCACCGCCGCGCAGAATCCGGGCGAGACGCAGGCACGTGAGGCCGTCGAAGTCGGCACCGTCGCCGACGAGCGTGCGAAGATCGAGGCGCAGAGCGAGAGCACCCGCGTCGAGACGAAGCGGAAAGCGGAAGAGCTGATCGCGATGACGGCAGGGAAGCTGCCCAAGAACGTCTCGGTCGAAGCCACCGAAACGGGTGCGATCGTCACGAAGACGGACGACGCGGGCAAGGTCATCGGCCGGTCGACGGCGTCGATCGAGGGCGACGCGGTGAGCCTGCAGGAAGAGAGCTACGTCAAAGGCCAGGTGCAGGTGTCGCGCGTCGAGACGACCTCGACTTCCATCTCGACCACGCGCGCCACGATGACCAGCGACGCGATCGTCAACCCGCAGCCCATTGACGTGAACGCGCTGAAGGAAGCGCGGGATCCAGGAGTGTCGCTGTCGCAGCAGACGGTGACGACGGACGGCGACAAGCTGGTTCGCACCGACCTCGCGCTCGAGAAGGGCGGCGCCTCGCAGTCCGAGACCACCTACTCGCAGCACGACAGCGACGCTGGCCTGGACGACAAGCTGAAGGGCAAGTTCGGCGACGGGCCGATCGACTTCGAAGAGACGAAGACGTACACGATTCCTCCTCCGGGGACGAAGGACGCGAAGGCGACCTACGGCCGCACGCAGGTGTTCTCGCAGGAAGGGGCGCGCGCGACCTCGACCACCGGCTTCGAACTGGGCGATCGCAAGGGCACCGAGGCCGCGAACGTGGCCGACCTGGGCGAGCTCGAGAAGCTGAACGAGGCATTGGGTGCGGTGTTCGACGACGACAAGGGCGGCGAAGGCTTCGACGGCAACCAGGAACAGCCGAAGCAATGGAAGCTCGAGGTCAGCGGCGGCAACACGTACCGCGCGCAGACCTTCGTCGAAGGCAACCCGGACGCGACGACGGTGCTGACGCGCACCGCAAACGGCAACGAGGTGAACGAGCAAGTCAGCGGCAAGTGGTTCAACAAAGACGGCGAACTGGCGGACCTCAGCGGGCAGTCGACGCGCGCCTGGAGCTCCAGCGGCCAGCTGACCCGGCTCGACAACCATGTCGTCGACCCTGACGGCACGGTCAGCGATCAGCGCTACTCGCTGACGAAGACGAAGGACGCGCAGGGCAATGTCGAGCTGCAGACGCGAAGCACGGGCTCGACCACTCCAGCCGAAGGTCCCGCGCAGTCGGCGACGACGCTGCAGGTCGAGCGCGTCACCGCGAACGGCAACGTGCTGGTGAGCGCACGGCAGGAAGTCTCGGGGCCCGGCGGGGTCGCAGTGACGACGGTGACGCCGAATGGCAAGACGCTGACCGTGAATGGCCAGAGCGTGAAGAGCCTCGCGCAGCTCGAAGCGCTGGGCGGCGATCGCGCGCACCTCGGGGCGACCGCGGAAGACGGGCTGAACAGCCAGCTGCAGACGTACGCCGCGCGCCGGGGCATTGACATCAGCAACACGGGCGACAAGGCGGCCGAGATCGCGCGCGACGGCGGCTGGGCGCGCGCCGGACTCAACCTGCTGCAGAAGCCGCTGACTGGCGTCGACAGCTTGAACCCATCGGTGACCTTCGCGACGCAGCAAAAGCTCACCGCCTTCAAGTTCAGCTCGAACGCCCTCGGCGCGACGACCAGTCTCGTCAGCATCGCTGGCAGCGCGGCGAACCTGGTCGACAGCATTCGCGGCGGTGACGCAGCGGCGATCGCGAAGTCGGGCCTGACGACGGCAGGCGCGAGCGCCGGCCTGGTCGGCTCGGTGGCCGAAGCGTCGGCGGCGGTGCGGTTCGGCGGCGGCGCGACCTCGACGGTCGCGGGCATCGCGGGAAAATTCTCGGTGGGCCTGGGCGTCGCGACAGGCGGTGTGCAGGTCTACCAGGGCATCGCCGCTGGCGACGGCTACGAGATCGCGAAGGGCGGCGTCGCAGTCGGCGGAGCGGTGGGTGGCTTCCTCCTTGGCGGCGCAGCGGCGGGAGCGTGGGGCGGGCCCGCGGGTCTCGCCGTCGGCGCGCTGGTGGGCGCCGCGGCCTTCGGCGTCACGCAGCTGATCGACGGCATCGCCGACAAGGAACACAAGATCGCCGACGTCGAGATCTAACGGCGGTCGCGCCGCTTGGTGTTCCGGACCTCTCGCCAAACCGGCCAAACCGGTTCATAAGTGCGGGCGCGGACATGGCCCCACACGATCAGCTGCAGACCGGAAGCCTGGGGAAGTACCAGATCCTCACCCGGCTCTCGGTGGGTGGCATGGCCGAGATCTTCCTCGCCATTGGCCCAGGCCCGAACGGGCTGCCGCGGCTGGTGACGGTGAAGCGAATTCTTCCCGAGCTGCGCGAGCGAGAAGAGTTCGTGCACATGTTCCTGGACGAAGCGCGGATCAGCGCGTCGCTGGCGCACCACAACATCGCGCAGGTCTACGAGCTGGGGCACGAGAACGACGAGCTCTTCATCGCGATGGAGTTCATCGCTGGCCAGAGCCTCGCCTCGATTCTCAGGCGGTGTAAGCGGCTGAACCGCCCGGTGCCGGTCGGCTTCACCGCGATGGTGGGCCGGGACCTGTGCAAGGCGCTCGATGCCGCGCACAACTTCGTGCAGCGCGATGGCACGGTGGCGCCGATCATCCACCGCGACGTGTCGCCGACGAACGTGATGGTGACGTACGACGGGCAGGTGAAGGTGATCGACTTCGGCGTGGCGAAGGCGGCCGGGTCGCTGTCGCGCACGGCGACGGGAAACATCAAGGGCAGCCGCGGCTACATGTCACCGGAACAGGCCCGTGGGGCTCCGCTTGACGGGCGGTCGGATATTTTTGCGGCGGGCATCGTGCTGCACGAGCTGCTCACGGGGCGGCCGCTGTTCCTTCGCGACTCCGAGCTGCTCACCTTCCGCGGCGTGCTGCGCGACGAGATTCCGACGGCGATTTCGTTGAACCCAGGGGTCCCGCGGCCCCTGTCGGAGGTGGTGGCGACGGCGTTGAATCGCAGCGTGGCGGCGCGGTTCCCGAATGCGCGTGAGATGTCGCGGGCGATCTCGACCGCAATTCCGGCCCTGATCTCGACGCAGGAAGAGGCGGCGGCGTTCATGCGTGGGCTGTTCGCCGACGAGCTGAAGCAAACGGAAGCGCTGCTGTCGTCACAGCGGGCGAACCTCGAGGCGCTGAAGGACTCGACGCGCGAGCTGGGCGTGCCGCGCCACGGAGGGACGAACGTCTACGGGCCGCTGCCGACGGGCGTGATCAAGCTGGAAGAAGAGGAACAGCTGCCGGCGCACGTGGAAGTGCTCGAGCCGATCGGCAAGGGACTCGCGGTCGAAGGCGCGACGGTGCTGTCGGTGGACGACTCGGAGATCAGCCGCGACTTCATCGAGGCGCACCTCGAGAGCTCGGGCTTCCCGGTGCTGCACTGCGCGTCGGCGCCCGAGGCGTTGAAGCTGATCGAAGAACGCCTGCCCGACCTCATCCTCCTCGACGTCGTGATGCCGGGCGTGAACGGCTTCGAGCTCTGCCGCCTGCTTCGTGAGAAGTGCGTGCAGCGGCCGTTCTTGCCGATTCTCTTCCTCACCTCGGTCACCTCATTCGAGCAGCGCCTCGAAGGCCTCGCGGCCGGCGGCGACGACTTCATCAGCAAGCCGTACCACCCGCCTGAGCTCGTCGGCCTCGTGCGTGCGCACCTGCGCCGGGCCGCCTTCCTCGAGGCACAGCAGGCCCGCGCCGCGAAGGCGAAGAAGTCGAGTTAGTCCCCTCGCTATGCCGGAACTGCAGGCTCGGCCTTCACTTTCATGGGCCGCCTCGTGACCGCGGAGTAGGCGATGAACCCGGTCGCCAGGAGCAGCAGCGACGCGAGGACGACGACCAGCGTCTTGAGCAGCTGCGGCGTGAGCGTCTCGACGCTGCGAGACAGCTTCGTCTCATCGAAGTCATCGCCGGACACGGGCGCCATCAGCACGGTGATCGCCTCGGCCTTGAGCTCGGGCACGGCGCGGCCGACGAACTCCTTCACCTGCGCCTCGGTGAACCCGAAGGTCTGTTTGTTGGGCGTGACGAGGTACTTGAGGACCACTGCCGCCGACGGCGCCGACTTCGCGTCCGGCTGGGTGAGGTCGTTGGTCTCGGGGATGTTGACGATCACCCGCGCGTCGAGCGCGCCCGGCAGCGCAGACAGCGCGTTGCCGATTTCGCCCCCGAGCGCTTCGAGGAACATCGCCCGCTCTTCCGTCGCCGTTGGGATCATGCCCTTCGTCGCCTTGAACACGCCGAGGCCCTGCGCTCGCGTGCGCGGCAACGACAACCGCTGCAGCGTCTCGAAAGCGATCGCGACTTCCTGCTTCGGAATCGTGACGTTGAACCGCGGAGCGTCAGTGCCTTCCGACCGCACCTTCGCCGGGTTCAGGCCCTTCGCGAAGAGGGCGACGTAGATCTCGTTGGCTTCCTGTTCGGTCAAGTCGTGCTGCAGCTCGACCGCGCACCCCGAGAGCAGCAGCACGGCAATCGCCGCAATTCGATTCCCCATGAGGGGGAGTCTCTCACGCCTTTTCGATCTTTCCATCGGCGTGCTTCGCGTACCGCCCGGTCTCGCGCGGGTGCACGGGGCCATGGCTCGGCCAGGGCCAGCCCCCGAACCGCGTCCGCTCGTAGTCGGCGAACGCCTGCTGCAGCTCTTCACGGGTGGTCATCACGAACGGGCCGTAGTTCGCGACACGCTCGCCAATCGGCTTGCCCTGCAGCATCAGAATCTCGGTGTCCGTCTTCGCGACCAGCGCCAGCGCCTCGTCCGACTTCACCGTCACCGAGCTGCTCTTCGGAACGCTGCGGCCCGCGACTGTCAGCCCCTCGCCGCGGAAGAAGTAGAGCGCGCGGCTCAGGCCTGCTGCTCCGGCCGGCAGCTGCCAGGTCGCGCCGGCCGCCAACTTGATCGACCAGATCGCCACCTGCGCTTCGGCCTTCGACGCCCATGAGTGCGGAGGCGGCTTCAGCGCCACCGCCTTCCCCAGCGTGCCGGCGATGACCGTCACCTCGACGTTGGCCGTCGTCACCACCGGCACCTTCTCGTGCCAGAACATCGAGAAGTGCGGGTCGACCAGCTTGTCGGCGTGCGGAAGATTGAGCCAGATCTGGAAGAGCTCGACCGGGTTCCCCTCCTTCTGGTCGATCAGCGGAAACATCTCGGAGTGGACGATGCCCTTGCCGGCCGTCATCCACTGCACGTCGCCCTTGCCGAAGCGCGCGGTCGCTCCGAGCGAGTCGGAGTGGTCGATGGTGCCGCGGCGCGCGATCGTCACCGTCTCGAAGCCGCGGTGCGGGTGCTGGGGAAAGCCGGGCACGACATCGCCGTGGTACATGCTCCAGCCGTCTTTGCGGCCGAAGTCGCTGCCGATCTCACGGCCGGCCAGCGAAGTCGCCGGGCCCAGCTTCTCGTTGCCCGCCGGATACGCGTCGTCGTGGTGCACGCAGAAGAGAAACGGGTCGATCGTCTTCCAGGGGAAGCCCAGCGGCGCGACTTCGAGAATCGGGTCTTTGTTGGTCATGGCGCAGCCAGGATAACCCTCGTTTCTCCGGCCGCACCCAAACGCCACTGCGAGACACACTGTCCCGAAAACAGGTCGGTTAGAGTGGCGTCGCTTTGCGCCCCTTCCTGCTCCTTGTCCTGCTGTCCGCTTCGCCGGCCCTCGCCGACCCCTCGCCTGAGACGCAGCTCACCCTGCTCTCGCTGCGAAAAGACGAGCGGGCACGGCTCGAGAAGGCGATTGGCCCCGTCGACGAGATGCCGCTGTACCGCGCGCAGCTCGAGCTCGACCCGGCCAAGCGCATGGTCACGGGCAAGGTCTTCATCACCTACGTCGCGAGAAAGGCGCCGCTGCGCGAGCTCTACCTGCGCATCAACGCGAACCAGCAGGAGTCGCGGGTGAAGCTCTCGTACGCGACGGTGAACGGACGCCCTGCGGTGCTCGAGCAGCCCGAGCCGACGCTGTACCGGGTGAAGCTGGATCCGGCCGCCGAGCAGGGCACGGGAGCGACCATCGAGGTGCGGCTGACCGCGAAGGTTCCTCCAGCACAGGCCGACAGTGACTCGCTGTCAGTGACGAAGGCCGGCGCCGATCGCGGCCACGACTACGGCGCCTTCGCGGCGGCGCCCGAAATCGTGAGCCTCACCGGGATGCTGCCAGGCGTGGCGCCGAGCAACGCGGAAGGCGACCCCTCCCCTGGCCCGAGCGGCATCGGAGACCTCCGCGACTTCGAGCTGGCGAACTGGCTGATCAACGTGACGGTGCCCAGCGCGTGGGCGGTGGTCGCTCCGGGGAATGCGCTGGGCGACGTGCCCGAGCCGGGCGGAAAGACGCGGTACACGTACGCCATCGCCGCCGCGCGCGACTTCGTGCTCTTCGCGACGAAGGGCTACGAGCTGACGACCGGAAAACTCGACGACATCACCGTCGAGAGCCGCTACCTCGCCGCCGACAAGGAATCGGGCAAGCGCGTCTTCCGGTACGCGATGGACGCGCTCACCGAGTTCCAGAAGCGCTTCGGGCCGTACCCGTACACGACCTTCCGCGTCCTGCAAGCGCGGCTGAACGGCGGCGCGGGCGGCATGGAGTTCCCCGGGCTCGTCACGGTCAGCACCGCGCTGTATCGCGGCGCGTCAGATCCCCTCTCTGCGCTGGGCATGCCCGGCCTCGAGTCGCTGCCCGGCCTCGACAGCCTGCTGGGCGACCTGAAGCCGATGATGGAATCGACGCTGGAGTTCACCGTCGCGCACGAGGTCGGCCACCAGTGGTTCGCGATGATGATCGGCAGCGACGCGATCAACGAGCCGGTGGTGGACGAGCCGCTGACGCAGCAGGCAGCCCTGCTGTACCTCGAGTGGAAGAAGGGAAGGCCGGCCGCGGAGGCGATGCGCAAGAGCCAGCTGACCGGCGCGTACCACATGATGCGAATGATGGGCCTCGACGACGCGGCGGCGAATCGCCCGACGTCTGAGTTCACCGGCAACAGCGACTACGCGGCCCTGGTCTACGGCAAGGCGCCGCAGTTCTACGACCACGCTCGGAAGCTGGTCGGCGACGAGCGGTACTTGAAGGCGCTGCGGACCTACGCCGACACGTACCGCTGGGGCATCGCGCGGCCCGACAGCTTCACCAACATTCTCGCCAAGGCTTCACCGGGCCACGCGAAGCCCTTGGAGAAGCTTCGCAAGCACTGGTGGGACGAAGCGCACGGCGACGAAGACCTCGGCAAGCCAGACCTCGCGGGCATGCTCGGTGGAGCCGGCCTCGGCGAGATGAACAAAGACACGATGAAGATGCTCGAGGAAGCGATGCGGGCGCTCGAGGGCATCGGCAACTGATTCGCGTCAATGGCACGCGGTTCGTCGGCGCGCAGGGCCCAGGCAGTACGACCTCGCCTACCTCGACTTCCTCGACGCGATGCTCGTCAGGGCGCACGCGCACGGCCAAAGGGTTCGAGCTCGTGGTGCGGCCGGACGCAGCGGTTGCCGCTCCGACCATGGTGTTCATCCCGTCAGGAACCGCGCACGACCCTACGGCGCCGGAGCAGGTGCTGACGGCTTCGGCTGCGCCAGCCCGCGCTCGGTGACGAGCTTCACCCACGTCACCATCAGCCCATGGCGCGACGGCTCGACCATGAACGTCGGCAGCGACGTGTCGGGATCCGTCCACACGATATAGGTCAGCTTCGTTCGCCCATCGGGCAGCGGCTCGAAGTCCCAGGTGCAGCGCAGCTTCTTCAGCCGCACGTGATCCTCGAGCACTGGCGGAGCAGCCTCCGGCGCCAGGTTCACCGAAACGCGGCAGGTGCCGTTGGGCAACTTCGTCCGCACCGTGCGCACGGCGTAGTCGCGATCGCTGATCACCGGCGTCTTGATCTGGTCGTAGGTGACGCGCTCGTCCTCGGACTCCGAGATGACCCGCCGGGTCTTCAGCGACGGCTCTTTCGGATCCTTCTTCGGCGTCCCGAAAGCCCCCGCGCACAGCGCCTCGGCCGGCACCGCGACCGTGGCCGTCGCGCGAAGCTCGGTGTACGGCGAGCCTTCCACGGCGCGCGCCTCGACGATGATGCCGTCTTCCGCCTTCACCTGCTTCCATTCAGGCGCGGCGAGCAGCAGCAATGAAAGCAGCGCGGTCAATCGAACAACGCCTCGACGAACTCTTTGGGCTCGAAGGGCCGCAGGTCGGCGACCTTTTCACCGACGCCCGCCCACGCGACGGGCAGCTTCAGCTCGTCGCAGATGCCGATGATGACGCCGCCCTTCGCGGTGCCGTCGAGCTTGGTGAGCGCAATCGAGGTGAGGCCGACAGCGTCGTGAAACTGCCGCGCCTGCGCGATCGCGTTCTGGCCGTTGGTCGCGTCGAGCACCAGCAACACCTCGTGCGGAGCGCCCGGCAGCGCCTTGTCGATCACCCGCTTCACCTTCTTCAGCTCGTCCATCAGCGAGACCTTGGTGTGCAGGCGGCCCGCGGTGTCGGCGAGCACGAGGTCGGCCTTCGTCTCTTTTGCGATGCGAATCGCATCGAAGATGACGGCCGACGGATCTGAGTCTTCCTTGCCCTTCACCAGCTGCGCCCCGGCGCGCTCGGCCCAGACGTCCAGCTGCTCGGCGGCTCCGGCGCGGAAGGTGTCACCCGCGGCGAGCACGACCTTCTTTCCCTTCGCGGTGGCGCGGGAGGCGAGCTTGCCGATGGTGGTGGTCTTGCCCGCCCCGTTCACGCCGACGACCATGATGACGTGGGGAGGGCCACCGCCGCTCATCGCGTGGGAGGCGCGGAGGTCGACGATGCGCGCGACCTCGGCGCGAATCACGTCCTTCAGCTTGTCGGCGCTGGTGAGCTCGTTCTTCTTCGCCTTGTCGCGCGCCATCGTGACCAGGCTCTGCGCGGTCTTCACCCCGATGTCGGCGGTGAACAGCACCTCTTCGAGCTCCGCGAGCACGGCCTCGTCGATGGCCCTCGGAGCTCCGCCAAAGAGGCGGTTGAGGCCCGACATGAACCCTTCGTTCTTGGTCTTCTGGAGGCCGGCGAAGAGCGTCTGCCCGGCCTGCGCCTCGATGCGCACCTTCTCTTCTGCAGCGGCGGCGGCCTTCGCGGCATCGGCTTCGGCCTGGGCTTTCGCGGCGGCTTCGGCCAGCAGGCGCTTGCTCTCTTCGCGCTCGGCCTCGTGGCGCTTCTTCTCTTCGGCGTCGGCCTTCTTCTGCGCCTCGTAGGCGATCTTCTTCGCCGCGTTCTCCTGCTCTCGCAGCGCGTCTTGCTGGGCGGCGAGGCCGGCCTTCGTCGACGCGTCGGCGGTCTTCGCTTCGGCGGCGAGCGCATCCCGCTTGCGGCGCGCCTCTTCGGCCTGGCGGCGGGCGGCGTCGACTTCGGCGAGACGCGCGACCTCGGCTTCCCCTGCGGGAAGGACGACTTTCGGCGCCTCGAGCGGCGCGGTGGCCGTCTCGCCCGACAGCGCCTTCGCGGTGCCGGTGGGCGGCAGCGGCCTCTTGCGGAAGAAGACCTGCCGCAGGATGAAGAGCAGCACGGCGACGGCGACCGCCGCGACGACGATGGTGAGGACGGTGCTGTCGAGACCACCGACGCCCGTCTTCACCTCGTTCACGGGCGGAACGGTGAGTTGTGCCAGCAGAGCCAATTTCATGGGAGGCACGCGCTTACTTCAGCGCTTCTAACTTGTGAATCGCAGCGGCTATAAGCCGCGGCAAATGCGCATCCTTCTCGTGTCCTGCATTCTGGGCTGCAGCGCCTGCATCGTCCCTGCTCCGTCGACCGATGGCCCGCCCGAGCGCGTGCGGGGGGCAGCGGTGAACGTGCAGCCGCTGCAGATCAAGAGCGGCGCGAACTTAGGGGACAAGATCGAGATCAGCGGGCTGATTGTGGCCCCGGGCGCCGCGACGCCGGGCGAAGCAGTGAAGGTCAGCGCCTTCTACAAGGTGCTCGAGGACATCGACGTCGACTACCTGGTGTTCGTGCACGTGGAAGACGTCGACGGAAAAACCGACCGCATCAACGCCGACCACCCGGCCGCAGGCGGCCAGGCGCCGACCAGCACCTGGAAGAAGGGCCAGACGATTCGGGACGACTTCCAGGTCTACGTGCCGCCGACGATGAACGTCCGCGGCCTCAACATCTTGATGGGCTTCTGGGACCCGAAGACCGACGCGCGCCTGCCGCTGAAGAACGTCGACGCCATTCGCCACGACGGGAACAACCGCATCTTCGTCGGCACGGTTCCCGTCGCCGGCCAGTAGCCGCTATTCCCAGTTCACCAGCAGCTCGTAGGCGCTCTTGTACGTCGACCACGGCGGGTAGAAGGTGCCGTAGCTGATGCGCACGAGCCAATCGCCGGGCACGTCGAGCGCCGGGGTCCGCAGATCCTCGTGGTAGTTGACGTCCAGCGGGCCTGCGAAGACGTCGCCCGCAGGGTTCACCAGCTCGACCTTCGAGTCGGTGTTGTACGAGCCGGTGGTGCCGTAGCGGGTGCGGATGCGCAGGTGGCGGCCCACTTCGTTTTCGGTGACGACCACCTTGAAGAGGTCGACGTCGGTCGCCGAAGACAGCGAGGACTGCTGCAGCAAAGGCAGCGTCAGGGTCGGCGCGTTCTCTTTGGTGTCGTTGGGCTCGAGCTCGACGGTGCGAACCAGCGGGCCGACGTTGAAGTTGTAGTTGAAACCGCCCGCGCCGGTCGGGTCGAAGATGACGAAGTAGAAGGGCGTCGAGTACGGGAAGAAGGTGTAGCTGTTGGTCAGCGCCACGGTGCCGGTGAACTTCCCCTGGCTGGTCATCAAAGCGATCATCGGGTGGCCCAGCGGCGCTCCGGCCGGCCCGCCCGTGGTTGTCACCGACGCCATCGTCTCGGCTGAGCCGCCCGTCGCGACGAACTTGAACTCGGCCGAGCTGAAGGGCTGCGCGAGCGCCGCGGTGTACGTCATGCCGGGCGTCACGGTGAGCTCGGCCAGGTCGGCGAAGTCATACAGCTGGGGGAAGAGCAGCGTCTGCTCGCCCGGCCGGCCGGCCCGGTTCGTCACCCGCAGGTCGCGCATGCCCAGCGGCGAATCGACGTCGCCGGTGATGAGCAGGTCGAGCTGGCGCGGCTTGACGTCCTGCACCACGATCATCGAGGCCGGCGACGACGAGACGCGCACGCCCAGGTAGCTCGTGCCGTTCCACGTCGGGTCGAAGGTGAAGTCGGGATCGTTGGTGATGATGCGAACCATCGCCAGCGCGCCGCGGCCCGGCTTGCCCAGCAGCTCGACCCGGTAAAGCTGGTTGATGGTGAAGGCATTCTTCCACTGCGTCGCGACTCCGTTCTGCGTCACCGTGATGTCGCGCAGGCCCGGCAGCGCGGTCTTCGCCACCGTGACTGTGGCAATCAGCGCCACCTTGCTCGGTGAGACAATTTTGGACACCGTGATGCCCTCGCCGAACGAGACGATCGCCCCGTTCGTCCACTCGGTGTACGCGCCCGTGATCGAGATCTCGAGGGTCTGCCCGGGCACCACCACCGTCGGAAACACGGAGGCGATCGCGGGCGACGCCATGAAGCCTTCGCCGGGCTCGCCCTGCTTGCCCACGGCGCCCTTCTCGCCGGTGAAGCCGCGCGGCCCTTCCGGCCCGGCGTTTGCTCCACAGCCCGACACCCCAGCCATCAACCCAATCAGCAGCGCGATGCGCATCCAAGAACCCCCTTTGTTGGGTCCGGCGTAACACGCCCATCGCGCGGCCATCAAACGAGTACCTTTAAACCCCCATGTCGACCGACCTGATTCAGAAAGCGATTGCCGAGGATGACGCGGCGTCACTCGCGAAGCACGCCACCGCCGAAGAGCTCGCCAAGCTGAAGGCGGCCGAAGAGCTGCTGGCCCTGAACCGCGAGCGCAGCCGCCGCACGGGGCGGATCCAGCTCGTCACCTCGATGCTGGTCGGCATCGTCGCGGTGGCCGGGATGTTGGTGAACAGCTACCAGAGCTTCAGCGCACGTCAAACGGCGCAAGAGCAGAGCCGCGTCGACCAGGATCGCTGAAACAAGGAATTCGCCCGCGCCCAGAGCGCCGACAAGTACCGCGCCTTCTTCGAGACCAGCGTGCTGGCGACGGATCCGACCAACGCCGACAAGCGCCTCGTCGGGTACGCGCTGCTGCAGGAGTTCGTCGACGACGACGACTACAACACCAAGGCGACGCTGATGCTCGAAGAGTCCCTGGGCAACGAGCTTCGAAACAAGAAGGCCGAGGGGCTCGACGAAGCACACCGCAGCGCAGTGGTCGCGATTGTGAGCGCGCTGGCGCAGAGCTCGGACTGCGGAGCGCTGGAACGTGCGGCCCGCAGCATCGACAAAATCACCCTTCACCACGCCCGCGCCGGTGACGCGCAAGAGGTGCTGGAGATCTTCCGCATCTACGTGCGCCGCCTCGTCGGCCGCGCCACCATCGGCTGCAAGACGATGAAGGGCTTCGCCGATGTGCGCCGCCCGCTGATCGACGCCATCCAGCGCATGCCCGAGCTCGGCGGAGCGATGATCAAGCTCCCCGACCCCGTCGCGAACGAGCGCGTGGCCCGCCTGCTGGTCGAGGTCTGCGAGGAGCAGAGCTCGAGCAACGGGATGACCGAGTGCAGCGTCATCTACGACCACTACGCGCGCCTGTGCGACGACGGCACGAAGGTCGACGACGAGGCGGTGGCCTGCGACTTCGTGAAGACCGCGAACGTGCGGCTGAAGAAAGAGATGTCTCAGCAGCCCCCGGTGCCGACCCCGTAACGTCAGGCTCGCCTTCCTTCAGCGTCTGCCGGTGCGTTGTCGCGGGCTCGTCCAACGGCAGGACTCCGGCCTTTGAAGCCGGGCATCTGGGTTCGATTCCCAGGCCCGCAGTGGTCCGCGACATCGCGCCGCGTTCGACTCCTGGCGAGGTCACCGGGTTCTCAGCCCGGAAAGATGGGTTCGACTCCCATACGCGGCACTGATGTGGCCGTTTGCCCGGAGGCGTCTTTTCGCCACAGGGAATTGCGCCCCAACTCCGCGACTTTCCTCTGAGGGCACTGCGGCACGCACGTTGCGATGACTGGTTTGCGCTGAGGCGGGATTCACCGTCTCCCAACACGAGGAGCATCGAACATGAGCAACGCGACCAAACGTGGAGAAGGCGCCGCTGAAGAACTGGGTGGGAAGATCAAGGCGACTGTCGGCAAGGTCATCGGCAACGAGCAGATGGAAGCCGAAGGCAACCTGAAAGAGCTGAAGGGCAAGTCGAAGCAGGAAGCCGCCAAGGCCGGCGAGCGCGTGAAGGGCAAGGTCGAAGAGGTGGTCGGCGCCGTGAAGAACCGCGTGGGCGCCGTGATCGACAACGAGCAGATGCAGGCCGAGGGCAAGGTGAAGGAGCTCAAAGGCCAGGCCCGCCAGATCGCGAACAAGTAGTCTTCGCAGACGGCCGGCAGATTCTCGCCTCGGGTGCCTTCGGTGCCCGGGGCGATGTTCGTTTCCCCGGCATCAGGCTGGGACGCATCGCGCGCGTGACAGTGCGACATCCACCGCAATGTAAAGCGGTGCAGAGACCACATCGCGCGCGTGCTCCAGCCGACCGAACAATGAACAGCGCAACGGCTGTGCGCAGACGTCGGTGCCTCCTCTGAAGAGCCCGATGGCGTGGCGATTGCGGAAGGGGTCTGCACCATGGGCCTTCGCTTCCCGAGTCGCGCGCGTTTCTCGCTGAGTCGTTTCGGTTTCACTTTCGTGCTGGCGGCGTTCGCGGCGGGCTGCGGCGAGAGCGCGGCGACGATCGAGGCGGAAGCGGGCGAGGTGTCCGGGGCTTCGAGTGACGAGCTCGAGCAGGCGTTTCCTGGCGTCGCGGGTGAAGCGGGCGAAGGCGACTTCGAGGTCGGCGGCACGCGCCAGCGGCTCAGCTACCGCTACGTGCAGGGCCACGTGGTGGTCGACGGCGACATCATCGTCTCGCGCGACGACGACCTGGACGGCGTGGCGACGGTGCAGCAGGGCGTCGCCGCGGTGACGTCGAACGGGCTCTGGCCGAATGGCGTGGTGCCGTACGTCATCGACCCGGCGTTGCCGAACCCGTCGCGGGTCACGAATGCGATCGCGGTGTGGCACGCGAAGACGAAGGTGAAGTTCGTGAAGCGCACGAACGAGGCGGCGTACGTGCTGATTCGCCCGGGCTCGGGCTGCTCGGCCGACGTCGGGTACCGGAAGGCGAAGCGGGTGGTGAACCTCGCCACGGCGTGCAGCACCGGCAACACGATTCACGAGCTCGGCCACACTGTCGGCCTCTGGCATGAGCAGTCGCGCAGCGATCGCGATTCGTTCGTCGCGGTGAAGTGGGCGAACGTGCAGCCGGGCATGGAACACAACTTCAAGACCTATCAGCAGCAGCTGCAGGCCGGGCAGGACGTCGGCAGCTACGACTTCGGCAGCGTGATGCACTACGCGCCCACGGCGTTCTCGGTGAACGGGCAGCCGACGCTGGTGAAGAAGAACGGCGGCACCTGGAACGCGAACCGCACCACGCTGTCGGCCAACGACGTCACGACGATTGGGAAGCTCTATAAGTAGGTTTAATCTAACTATCGGCCCGAGAACAGGGTCCAATGCGGAGGGGCCTGCCTCTTGAATTCTGCCGCGGGCGCAGGGAAGTGCCCGGGGCCAAACGGCTGGGTCTCGATATTGCTGACGTGGTATCTGAGCAATCACCCCATCAATCGAGGACCACCGCACATGGCCGCTACGAAGACGCGCAAGAAGGTGACGGCGAAGAAGCCCGTGAAGAAGGCGAAAAAGGCGATCAAGATGAAGGCGAAGCCCGCGGCCCGGAAGTCGGCGGTCAAGGCCCGCCCGGCGAAGAAGCCTGCCCCCGCGAGCCGGAAGAAGAAGCTGACGCAGCCGCCTCCGCATCCGGATCAGACCAGCGTCCGCCTGGGGCCGCATCACGTCGATCGTCACCCGGTCGAGGGCGGCATTCACGTGCACCCGGCGCCGATGACGCACATCATGCCGAAGCGGCTGCCGGTGGTCGTTCGCCACCACTGAAGACTGCTTATTGAAGTTGTCGCCGCTGCGCCCAGCGAGCGCAGTGGCTGCGAGCAAGAATTCGCATGTGCGATTGTCTGCCCAGGTTCCTGATGCGCCCCGCCGCTGTGTGTCCTCGACGACAGTCTCCCTCGGGTGACGCTGGCCGAAAGTCGCATATCCAGGCCTCCTGGGTGTGACCACAATCTTCCCCGATGCCATCCCTTCGCCCGCGTGGTCAGTCGCTGGTGCTCTTCGCGTTGTTCCTGCTCATCCTCGTGATGCTGGTGATGGCGACGCTGAGCCTGAGCCGGCTGACGCACCAGAAGATGGAGCTGCAGGTCGCCAGCGACGCGGCCGCCTACTCTCAAGCGGTAGCCACAGCACGCGCGTACAACTCGGTGGCGCTGCTGAACCGGGCGCAGGTCGCGACGATGGTGACGCTCGCAGGCGTCGACAGCGCGGTGAGCTATGCCGGCACCTACCGCGCGCTGCTGAACGCCACCTGGTACGGCTACATCAACGAGTGGGACAAGGAGTACTGCGGCCCGAGCTCGGGAAGATTTTCGACGCCGCGCCGGCTGTGCGAAGGCACGGTCGATACGGGGCCGACGAGGTGCTCGAACGTGAAGGTGCAGTTCGACTTCTGGAGCCTGCTGACCACCGGCAGCCTCTTCAAATGCAGCGGGCCTTCGTGCAACGTGCTGAAGGAAATCTTCGGCGTGCTGTTCATCACCCGCGCCGTCGACGTCGGCCCTTCTCCGACCACCGACATGCTGAACAAGCTGTCGGGCGCGGGAAATGACAACGCGCGGCTGATGATGGTGCGCAACGAGATCACGCGGGTGAAGGGCATCTGGCAGGGGCTCGACGACGCGGCGGGTCTGCAGGCGCGCGACATCCAGTCGGAAGCCGCGAACTATGCGGGGCTGCAGGCGACGGCGCTGGGCACGGGCCTGGGCGCGCTGTCTCCGATGGCGCAGGCCAGCGTCGCCGTCACGCGGGGGAAGCTGAACGCTGCGTCGGTGGGCATCTCGAACCGCGAGTTCAACAACGGCACGGGGCCGGGCATCACGGACAACAGCATCGACGCCGCGATGGGCAGCCGGGCGCACACCTTCATCACCCGCCGCGCCGATGGGCAGCGGGCGCTGCAGGCGCAGATCGATCGCGTCCTTAAGCCTTCCAATGTGGTGGGCGAAGTGACGGTCAACGCGATGCGCGGCAACGGCTACTTCGCGAACAGCCAGAACCATGGAGCGCGGCCGGCGACGTCGTACGCGGTGTGGGGCGACGAAGAGTCGAGCGTGACGGTGAACTACCGCGGCATCGACGCAGCGCTCGGCCTTCCGGGCACAGCCAGCGGGAACCTGCGGTTCGAAGGGTACGTGGGGTCGACGGACCTTCAGAACACGACGGATCAGCACAACTGGTGCCCGGCGGACATCGAGCCGGACCTGAGCCCTCCGGACGTGCGGCACACGATGTTGCCCCATGCGATGCCACCGGCGGGTTTCTACGACCCGTGCGCGTCGTCTTCGTGCATCTGGCCCAACTTCATCGACACGAACGCGGTGTCGCTGATTGATTCGTCTGACGTGTACGGCCAGCCGAAGCTGATGGCGGCCGCGACGACAGACCTGTCGACGCAGAAGGAGCCGTGGAACTTCCTCTTCAACTACAAGTTCTCGCAGTCGGGCAGCGGGGCCACCACCGACTTCCGCGCGAAGCACGCGGTGCAGGGCGTTGATCAGCAGATGCAGGGCGTCGCCGCGGCGATGGCCTACTACCACCGCCCCGGTCACTGGAAAGAGCCCCCCAACCTCTTCAACCCGTACTGGCGCGCGACCCTCGTGCGCGCCAACATCGACAGCACCTGGCAGGGCGACCTCGCGAAGTCGATGTCCCCGGGCAACGCGGCGACGCTCAACGCGCTGCTGGGTGAAGGCTTCGCAGGAATTCCCTAGCGGGACTTTCGCAGGGAAACGGCGGAGGGCCCGGTTCGTGGCATCTGCGGCTCAGCGGCAACCCTGGTCGCGATGAAGGGTGGTGGTCGAGCAGTTGCTCTGGGTGCAGTCGCGGTAGTTGATCCCCGCGGGGCCTGGGCCGCAGGGCGGGACGGACGACAGCCAGCCGATGCCCGGGTCGGCGAAGCAGAACGGCGGCGAACCATGGCACGCCAGGGTGCCGCCGGTGAGCCCCGGGAACTGGAGCGTCTGCGCGGTGTCGCAGTTGTAGTCGTACGCGGTGGGCGGCGTGTTGCAGCCGGTGCGGGGCGTGGTGAAGAACGCGGTCTGGCCGGGGTGAGCGTCGCTGTCGCTGTCGCAGCAGTCGCCGGTGGGCTCGGAGGCCTTCGCTTCCTGCGAGTCGCCGCAGGTGGTGTTGGCGGTCGAGAGGATCGTCGCGTTGGTGCGGTAGCCGTCGTTGTCGGCGTCGAGGAAGCACACCTCGCGGCTGTCGCAGTTCTGGTCGATCTCGTCGCCGGTGAGCTCGGTCGCGTTCGGGTTGATGGCGTTGTTTGCGTCATTGCAGTCGGTGTTGCTCGCCGAGAAGCCCGCGGGCGCGGTGGTGCCGCAGAACTGGCTGGTCATGCCCGCACCGAAGCCGTCATTGTCTGCGTCCTGGTAGAACTGGCTGCAGGTGCCGCTCGCGCACTGGCAGCTGGCGGTGCAGGCCTGCCCGTTGCCCTGGTCGGGGCCGCAGCCCGCCGCGGTGCAGTACGCCGCCGCCTTGCAGGTCGTCGGGCAGCTGAGCACCGGGCCGCAGGTGTTGTTGCACGCGCTCGCCCCATCGCAGGTGTACGCGCCGCAGCCGTTCTCCGGGTCAGTGCCCGCCGGGTGCGGCTTGCAGCTGCCTTCCTGACCGAAGAGGTTGCACGCGAGGCATGTGCCCGCGCAGGCGCCGCTGCAGCAGTAGCCGTCGGCGCAGAAGCCGGAGCTGCACTCGCAAGCCGCGCCGCAGGTGCCGCTGAGCTTGTCGGGGATGCACGCGCCGCCCTGGCAGTAGTTCGCCGCCTTGCAGATGGGGCTGCACGTCTGGGTGCCGCACGACGTACGACAGACCCCGACGCCGTCACAGGTGTACGCGCCGCACTCCGCCTCCGGGTCGGTGTTGACCGCGTGCGGTTTGCACTGCCCGGGCGACGCGGCCAGGTTGCACGCCTCACATGCGCCGCCGCACAACCCGTCGCAGCAGACCCCGTCCTTGCAGATGTTCGAGCTGCACTCGTTGGCCGCGGCGCACGCCACGCCAAGCGCCTGCTTCGGTTTGCAGGTTCGGTTGGGAGCCGTGCCGGCGCAGTAGCTGGTCGCGCTGCACTGCGCGTTGGTGGTGCAGGAGGTGAAGCAGCTCGCGCCGTTGCACACGTACGGCGCGCACGAGACGGCGGACGGCGGGGTGCAAGCCCCGGAGCCGTTGCAGTTTCCGAACGGAGTGAAGTTGCCATTGGCGCAGCTCTGGGCGCCGCACTGGGTCGCTGCGCCGGCGAACCCGTTGGTCGGGCAGGACGTGCTCGAGCCGTTGCACTTCTCTTCCACGTCGCAGCCGTCGACGGCGGCGCGGCACGAGTCGGTCGCCGGGCTCGGAAGGCACTGACCCAGCACCCCGGGCAGGTTGCACGAGTCACAGCGGTCTCCGCAGGCGGTGTCGCAGCAGACGCCATCGACGCAGTTGCCGGTGGAGCACTGGCTGGCCGAGGTGCAGGTGGTGCCCTTGATCAGCTTGTTGACGCACGTCGCCCCGCCACAGAACTGGTTGGCCGGGCACGCGCTGACGTCGGCGGGGCACGTCGCCATCTGGTCACACGTCTCGGCGGTGTCGCAGCCGCCGACGGACGGACGGCACACGAACGTGTTGGGCTGCAGCACGTCGGCCGGGCAGCCGGCGTCGCTGCCGGTGCAGAGCTCGGGCAGGTCACACTCCGGGTTCCCGGGGCGGCACACCTTCGTCGAGGGCTGGAGCAGGTCGGGAGGGCAGTCGACCGCGCCTGTGCACGTCTCGGGCAGATCGCACAGGCCCACCGAGGGACGGCAAGGGGTGCCGGCGCCGAGCAGCGCGTCGGGGGGGCAGCCGGCGTCCACGCCGCTGCAGACCTCGGGGAGATCGCACTCGCCCATCGCCGGGCGGCACACCCCGTTCGACGCGATGAGCGTGTCAGGCGGGCACAGCAGGCTGGTGCAGACCTCACGGGTGTCGCAGTCGCCCAGCGTCGCCCGGCAGCTCGCGCCGTCGCAGTCCGGGTCCGCGCAGTCGATCAGGCTGTCGCTGTCATTGTCTGCGCCGTCGAAGCACGCGTTGGAGCCGGAGCTCGCCTCGCCCACTCCCGCGTCGACCGGACCGCCATCCACCGTGCCGCCGCCTGCCCCGCCGCCCGCACCGCCGCCCGCGGCCCCACCCGCGCCGCCGCCTCCTCCGCCGCCCGCGCCGAAGTCACAGGCGCCGCTGACGCAGAATTGGCCGGTGGGGCAGTTGTCGTCCTTCGTGCATGGGGCGCCACGCACCGAAGGGAAGCAGGCCATCGGGCCGACCACTCCGACGACGATCAGCACTGCGGCGGAGGTCCACAGCGAGGTACGGGAGGTCATCCGAGAGGATCTACCATTCTGTTCGCGTCGGCTGAAATCGGAGGCTCCCCTGCGACGCTCAACGCGCTGCTGGGTGAAGGCTTCGCCGGAATTCCCTAGGGCAGCGGACACTCGGCGCTGGGCTTCGCGTACCCGAAGACGAAGCTGGTGATTGGGTGGCTGGCGACGAAGGCGGTCGGGGGCAGCGTGTCCCACGTGATGCCGTCAGTGCTGCGAAAGAACTTCTGCTTGTCGTACCAGACCTGCCAACCGCCGCGCGTCGCGACGAAGGTGCCGTCGTCGCTGACCGCGACGGGGCCGATGTCGACGCCCGCGTTGCCGGCGGTGCTGACCCAGGTCTCGCCGTCGGTGCTGCGGTAGCGCATCGCGCCCGACCAGAGGAAGAAGGCGCCATTGTTGAACACCGCATTCGAGCTGAAAGAGCCGGCCACGGGCACGCGGGTCCACGTCGAGCCGCGGTCGGTCGAGCGGCAGACGACGCCATCGCCCTGGGCAATCAAGGTGACGCCGTTGCCGTGAAGAATCGTCGACACGCCCTTCGCGCAGCCCATCGGCACGTTGGGCACGGCCTTCCAACTGGCGCCGTTGTCGTCGCTGATTTGAATCTCGTCTTCAAGCGTGATGATGAAGCGGCCGAGCCCGCTGCCGACGCCTAAGACGAAGCCGATGCGGCGTACCGTCCACCCCGTCGAGGTGATGTCGGCGACCTTCGACCACGTGCCCGTGGCTCCGGAAGTGGTCGAGACCCACGGCGCGTGGTCGTTCGCCATGATGCGCCCGTTGCCGTACGCCATGCCCGCGAAGGTGTGACCCGGCAGGACGTCCGTCCAATGAATGCCGTCTTCCGTGCGGCGCACCACGCCCGGGTAGCCCCAGCCATACGTGGCAAAGAAGTAGCCGCCAGCGGCGAGCATGCCGACCGACGACCACGGGTTGTGATCGCACTCGATGTTCTGCGCCGCCGACGTGTCCCAACAGCGCGCCGTCTGGTTCTCCGACGTGTTCGCGATCCACGTGCGGCCGTCGTCGCACGACACCATCGTGCGGCCGAGCTTCCCGTGCCCGATGAAGATCGGCACCCGGCCCGAGCCCGCATCCGGCGTTCCTGCGTCGATGAACACCCCCGCGTCGACCACTGGCTGCCCCGCGTCATGGGTGCCTGCGTCGATCAACACCGATGCGTCTGGCGTCTGCGTGACGGGTTGCCCAGCGTCCGGCCTCGTCGTCCCCGCATCTTCGACTGGCAACGGCACGATGCCTTGCGGCTCGGTGGCAATTCCGACGCAACCCGAGAGCAGCAGAAGTGGAAGTAGGCGCACGGGTGGGTTGAGCCACCAGCTTCCCCAAACGGCTCACCACCCACCTCGCGGCACATGTGCACTCGAGTTCCCGGCTGGTTTTCCCCTGGGTGGGGCGTAGTGTTCGCCGCGATGACGCGCACCCTGCCGCTGCTTGCGCTGCTGTCGTGCACCGGAATCATCGCGGTGCCGCCGGACGCGATCGAACAGGACCCTTCCACGGTGTCGCCGAAGGTCTGCGCGCCGAAAGGGAAGCTCGCCGCGACTCCGATGATCCGGATCAGCCGCGCGCAGATGGACAACCTCACCCACGACCTGCTGGGCGCGAAGTTCCAGCCCTCGTCCATCCTTGCCAGCGACGAAAAAGAAGGCCCGTTCGCAGTGAACGCCGTGACGCCAATGAGTGTCGGGCTCGCCTCGCAGTACCAGTTCATCGCCGAGGCGATTGGCGACGAGGTGGAGGCGCGGCCACTGGCTTTCGCTCCGTGTGCGGTGCCGACGACGCAGGGCCGGGCGTGCGCCCAGACGCTGGTTCGCGACCTCGGGCGCCGCACGTACCGGCGGCCGCTGACCGTGGACGAATCGCAGCGCTGGCTGGCGCTGTACGAGCAGGAAGCGATGGCGGCGGGCTACGCGGGCGGCGTCCGCGCGGTGATCGAAGGCATGCTGCAGTCGCCCAACTTCCTCTACCGCGTTGAGCCGATTCTCACTGGCGCCGCGCCCAGCACAAAGGAACCCTGGCCCCTCGATGGTTACGCGCTCGCGACGCGCCTTTCCTTTCTTCTCTGGAACAGCGGCCCCGACGACGCGCTGCTCGACACGGCGATGGGCGATGGGCTGACGCGCGAGACGATGCCCGGCCAGGTCGACCGCATGCTCGACGACCCGCGCGCGCTGCAGTCGATGGAAGCGTTCACCGAAGGCTGGGCGGGCATCGAGTCGTTGCCCGCAGCGGCGGCGAGTGCGGGGCGCCTGGGCGGGCTCGACCCGAAGCTCGTGCCGATGATGCACGACGACACGGTGGGCTTCGTCGACGGCGTCCTTCGCAAAGGCGACGGCCGGCTCGCCACCCTCTTCACTTCGACCCGCACCCCCGCGAGCCCAGAGCTCGCCACCGAAATCTACGGAGTCCCCACGGCTGCCGGTGCCCGCGGCGACGTGCAGCTGCCGTCGAACCGGTCGGGCATCTTGAGCAACGCCAGCGTCCTCTTCACCCACGCGCACTCCGAGCAGACGTCGCCGGTGCTTCGCGGCCGCTGGCTGCGCGAGAACATTCTGTGCCAGCCGATTCCGGATCCGCCGCCGACGGTGGTGGCAGTTCCCGCTCCGCCGGTGCCAGGCCAGACGACGCGGCAGCGCAACGAAGCGCACCGGGCCGACGTCACCTGTGCAGCGTGCCACCGGATGCTCGACGACGTGGGCTTCGGCTTCGAGGCGTTCGACCAGTACGGCCGCCACCGCACGCTCGACCAGGATCAATTCGTCGACGACTCGGGGAAGCTGGTCGCAACCGACATCGACGGCAACTTTCGCGGCGTGACGGGGCTCGGCCGCAAGCTCTCGACGAGCAAGCTCGCCGCCACCTGCTTCGCGCGCCAGTGGTACCGCTACGGGCTCGGCCACGACACGGGCACGGCCGACGTCTGTACGCTCGAGCAGATGGCCACCGCGGTGACCACGGGCGAAGGCTTCAGGGAAGCGCTGCACGTGCTGGTTCGAACCGACGCCTTTCTGCAGCGGAGCAGCCCATGACTTCGATGCTCTGGTCGCGCCGCGATCTCGGCAAGCTGGCGGGCACCGGCTTTCTCGCCGCGGCGCTGAGGTCGTTTCAGGCCCAGGCGCAGACGCAGACGATTCCAAAGCGCATCGTCCTCTTCTTCACGCCGCACGGAACGGTGTGGGATCGCTGGCGGCCCGCGGGCACGCCGACGCCGACGAACTTCGCGCTGCCGTACATTCTTCAGCCGCTGCAGGCGTTCAAGTCGAAGCTGACGCTGGTCGATGGCGTGGGGTTGCCGGGCGATGGGCCGGGCGCTCCGCACACGCGTGGGCCCGCGGTGCTCTTCACGGGCTCGCCCCTGGCCAACGACGGCACGTTCACCCGGTCTGACTGCTCGGGCGGTTGTTCCTTCGGGTGGAACACGTACCGCTCGGTCGACCAGGAAATCGCGAACCGGCTCGGCACCGCGACGCCGTACAAGTCGCTGGAGTTTGGCGTCAGCTCGGGCGGCGGTTTTCCCGGCTCGCACATTTCCTACGCCGGCCCCGGGGCCCCCAACCCGCCCCGGCAGGATCCCTTCGTCGCCTTCCAGCAGCTGTTCTCGAACCAGATCGGCACCGTCGCCGCGAAGCAGCGGAAGCTCGCGCGCCGCTTGAACGTGCTCGACGCGATCAACGGAGATCTGCAATCGGTGCAGGGCCGGGTGAGCACCGCCGACAAGCTGCGGCTCGACGCGCATGTCTCGTCGCTGTCGCAGATTCAGCACGCGCTGCAGACGGCGCAGGCCAGCTGCACCCTGCCCCCGACGCCCGACCACAAGCTCACCAATGATCCGCTGTGGCGGCCGTGGGCGATGGATCGCCAGATCGAGCTGCTCGCCAGTTCCCTCGCGTGCGGCCTCACCCGCGTCGGCAGCCTGATGTTCCGGCCCGGTGAGAACGACGGCGGCGCGCAGGGCATCTACGACTGGCTCGGCCAGACCAGCGAACACCACCTCGCGACGCACGACTCCGGCGTGCCGGCGCAGAACCAGCTGGCCGACATCTACCGCTGGTACGCGGGCCGCTTCGCCTACCTGCTGCAGAAGCTCGACAGCTTCACGGAAGACGAAGGCACGCTGCTCGACCACACCCTCGTCATCTGGGGCAGCGAGCTCGGCGATGGCCGCACGCACGACATCACCAACGTTCCCTTCGTGGTCGCAGGCGGCGGGCTGCATGGCGTCACGGGCGGCCGTTACCTGCGCTACCCGGCTGGCACCTTGAACCAGCGGCTGCTGGTCAGCGCGTGCCACTACATGGGCTTCACCGACGTGAACACGTACGGCACGGTCGACAAGGGCAGCGGGAAGCTCAGCGGGCTTCTGTAACGCGCAAGCCGTACTAGGTTCCGCGTCATGCTGACCACCGCGCTGGTGATGGTTCTTGTTTCCGCCGACGTGCAGCCCGCCTTCATTCCCAGCCATGCGCCGCGGGTGATCCGGCTCGTCGCGCTGGAAGAACGCGCTGCCAGCTACAAGGGGTGGACGACCGAGCAGCTTCGCGACGAGTACGACCGCCTCGACGACCTGCGGCCGGGCACCGCGCTGCCGGCGATCGCGCTGATGGTCGGGTTGTCGGGTCTGCTCGCGTCGTGCATCGGCTACGCGATCGCGGCCAACAACTTCCGCGGCCCAAGCCCGGAAGCGAACATCATCTTCGGCCTCGGCAGCACGGTGAGCGTGGGGCTGACCGCGTTCGGGATCATCCAGCTCGCGCGCGGCGCGGAAGAACGGAGGCTCCTCGGCCGCCAGATGGAAAGGCTGCAGCGGCTGGCCGACGGTCAGGAACGGGACGAAAGGCTGCTCGACATGTGGGAACAACGGATGGGGCCGGGCGTGCCGCCGCCGCTGGGGCCGCCTCCGATGGGGCCGCCTCCGCCTCCTTCGGCGCCGCCGATCATCCCTGGGCCGCCGATCTCGTTGATGCTTCCGCTGGTCGCCGGAAGATTCTGAGCGAGCGCCGATGGTGACCTCGCGGATCCTCATCGGGCTCGCCCTCGTCGCTGCGGTCGTCACGGGCGTCGTCTTCTCGCTGCGCGCACCGCCCGAGATTGAAGCGCTGTTTCCGGCTCCGGCCTTCGATTTTCCGGATCAGCACGGCCAGCGCGTCACCCGCGAGAGCCTGAAAGGAAAAGTCTGGGTCGCGAACTTCGTCTTCACGCAGTGCCGCACCATCTGCCCGCTGCTGACGGCGAAGATGGTGCAACTGCAGCGACAGCTGGAAGGCGTCGACGCGCGGTTCGTTTCGTTCTCGGTCGACCCGGCGAACGACACCCCCGAGGTGCTGGCCGCCTACGCGCAGAAGTGGCGGGCGAATGAGCCGCGGTGGCTGTTGCTGTCGACCGAGGCGGCGACGCTGCCGGCGCTGGCCCGCGACTTCAAGGTGGTGGTCGCGAAGAACCCACAGGCCGACGCGCTCGACCCGATCATCCACACGCCGTCGTTTCTTCTCGTCGATGCACACGGCGGCGTGCGCGGCATCTACGACAGCGACGAGCCCGATTCATTCGAGAAGCTCGCGAACGAGGTGAGGAAGCTGGCGAAGCAGTCGCCGCCGGTTGCGCCGCTGGCAACCGACGCAGCGAGCCTCTACCACCAGCTTTCCTGCGACACGTGCCACGAGAACCCGAGCCTGGCCCCCGGGTTGGGAGGCCTCGCCAACACGCGGCGGAAGCTCGAGCACGCGCAGTCGGCGATCTTCGATGCGGCGTACGTGCGCGAGTCGATTCTTCAGCCGAACGCGAAGCGCCTCGAAGGCTACCCGCTGCGAATGCCGACCTACGTCGGGTTGCTCGACGAGGCGCGCACGCTCGCGCTGGTGAAGTGGATCCTCGAAAAGCCCGGCAGTGGCGCCGTCGACACCGCCACGACGCAGCGCGACCCGGTGTGCGGCATGGATGTGCGGGCCGATGAGGACGCGCTCTCGGCGACCGTCGACGGCGGCACGTACTACTTCTGCTCGAAACACTGCCGCGACACTTTCGTCGGCGAATAGCGAAAGGCGACGAAGTACGGCGCCTACCGCACCGCCGGCCGAGCGGCCTGCGGCAAAGACGCCAACTCCAACAACACGCTTCAACGGCAAGACTTGCGCGACCGAGGTCGACGCAGGCGCAATGGGAGACCTGTCGTGCGAGGACTCCTGCAGACAGTGAGGCTCAAGCGCGTGCAGCTTCCCCGCGCCGCTGCCGGGACGAAACTCCGGCTGCAACTTCACCGTGGGCTGCGCGTCGCCGTTCGTCTGCGATTTCGTGAACGTAGGTACGGCCTGCAGGCTGCATTGCCCCGCTGGCGCAATCGGCACCAATGGTGGCTGTCCGTCGGGGGAGCAGTGCTTCGATGGCGGCTTCGAGGTCCAGGGAGCGACCGCTTCTCCGCCCGCATTCGAGAAGTGCGGAGCTGGCTGCGCGGCCGGCTTGACGTGCCTCGACGGCGGTTCTGCGGCGTTCAGCTTCTGCGTTCAGGCCACCGGCGTCTGTCAGTAGCCGTCAGTAGCCATTCGCCTTCCCCCTGCCGGCTTTCCGCTGCTCGAAATGAAGTTGCTGTGAGAAGCGAGGGTTGGCAGCTTCGTGCGATGGAAACTTCGGCAACGCTGTGGTCCGCGGCAAGAGCGAACGACGTCGCCACGCTCGAGAAGCTCGGCGCCGCGCCGGGCGTCGACTTGAACGCGAGGGACCCTCGCGGCTTCTCAGCGTTGATGCTGGCCGCGTACGCGGGCAGCGGCGAGGCCGTCGCCTTCTTGCTGAGCAAAGGCGTGGATCCGAACAGCTTCGACAACGCCGGGAACTCGGTGCTGATGGGCGCCGCGTACAAGGGCGACGCGTCGATCGTGAAGCAGTTGATCGCCGCGGGCGCCGACGTGAAAGCCAGGAACCACGCGGGGCTCGATGCGCGCGGCTTTGCAGAAATGGGTGGTCACGTGGCGCTTCTCGCGCTCGTCTGAG
Source organism: Myxococcales bacterium (assembly GCA_038206395.1). Lineage (GTDB taxonomy): Bacteria > Myxococcota > Myxococcia > Myxococcales > Myxococcaceae > JAGSPQ01. Next base: position 55,931 of record JBBRAX010000016.1, on the reverse strand, counting down.
TCAACCCAAAGGGGAGCACCAAAATGAAGAAGGCACTCGTCGCCGCTGCGTTGATGACTTTCCTGTCGGGCTGCTTCCGCTCAACGCCGCCGTACACCAGCGTGCAGCGCAGCGCGGCGAACCCGATCGGGACGGCGAAGCGGATCACGCTGACGGTGAACAACGATCCCGAGACAGCGTTCATCAACGGTCTCGACGCGAAGCAGAAGACCGAGTGGGAACAGCTGAAGGCGTCGCTCGACCCGCACGTGAAGGAAGGCTTCAGCGACGTGCACGGCGATTCAAGAGGCACCCCGCTCGAAGTGTTCAAGATGCAGACGGCGACGAAGAAGGGCATGGGCGACGTCACGGTCTGGCAGGGGCTGCCGGTGTGCGCGTGGTCGATCGGCGCGCTGATCGCGGGCTACGTCGGCTCGCGCGGCGACCAGGGCTGATGGCTGAGCTGCCCAGCTGCGCGTTGTGCAGGCGAGGCGGGGGCGCGATCGCCGTGGGCGCTCACGCGTTCTGCACGAAGTGCTTGTCGGCGATCGGCAGGTTCTACTGCGAGGGTGCCGTGCCCGCAGTCGAGGGCATCTGGCGCGCGCCGCCGAACGAGCTGGCGCGCCGCGCGCTGACGGACATCGTCGAGGTCGAGATCGCGAAGATCCGGGAAGCGGTGCCGGCCGATCATCCCTTCGTCGAGGACGCGATCTCTGCGTTCAAGACGGACCTGTCTCCTGCGCCGCGCAACCCCGACAAGCCGGCCGAGCCCGCGGGCGACGCGATCTCCCACGTCGACCTCGCCCTCGCGTACCAGCAGATGGGCATGGGCGACGAGTCCCTGGCCGAGGCGGCGATCGCCCTTCGGCACTCGGCTGACATCGGTGACCGCGCGACGGAGGCCGCGGCGATCGTGCTGAGCCCCGGCTTCCTGCGCCTCGGCATGCCCGAGACGCTCGCCAACCTGCGCGCCGTGCTGTTCCCGGGCTGAGACCTCCTTCGCGGCCACGCGTTCTTCGAGCTCGGCGATGCGGCGGCGCAGCGGCTCCAGCTCTTCCAGCGTGTACCGCGGCGTGATGTGGGCGGGGCAGTTCCAGTCGAAGCCAGTGATGTCGATGACGACGAGCCGTTCGACGCGCTTGTCGCTGCCGCCCAGCGTCTTGGCGAGCGCGGGGTGTTCCTTCGGGTCGAGCACCTTCGCCTGCCCGAGCAGCTTGAGGCGTTCGCGGTTCGGGTAGTCGACTCGTCCACCGGCGTGGCCCTGCAGACCTCGCCGTAACCAACAAAAAAACCGGAGCAGCCCTGCAAGCCGAGGACCCTCCGAGGTGAACGCGGCCGAATTCGCGGAGGCGTCAGGAGCGGTCGCTCCCGCTGGGTATGCCAGCTCGGAGACCGCGGGAGGCATCGAAGCAGCCCCCCACGCCCAGGATTCGAGGGGGTGGGTCGGGCGCCGTACTCCCGCATCCAGATTTTTAGGATTTTCCGGTGCCCTTCTTCGTGGGCAATGCGGGGACCGCGACGAGCTGCATCTGCTTCGCGCGGAACTCTCCCGGGGCGGCCAGCTTCAACCCAGCCGGCACCTGCGTGTGCAGGTTCGTATCGAGCGTGATCAAGTAGCCACAGCGGTGCCGCATGGCGCAAGCGGCGATCATCGCGTCGTACTTCAAGTAGGTCGCAGGCAGGCTGCCGGGCACCGTCTTCAACGTCTTCGCTGGGAACTTCGTGCCCAGCTCCACCGCCGCTACGTCGTCGAACGCGACCACGGTGATCGCGCCAGTGTTGGGCACCGCCGGCATCGCCATCCCGCGGAGCATCTCGGCGAGCGACGGCGCAGCCACGAGCACGTCTTTGCCAGCGGCCACCATCGCCTCGACGAAGTCGGTGCAGTCGAGGCTTCGCGGATCCGCCTTGTGCTCGCCCATCGCCCGAATGAAGACCGTGGTGTCGAGCAAGACTCGTGACGGCAGGCTCGAAGGGTCCATCGGTGACGGCGGGCTACCCATCGACGCGGGGTTCCTCATCGTCGCGGCCAAGCGCGGCCTCAACGTCTTCGACCCCTGACCAGTCAGCTCCCCCGGCGGAGGCGAACCATGCCCTCCACTCATCCAAGTTCTTGCTCTCTGAGACCGGGGTGAACTCCAACAGCTCGCCCCGAACGATCAAGCCCTCGGCATCGCGATCGACTGCAACGTCCACGTCGAGCACCTCGCACAGGTGCCTCGCCAACAGTTGCACGGTCGGCACGTCTTTCACCTTCACGCTGAACGCGCGCAGCTCAGACTTCGACGAAAGGCGGGCGAACGGCTGATGCCCGGCCCCCACGGTGACGACCATCGCACGCAAGCGGGTGATCGATCGCCTCGGCGCGACCTTTGCGGCAGGCTCGCGTGCGACCGGCATTCGCTGCTTGCCCACGAGAACCGCAACGCTTTGTTCAACAGGCAAAGCCCGCACAGCTGCCCGAAAATCCTCGGCTGCCACCTCCAGCCGATGAGACGACAGCTCGCCGCCAGAGACGATTCGATCTGCGCGCAGGGCCGTCTGGTGAGCCAGCTTGAAGTTCCCCGGCGTGACGCTGAGAGCCGCGCACTTGTCTTCAACGGTGAGGCCCGTCAGTTCCAGCGACACCTCCTGCTCTTCGGCGATGCGCTGGAGAAGCCGAAAGTAGGCTCGGCCAAGCTCAAGGGTGGCCAGCGGGTCCAACGTCTCGGGCTTCACCCCGGGGCCGTCGATCTCCAGCTTCAGATGCGTGTCGTCTGCGGCAGCCACGCCGGACATGTAACACCCACGGCTGACGCTCTCCAGAAAGCACCTCGCCTTTCGAGGCCTTTCGTGGCCTTGCGTGGCCGCTCACCATCCGTGACCCGATCTCAAGTGACCACGGTGAGGAGTCAGAGCACGATGAAACCGCCTTATGAGCCCAGTCGAGATCAGCAGCGACGCGGAACTGACAACCCTGGGCCTCACCCTGGCCCTCACGCCGGTGGGCCACCTCCTCATCGTCGAAGCTGCCGAGGGCGAGGTGCCTTTGCCCGGGCACGTTGCTGCGGGAGTCGCGCAAGCCTTCCGCGGCGGCTACGCGCAGGGGCTCTTGCACCTCGGCTGGGTCGAGGCGAACGCTGTGCTGCCACCGGTGTTCGCGTTCTGGAGAGACCTGGCACGGGCCGTGGTGGCCGGGGTCTGCACGACGCCAGGCGTGGAGGAGCTCAGAGAGCTCGTCGAGCTCCCCGCTGCTGACGAAGCAGTGGAGCAGGCGGTGCGATCAGCCCCTCCGATGGCTGGTGGCGAGTACCTGGGGGTTCCGCTGCTGCAGAGGCTGCGCGGCGAGGTCCTCGAGGCGTTGCGCGCCGAGCTCCGCCGGGCGCCCGAGCAGACCGTGCAGCAGATGCTGGTCGCCCGAAACCCCGCGTGGCAAGTGGTCGGCCGCGTTCACTTTCATCTGGCTGAGAATCGCCGCGCCCCCGAGCACCCTTTCGCCTTCCTGGCCACGTACACCACGGGGCTGTCGCCTCAGGGCAAGCCGCATCACCGTGCTCTGGGCGAGGCGGTGCGCGAGTCGGCCTCGGCCGGAGACAAGCGCCGGCTGCTGTCCTTGATCGAACCCGTGCAGCGCGCCGCGGCGAAGGGCGGCTTCCTCAAGGAGCTCGTCGACTCTGGGCAGGTCTTCCACCCGCTGGTCTGGACCGCCGCGGAAGCGTACCGGTTTCTCAGCGAGGTCCCGACGCTGGAAGACAGCGGCGTGGTGGTGCGGGTGCCCGACTGGTGGAAGGCCCGGCATCCACCGCGCCCTTCCGTCTCGGTGGCCATCGGCCAGAACCAGCCGGCAGGGCTCGGCCTCGACGCGATGCTCGATTTCTCGGTGAGCGTCACGCTCGACGGAGAGACGCTCACTGACGCTGAACTCCTCGCGCTGCGGGCCGCTTCAGATGGCCTCGTGCTGCTCAAGGGCAAGTGGGTGGAGATCGATCGCCAGAAGCTCGACCAGGTGCTCGCCCACTGGCGAGGTGTTCAGCGGCGGGTCGGCGACGGAGGCTTGTCGTTCATCGAAGGCATGCGCCTGCTGTCTGGGGCTGGCATCGGTCAGCTCGGGGAGACAACCGCTGACGAGGACGCGACGCGCGAGTGGTCCGCGCTGCAGCCCGGCCCCTGGCTGGCGACGACGCTGCGCACGCTTCGTTCACCCAGTGGCGCCGACGTCGAGCCAGGTGAGGGCTTGCAGACCCAGCTGCGCCCGTACCAGCGGCAGGGCGTGGAGTGGTTGTGGTTCCTGACGCAGCTGCGCCTGGGCGCGTGTCTGGCTGACGACATGGGGCTGGGCAAGACGGTACAGGTGTTGGCGCTGCTGCTTTTGCTCGAGCAACGCAGCGCGAAGAAGCCCGCCCCCTATCTGCTGATCGTCCCGGCTTCGCTGATCGCCAACTGGAAGCTGGAGGCACAGAAGTTCGCCCCCTCGCTGCGCGTGCTGGTGGCCCACTCTTCCGAGCTGGACGGCAAGGCACTTTCTGCGGCCGAGCCCGAAGGCCTCGCTGCGGCGCAGGTCGTCATCACCAGCTATGGAACGCTGCAGCGGGTCCCGTGGATCTCGGCGCGGCGGTGGAGCCTGGTGGTGCTCGACGAGGCGCAGGCGATCAAGAACCCCGCTTCGAAGCAGACCCGAGCGGTCAAGGCGCTCACGAGCGCGGCGCGGGTCGCGCTCACGGGCACGCCGGTCGAGAATCGCCTCAGCGATCTCTGGTCGCTCTTCGACTTCCTCAACCCGGGGCTGCTCGGCACCGCCCGACAGTTCGGCGACTTCGTGAAGCGGGGCCGCGCCTTCGGGCCGTTGCGCGAGCTCACCGGGCCCTACCTGCTGAGGCGCATGAAGACCGACCGTTCGGTGATCGCGGATCTTCCCGAGAAGACCGAGCTCAAGGCGTGGTGCGGGCTGAGCAAGCGACAGGCGGCGCTCTACCAACAGTCAGTCGAAGGGCTGACCCGGGAACTGACCCAGGTAGACGGCATCAAGCGGCGCGGGCTGGTGCTCTCGTACCTGATGCGGTTCAAGCAGCTCTGCAATCACCCTTCGCAGTGGCTGGGCGACGGAGCCTACGCGCCCGCCGAAAGCGGCAAGCACGCCAGGCTGGAAGAGCTCTGCGAGGTGATCGCTTCGCGGCAGGAAAAGGTGCTCGTCTTCACCCAGTTCAAAGAGATGACGCAGCCGCTCTCGCAGTGGCTGGCTCGAATCTTCGGCCGCTCAGGCCTGGAGCTGTCGGGCCAGACCGCCATCAAGCAGCGGCAAGAGCGGGTCCGCGCATTCCAGGAGGACGAGCGGGTGCCCTTTTTTGTGCTCTCGCTGAAGGCGGGAGGCACCGGCCTCAACCTCACCGCGGCCTCTCACGTCATCCACTTCGATCGCTGGTGGAACCCGGCGGTGGAGAACCAGGCAACCGATCGAGCATTCCGCATCGGGCAAAAGCGCAACGTGCTGGTGCACAAGTTCGTCTGCCGGGGCACCATCGAAGAACGCATCGACGCGCTGATCGAGTCAAAGCAGGACATGGCCCGGGAGGTGCTCGAGGGCGGCGGCGAGCTGAAGTTGACCGAGCTGAATGACGCAGCGCTGCTGAAGATGGTAGCGCTCGACCTGCGGAGCGCTCGCCGCGAGGAGGGATAGCCATGATGTTCTGGTCCAGACGTAGAAGCCGGGGTTCTCGAGGGTCTGGGGTTCGCGGAGACGTGGCCGCGCTCGAGCAGCAGGGCACGAAGCTGCAGCCGGTGGTGATTCAGGGGCGTGCCATGGCCCACACCTTCTGGGGCAAGGCCTGGTGCGACCACATCGAGGGCTACAGCGACTTCTCGAACCGGCTGCCGCGGGGGCGCACCTATGCGCGACAGGGGGCCGTCATCGACCTCCGCATCGAAGCAGGCGCCATCCGCGCGAAGGTCAGCGGCTCGAGCCTCTACACGGTCAAGGTGGACATCGCGGTGATGGACAAGCCCCTTTGGGGAAGCCTGGTGCAGAGCTGCACCGGGAAGATCGACTCGGTGGTGGAGTTGCTTTCGGGGAAGCTGTCGACGGGCGTGATGGAGGTGTTGTGTGACGCAGAGAAGGGGCTCTTTCCCGGCCCCAGGCAGCTGAAGATGTCCTGCTCGTGCCCTGATGGTGCCTGGCTGTGTAAGCACCTCGCGGCCGTCCTGTACGGAGTGGGTTCGCGGCTCGACCATCAACCTGCGTTGCTCTTTTTGCTGCGGGGCGTCGAGCAGCTGGACCTGGTGGGTGCCGCTGGCGGCGCGCTGGGCGGGGAGCAGGCGGGCTCCGCGCTCGAGGGTGCGGATCTGTCGTCGCTCTTTGGGATCGAGCTCGACGCGGGCCTTCCGCCTGTGCCCGTGGCGCCAACGCTCGCGAAAGAGAAGCGGATGCCCCGAAAGAAGGTACGCGTCAGCCCGTCGCCGGTTCTTCCAGAACCGCAGCGACAGGCGGCGAAGGGGTCGAAGGTCAAGGCGAGGAAGCCCCGAGGAGGCGCCCGGGACGTGTCGAACTACGACGCGAAGCTCGAAGCGCTGGCGGCTGCGCTCAAGAAGATTCTCGCCACCAGCGCGCCTTCAAAGCGTTCGTCGAAGTAGCTTCAAATGGATGGGACCCTCGGAGAAGACGACGGGGCCGCGGCCAAGAGCGCGAGCGCCACCAAACAGAACGCCGCACCCGCGTAGAACGTGAATGATGCACCCCATCGGGTCCAGAGCAGGCCCGCGAGGGCGCTCGCGAGCAGCATCGCGACGCCGGTCACCAAGCCGAAGAAGCCATAGGCGGTGCCTCGCAGATCAGCGGGCACGCGATCCGCGATCATCGTCGCCAGCAGGCCCTGGGTCATCGCCATGTGCAGCCCCCAGAGCCCGACGCCGACCAGCACAACGACCCAGCTGCCGTTGATGGCGAGGACCAGATCGGCGCCGATGAGCGCGAGCAGGCCCAGCACCAACAACCTGCGATGGCTCACTCTGTCGGCGAGCTTCCCGAACGGGTACGCGGTGGCGGCGTAGACCAGGTTCATCGCCACCATCACCAGCGGGACGAGCGACACCGGCACCCCGCCGCCTTCGTGCGCCCGTAAGACCAGAAATGCCTCGCTGAACCGCGCAAGGGTGAAGGCCGCTCCCACCGCGACTATCCACCAGTAAGGCCGGCCGAGCCGCCTGAGGTTCTCGCGCCGAATCGGATTCTGACGTCTGGCAGAAGGCAGTGGCTCTGCCTCGCGGACGCCAAAGAGCAGCACCCCGACCGCCAGCGCTCCCGGCACGACTGCCACCCAGAAGACCGCTCGGAAGTCGTTCGCCCAGAGCAGCATCAGGCCCACTCCCAGCAGGGGTCCGATGAACGCGCCCACGGTGTCGAGCGACTGTCGCAGCCCGAAGGCCGCGCCCCGCAGGTGTGGGGGCACGAGATCCGCAACCATCGCGTCGCGCGGAGCACCGCGAACCCCCTTGCCGATGCGGTCGAGCACGCGCGCCGTGAGGACGACGCCCGTCGAAGACGCGAGCGCGAACAGCGGCTTGGTGAGCACGCTCAGCGAGTACCCGAGCAGGGCCAGCCCCTTCCGCTTCTGAAGGTAGTCGCTGAGCGTCCCTGAGAAGACCTTGACCACCAGCGCGGTGGACTCTGCCAGGCCTTCGACCAGCCCGACGACGGCGGCGCTCGTTCCCAGCGTCGTCACCATGAAGAGCGGGAGAAGGCTGTGAATCATCTCTGAAGAGATGTCCATCAAGAGGCTCACGAACCCGAGCGCCCAGATCCCAGCAGGCAGCTGTCGCAGCCCGCGCGAGACGGCAGACCTCGGGTCGCGTGCGGGGAGCGTCACTCGACGCCCGTATACCTTGAATTGATTCGTCCACCGGCGTGGCCCTGCGGGTGGCGAGCACCCGCGAGCAGCTTGACCTTGAGGCCCGTATGGCCGCCCTGGAAGAGAGGGGAAGAAGACCTTTCGCGCCGAGGCCTTTCTTCCTGGCCGTCGTGAGCGCTCTTCCATTCCTCGTTCGCTTCGTGCGGAACCAGAAAGCTCTCGAGGGGGTGTTCGGGATCGGGACCAACAAGATCGAGCCGAAGAGCGCGCGCCAAGTCGTCTCGAATCTCCAGCGAGTCGGCCATTCGTCGTGTTGTACCAACTTACGGCGGGGCGGAAGGCCAGGACTGCCCGGCTGGATCTAGCAGCCAGACCTTGAGGTGCTCCGGGTGCAGTTGCGCAAAGTCGCCATCCGTCGTGAGGAGCACGGAGCCGGTTTCAGCGGCGGTCGCTGCGATCCAAAGATCGTTCTTGCCCATCTTGTGTCCCATGCGGCGACTCAAGACGTCGATGGCCGCCTACCGATCGATGATCGGCCGTGAATTGATGTCGACGATCACCAGCTCATTGAGGAGCTCTTCGAGACGATCCCGCTTGTCTTTGCCGTGGTTGTTGTACGCCGCCAGGGAGAAGAGCTCTGCCTGGGTCACGACGCTGGGCAGACAGGGCTTCGAGTGCCGCGCGCTCTACGTTCAGCGCGAAGAGGCTGTCGATCACCTCGTCGTGATGAGCGCGCTCGTCCTCGGTTTCGGGCTCGGTGACCGTATGGACCTTCGCGCTTTTGGCGCGCCTTGCTCAGGTCGCCCAGACCCTATTCGGGGTCGACCGCCCCGCCTTCTTTCGCGTCGTGAACGAGATCGCGCGAAACAGCGAAGACGACATGGTTCGGAAGCGCGAGGTCCCGGTGTTCGTGCCGCACCGCAACGACCTCAGCGACGCTGCAATTGGCGCGAGCGCTGCGACCTGCGGAATTCTCATCACCGAGGACGAGCAACTCGGACTCCGAGTGAACTTCCTTCACGCAGGAGACCTTGTACGCACGCAAGCCTTCCGCGTTGATGACCTCTATCTTCGGTGGAAAGCACCACCTCCCGCGACCGACGGGGGTGGCCGGTGACGGATTCAGATCGGCGCATCCGCAGCTTTTTCGATTGGTACCGCGCACGCGTCGTGAATCTCGACCGCAGCGAGGAAGTGGGCGACGCGTTCGCGCCCGAGCGGCACGTGCTCCTCGCCGCAGGGATCGATTCGCTCGCAAAGTTCTGGGCCCAGCTGTACCCCGAGTTGCTTTCCGACCAAGCTCACCCGGCCCTGACTGCACGACTGAAACAACTGAAATAAAAAAACCGGAGCAGCCCTGTAAGCCGAGTTCTGTCCCTGAAGGTTTCCCTTCAGGCGGCGCACATTCGTCTAGGGCGTGAATTGCTCCACGCCTCATCAGCGAGCAACCCGGGAGCGTCGGGCGGACCACCCTTGCCTCTCCTTTCGGAAAAGCGCTCCCCTATTGGCTCTTGCTCCAGGTGGGGTTTGCCGTGCCGATCAACTCACGTTGATCGCGGTGCGCTCTTACCGCACCGTTTCACCCTTACCCGGCTGTGACACCGGGCGGTCTGTTCTCTGTGGCACTTTCCTGCGGATCGCTCCGACTGGCCGTTAGCCAGCACCCTGTCCTATGGAGCTCGGACTTTCCTCCCGCCACCCAACCCTGCAGTGACCGGCGTGAACCCGAGCTGCTCCGGCTACCATCGGTTAGCACACGGCGCCACGGGCGCCAGCCTGTCGTGTGGCGGCGTGGGACAATTGCGTCGCTAACGCGCCCTGAAGACGCGGAAGAGGAAGAACAGCGACGGGCCGAGCAGCACCGCGCCTGCCGCCACCGCCGGGAAGAACGCCGCGAACACCTGGGGCGGGCTCGCTGCATTGTGAAGCGAGACGTCGGGCAGCACGAAGTGGCCGCCCATCGCCGCGCCCCAGCCAATCACGACCATCGCCACCTGCGCCGCGACCGTGAATCGCGCGAGGCCGAAGCGGCGGAACCAGAGCGCCCCCAGCGTCGCGACCGCGAAGCCGAATGCGCCCAGCTGCACCGGCCACGTCCACGCAGAGCCTGACAACCGGGCGTACAGCGCGGGCGCGTCGGCACCGGCGCGAAGAAACGCGGCGAGCGCGAAGCCGGCGGCCGCGAGCTCGGCGCCGATCGCCAGACGCCGGAAGTCCGACCGCACGGGCTCGGGTGCGGCGACCGTCATGTACACGGCGGCGAGAAGCGCGAAGAGCGCGACCGCGAGCAGGCCCACGCTGACCGCGAACAGCGTCGTCCACCCGGCGAAGAAGCCCGTGGCGACCTCGCCGCCGGCGACCCGAATGGCTCCCGTCGAAAGCGCAGCCAGCGACATGCCAAGGAAGAGCGGAGTGACCACGCTCGCCACCGCGAACACCCGCCCCAGCGCCGATCGCCGCGGCTCGGGCTGCAGGCCATACGCGCGAAAGGTGAAGGCCGTGCCGCGCAGCACGATGCCGATCAACGCGGCGGTGAGCGGCAGGTGCAGCGAAATCGACATCACCGAGAAGGCGGAAGGGAACAAGGTGAACAGCGCGACCACGATGAAGATGAGCCACACGTGGTTCGCTTCCCAGATGGGAGCCAGCTCGTGCTCCAGCGCTTCCCGCTGCGCGTCACCCCTGGGGCCGCGCGCCACCAGGTGCCAGAAGCCGGCCCCGAAGTCGGCGCCGGCGGTGAGGACGTACGCGAGAAGCGCCGCGCCGAGCAGCAGCCAGGCTGCCTCGGGCGCGCTCACCGCTTCACCGCGAAGACATGCTCTCGCAGCAGCACGACGACGACCGCGCCGAGCACGAAATAGAGAAGCGAGAAAGTGAGGAAGGGCACCACGAGGCCCGGCATCGGCGTCACGGCGTCGGCGGTGCGCATCAGCCCGCGAAGAATCCACGGCTGCCGCCCTACTTCCGTCACCACCCAGCCGGCTTCGAGGGCAATCAACCCGAGCGGACCTGACGCCATCACCAGAAGAAGGAAGCGCGGCGCGAACAGCTTCTTGCGCCACCAGAGAAGCGCGGCGAGCGCGCAGACGCCGAGCATCGCGGTGCCGCAGCCAACCATCACCTGGAAGGCGAGGTGAACGACGGGCACGTTCGGCCAGTCGGCGCGCGGCACCTGATCGAGGCCCACAATCTCGGCGTCCGGGTCGCCCTTGCCGAGGATGCTCAGCGCTCCTGGAATTTCGATCGCGTACTTCAGCTCGCGCGCGTCGACGTCGGGCCAGCCGCCGATGCTCAAGGGCGCTGCCCTGGTGGTGTGGAACACGGCCTCGGCGGCGGCGAGCTTGGCGGGCTGGTGCTCGGCGAGGTGCTTGGCCGAACGGTCACCGCTGAAAATCTGCAGCGGCGTGCTGATGACCGCGACCAGCAACGAAATCTCGAAGGCCTTCTTGTGAAACACGCTCGTCGGGTCGGCGCGCAGCCGCCACGCGTGAATCGCCATCACCGCGAAAGAGACGCTGGCGTACGAAGCAAGCGCGGTGTGCGCGGCCTGCGTCGGAAACGAGGCGCTGAAGAAGGCGACGTAGGGGTCGAAGTCCTTCACCTGCCCCGCCGCGTCGAGCACCAGGCCGCTGGGCGTGTTCATGAACGCGTTCACCGCGACGACGAAGACGCCGCTGGCGAGGCCCGACAACGCCACCACCGCTCCGCACAGCAGGTGCACCTTCGGGGTGAGCTTCTTCCAGCCATACAAGTAGAGGCCGAGGAAGATCGCCTCGAGGAAGAAAGCGAAGCCTTCGAGGCTGAAGGGCATGCCGATCAACGGGCCGGCGTACTGCATGAAGCGCGGCCACAAGAGCCCGAGCTCGAAGCTCAACACCGTGCCGGACACCGCGCCGACCGCGAAGAGAATCGCGGTGCCCTTCGCCCAGCGCAGCGCGAGCTCGTGAAACACGGCCTCGCCGGTGCGCAGGTGGCGCCACTGGGCGATCAGCATCAGCAGCGGCATCGCCATGCCCGCGACGGCGAAGAGAATGTGAAAGCCCAGCGACATCGCCATCTGGCTGCGCGCGGCGAGCAGGTCGTTCATTCCGGTGACGCGCGTACCGCCGCCGCGTCAACAACACAACCCAGGTGGTATGTGGCTGCCATGAACTGTTCTTCTCTGATTCTTCTCGCCGTTCTCGCGTCTGGCTGCACCGCCGCCCAGCTGAACTCGACTGGCCGCGCCTACAACTCAGTCGAGAAGACCGTGGCCACCGTGCTGATCAGCGACGCGCAGGAAGACGCGCTGGGCCAGCAGATCCACACCGAGCTCGACACCGCGACGCCCGAGAAGCCTGCGCTGAAGTACGTCTCTGACCCGGTCATCACCCAGTACGTCGAAGGGTTGATCGGCAAGCTCACGCCGATCGCGAACAAAGATCGCACGGCGAACTGGAAGGTGTTCGTGATCGACGACCCGAAGACGGTGAACGCGTTCGCGACACCGGGCGCGCAGATCTACGTCTACACGGGCCTGCTGCTGACGGCGACGACGGAGGCCGAGGTCATCGGCGTGCTGGGCCACGAGCTCGGCCACGTCGTCGCGCGGCACTCGGCGCGGCAGCTGGTGAACATGTACGGCATCAACGCGATCAGCGAGATGGCCCTGGGCAAGCAGCCGGGCACCGTCGCGACGATCGCCGCCGCGATCATCGGGAACGGCACGATGCTCGCCCACAGCCGCAGCGACGAGAACGAGGCCGACACCTACGCGGTGAAGTACTCGGCGGCGGCGGGCTACGACGCCAGCGGCATCGCGGGCTTCTTCGAGAAGCTGATCGCCACCCAGGGCAACACGCCCCGCATCCTGACGTGGATCTCGACGCACCCGGCTCCGGCCGATCGCATCGCGCTCGTGAATCAGCAGGTGATGGATCAGGGCCTCGCCGGCCGCGGTGAAGTCGGCGCCGAGCGCCTGGCGCCGATCAAGGCCCGCATTCCCAGGTGAGCCCTTCTGGGTAGCAAACCCGCGCGCCGCCCGAGGTGGACCAGGCGTGCTCCAGCCGCTGCGACGCGGCTGTCACACCGCTACCGCTTGCGCTTCTTCTTGGCGGGCGCCGGTGCAGACAGCTTCGCCACCAGCGCCTTCAGGTCTTCCGCGTCTTCGGCTTCCGGCACCGCGCGCAGGTAGATGTTGAGCATCTGCAGCGCGCCCTTCTTGTCGTTCGTCACCGCCAGCGAACGACCCAGCCCGCGGTACGCCGCCAGGTATGCCGGGTATGTCTTCATCGACGCGCGGAAGAACTTCACCGCCGCCTTCCCGTCTTTCGCGTCGAGCCGCGCAGTCCCCTTCTCGGCCAGCGCGCGCGCCTTTGCGATCACCGCGTCGTTGGTCCCCGGCACGGGCGGCGAAGGCTTGTCGGGGTAGTCGAGCACCACCGGCTTTCCGGCCAGCAGCATGGGTGCTTCGAGGGGAACAGGCGTGGGCGCGACCGGCTCGGGCGTAGCAGCCGGCTCGGGTTCAGGCGGAGGCTTCGCGACGATCGGCTCGGGCCGCGGCGGCAGCTCGATCACCGTCGGGGTCGTCGTCCGCAGTGAGAAGTACAGAACGAGCCCGACCAGCAGCACCGCCACCGGCACTGCGATGATCAGAATCAGCTTCAGCTTCGCGTTCGGAGCCGGCGTCTTCGGAGCGACCACTTGCGTCCGCCGCACCGGCTTCTTCTCGACCGGCATCGGCGCCGCCGCGACAGTCGCCTCGCCGGGCTCCTCCACGGCCTGCAGCGACGGCCCCGTCGCGTTCGTCGCCACCGGCTCGAGCGCAGCGGTCTGGCCCGTCGGTGGATCATCGATGGGGCGCAACGAAGCGGCGGTGATGTTCGTCGGGGCCGGCTCACCAATTGGCTCGAGCGCGGTCGCGGTCGCGTTCGAAGACTCACCTTCCACCGGCTTCCGCGCCAACACCGTGGGCATCGGCGGCGTCGGCACCGGCCTCAAGATCGCGTCCGAGATCGACGCCATCGGCGGAGGCGGTTCCTCGAGCGACTTCGGCACCGAGGGGAATGCGCCCGTCGTGCTCCCCGCGGGGCGAGGCAGCGCGGCGAAGGAGCCCGTCAGCGGCTTGGCGCGCGTGACTGCCGCGAAAGAGCCGGTCGTCGAGGTCTTCAGCGGCGTCGCTGCGGGAAACGAGCCGGTCGCGCCCTTCGAGGGCAGGGGCGTCGCGGCCGGAAATGAGCCGGTGCCGCTGGTGCGAGGAAGCGGAGCAGGCGCGTTGAAAGGCGCGAACAGCGACTGCGTCTGCATTGGAATCGGCTGCGCCCTCGGAAACGAGCCGGTGCCTCCGGTGCGAGGCAGAGGAACAGGCGCTGCGTTCGGGCGAACGAGGGTGTCGTCGATCCACGACGGCATTCCCTGCGTGCGCTGACTCGCTGAGGGTGCGTCGACGCGCGTTGCTTCGGCTGAGAAGGGCCCGACGTTCGTCGCGTCGGACCACTGGTGCTCGGGGGGAATCGCACCACCGGCAGCGTCGAGCCAGCTGGGCGCCGACGCCTCGGTGGGTACAGACGGCGCGGGGCGCGGCAGCTCGGTGGCCGTCGCGTCTGACCACGGCGAGCGCGACGCAAGCGGCTGCGACGGGCGGCGCGGCAGGGGCGCGATGCCAATCGGAGCGGCCGGCAAGATGCCCGAGCCCGAGGTGAACTGGGACGTGCTGGGAAGAATCGGGCGGGGCGCGCTGGACTTCGGAGTCGGAATCGCCGCTCCGTTCTTCCAGGTCAGCGCGACAGAACAGCCGACACAGCGGAAGTGCGTTTCGGGAGGACCCGCCACCACCTCGGGCGGAAGGGGCTCGTCACAGAGCGGGCAGACATCAGACGTGCTCACGACCGAACGAGACCTCCAGAACCTTGCTGGTGCCCGAAGCTTAAGCGGCGGACGTGGCACCTGCACATTCAGCGCTGCGCCACAGGGTGCAACAGACCGTTACGTCCTTGACCTCGGCAACGCATCCGCCCGCGCTTTTCGCCACGCCTGAATCGCCAGCATCACGAAGCCGAGGCCGAACATCGCCTGCATCGCCATCGACCCGCTGCCGCCGCCGTAAATCATCCGCTCGAGCGACCGCAGCGTCGACAACAAGCCAAGGGTCCCGCAGACGAAAGCAAAGAAGTACCAGAGGAAGCGCATGTCAGTAGACTACCTCCGCGCGATCGAACACGCGCGTCAAGAGCGCCAGCAGGCGATCTGCCTCGGCGGCTGAGAACCCGGCGACGTGCGGCGAGTCGAGGTCGAGGACGGCGCGAAGCTCGCCACGGGCGACCACGGGAAGCACGAGCTCTGACCTGCTGCGGTCGTCGCACGCGATGTGTCCCGGGAAAGAATGAACGTCGTCGATGTGCTGCACGGTCGCCGTTCGCGCGCATGCCCCGCAGACGCCGCGCGCGAAGTCGATGCGCAGACAACCCATCGAGCCCTGGTACGGGCCGACCGCGAGCGTCGACTGCAGCGCGACCGCGTCAGTCTCACCTTCCAGCACGGCTTCGATCTGCGGCAGCGCTTCGTCCAGGCGGGCGAGCCGCTGCGCTTCCGGCAACAGCGTGCCGCGAGCGACAGCGGACAGGGCGATTCCTTCACTCATCGGCGGCAGCATCGAGCCCCGCTGGCCCTTCACCGTCGTGCGGCGCGCGGCGATGCGCACGCGGCGATCGATGCGAAGCCCGGCACGCTCGACGGGCTGGTCGCGCTCGCCGACGCGCAGGAAGCCGATGGGCAGAAAGACGCGCCGTGGCCGCCTCTCTCAAGATGAGCGGGGTTCTGCCTGCCGGAACACCTGGTGCGCCTCGACTTCGTGCGCGGGCAGCGTGCCGAGAATCGCGCCGACGGCCCAGTTGAGCGGCGGGGTGCGGTGCTTGGCCCAGAGGCCGCGGGCGCCGGGCGTCGCTCCGAGGCGCGTCTTCGGTTCTTCGGCGGTGCGGCCCATCGAGATGCTCGCGCAGCCCCACGCGATTCCCTGCTCGATAATCGACGTCAGCAGGCGCAAGTACAGCGGCGCGTCGACTGACTTGTCGTAGCCCAGGTAGTACCCGACGCACGCGTCGCCGCTGCGCAGACACACGCCGAACCCATCGAGGCGACCGTCGCGAAGAATGCCGGTGGTGACGCAGTCGGCCCCGAGGCGACGCTGAAGCTCGACGAAGAAGCGGCCCGACAAGCGCAGCGGGCGAACGTCGGCAGCAGCCCAGACCTGCCCGTACAGCGCGTCGACCCGCGCGTGGTTGGCCTCGAGCTCTTCGAGCGTCAGCGGCCGGACCTCGTAGCCGGCTGCGGCGATCGCCTCTGACGTCTTCTTCACCGCGCGGCGGCGCTTCGAGGCGAGGCACGCGAGGTAGCCATCGAGTGACCTCCAGCCTGCGTCGACGGTGAGCAGCATGTCGGGGCCCGACGGCACGCGCTGGTAGCCCTGCTTGCGGAGTGCGGCGTCGTCGTCTTCGGTCGCCGCGTCCTTCACGAAGGACACGTTCACCGAGCCTTCGGCTTTTTCGAAACGGCGAAGGCGATCGATCAGCGCCAACGCTTCCGTCCACACCAGCGCGCGGTCTGCGCCGTCGGCGATGACGAGCCCCGTCTCACCCCACGCGGCGAGATTTCCGAGCACCCACGCGCGCTCGTCGAGCAGCTGCGCCATGCCGGAAAACCCCTTCTTCTTCGCCACCGCCGAACGGCCCTCGACACGCACCAACTGCAGCTGCAGCGCGGCGATCGGCGCTTCGTCCAGGTACATCAGCGCGTAGCGCGGCGACAGGTTCTCGGGGGTCGCGGCCTCGATCGCCGTGAGAAACGGACGCTGCATGAAGACGCCCGCCTTCACGGTGAGCGCGTCCCACGCTTCTGTGTCGAGGTGGTTCACCCGTTCGGCGAGGGCAAGCTGCACGCTGCGCTTCGGCTTGGTCATGCGAGGTCCAACGCGACAATTTCCGGCCCATTCCGCGTGCGCAGAACACCGCGCATTCGCGACCAGATGTCTGGCGGTTGCGGCCCTACTTCGAGCGCGTGGCTCAGAGCACCCGCCCGGTGACGATGAATCCGAATTTCGTGAGTGCCATGCGACAGGAAGGTCGCACGGCCCGGGAAATATCAGGGAAATTGGCGGCTGCGGCGACGGCGGAGCATCGCTGCAATGAGGGCCAGCGCCGTGAGCTCGGCGCCCGCACCCGCGGAGCAACCACACCCACCCCCGCCGCTGCTGCCGCCGCCGCCCGTGCCTGCGGTTCCGCCGCCGGTTCCGCTCCCGCCGCCGGTTCCGCTCCCGCCGCCCGGTCCGCTCCCGCCGCCCGTTCCGCTCCCGCCGCCGGTTCCGCTCCCGCCGCCCGGTCCGCTCCCGCCGCCAGCGCCGCTGCCGCCGCCAGCGCCGCTGCCGCCGCCCGCGCCCGACATGCCAGCGTCGGTCGTGCCGAGCGTACCGTTGGGAAGCGCGTGCTTGATGAAGATGCGATCACTCGAATCCTGGAAGGTGACGAACGCGCCGTTGGTCGTGTCGGACGCGATGTCGAACCACTGGATGTTGGAGACCTTCGTGATCTGAAAGCCGCCAGGAGGACCCGCGATGCGCGAGCCGTCGGCCATCGAAAGGCGCGTCGCATAGAGGCCCGGCTGCGTGTTCTGCCCGAGCCAGAAGACCATCACCGCGCCATCATCGGTCTTCAGCAGCCGGTAGGTGGGCGAGTAGCTCTGGTTCGACGCCGGCGGGGCAGAGGCGTTGGTGGCGATGACGCCGGTATTGCCCCACAGCTTCGAACCATCGGGCGCGATGCGCTGCAGCTGAATGACGTTCACCCCACCGAGAATCGAGAACCACGCTTCGACAACGCCACCGGCGCCGTCGTCGATCATCACCGGCAGCGAGCCAAGCGATGGATCCGGCTCGCCTGCGACGAGCCCGCGCTTCAAGCCACCGTCGGTGAACTCGAAGCCGCCATCAGCGGCGAAGCGCTGAATCAGCAGCTGGCGCGCGGGGCCGACGTCGAGCCAAGACGTCCAGACGTTGGTGCCCTGCGCGACGAGGCTCCAGAGCCCGAACGACGAGCTCGCAGGAGCGACCGTCGCCACGGTCAGGTCGTTCACGCCAGCCGCCGAGACATGCTTCAGCGTCGGGCTCTGCGACGACGAGCCCGAGGTCGGGTAGAGGAAGTACAGGCCGCCGGCGCCGTCGCTTCGCAGGTACTGGCTCGAGTACGGCACGGTCGGCAGCTGGCCAGCGCCGAGGTTCACGCCGCCCGCGCCCCAGACCAGCGCGCCCGTCGAAGAGAGCTTGTGCGCGAACATTCCACTGCTGGCGACGACGTTGAGCAGCGCGCCGCCTTGATCGTCCGACACGACGAGGAACCCCATCGCGGCGGATGGCGTCGCGAGCACCTGCACCCCGCCCAGCGTCCCGGTGGCCGCCCACTGCGGAGCGCCCGTCGAATCGAACTGCTGTCCATGAATGGTGAACGGGCCGTTGTTGCCCGCGGTGTAGACGGCGATGAAGCCGCCATCGTTGTCGCGCACCGCCTGTGCCTTGCCAGAGAGACCCGCGCCAATCGACAAGCCGAGCAGGTCGCGCCCGAAGAAGCCGCCGTCGGCGGCGGGCATTCCCCAGAGGCGCGTGCCGTCGAGGGTGAAGCGTTCACCGCGCAGCGACTTCGCGTTCGCCGTCCCGACAGCCGACCACACCACGTAGACGCCGTTCTTCGCGTCGACGACCAGCGACGGATATTCGCCGCGCGGAACATTGGCGACTGGCACGTCTTCTCCCGCGTCGGTTGGCCAGGCAGCCAGAGCAGACCCACCGACCAGAATCGCCAGCATCGCGAGAGTTTTCATGACGCAGGTCCTACCAGACGTCGAGGCTGTTATCTGCAGTCGCCATGAGCACCTTGAGTGACGTCGTCGACACCCTGGGCCGATGTCTCGGGGCTGTGTTGCGTGAGCAGGAAGGCGCAGACTTCTACGCACTGGAAGAAGGGGTCCGAACCCAGACGAAACAGCTGCGCGAAGCGGGGCGAGGACACCGAGCCCATGCAGAAAGTGATGGCCGCCGTCTCGACGGAAGACGCCGCACGGTTGGTGCAGGCGTTCTCGAGCTACTTCCTGCTCATCAACCTCGCTGAAGAGCACGAGCGCGTGCGCCGCGCCGCAGCGCCCGACCAGCCTCGCCGCGAAGGGCTGGCCCAGGCGCTGATCAAGCTGAAGGAAGACGGCCACACCGCGCAGACAGCCGCGCAGCTGATTCAGTCGGTCGACCTGGGCCTCACCTTCACCGCCCACCCCACCGAGATGCGGCGGCGCACGGTGCGCGGGCACCTCGAGGCGATCTCGCGCGCGATTCCTGCGTTGCCCGCGCCGCTGGCAGTGGAAGAGATCGCGGCCCACGTGGAAGCGCTGTGGAGCACTCCGCCGCTGCGGCAGCGGCAGCCGACGGTGAACGACGAAGTGAATGCTGGCCTCGCGTACGTCGACGTCCTCTCTTCTGTATTGCCGGGCCTCGAGCGAGAGCTGAACGCCGCCTTCGCCGAAGTCTTCGGCCCCGCCCAGCCATTGTCGCTGCCGCTGTCTTTTCATTCGTGGATTGGCGGCGATCGCGACGGGAATCCCTTTGTCACGCCCGAGGTGACTGAAGCCCGAGTGGTCGAAGGCGCTCGAGGCGGCGGCAGAGAAGAGCGTCGACCTCTATCGCGCGTTCGTGACGGATCCGGGCTTTCTGCCGTTCTTCGAAGCGGTGACGCCGATTCGGGAAATCTCGCGGCTGCGCATCGCGTCGCGGCC
Source organism: Myxococcales bacterium (assembly GCA_038206395.1). Classification (GTDB taxonomy): domain Bacteria; phylum Myxococcota; class Myxococcia; order Myxococcales; family Myxococcaceae; genus JAGSPQ01. Next base: position 36,351 of record JBBRAX010000016.1, on the reverse strand, counting down.
GGTGCGCCGCCCGGGCCCGGCACAGCTGTCGAACCTTCGCTCGATTCCGTGGGTGATGGCGTGGACGCAGTGCCGCGCGATCGTGCCCGCGTGGCTGGGCCTCGGCGCGTCGCTGGAATCGATTGGTGTCGAGCTCGCGCGCGACATGTACAGCACCTGGCCCTTCTTCCGGTCGATGCTCGACAACGCCCAGTCGGGCCTCGCCAAGAGCGACATGGTCATCTTCCGCGCGTACCGAACGCTGTCGACGGACGACACGCTGGGTGCGCAGGTCGAGGCGAACTTCGACCGCGCGGTAAGGGCAGTCGAGGCGGTGTTGAATGGGCCGCTGCTCAGCAACGAGCCGCGGCTTCAGAAATCGATCGCGCTTCGCAACCCGTACATCGACCCGATTCACCGGCTGCAGGTCGAGCTGCTGCGCCGCACGCGTGAGCTTCCGGCCGACGCGACGCTGCCCGAGCCGCTCGAACGCGCGTTGGTGCTCTCGCTTCACGGAGTTGCGGCCGGCATGCGGAACACCGGGTAGAAGGCGAGGCATGTCCATTCAGGGGTTGGAGTTCGTCGACCACATCGCGCAGATGCCGTTGCTGGATCTGCCCGTGCGGACGGTGGTCGCGGCGGTGCCGACCGGGAAGGTGATGCTGTCACCGGGCTCGAAGATGACGGAGTTTGGCAGTGGCGTGACGGACATTGTCGCGCCGACGCTGCTGCACCTGGGCGGCCTTGCGAAGGCGTCGAAGGCGCTGCCGCAAGCGCGGGTCTGGGGCACGCCGGGCTGCCGCGAGAAACAGAAAGACGTCACGTTCACCCACATTCTCGGCGTCGACGCCTGGCCGCATGCGGACGCGATGCCGTGGTACCCGATCGAGGGAATGCCGAAGGTCGCCGAGGGTGCGTTTCTTCACCGCGCCAGCCGCACGCTGCTGGTGTGCGACTTCGTCTTCAACATCACCGACGCGAAGGGCCCGGGCGCCTGGCTTCTTCTTCACGCGTTCGGCACCTACCGGAAGCTCGGGGTCAGCCGGTTCTTCATGCAGTTCGTGAAAGACAAGCCGGCGTTCGACGCGTCGGTGGCGAAGATTGCCGCGCTCGACTTCGACCACATCGTCCCGACCCACGGGCAGGCGGTGATGAACGACGGTCGCTCGAAGCTGATCGCCGCTTTACAAGAACGCGGCTTGCGAGGATGAGCCGCCTTGCTGCTACTTGCAGCTGTCGTCGCGCCCCGCGTTCACGCTGCAGCCCTTCGTGCAGCGCTTCACGACGGTGGTCGACACGCCATCGGATCCGCAGCGGCAGAGCGTGCTCGTGTTGCCGACGAGCTTGTCGCCGCCACAGTAGAAGCCGCCCGCGACACACGTGCGTGCCGACCGACGCGGGCGCATCACCGAAGGTCAGGATGAGCAGTTGCGCGGCCGGGTGCATGCGCGACGGCGTGCTCCAGTGAAACCCGCGCGTGTCCGTGGTTTAAGTTGCCGCCGATGCTCGCGCTGCTCACTGTCGTTCTCATCGGCCAGGCTCGCATCGAGCCGATTCCGGCGTGTCAGCCGCACACGTATCTCGCGGTGGTGGGCGGTTCGCAGATTGTGAAAGGAAAGGCGGTGAGCCAGTCGCCGGCCATCGCAACGGTGAAGGGGAACAAGCTGGTCGGCATCGCGCCAGGCTGGGCAGTGCTGAAGGGTGTCGCCAAAGGCCAGCCGGCCCTCGTCTGCGTCTTCGAAGGCGAGGCCTACGGGCATTGCAATCTGTGCGGTCTGCCGATGTCGGTGAAGTTCGGGGCAACGGCCGAGCTGGTGGGCGAGTATGCGGACCTCGATGCGTGGAAAAAGGTGCACGCCGCGACTCTGATGCTTGGCATGCGCGCGCCGCCCGCGCCGCTCGCTTTCGCTGAACGAATCGCCGAAGCGGCCAACGCCTCGCTGGTCGACGCAGCAGTCGCTCCGCGCTTGAGCATCGTCGCCACGATGCCCGTTCTCGACCCGCTACCGAAAGACGAGAAGGAACGTGCGGCGACCTCGGCGGCCCTCGAGCCGCACCTTCCTCTTCTGATCGAGCTGCTCGCCCGATGACGATGCTCGCCGCCCTCTTGTCGTTGATGCTTGGCATCCCCGATTGCGTCCCTGCGTGCCCTCTGGCTGAAGGCTGGCAATCGATCAACCTCGGCGTCGGAACCCAGAGAGTCGTGAAGGTTCCAGACGTCGAGAAGGTGACCGTCGAGGGCGAGTCGGCAGAGATCAAGCCCATCGGAAGCAACCAATTCCTCGTCATCGGAAACATGAGTGGCGTCTCTCGCATCCGCTTCACCACGCTGAAAGGCGTCATCCCGTACCGGGTCTCGGTGAAGAATCTGGACCCCGACAGCTGCGGTTGGTTCAAACCGTCCGTTTACGACATGCTTCCCTGCGAATCGGGCTTCGACGTCCTGATGAAAGACGGCCAGATGGTGGTCATCGGCACCTACCGTTCGGTCGACGATTGGCAGAAGGTGTCAGCGATTCCTCGTCGGTGGGTCACCGCGAAGATTCCCCCGCCGACAAAAGCAATCGTCGACAAGGTGATCCGCGATGCGAACGGACTGCTGCGTGACGCCGGCCTGAGAATCCGCGTCCACCGAATCGGCAAGGGCTTCGTCTTGAGCAAGGCCTTCGAGGCAGAGACGGCGAAGGCTGCAGAAGTGCTCGCTGCCCAAATGCAGTTGCTTCGAGACACGACAGCCGCGGCGGAGTGAGGTGGAGCCATGCTGAAAGTTCAAGAGCTCGATCGGTTGTGCAGCTCGCTGAAGCCTTCTGAGTTCCGCAAGCAGCTGGGGCCTTTCGTGCTCATCCAGCGGCCGCCAAAGAACGCGAGCCGCCGCGCCGAGCCGGAGGAAGTGACGAACCCGTGGAACCCCGACGTGACCACGCTGTCCCGGCCCGGAGCGGTCGCCGATGGCACGCTCGCCCTGCTCTTTCAGTTCGACTCGCTGGTGGTCGCGACGCTGCCGCCGCTGCAGGGCGTCGACGAGCTGGTGGTGGGCCGGCTGCCCGACTGCGACCTGGTGATCGACGACGCCTCGGTGTCGAAGCGCCACGCGCAGCTTCGGTGGGACGCGGCCCGGCGGATGGCGACGATTCAAGACCTCGGCTCGCGCAACGGCTGCTACCTGAACGCCGAGCCGATGGCCGACGGCGAGACGCCGCTGAAAGACGGCGACATCGTCAGCTTCGGCGAGGTGCAGTTCTGGTACCTGCTGACCGAGACGCTTCACACCAAGCTTTTGACCCGGCACGCGAAGCTTCCACGCGGGGTCTGACCTCTGGCGTCTGGCGGGCTCTTCGCGTTAGACGCCAGGCCCCAAGTGTTCCGCTACCGCGAAGACTCGATCTACGTCGCACTGTTCCTCTGCACCTTCTGCGTGGACGTTCTGGTCTACCTGACCGTCGATGCGTGGTGGCTGCTGGTGCCGTACGCGTTGCTAAGCCTCATCCCCAAGGCCAGCGCCTGCGCGTTCAACCACCACCACCAGCACGTCAGCACCTTCACGCACTGGCTGCCGAACCGCGCGATGGAGCTCGTCTACGCGCTGCTCACTGGCGTCTGGAGCCAGGCCTGGGTCCTTCACCACTCGCTCGGCCACCACGTGAACTACCTCGACCAGAAGAAGGACGAGTCGCGCTGGGCGAAGAAAGACGGCATCACCCCGATGGGTGAATGGGAGTACTCGTTGATGACCACGGTCACTGCGTACTCGCGCGCGTTCGAGACGAGCGCCCGGTTCCCGCGCCAGCGCCGCCTCTTCGTCGGCATGGGCGCGCTCACGCTTGCCACGACGGTGGCGCTCGTCTGGTACCGCCCGCTGGCCGGCGCGATTCTCTTCGTCACGGTGCCGGCCGTCGCGCTCTTCCTCACCGCGCTCGCGACGTGGACGCACCACTCGGGCCGCAGCACCGCGAGCCACTACGTCGCGTGCAACAACATCCTCCAGCCCTTCTACAACCGCTTCACCGGGAACCTCGGCTACCACACCGCCCACCACCTCAAGCCCGGCGTGCACTGGTCGAAGCTGCCCGCGCTTCACGAAGAGATCGCCGTCCACATTCCTGGCGACGCGTACCTCGAGCCCGGTTACCCGTGGAAGTGGCTCGGCGAATCGCCCCGCGCGCCCGTGCTCGAGCGCAGCGAAGCCTAAGGCCTCAGTTCGCGTCGGGGCATGGTCCGCCACCGCACGCGCATTCGCAACGGGGTTCACCTCAACTCGAACGGCGCCCACCCGTCGCAGATTCAGGTCGCCGGACTCCAGGCGATCGGAAGGGGCTCGAACCAGCTCGGTGAAGTGACGGGCGTAATCCCCGGCCTTCGGGTTTAAGTGGTGGCATGGGCTTCGCGTTCCGCGTGCAGTGCACCCTCCTCCTTCTCGTCACGGGTTGCGGCGCGACACCGTTTCCCGATGCGGGAATCGACGCCGGCGCTGATGCAGGCAGCGTTGACGCGGGCGACTCCGACGCGGGCGACTCCGACGCGGGCGGCTTCGACGCAGGATCCGCAGACGCGGGGACGGTCGGCCTGCCGGTGCGTCACCTCGCGGACGCGGGCGCTGCCACGCGAGGAGAAGCGCTCTTCACGGGCGGGAAGCTCGGCGGCCGGCTTGTTCCCCGGCTTGCGATGCGGAACCTCTGGGTGGTGTGGCAGGTGGCGCCGCCTGCGACTGACGCGGCGTACTGGGAGGCCTTTCGGGCGCGGTATGGGCTCGCCGTCGCTCCGTTTTCGAACGAGGGCTACCCGCTGGGAGTGCATGGCGTCGATGCGATGTGGGCGACGATCGATTGTCTCGCCTGCCACGCGGCCAACGTCGCGGGTGAGGTGGTGATTGGCGCGGGCAACAGTGAGTTCGATCTGCAGGGGCTGTTCGACGATCTGGCGGCGCTGGCGGTGGTCGCTCCGATGTACGGCTTCCCGGCCTACACGCTGCCCTTCACCCTCACCAACCGCACCGGCGCGGCGGGCTCGAACGACGCAATGGGCCTGGGGATGACGTTGGCGAAGCGCGCGGCTCCCGGAGCGGCGATCAACACCGAGTACGGGTTTCAGCGTCCTCCCGCGTGGTGGTCGCTCAAACACAAAGGCGTCCACTACACCGACGGCTCCGGAGAAGCCGGAGCGACCCGCTTGATGATGGCGACCCTGCTGGCCTCGAGCATGACGCTCGCCGAGCTGCAGGCGCAGGACGCGGCGTTCGCAGACGTCTACCAGTACCTGCTCACGCTCAACCCGCCGCGGTGGCCCTTCGCCGTCGACCCCGTGCTGGTCGCGAAGGGACGCGCAGTCTTCTCAACTGCGTGCGCGAGCTGCCATGGCGTCTATCAAGGCGCGGGCAGCTTTCCCGATCGCGTCGTCCCCCGCGCAGAGGTGGGCACCGACCCCATTCGTGCTGAACGCTTCGGGGCCGCCGAGGCCGCGCTCATCAACACGAGCTGGTTCGGCGCCGATCACCCGATGCGCGCGACGGGCGGCTACCTTGCGCCCGTGCTCACCGGGGTCTGGGCAAACGCGCCGTACTTTCACAACGGCAGCGTGCCAACGCTCGAAGCCGTGCTCGACTCGAGCAAGCGGCTGGTGCGATGGCGCCGGGTCGGCCACGAAAAAACGGACTACGACGCCGACGCCGTCGGCTGGAAGGTGACCCCCGGCCCCGCAGTCGGGCAGGCGACCATCGAAGCTCGGCGAACTTTCGACTCGATGGCCGCGGGACTCTCGAACGCAGGGCACCTCTATGGCGACCCGCTGACCGCGGAAGATCGTCGCGCGGTGCTCGAGTACTTGAAGACAATGTGAAGCAGTGCCCGCGGCGGGCGCTACATCCGCTCGTCGAAGCGGCGATCAGTTTTACTCCGGGCCGGCCGTGCTGCCGTTTCGGTTCGTGGCTCGGGTGCAGAGGGTCGGCGGACTTCAAGCGCCCCCCATGCGCCGAGATCCAGCACAACGCCGACGCGGTGGAGGCCGCCGTTTGGATCGACAGAAGCAAAACCTGATGAGGCTGTACCGGAAGGAACTGGTCTCCGAGCCCGACCTCGAGAAGCAGCTCGCGGAGGTCGGTGGCCAGCAGCGCGGAGCCGAGCAGCGTCGCGCTGCTCTCGTGTCCCAGCGCGATGCCGCCGTGGCGATGAAGAAGGCAGCCTGGGACATCGGCCAGCGCCTCGAGGCCCTCGCGGCCCGGCTGGAAACCGCCACCGTGGAGCAGCGCCGCGAGCTGGTCGCGGCGGTCTTCCCGCGCCGCGCGCCCTACGGGCTCAAGCTCTTCCCGGACGGTCGAATCGAGGCGCTGGGTGCTCTCCCGCTGCCCCCGCCTGAACGCCCGAAGTAAAACTTACATCCGTTCGTCGATCGCCCGGTTGCTCATCTCATCGGCCGCCTTGTTCATCTCACGGGGCACATGGACGAGCTTGACGCGGGAGAAGACGTTGAGGAGCTTGACGGCCTCCTCGTACAGCGGGCGCAGCGTCGCGCTCTTCACCTGATACCGCCCGCCGAGCTGGCGAATCATCAGTTCGCTGTCGGCGAAGACCTCGATCTCTCGCACGCCCAGCGACTTGGCGCGCCGCAGGCCGATGAGCAGGCCCATGTACTCGGCGTAGTTATTGGTGTGGACGCCGAGGAACTTGCCGAGCTTGTCGACCACCTGGCCTGACGGCTCGACCAGCACCGCGCCGGCCCCCGAGATGCCCGGGTTCCCTCGCGCCGCGCCGTCGGAGTACACGCGCATCCGTTCGAACGCCGCCTGCACCTCGACCGTCGCGCCCGTCGCTTCACCCACGGCTTCCGCCGCGCGCGCGAGCAGCTTCTTCAGCCGTTCGCGCGTGATGTTCGGAAACGCTTCGAGCGTGGCTGAGAACGGCTCTTCGCGCGCGATGAACTGCAAAAGCTCGGTGTCGCTGGGTAACTTTTTTGGCACTGCGGTCAGGCGTCGAGCGCCTCTGCTGCGTGAACGATGCGCTGGCAAGACGGACATAGGTCGTACCCGAGGGTCGTGCGCAGCGTGTTGTACATCTGGGGCGGGATGTTCATCCGGCAGCCGTTGCACGTTCCCGGAGCGACGACCGCGACCATCGCCGGCAACTTCTTCTTCTTGATGTGCTCGTACCGTTTGATCAGCGTCGAATCGACCTTCTGCGACGCGGCTTCGCGCTTGCCCGCGTAACCCTTCACCTGGGTCTCGACCACGGTCAGCTGCTCGCGCAGCGCGTTCATCTGGCCGGCCAGCTCTTTCGCGCGGCCATTGAACTCGACCTCTTTCACCTGAAACGCGGTGCGCTGCGCAGCATGCAGCTTGCCGAGCTCGATCAGGTCTTCGGCCATCGTGAGGTTCGTCTTCTTCGCGATGTCGATTTCCCGGGCCAACGCCGAGTACTCCCGCGTCGAGCGCTGCTCGGTGAGCCGCGCTTCCCACTTCTTCACCTTGTCCTTCTCTTCGACGATCGTCTGCTCCATCGTCGCCTTCTGCCGATCGAGGTCGGTCATCTTCGCCCGCTCGGCTTCGGTGGCGCTGCGAGCAAGACCAAGCTGCTGCTCGAGCTCGGCGATCTGCTTCGGATACTCGGCCGCCGACTTGTTCAGTGCGGCGATCTCCAGGTCCACCCTCTGGAGCTCCACCAGGGCCAACAATTTCTCCCGCAAAAAAGCCTCCGTGCGACATAACGCGCGCATGCGCGGTTCGCGTCGCTTCTACCAACAAGGTTTGCGCCGATCCAAAACACTTTTTGCTGCTGCGCTCTTGATCAGCGCCGCTTGCAAAAAAGAGCCACCGCCTGCGCCACCTGCCGCGCCCCCGGTTGCCGCGCCTTCTGGCCCGTCGGGGTGGATCGAAGGCCGCGTCACCGCGCATGGAAAACTGCCGGTGATGAGGCGGCAGCCGCTCGACAAGTCGCTGCACAAGCACTGCGGCGAGTCGGCCCCGGATCTTTCGCTCACCGTCGCCGCCGATGGCGCGCTGCAGGAAGCCGTCGTCTCTGTCGACGACGCCCACCCCGACCTGCTGCCCGCGAACCTCCCCGTTCCCTTCGTCGATCAGAAGGCCTGCCTCTACCGCCCGACGGTGCTCGCCACCCGCGCCGGCCAGACCCTGAAAGTGAAGAACAGCGATCCGTTGATGCACAACGTCCGCGCGATGAACGCCAGGTCTCCCGTCTTCAACGTCGCGATGCCGCTCGAAGGCCTCACGATGGACAAGCCGCTGCCCGCCGCTGCGGGAATCACCCAGCTTCACTGCGACGTCCACCCCTGGATGACCGCGTGGGTGGTCACCTTCGCGCACAACCTCTACGCGACGACCACGGCCGATGGCCGCTTCCGCATCGACGGCGTCCCCGCTGGTAAGCACCCACTGAAGGTCTGGCACCCGCGGCTCGGCCAGAAGATGGTGGAGGTCGACGTGCAGCCCGACGCCGGCACACCCCTCGACGTCGAGTGGGAAGTGTCCGACACCGCCAAACCGTGATCGCCTGACACGCGCGTCACTGTTGACCCGCCTCACCCTCGCGCAAAGCCCCCGGAAATCCTTTGGCTGGCTCGTTCGTTAGAGCTGGCAGGGAGGTTGCTCATGGGGCCTACAAACCAGCAGGGGACTTCGATGGGCAATACCGCCGCCAACACCACCACCACCGTTCGCCGACCTGCGCCGCCGCGCCCCGCGGGTGAGCAGGCCATTGGCTCGGCGCTCTACGCGCAGATTCGCCAGGCGATCGCCGAGCTGAAGTAACCCGGCCCCAGGAGACGACGAAGGAATTGAAGGGAACCGCTCAGACGTCTTCGTCTGCGGCTTCTTCGTCCTCGAACTCCTCGATCTCTTCTTCCTCGTCGTCACCCTTGGCAGCGGGCTCCGCGGGCTCGATCGGTTCGATGATCTTCGGCACCGCCGCAAGACGGCCACGCCGGCCTTCGGCAGGTCGATTCGCGGGGCTGTCGCGCTGGTCGGCGCCGCACTTCGGGCAGACCGGATCCGGCTTCTTCAGGTCGTAGAACTTCGAGTTGCACTTGAAGCAGATGAATTTGTTTCCGAGATCTTTGGCGGGCATTTAGGTGCCCTCCTTCGTGTGGGCGGAGGTGACTTCAGAAGGGCGGGCTGCTTAAAGCCGTGAACGTTCCAAGTCAACGACGGGCGCGGTAACCTTTTGCTTACTTCGTCTGTCTCACCTTTGAAGGACCTTAGAACCTCTTCGTGAACGTCACCTGCGACAAGTGCAACAAGCGGTACTCGATTGCCGACGACAAGGTTCGCGGCAAGTCGGTGAAGATTCGCTGTAAGCAGTGCCAGAACCTGATCTCGGTTCAGGGCCCCTCTGCGGCCCCCGAAGGTCTGCAGCTGGGCACCTCGCCTGCTCCGGCCGCCGCCTCGCCAAGCCCCTGGGAAGAAGAGCGCACCCGGGCGATGCCCGCGATGGACAACAGCGCCCAGTGGTTCGCGATGGTGAAGGGCAAGCAGCTGGGCCCCTTCGACCCCAAGGGCCTCGAAGCCAGGGTCAAGACGGGCGAGCTCACCCTGCGCACGTACCTGTGGAAGCAGGGCATGGGCGACTGGAAGCGCGCCAGCGACGTGCCCGAGGTGAGCTCGGTTTTCGCCGGCGTCTCCGTGGGAGCGACCGCCACCTCTTCTTCTGCCTCGGCGACCCTCTCGCAGCCGCCCGTGTCGAAGCGCGTGCCCGCCGTGCAGCGCGACGTCGCGGTGGCGCTCGAGACGCCGTCGCCGGAAATCACGTCGAAGAAGCCGAACGGCAACGGCAACGGTCACGCGGTGGCCGCGCCCGCGGTCGAGCCGGTTTCGCGGGGCAAGGTCACGAGCTCGGCCCGGATTCCCGCGGTGGCGAAGTCGCCCGAGCCGCTGCCGCTGTCGCCCAGTGACGTTCCAGATGCGGATCCGACGGCGCCCGCGCCGCTGCTGAAATCGAAACCGCAGGGGGCGCTTTCCGACCTGTTCGGCGGCGACATACCTGAGCCTTCGGGTCCTGCCGATGCGGGTCCGATTGGCGACTTCGGGGCCGACCCGAACGCAGGCAAGGAAGAGGTCGACCCCTTCGCTGCGTTGGGAGAAGCCGACCCCTCGATGGCTCCGGCGCCCGGCGAAGCGACCAAGTTCTTCATCGCGCAAGCCGGCGTGAACAAGCGGAACCCGCCCTGGAAGATTGCGCTCTTCGTGCTTGGCGCGCCGGGGTTGATCGTCGGCATCCTCTTCCTGCTCTCGACGCTGAAGATCGTCCCCCTCGAGGTCACCCGCACCAACGAGGAAGGCGAAGAGGTGAAGGAGTCCTTCTTCTCTCCGGGCGGCGTCAGCGGCATCAAAGACCTCTTCTCGGGTGAAGCAGCGAAGCGAAAGGCCGAGGCCGAAAAGGCGAAGCAGGCCGCCGCGGATCGCCGCCGCCGGGAAGCCCTGGCGAACCGCCCCGACAAACCGAACGACGTCGCCGACAAGCCCACCGAAGGGAAGCCGGTCGACCCCGCGCTGGCGCTCATCTACGGCAACGGGATGGAGAAGGACTCGAAGGGCCCCCGCATCCGCGCGGAAGATCGCGCGAACCAGGCCGCGGTCGACTCGGCGGGCCTCTCGCAGGAAGCCAGCCAGAAGGTGATCGCCGACAAGATCAAGGCGTTCGAGGGCTGCATCGAGCAGGCGCTGCGCCGCAACCCGAACCTCTCGGTCGGCCCCATCGACGTGGTGCTGAACGTCGGCGCATCGGGAGCCGTCACGTCGTCCAGCATCCTCCCCGCCAAGCACAACAACAGCGACTGGGGTCAGTGCATGCGCGACGTCGCCAAGCGCATCGTGTTCCCGAAGTCCGAGGGCGAGACCGAGGTCAGCCTGCCGTTGAAGGTCGGCGTCGCCCTTTCGCCGTAGAGGCGCTAAGTCGAAGGCCATGTACCTGGGCAAGGTGATCGGAACCGTGGTCGCGCACCAGAAGGCGAAGGGCCTCGAGGGGCAGCGGTTGCTCGTCGTTCAGCCGCTGGATCACCACCAGAAGCCGTCGGGCCCTCCGGAGGTCGCGGTGGACACCGTGTCGGCGAGCCCCAACTCGCTGGTGTACCTCGTCGGCAGCCGCGAGGCGTCACTGGCGCTGGATCCCTGGTTCGTGCCGGTGGATGCGGCGATCGTCGGCCTGGTCGACGAGGTCGACCTCTCGTGAACCTCTGCAAGGTCCTGGGCACCGTCGTCGCCACCGAGAAGCACCCGGCTTTCCACGCACGGAAGATGCTGGTGGTGCAGCCGCTGGACGAGCACCAGCAGCCGAACGGGAAGAGCTTCCTCGCCGTCGACAACACGTCTTCCGCGGGCAAGGGCGATGTGGTGCTCGTGCTTCGTGAAGGCACGGGCGTGCGCCAGATTCTCGGCGACAAGACGCTGCCGATTCGTTCGTTGATCGTCGGCGTGGTCGACCAGGTGAGCCTCTAGCCGTCATGCCGGTGGCCCCGCTGCCCAAGGTCCGCGCCGAGCTGGTCGCGACGTCTCGAAGGCTTCACGCCAACGGCTGGGTGGCGAACCACGACGGCAACGTGTCGGTGAAGCTCACCGGCAACCGGCTGCTGATCACCGCGACGGCGATTTCCAAGGCCGACGTCGACGACAGCAAGCTGTTGATCGTCGACTTCACCGGCAAGGTGCTCGAAGGGCGCCGCAAGCCCTTCAGCGAACTCGAGCTGCACCTGGCCATCTACAAAGCGCGCCCGGAAGCAGAAGCCGTGATTCACGCGCACCCGCCGTGCGCCACCGCGTTCGGGTTGGTGGGCCTCGAGCTCGCCCCGGTTTCAATGCCGGAGGTCGTCGTCTCACTCGGCGACAAGATTCCCACCCTGCCCCGCGCGATGCCGAAGGACGAGGAAGCGCTGAAGCGGCTGTCGGCAGCGGCGAAGCTGTACGACGCGATGCTGGTGCAGGGAAACGGCGCGCTCACCTGGGGCACGGGCCTCGAGCAGGCGCTGCTGCGAATGGAACTCGTCGAGCACTACGCAAAGATTTTGGGCATCGCGCGGCCGTTGGGCACCGTTCCGCCCCTACCGCCCGCGGAGCTCGCGAAGCTGCTCGATGCGCGGAAGAAGGCCGGCCTCGGCCCGAAGTAGCGCCCGCTCCGTTCAGCCCGGCCAGGGCTCTGCGGAGTCGGGCCGGAACCTTTTGTTGGTCCGCGCGTGCAACAGAATCAGGGGAACTGTGTCACTGGGTCAGAAGCGGCGAAAATCCTGTCACGCAATCAGTTCCCCGGCGTTCCGTATTGCCGGGCGAGACCACACTTCGAGGGGCGAAATGTTCAAAAGTCAGCGGGAAAATTCAGGGGTTGGCGGGTTGCTGGGCGTTGCGGTGCTGTTGTCCGGGTGGCTGGCCGTCTCAGCCGTCATGTACAACTCGTACGTCACGCCGCAGGTGCAGCGGGCGGATCAATGTCAGGTCGTCTGCCGCCAGACCGCCGGACACGCGAAGGGCTGAAGCAGCGAAGGCCTTGAGGTTCAGGTCTGTTGCTGAAGGTACTCGCCCACCACGTTGAGCAGCTCGTTCAGGGCGACAGGCTTCGGCAGGTAGTCGGTGGCACCCGCTTCGTCGGCAACTTCGTGCAGGCGTTCGAGCGCGAGTGACGAGACAAAGACCACCGGAATGTCGGCCAGCTCCACGTCGGATCGCATCGTCTTACAGACGTCGACGCCATCCAGGCCAGGCATCAAGATGTCGAGCACCACCAGCTTCGGCTTCAGCTCGCGCACCATCGCGAGGGCCTCGGTGCCGTTCTTCGCCTTGTGCACCTCGTAGCCGTAGCGCGAGAGCACGCGGTTCAGGAAATCGAGGATCCCCGGATCATCGTCGGCGATCAGCACCGACGGCTTTCCCGGCCACGGCTGGCCCGCGAGGCGATCGAGCTGCAGGCGCAAGACGTCGGCCGTCTCGTCCGCCACGTCCATGAACCGCAAGCCCACCGCGCGGCCGTCGAGGTTGTCCCGGGTGACCTCGGCCTTCAGCGACACCTTTGCGCCGTCGTCGAGCTCGAGCTCGACCTGCACCGACTGGCCCGACGTCAGCGGCGCGAGGGTGTCGAGCTGGCACCCCGATTCCGACAAGTCTCTCGCGAACGCCGTGTTCGGCAGCGACGGGCGGGTCAGCCGCACCGGCAGCGTGCACGGCAGGCGTCGCGTGCGGCGGCCCGGCTTCGGCGCCTCGGAGTGCGACAGGCCAATCAACCTCCGCATCCGCTCGATCTCTTCGTCGTCGAAGCGCACCCAGACGCCGACCTTGAAGAGTTTGCTGTCGCGCCGCAGGCCCACGACCTGGGCGTGCGCCATGAGGGTCATCCCCCCGAGGGACAACTCAATCGGCGCCAGCTCGCCGAGCTTCGGGCGGTCGACGGTGCCGATGAAGAGCCGATCTTTGTTGCCGCGCAGCAGCTCGGACCAGAGCAGGTACTTGTCGCGAAATTCGAGTCGTAGCGCCACGCCGCGTGGCTCATACCAGAACTAACTAGAGCTTGAGCCGCGAGATGACCTCGTCGGTCGCCTGCGTCGTCGACAGCGAGCCGCCCAGGTCCTTCGTCGTCTTTCCGGCCGCGACCGCCAGCTGCACCGCGGCTTCCAGCGCCTCGGCCGACTTCAGGTGCCCGAGCTCACGCAGCATCAGCGCGCTGGTGAGCAGGCTCGCCACCGGGTTCACCAGCCCCTTGCCCGCGATGTCGGGCGCCGAGCCGTGCACGGGCTCGAAGAGCGGAGTCGAGGTGGGGTTCAAGCTGCCCGACGGAGCGACGCCGAGGCCGCCGGTGAGCCCTGCTCCAAGGTCGGTGAGGATGTCGCCGAAGAGGTTGGTGGTGACGATGACGTCGAAGTCTTCGGGCCTGATCACCAGCTGCATCGCCAGCGCGTCGACGTAGTAGTGCTTCGCGTCGATGTCGCGGTACTCAACCTGCACCTCTTTGAAGGTGCGCATCCACAGCTCGTGAGCGCCGATCGCGTTGTTCTTGTCGGCCATCGCCACGCGGCGCTTGCCGTTGCGGTTCGCCCACTCGAAGGCAGCGCGGATGATCCGTTCGACGCCTTTTCGGGTGTTGATCTCTTCGGCGACGGCGATCTCGTCGGCGGTGCCCTTTTTGAAGACGCCGCCGATGCCGTTGTACATGCCCTCGGTGTTCTCTCGGAACACGACGAAGTCGATTTCTTTGCGGCCCTTGCCCTTCAGCGGCGAGAGGCGGTCGTCGAGCAGCCGGCAGGGCCGGAAGTTGACGTAGAGGTCGAGGCCGAAGCGCAGGCCCAGCAGAATCTCGCGGGCGTGCACCTGGCCTAAGACGCGTGGATCGCCGACGGCGCCGAAGAGAATCGCGTCGTACTCGTTGCGGAAGATCTCGATCTGCCCGGGCGGCATCGCCACGCCCGTCTTCAGGTAGCGCTCGGCGCCAAAATCGAAGTGCTCGAACTGCAGCCCCAGCTTGTGGGCCGCGTCGATCTTCTGCAGCACGCGAACCGACTCGGCCGTCACTTCGATGCCCGCCCCGTCGCCGGGGATGACTGCAATCTTCGCCACCATGACTTTTCTCTAGCTCCCGTGAAGTGACAGCGGAGGCCGCTCTTCGCCCGTGAAGGCCCGCAGCGCAAGGTACTCGTTGTATCGGCACTGCAGCGTCAGCAGGTCCCCTTGCAGAATCTGGGTCGGCCCGGGCGGGTGCATGATTTCCGGAGCGCCCGTCTTCTGCAGCTTCAACGTCAGCCCGCCGAAGCGATCGCGCACGGCCGAGACGTTGAGCTCGGCGAGCTTCGGGCCCGCGACGAACTCAGACACGACCATCAGGTGCTCGCCCACCGAGAAGCTGTGGCGGATGCGCGGATCCAGCGAGGTGAGCGCCATCGTCTGGCTCGCGAGGGCCGAGGTGGAATGCGCCTCGGCCCGGAAGTTCTCGCGCACGCGCTCGGCCAGGTCTTCGTCGAACAGCCGCATCACGATGCGAATCTGCGGGCCCAGCTTTCGCGCATCGAGGCCGATGTTGATGTTGGCGAGGTCGTCGTCCGTGCAACAGACGATGGCCTGCGCGTGCTGGACGTTCAGCCGAGTCAGCGCCTTCGGGTTCCGCGCGTCGTCGATCATCACCGGCACATTCAGGTCCCTCAGCTGGTGTGAGAACGCCGCGCCCTCGCGCTTCTCGATCACCACCACTTCCTGCCCGAGCTGCGTCAGCTGGGTCGCGATGCGGAACCCGACCCGCCCTGCCCCGCAGACGATGATGTGGTTCCGCATGGATTCAGCGATCACTTCGGTCCACTCCTTGTCAGACGTCTTCTTGGCGAAGAACAGGTAGGCGAAGCGCACGACGCCGTCGACGACCGCCACCAGGCCGAACGGCGGGATGAGGATGTTCAGCGCCTCGACGACGGGGTTCGAGACGTACTCCAGCGATGGCTGGCCGAAGAGCAGGAAGTAGACGTGGTTCAGCGCGCGGCCCCAGTGAATCTGCTCACCGGTGGGCGTGCGGTAGAGGACGACGTACAGCCAGGGCAGGACGCCGAAGAGAATCGTCGCGAAGAGAAAGGTGACCCGGAAACGCCGGGCGATCGCCGTGACGTACCGGAGCCTCGTGGCCAGACTTCGGCGCTGCGCGACTGGCTGCATCCTTCACTTCACCGAGAACAGGCCCTTCAAATCCTCGGTGAGGCTGACTGGCTTGAGCAGCGCACCGCGCGCCATCAGCCGCCACTGGTAGACGACGCCCGGCTTCAGCATCGGCCCTTCGTAGGCCTGGGTGACGTTGCCCTGCGCGTTCTTCACCTCGAGGATGCCGAGCTTCCCCCAGGTGAGCGTGCCCTGCTGCGTGTAGACAGAGAGCTCGTAGACCGTCGCCCCGTCGAAGGGCTTCCAGGTGAAGGTCGGCGTGCCCGCGACTTCTTCGACCGCGTCTGCGGCGCCCGGCGAGACCGTCTCGATCGCGCCGGCGACCTTGAAGACGGGGTTGTTGTCGCCGGCTCCGGCCGTGACGATGACGCGGGCGATCTGCGCCATCGCGATCGCCGGATCCGGATCGCGGACGTTGCCGTCGTTGTCGGAAGCGACCACCGCGACGTACGCGCCATTCGGAATTCCGGAGATCGTGTACTGGCCGGTGAGGTTCGGCGTGCCCGACTCGGGCGCGCGAAGGCCGGGAACCCGCTCGCCGCGGGTCAGCGCTTCGCTGAAGGTGCTGGCGGGGAAGAGGACCACGCTGGTGCCCGCGCCGTTCGAGCCGGGGACGAGCTGTACCGAGCCGGTGATGGTCGCGGTCATCGTCGCGGCGGCGTCCTTCTTGACCGACACGCCCGTGCTCTCGGCGCCCGCAGCGGCGGTGACGTCGACGGCGGTGAAGTTCACGCCCTTCGCGTACGCCTGCGCCTTGTAGGCCCCGGGGATGACGTTCATCAGGTGAAACGCGCCCGTCGAGTCGGCGACGGTGGCGTAGTGGCGCGACGCGCCTTCGAGGACCACCAGCGCGGCGTCGGTGGTGGCGAGCTCGAGCGTGCCCGCGACGCCCTTGTTGCCCTTCTCGCCGTCGGGAAGAACGGTGAGCGTCACGTCGGTGAGCGCGCTGGCGAAGATCCACGGCTTGTCGGTGCTGGCCGCGGTGGCACCAGACATGTCGATGGGCTGCGCCGTGCGGATGACCGACGGAAACGCAAAGTGGTCTTGCGCCTGGACGCGAAGCGAGACGGTGCGGAAAATCGGAGCGCCCTTCAAGTCCGACCGGTCGGCCACCACGCGCATCGTCCACGTGCCGTCCGAGTCCGACTTCACCATTGGCCCGATGGCAATTCCCTTGCTGTCGACCGCGATGATTTCGGCGTTGCCGATCGCCGCCGTGCCGCCGAACACCTTCACGGTGCCGGACAGCTGTACGGGCTGGACGCAGTAGGGGTTGCCTTCGCCGGTCACGCGCTCGCACACCAGCCCGTTGGTGCAGGTGGTCGCGTCAGTGAGCTTGCAGGTCGAAGGGCCGGGAGGCGTGCACGCGGCAATGGCCAGCAGGACCACGGGGAGCAGCATGGGTTTCATGCAGCGGTTCGTACTACACCGTCGGCCCTTAGGTGGCGGGTTCGGAAGGCGGTGCGTTTCTCGCGCGCCGCTTCTCGATGATCCACACCAGCACGACGCCCAGCTCGTAGCAGGCGAGCATCGGGCCGGCCATCATCGCGAGGTTCACCGCGTCGCCCGTGGGGGTGATGACGGCGGCGGCGATGAGACAGACGACGAACGCGTGTCGCTGGTACTTGAAGAGGAAGCTCGACTTCACGAGGCCGACCATGCCGAGCACCGCCATCACCAGCGGCAGCTCGAAGATGACGCCGAACGCGAGCTCGAGCACGAGCACCAGGGTCAGCTGTTCCGTCATCGACAGCATCGGGCGCGTCCAGTTGGCTGCTTCGTAGGCCGCGACGCCGACGCTCAGGTTGCGCGAGACCTGCCAAAGGGCCCCGAAGTCATCTGCGCGCTCGATGCGAACCTGCTTCAGCCGTTCAGCGCCTTCGTCGCACGCGACCATCACCGCGTCCCAGTCGCGCCGCGCGTAGGCCTCGACCGCCGCCTGCCGCTTTTCCATCACCAGGGTGAGGCCGGGCTGAACGCTCTCGCCCAGGCCGTCGCGGGTGACGTCGATCAACTTGCCCAGCGCCTCGATGCGCGAGAGCGACTCGACATTGCGCTTGGGGTTCAGCGTCACCCCGATGCTGCCCATGCCCATGAAGCCTTCGCTGGCCTTCGCCTGGCCCTGGCCTGTCGCTTCGAGCTCGGCGTTGGCTTCGCGGGCGACCTTGCCGGCGCGTTCGAGATCTCCGAGCCGCACGAAGCGCAGCGCGTCTTCCGCCCGCAGCTTTCCGGCGTTGAGCCGGTTCTCGAGCGCGATCGACTTCTCTTCACGCAGCAGGAAGGTGAACATCTGCGGCAGCAGCGCGAAGTAGCAGAACGCGGCGCCGGCGAGGAAAGCGGCGGTGCCGAGGATGATGAACGGGCCGGCGAGCTTCTTCTCGTCGCTGTAGAGGCCGGGCGCGACGAAGCCCCAGATCTGCCAGAGGATGACGGGCGTGGTGAGGAAGACGCCCGCGTAGAGGCCGACCTTCATGTACACGTTGATCTCTTCGATCGCCGACGTGTAGACGAGCGCCGCCGCCTCGGGCGGCAACGCGAGCAGCACCGGGCGCATCAGGAACCCGTAGAGCTCTTTGGCGAACACGAGCGAGCCGCCACCGAGAATGATGATGCTGATGGTGATGCGCAGGATGCGCTTGCGCAGCTCTCCGAGGTGCTCAGAGAGGCTCATCTTGAATTCGTCGGGGGCAGCGACCTGGGCGGCGCTCATCTCAGCTTGCCTTCTTCGCTGCGTCCTTCGCGAGCTCGGTCGAGATGATGGGAGCGGGCGCTTCGGGCGGCTGCGCGGGCGTCGGGTCGTGGTGCTGCGTCACCGCGGGCTCTTCGGCCTCGACCGACGGGTCAGGCTTGCCGAAGTCGGGGTGCCGTGGATCGCTGTGGTCCATCGGAGCACCCTGCGCGACCCCATCGGCCGCCACCGGAACCACGTCAGGAATCGGGGCGACCACAGCGGCAGACGGAAGCTGCGCCGGCGGCGCGTCCATCTCGTGGTCCATCTTGTAGAACTCGCGCTCGACCACGCCGCGGACTTCATCGGTCTGGCGGCGGAACTCGCGCAGGAACTTACCGAGGCCTCGCGCCAGCTCGGGCAGCCGCTTCGGGCCGAGCACCAGCAGCGCGACCACCGCGATGAGAACCAGTTCGCCGGAGCCGATGTTGAACATCGCCGGGAGTTATAGCCCCCTGCCCCACGACTTGCGCCGCTGAAGCAGCGCGTCGGGCATTTTGCCCCGTCCCGTTCATCCGGAAGAGAAGTCGAGCGATGAGCCCGTCGAAGCATGAGCGTCCGCAGAGGAAGCCCGCAGAGGAAGCCCGTTCAACCCGAGAGAAGTCGAGGGATGAGCCTCCGCAGAGCCAGGACCTACTTCCGAACGGGGAAGGCCGTGCCCTTGCCGCAGTAGACGAAGGTGCCGTCGGGCGCCTTGCCTGCGCGCTTGAGGCCGCTGAACGCGAGCTGGGTATTCGCCTTCGCGGGGCCGAGGGCCGGATCTTCGACGCGAAGAACGACAGGCGTGCCGGCCGGCAACCCATCGAACGGAGCGACGAGCCGCGACATCACATACGCGCGGCCCGGGCTGCAGCCGTTGGACGGAATTCCGAAGTACGGGAAGCGCTCGTCAACAGAGACGATGTCGACCTTCGCGTCCTCGACCACCGGACCCGAAACGAACCGGGGATCCGACCTGGCGTCCTCCGCGCTCTTCGCGGGAATCATCACGCCGGGCGGCGGCTTCGCAGCCGCAGCGGGAGCGGTGTTCGTCGCCACGGCCTGGCCCGGTTTGATCGGCGTGCGGCTCGGCTCCTTCTTCGCCTCTTCGGCGCGCTTCGCGTCTTCCGCCGCGAGGCGGGCGGCTTCCTTCTTCTGCGCCTCGTCCATCTTCTTCTCGTCTTCCTTGCGCTGCTTCTCTTCTGCGGCAGCGCGCTTCTTCTCGTCCTCGGCGGCCTTCTTCGCGTCGGCGGCGGCCTTCTTCTCGTCTTCCTTCTTCTGCTTCTCTTCCGCGGCGATGCGCTTCTTCTCGTCGGCTTCGAACTTCTTCTTCTCGGCCGGAGTCATCGACTCGACGGGCTTCGACTTCCGTTCTTCTTCGGCGAGGCGCTTCTTCTCGGCCTCGTCGGCCGCCTTCTTGTCGGCAGACGCCTTCTTCTCGTCTTCCGACTTCTTCTTGTCGTCTTCGGCGAGGCGCTTCTTCTCTTCGGCTTCCGACTTCTTCTTTTCCTCGGCCGACTTCTTGTCGTCTTCCTTCTTCTTCTCTTCCTCGGCGAGGCGCACTTTGTCGGCGGCGTCGGCCTTCTTCTTCTCTTCGGCGGCCTTCTTCTCGTCTTCCTTCGTCTTCGACTCTTCGGCGGCGAGGCGCGTCTTCTCGGCGGCGTCGGCCTTCTTCTGTTCCTCGGCGGCCTTGCGGGCGTCGGCGGCGGCCTTCTTGTCTTCCTCGAGCTTCGCGCGCGCGTCTTCGGTGGCCTTGCGCTTGGCCTCGAGCTCTTCCTTCTTCTTGCTGAGCTCGGCTTCCTTCGCTTCGTTGGCGGCCTTCGCCTTGGCGAGCGCCTCGTCGCGCTTCTTCTCATCGGCGGCCTTCTTGTCTTCCTCGGCCTTGACCTTCGCCTCGGCGGCCTGGCGCTTCTTCTCTTCGGCGTCGGCCTTCTTCTTCTCGATCGCGAAGGCCTTCTCTTCGATGACGCGCTTCTTCTCTTCTTCGACGAGGCGCTTCTTCTCGGCCTCGGCCTTCACCGCGCGATCCATCGCTTCGGCTTCCTCACGGATGCGCTTCGCGTCGGCGTCCTGCTTCGCCTTGATCTCGGCTTCGGCTTTCTTGCGAACGGCGAGGTCGGCCTCGGCCCTGGCCTTGGCGGCGGCCTCGGCTTCTTTCTGCGCCCTGGCGGCTTCCTGCTCGGCGAGCCTCTTCGCGGCGGCCTCGTCGGCGAGGCGCTGCTTCTCGTCGGCTTCGGCCTTCTTCTTCGCGGCCTCGGCGGCGATGCGCGCCTCTTCCTGGGCCTTGATGGCGGCCTTGCGCGCCTCGGGAGTGATCGGGCCTGCGCGGCCGCCAGGCTTGTTGGCGTCGCCTTCCTTGTTCTCGCTCTGCATCGTCTTCGGCGTGGCGATTTCCGGCAGCACGTCTTCCTGCGCCCGGGCAACCTGAGCGGCGAGGACGAGGCACAGCGCAGAGAGCAGGGCGGCAGAGTTCTTCATCCGCCGGTAGCTAGTCCACCGGCTATCGCGTCGGCAACAACGGCGCCGCTTTGGGTGACACCCGGTGTTCGACCCACCACAGCAAAAACGGGATGGTGAGGGTCAGCCCCAGCGAAATGAGGGCCACGTGGTCCATGCCGGTGAGCAGCCGCGGCAGCTCGCCCGGCATGTCGGTGGGCCACGGCTCGCGCGGCGTCAGCGACAGCAGCAGGGGGCTCATTCCCGCGGCGAACGCCGAGGCGCCGTGCTGCACCGCCGACTGAATCGACTGGAACCGCGCCCGCTCGGTCGGCCCCGGCACGCGGGTCGTGAGCGTGTTGTACGGCACGTTCCGGGCGGCCATCGCGACCATGAACCAGACGAAGAAGATCGGCACCGGCAGGTGAAGGCGGTTGTTGTCGACGAAGACGAGAAAGATGACGAGGCCCACCAGCAAGGTGCCGACGGTGCCGACTTTGAATGCGCTGAAGCGGTCGACGAGGCGGCCAGTGGTCTGACTCGCAATGAGGCTGCCGACGCCGCCGATGAGGTAGAGGAACTTGAGCCCTGACATCTCGACGCCGTGGTTCAGGTGCAGAAAAGTGGCGATGTTGGGGATGAGCACGAAGCCCGCCATCATCGTCAGCGCGGTCATCGCGAGGCTCACCTGCACCAGCGGCCGGGCCAGCAGCTCGCGGGTGGTGATGTGGTGCGTCTCGTTCTTGAAAGCCTCGAGGTGGCCGGTCAGTGGGGGAAGAAGAGCGATCGCTCCGACGACGACGAACACGCCCAGCGCGGAGACCGCGAAGAAGGAAGAGCGCCAGCCCAGGTGCTCGGCCATCCAGAGGCCAGCGGGCACGCCGAACACCGTCGCGGCCGAGAAGGCGCCCATCACCATGCCGATCGCGCGACCGCGAAGTGAGACGGGAATCGTGTCAG
The DNA here is from genome assembly GCA_038206395.1 of Myxococcales bacterium. Classification (GTDB taxonomy): domain Bacteria; phylum Myxococcota; class Myxococcia; order Myxococcales; family Myxococcaceae; genus JAGSPQ01. The sequence continues at coordinate 14,659 of JBBRAX010000016.1, read as the reverse complement.
CAATGATGCTGAAGGCAATCGCCGTTGCGGGACCACCGAAAGCGCCGGCGAGGCTGCGCGCGAGCAGTAACGTCGTCATCCCTTGCGCGACGCCGCCTGCCGCGGTGCCGACCACGAGCCCGACCATCGCGACGGCGAGCACCTTGCGGCGATCGAAGCGGTCGAGAAACGAGGCGCTGACGAGCCCCGAGATGCAGGCCGACGCGGTGTAGGCGGCGCCGACGAGCCCCATCTGCGACTGCGCCACGCCCACCTGCGCGAAGTACGGCCCCAGCGGCATCACCATCACGAAGTCGAGGATGTTGATGAACTGGACGGCGGCGACCAGCAGCACGACGGCCCGCTGGTTCGGGGTGAAGTTCTCGGCGAGCGACGCTTTCGGCACAGGAGGGTGAACTAACGCGATTGCGGCAGAATGCTATCTATGCGCGCCATGGAATTGCCGGCGCTGAAGGAAAAGGGGATGCAGGCGGTCGCGGTGGGCACGGCGCTGCAGTTCGTCGGCTGGCTCGGGGCGGCCTTCTTTCCGATCGAGCTCATTCGCCGGGGCTTCCCGTTGCTGATCAGCGCCGGGCTGCTCATCATCATCGTCGGTTGCATGATGCTCGCCGAGGTGAAGGGCCGCCCGAAGTACTTCGGGTTGCTGGGAATCTTCGGCCTCGTCGGCGCCGGGATCCTCTGGTTCCTCGTGCCCGGGAAGCCGAAGGCTTAAGTGAAGGGCGCTCAGGGCAGCGGGCGCACGAAGAACTGATTGCACCCGAAGTGCCCGGTCTTCCCCAGCGGAGCGCTGAGGGCGGTGAAGCCCAGGCGCCGGTAGAGCTTCAGCGCCGAGGTCATCCCGGTCAGCGTCTCGAGGTAGCAGGTGCGAAAGCCGGCCTCGGCGGCGAAGGCGAGGCACTCGCGCAGTAGCCGTTCGCCCAGCCCCTGCCCGCGCGCCGCAGGCAGGAAGTACATCTTGCGCAGCTCGCACACACCGTCCACATCGCCCGCGAGCGGAGCGATGCCCGCGCCGCCCAGCACCTGGCCCGCCGCCTCCACCACGAAGTAGGCGTGGCGCGGCGACGCGTAGGCGGCGCTCATCGCGGCCACCTCGACGTCGTGGATGGCGAAGCCCTCACCGTTGGCGCCGAAGGATGTCATCACCTCACGGATGATGGCCGCCACCGCGGCGTCGTCAGAAGGCTGGATGCGGCGCACGTTGGCTTCCATCGCGATCGAACGATTCTGACCGGCCTCACGTCCACCGTCAGCACTTCATCGTCCTTCTTACCGTCAGGAAGCGATCTCGAGTCCGGAATCCGAGCAGAAACGCCCAAGACACCACCGTGACCGGGACGAAGGAGGCGCCCGCCGCCCAACAGTCCTTGTCCGGCGCGGCCGAGCCCGCCGCAATCAAGAGCCCGCGGTTGGACTGGGCCACACTTCACGCCCGCACCTGGAAAATCGACGTCTGGCAGTGCCCCTGCGGCGGGAAGCGCAAGGTCGTAGCTGTCGTGACGAGCCGCCGCACCGCCGAGGAGTTGCTGCGGAACCTGGGCCTGCCGCAGCTCGAGCTGTCGCTGTAGTGCTCCACCCCCTCGCGCTCCACCCGGCCTCCCGCAGCCGCCGTGCAGCTGCGCCGACGCGCTCCGGGCCTTCTCCCACCCTCCCAGAAGCGCCTTCGGGTAGCGTCCGGGACTCGTGCTCCGGTCCCCCGACCTGCTGAAGAAGCGGCCCGAGTTCCAGCGCTGGCACGTCGCGATCACCGCCGAGCGCGACAGTGACGCTCAGCTGAAGAAGCTGCTGCTGGCCCACCCGACGTGGCACTCGAGCCCCTCGGGCGAAATTCCGAAGACGCTGACGCTCGACGCCGCGAGCAAGACCTGGTCGGTGAAGAACAAGCAGCTCGAGGTGACGCACGAAGGGAAGAAGCGCGTGCTCAGGCCCGAGGTGAAGCCGTGGGCGTTCAACGAAGGAAAGATGCAGTTCCGCACCTTGCTGCTCGAGGGCGAAGGGTCGACGTGGCAGCTGGGCGCGGTGATCGCCGACTGCAACTGACGGCGCGCAGTCAGGAGCGCGCGAATGGATCGATCACCAGGACCCCTGTTCCCTTGAAGTGCGCAACATTGTGCGTCACCAGCGTGAGGTTGTGCTCGAGCGCAGTGGCGGCGATGAACAGGTCTCTCACCTCGATCGCCCGTCCGTCTTTGCGCAGCTGCGCTTCCAGCCGGGCAGCGCCCCGCGCGGTGGGCTCGCCGAAGGGCACGAAGCCATGAGGGCCACTCAGCGTGAGGGCGAGCCATTCCTCCAGAGAGCGCCGCCGCTTTCCCGCCGGGAGCCGCTCGATTCCCCTCTCCAACTCGTAGACGGTGATGGCGCTGATGAACGACTCGGCCTGGTTGTCGATGAACGCGAGCACGGCCAGATCCGGAGACGGCCGCGCGGTCTCCGAGATGACGTTGGTGTCGAGCAGCAGGCCGCTGCTCACCGGCGACGTACCTCGAAGTCCGGCTCGAGGGGCTTGAACGCCATCGGCTCGGGGTCGAAGTCGACGCCACCCGTCCGCGCACGCCATTCTTCCAGTCGGGCAAGCCAGCGGGTCATCGGAGGCAAGCCTGCGCGGCTTCGAAGTCGCTGGTAGTCATTCATCGAGAGCACCACGGCCACGTCGCGACCGCGGTTATGGATGACCGCAGGGCTGCCTTCTGCCCCTCGCAGGACTTCCGACAGGTGGGCTTTTGCCTCGGCGACCGAATACCGCGAGGCGCTCTTCTTCTTCATGACCATAATGATACGAGAGATGGTCATGAGCTTCAATGCGAAGCGGCTTTCCCTCGCTACGGCCCGATCTCGTAGGTGAGCCCGAGCAGCGGCCGGAACTGGTGAATCTCCCAGAGGTGCCGGGTGACCGAGATGCCGAGCGCCGCCTCGACGACCAGCCGGGGAATGATCTCGAACCGCGCGCCGGGGATCACCTCGACCAGGTGCTGATTGTCCTGCCACGCGGGCGTGATGTCGGGCCGGAAGAACGAGTGGCCGACGACTTCGATCGCGAAGAGGAAGCGCTTGCCGACGTTGAGGGTCGCTCCGAGGCGGTACTTGATCGCCTCGGGGACATCGAACGCCGCCGCGGGAGAACGGGTGCGCGTGCCCATGTAGACGGCGCCCACGTTCCATCGACCGTCGTCGTCGGCGAGCGCAACCGCGAATTCTCCGACCCGGCCGCCGCTACGCGGCGTCGGTCAGATCTCGCGACTGGATCCCGAGACCGCCGCAAAGTGGATCTCGTTCAGGCCGCCGCCAAAGTCCGGCCGAGGTCTACGCGACGCTGCTCGACGAGGGCAGGTACCTCTGCAGCGAGCGGACGATGTACCGCGTGCTGGCAGAGAACCACGCGGTCCGCGATCGCAGAGATCAGCTGCGTCATCCGAAGTACGCGGCCCCGCAGCTGCTCGCCACCGCGCCGAAGCAGCTGTGGAGCTGGGACATCACCAAGCTGCTGGGCGCGACGAAGTGGTCGTACTTCTACCTGTACGTGATCATCGACGTGTACTGCGAGTCCGATGCGCTGGCGAAGAGGCTGATCGCCGAGACCTGCGAGCGACAGGGCATCGGCAGCGGGAAGTGGAACTTGCGGTCGAAGCGCGACGGCCGGTCGAGGATGCTGCGGTCGAGCTTGTGCGGGTGGTTGGTCGTCGCGATCGTCAGCAGCACCGCGTTCTGCGCGAAGCCGTCGAGCTCGTTGAGGAACAGCGACCGGTCGTCCCTCAACCATCCCGATCCGTAACGCTTGCCCACGAGGCGCGGCGATGACGCCCGACGCTTCGCCCCCCCGGAATGAACGGAGGCTCCGGCTTGAACTGGTACTTGCCGTACGACAGCAACACCTCGGGGAAGTGGAGCATCCATGTCGCTCCGTTGGACGGGACGCCTGGCGCCTCGAGCGACTGGCCGCCGCTCGACAGCGGTCGTGGCACACGCCCTGCGCAGTTCGCTGGCGAATGGACGGGAGGGGTGAGGAACTTCAGCGGCGCAGGCCAGAGCAGTCGGTGCTGCACCGAGCGGTGCGCGAGGGCCGGAGGTGTTGGCCGCGGCGGAAGCTCGAGGAGGCTTTCCAAAGCGGGTGCACGAGGAGGTTCGCCGGTACCTGACCTGCGGCGACGTCCGTCGAGGCTTCACTCTGGCGAAATGCGACAGCTGCTCCGAGTCTTCGGTGATTGCGTTTTCGTGCAAGAGCCGCGGGTGGTGCCCCTCATGCGCCGCGCGGAGGGCGCACGAGGCCTCTGCCCACCTGGACGACGTGCTGCCCAAGGTGGCCTTCAGACAGTGGACGCTGTCGCTGCCGTCGAAGCTGCGGTGGGTGTTGGCGGTCACCGAGATCCGCAGAAATCTGGATCGACGGAGCGAAGGCCGGCGGCGCGTTGCTGACGCCACCGCCGGCCCCTTCAGTTGAGCTACATCCGGGACTTCGGCTTCTTCGCGTCGGCCTCGGCATCGCGGCGCCGGTAGGACTTGCCCTCGATGGCGATGATGTCTGCGTGGTGGACGACTCGGTCGATGAGGGCGGTGGCGCAAGCGGCGTTGGGGAACGCCTGGGCCCAGTCACCAAAGGCCAGGTTGGTGGTGAGGACGAGCGGCTTCTCCTCGTACCTGCGAGACACGACTTGGAAGAGCAGGTCGGCATTGCGCCCGTCGTAGGGGAGGTAGCCCACCTCATCGATGCATAAGACGGTGGGTCTCGCGTAGTGCTTCAGCCTGCGCTCAAGGGCGCGAGCGGATTCCTGACCGCACAAGTCGAGCAGCATCTGCGAGGCGGTGATGAAGAGCGCGGTGTGGCCCTTCTGCACCGCCTGATGCGCGATGTTCTGCGCGACCATCGTCTTGCCGAGCCCCTGCGCGGCGATGAGGACGACGTTGCGATTCTCGGCGAGGAAGTCGAGGCGCACGGCAGCTTCGACGGCGTCCCTGTCGATGCGGGTCGGCCAGTTCCACTCGAAGTCGGCCATAGGCTTGAAGCGGCCGAGCCGACTGCTCTTCATCCGTCGCTCGACGCTGCGCCGCGCCCGCTCCGCCATCTCGAGGTCTGCGACGTGCGACAGGAGGTCGACGGGGCCCCAGCGCTTCTGGGTGGCCTTCGCGACGATGTCGTCGAGGGCATCACCGACGGCGTGCAGACCGAGGCCTGCCAGGCGCTGTGCCAGCGACGCTGTCATGACGCACCTCCCTCGGTGTTGCCCTCGCCCGGCGGAGTCTTCCTCGAGAGCTCGTCGTAGTCGGAGAGGGGATGCGGCGTGACGCGCAGGTGCCGCACTGACTCGGGCACCACCACGTCGAGCAGCGGCAACTGCCCGCGCTTGCGTGCCTGCGCGTCGAGCAGGTGCCCCACCGAGGCGGCACTCACCGAATGCCGAGCCAGCGCCTCGGCCATGGCGACATCGACGTCAGCGACGCCGTACTTCGACACCAGCTTCGTCAGCCGGGCCGCCTCGTGGCTGAGGCTCTTGTCGCGCAGGCAGAGCGCGGCGAAGAATTCGTCGGCGTGCTTCAGAGAAGCCTTCAGCACATCGCGGCTGCGCAACTGCGCCGCGCGGCGCTTCTGTTTCGCCAGTCCCGCGAGGTGCGCCTCGGACTCGAAGCGCCGGCCCTTGTCGTAGCTGCGCGCACGTAGGGCGTCTTTCCCGAGGACACCGCGCGCATCACGTCGGTGCTGAAGGCGCCGGCCGGCAGAGGCATCAGCCGCGGCTTCTCCTCGCCGAAGACCTCGACGACCCGCCGGTTGTCCTTCGCGCCAGGCCACTGGCGCACCATCGCGACGTCGGAGATCCACGTCGACAGCTGAGCATTCAAGTCGGGCACGCCCGTGAAGCGCCGCGCGGCGAAGAACGAATCTCGGAGGTAGCGAATTGTCCTTTCGACTTTTCCCTTTTCGTTGCCCCGGTACGGGGCACAAGGCGTCGGCGCGAAGTGGTAGTGCCCGGCGAGCTCCAACAGCCGAGGGTGGAAGCGCACGGCGTCGCCGTACCGCTCGAGCACCACCGATTTCAGATTGTCATACAAGACGCGCCTGGGAACGCCACCCAGCGCCTCAAAGGCGCAGACGTGGCCGCGCAGGAAGCTCTCCATCGTCATGTCGAGAGCGAAGCGCGCGTAGACCGCCCGCGAGTGCGACAACACCATCACGAAGCAGCACAGCTGCCGCTCGGCGTCGCCCACCTTCAATTTCCCGAAGAGGCCCCAGTCCACCTGGGCCTCCTCTCCCGGAAGCGTCTCGATGCGGAAGAAGGCCTCAGTCCTGCCTCTGGGCCGGACCGCGCGGACGTACAGCTTCATCGGCTCGTAGCTGCCCTGGTAGCCGCGCGGCTTCACCATGTGGAACAGCCGCGTCGCCCGAAGCCGCGGGTGCTTCTCCAGCATCTCCCGGATGAAGGGCTTGTACGCGTCCAGCAGCGTCGGCAGCACGCGCCTCACCCCCATGCCTCCGCGCGTGTCGAGCCCCAGCGCGCGCTCCACCGCGTCGTGGTGCACCTTCAGCTCGGCCACGATGGTGCCTACCTTCCAGTGTTCCGCGTAGTGCAACCGGCGGATGTGCGTCACCACCTCGAGGGGCAACGTCATGACGCAGCTCCCGCGCGCTGCGCGCGCGCGACGACGGCGATGGTTACCCTCAACGCCGCCGCGAGCTCGCGGCGAGACCAACCTTGCTCCGACAACCTCCGGATTTCCGCCTCACGGCGGGCGCCGCCGCCAGCGCGGTCGAGACCGCGCGAGCGTTTCGTGTCGCACGTACTTCCCCGGCTGACCGCACCGGATGCAACGGGGTGTTCCTGATTCATGACTCCACGTCCTTGTCTCGCCGGGCGGCTCCGTCTGAATGACGGACGTCGCCGGCGTGGACGGCACCGTGGGCGGCGGGGCTGTTCCCTGGGGAGACTGATGCGTCACTTTCTGGCGCGGCTGCCCAGCGACGTACCGGCGCTGCCGCGCCGCGTGCGCGTGCTTCCCGTCCGGCGTCGCCTGGTAGCGCGCCCCGGCCTCCTGCAGCGACTGTTGTCGGGCAGCGTCGCTGCAGCCCGAGCCGCAGTACCGGTGCCCGCGATCATGGCGGGTGCACAGGAAAAACATCTGGCGGCAATCCGCCCGACCGCACGTCACAAACCGAAGCGACTCCCGCACGGCACACGCCACCCTCTGGCGACGCGCCGCGGACCGGGTTACGTCTCACCCCATCGCGGGCGCGCCATGGCACACGGGCACGCCGCGCCAGATGGGCCTCTCAGTTGCTGCTGAGGGGCCCTTCGTCTTCCTGGGCGAGCCTTTCGACCCTCATGCGAATTCTCCACACGGAAGCCAACAGGTTTTGAGTCTCCTCCCCGGACCCCACCTCAAACCAGGTCGGTCACCGTGCTCGACTCCACCTCGACGCCACTCGTTCGAGGACCACGACGACGATGGTGATCAGCGCCGCCATCAAGTCGATGTCGATCCGCTTTCACGCGGATCTCGATGACCATTCACAATGGTCCTGGACGCGGGCACGTTGCCTGTCACAGAGCCCGTGCACGGCTGTGCCGCAGCGCCGGGGACCATGCTGTTGCTTGGCGCGTTGATGCTGATCCGGCGCTCATCGCGACATTTCAGGTGAAGCCCCGCAGCGCAGGCTCGCTGCGTACGGAAAAAACGGAGCTGCGGCCATCGCACGCAACAGGTACGTCTCGGCCTCGGCGCATCGGCCGCTGCGGGCAAGCGCATCGCCGAGTGACGCCTGCACCTCGTAATCAAACGGCGCAAGCCCCCCGGCGGACAACATCGTGCCCATCGTCGAGTGTTCGAGCCGCCGCAGCCCTTCCCACTCCAGCGCCAGCATCAACAGCGCGGGGACGATCGCGAACGCAGCCAGAATCCGAATTGGAAGAGGCAAGACGTGTGTGGCCGGCCTCGGCAGCTGAAGCCCAAGACTCGACGCAGCGAAGACCATCGTCGCGGGAAGCTGCAGGATCGCGTCGAAACAGCCGAGAAGTCCGATCGCCACCAGGGTTCCCGAAAGAATGGGATTGGTGGCCGCGCGCCGGAACATCGCGACCACGACTGCGATCAGCAGCAGGAGTGCCGGCATCCCCCACTCGACCGCGAGCGCGAGAGGCTCGAACAGCAGGAGCCGGCCATTGGGTGTCATCGCCTCGGCCGCGCTCGTCGGGTCGTCCGCCGGACGCACGGTCGGGTAGTAGAGCTTCCAGTGCTGAGGCCCGACGCCGAACACGGGGTGTTTCGCAACGAGCGTCAGTGACGCAGCAGCCTGGATGAGACGGCCCTGCCCGCTGCCACTGTTCACGTCGAACAGGCGCGACGCGGTGTCAGCGTAGGGGTTGGCGCTTCGCCACGACAGCCGCACCGGCAACATCAAAGCAATCACGAGCCCCAGCATCAGCGGTGCCGCGACCCTGGTGTGCAGCCTGCCTTTGACCATCACGACGGCCGTCACGATTGGGAACACAACCCAGGCCGCCCGGCAGCGGCTCACGACGACGACGATGGCAAACAACGCCAGCAATGCGCCAAAAGCGATTCGTTCGCTGCGGCGGTTTGTGTTCGACAGCCGCTGGAGTGCGACCGGCGTCGCCAGCGTCAACAGGTGCGCGACGTTGTTGCGTTGCCCCACGGTCGCCCCCGGAGCATGGCCAGGAATCGAGACGCCGCGCCAGACGCCCATGGCTTCGGCGAGGGCGAGTGCGGCGATGACGAATGCCCCGAAGAGGAGCACGTCCTGAACCCGGTTCCGCTGCGGCAGCTCGAGGCCCCGGGAGGTGATGAAGCACAGGGCTCCGACCGCGACGATGGCCAGGCCACGCAGTGCCAGCATCGGGTTGATGGCCGCAATCGCAGACACTGCGACCAGCGCGAGCAGCGAAGCCACCCCTGCGTCGAGTGCGTCGACCCGAAACATTCGCAGCGACAAGAGCACCGGAATTGCGAGGCCCAGGGTGAACAGCTCCTTCGTCAGATGAAAGCGCTCGAAACCTGGCATCGTGAACGGAGCCACAGCCCAGAGCGCGGCCAGCGCAAGCGTGGTCAGCGGAATGGTTTCGAAGCGTCGAGACAGATCGCCAGACTATGCTTCGCCGATGAACAACCGCTCGATCGTCCTGATGGTGTTGGTTTGTTCTTGCTCCGGCGCGCCCAATGGCGGCACCGATGGCGGTCCCTTCGTCCTCCCCCCTGGCGCCGCCCAGCGCAGCGCGGAAGTCGTGTGCCTGCAGGAGAAAGAGATTTCAATCACGGCGCTCTCGCTGCTCGACGCACGAAAGGAGCTCAATCGGTCGGTGGTGACTGACGGCGAGGTGACGGTGTCGATTGGTGCCACGCCTTGTACGTTCATCCGTCACACGTTGAAGGGTGGGGTCGTGGTGAAGACCGAGATCCTTCAGCGCTCGGAACGCGCGCGGGTCACCGACCCGGCCACCGGCATCACCTGGTACTACGCGGCGGAAACGCGTCGCGCGTCGTGGTCGCTGAACGCCGATGGCACGGTCGAGTCGGGCGGGGTCGACGCCGAAGCGGATGGCTTCGACGAGATCCAGACCGAGCTTCGATTCGCGCAGGGCTTCTTCAGTGGCCGCACGATTTCGGTGTTCAACAACGCTACGCACCAGCCGATGGTTCGACGCACGACGACCCGGACAGGAACGGACACCGTCGAGCATCGCGAAGAGACCTACGTCGCAGGCATGTTGAGCCAGACCACCACCACGGACGCGGAGCTCAGGTGGAAAGACCCGAGCCAGGAATGTTTCACCCGCCCTGGCCGGAGCGAGTCGATTTCTCCCGATGTTCACGACCAAATCGATGCCGAGATCGCCAGTGCCCTGGCCGAGGGCGTCGCCTGCCTCGAAAAGCTGGGCGGCCCACAGCTGGCGTCCAAGCTGCAGCTGCTCGGCACGTACCTTCAGCACCAGCCGATCAAGATCCATGGGTTCTCTGGGGGCCAGTACGGCGCGGCAAACCTCAATGGTGCGATCACGCCCGGGGCCACGCTCGTGCTCGAGGTCAACACCGGCATGTTCACGGAGCCCGGCTGCATCAGCGACAACGAACGCAAAGGGACGTTGTTCCACGAGCTGCTTCACTCGGTCTTCGGCAGTCACGCCTATGAGCGGGAGTTCAGCACCAACCTCGCCAATCCGCGGATGAGCATCTACTCCGACGTCGTCTCGTCGTGCGAATCGGCATGCTTCGGGATGACGACGAAGACGCAGTGCGCCTGCGCGCGATGCCTCCGTGCGATTGATCCGACGGCGACCGTTTGCGACAAGCGATGCATGGGCTTTCCCACCTGCAACGTCACGGATCCAGCGGATCCCAAGAAGTATGTGATGGGGCCGGCGGTGGGCGCGGTCTTCATCGAGGCAGACAAGCAGGGCACCTGGTACCCCGACATGGGCGCCTGCAAGATGGCGCATGCCTCGGGTTGCAAGAGCAAATCGCTGTCGTGCCTGAAGGGGTCCGAATGAGGGCTGTGATTCTGCTGGCGCTGGCGGGTTGTGCGAACAGCGCGGCACCCGACATTCAGCTCACGGCGCCCGTGACGCCCGAGGCTTCGAGCCAGCTGCCCACCGAGACGGACCCGTTCGAGACCAACACGCAGTACTGGGCGGCCGATACCGTCATCCCGTACCTCGACGGACTGCTGAAAGCACAGCCCCGCTACCGCGAAGACGGAACGCACCGCCTTTTTCACCGGATCCCCGACTTGAAGTTGCTCACCTTCAAAGTCGTTCAGGGCCAGTGGGTCGAGTTCGTGATGAACGACCTGGACGACGTCAGCCGCAAGGGCCAGCGGTCGCGCGTCTGGGGCACGTCGACTGCGGCGCGCCGCCTCGTCTGGCAGGACATTTTAATGACGGGGCACGCGACGAACGGCACCGACCAGGACCTCACCGCCGGTCGTACCTCGCTGCTGTGGTGGGCTTCCGACGCGACTTTGATCCAGCGCATCGTGCCGCTGAACCCGCAGACGGAAGAGGTCACGGAAATCTGGAGCCAGGGGAAACGGGTGTCGGCGCAGACCCAGCCCCGAAAGCCGAGGCGCCGGAACTTCCTCGACGGCAACGTCTACTGAGCTTCGGTGTCGAAGCGCCGGAAGATGATGCCTTCGTGCACGTGAGTACCGGATGCACGGACCCCGTCTTCCGGAGATCCGCGTCGCGCTCGAGCCCCTCGCGCGCCACTTCGCTGCCGACCGGGCGTGGCGCTACCTGGCGCTACCTGGCGACCTCGACGAAAAGGCGGTTCATCTGTCCTTGAAGTCTCGATGACCCTCCTCGGTGATGCACAGCTGGCTTTCCTTCTTGTGCACGTCGATGGCTATGTTCTCCATGGCTGGCCTCCACGAGTAGAAGACCAGCGAACCAGCGAGAACCCCGTGGCCGTCACCACTTACCTTGAGCACTACGAGAGCCCGTCCTTCGACCCCGCCGAAGGCGACAGCGTGCTCTTCAGCTCCAAGGCCTTCGTCCCGTTCGCGTGGTTCCTCTTCTTCACCCCTGAAGACTTCGGGGCCGTGCGATCCAGAGACGACGGGAGCGACTACACGCTGCTGCAGACGAGGCTCGTGGAGGGGGTGCGCCTGGCCCGGGCGAGGCTCGTGACCCTCGAGCCGCTCGCGAGCCCCGAACTGCTCGCGCTGCTCACGCGCTTTGTCGATGCGCTGGCGACGCTGGGCGAAGGCTTGCTGGTGCTCAATTCCCACCGCCTCGAGGCGTCGAAGGAAGAACTGACGGCACCGCTACGGTGGCTCGCGACGCTGGAGGGGCCCAGGCTCAGCGAGGCCCAGGTCGACCTTGCCGACGAGCTGTTCGAAGAAGGCGGTGTGGTGTTCGGGGCTGACGAAGACGACGGCCCTTCTCTCGACGCGTGCGACGAGCCGGGCACCATCATCGGCTGGGCCGGGTACGACGAGCTTGAGCGGCTCACCGAGGCGCCCGACGAGAGGCCCGCACTGTCGGCGCGCGCGCCCTGTCGCGACGAGCTCCTCGCGCGGGTCCTCGCTGCCCCCGAGAGCCTCGAGGCCCGGATGGTCTGCGCGGATCAGGTGATGGCCGCGGGAGATCCGCTCGGTGAGTTCATCAGGCTCCAATGTGTGGAGCACCGAACGCGCCGACAGGAGAAGCGCCTGGACGTGCTGTGGGAAGGGCTCGCGGAGGAGTTGTTGGCCCCTTTCGGAGACGCGGCGGTCCACTTTCACCAGGGGTTCGCCGACGCCGTGTCGTACGCGACGCCGCCTCCCGCGATGTTCGCGGGGCCCTGGTGGAACACGGTGCACTCGGTCACGCTGCGAGGTCGGCCGGAGCTGCTCGTGGACCCTGTCTTCCGCTCGGTACGGCGGGTGTCCGTGACGGCCAGCGACGTGGAGACCCTGGCGAGGTCGAAAGGGAGCGTGCCCTTCACTTCCGTCTGCGTCTCGGGAGAGCTCAGCAACACCGCCTGGCGCGGGCTCGCGACGAGCTCGGTGTTCCCCGCACTGCTCGAGGTCTGGGTCGTCCACCAGTCAGTGTGGTTGCCGGTGGGCGGCCAGGGGCTCGTGCGAGAACGGCCGACGGTGCATGTACGCGGCGCGTCGTACCCAGCGCACGACTCACCCCTTGAACTGACACCAGTGACGGCCGAGGCCCACCGCGCGCGCGTGGCGAGGTGGTCCGCGCCACCCCAGGGCTCGATGCTGGGCGGGGCGCGCTACGACAACCAGTGAGAACGTGAGACCCCTCGCGAAAGCCGGGTTCACGTCGAAGCAGCAGGGCTGACGTTCAACACGCGGCGGCGCTCACGCGTCGCAGCCAGCGCCTCGCGCGCGGCGACGACGTCACCCAGGTTCGCCGTGAGCGTCCGCTGCACCTGCTCGAGCGACGCACGCTGATCAGGGTCGCGCTCGAGCAACGAGACGACCAGCCGAGACAGAGCGTCGGGCACGGCGGGCACCAGCAGCGCCGGCGGGACCAGCGCGCGGTCGAAGGGGAAGCGCTCGAAGGCCGTCGCACCGGTGAGACACTCGTAGAGCAGGTGGCCGAGCTGAAAGAGACAGAGACGGGCGTCCATGCTGCGGAGGGCGTCGTCCGGCGCGACGTCGTCGACGCGTGGCACCGCAAAGCCGTGGCGTCCGCGCGAAGCACCGCGCCGCTCGGCCTCGATGAGTACCCCGAGCGCACAGAAACGAAGCAACGGCTCTCCACCATCAGGGACCCAGACGGCCATCGGTCGCACCGCGCCGTGCCGAACGCCCATCGCATGGAGCGTCGAGAGCCCTTCAGCGATGCGCAAGCCGAGGTAGGCGACCGTGTTGATCGCGAGCCGCCCCGCGTCGCGACGCACCGCCCAGTTCAGCTGCTCGAGCGATGCCCCCGCGGGCAGGGGCTCGAACGCGGCCCACGCACAGGTGGCGTCGCTGCCGTACCCCCGCAGCGCCTCGAGCGCGCTCGAGGGTGGTACCCAGGTCAACGAGTGGGCGAGCTGGTTGAACACCTCGAACAGCTCGGGGTCCTCCACGCCGACGACCCAGCGCGCCGCCCCCTGGTGCGTCGCGTGCACGACGAAAAATGGCTCGACGCGACCGCGGCCGCCTTGTTCCTCGAACGCATGCTGCTCGGGCACTGGCGCCGCCACGCTGGTCAGCTCGCGAGAGAGGAGCTCGGGGTCGAAGGTGGTCAGCGCGGTCGCGCCCACGCAATTCGCCCCGCCGACGGTGAACAGGCGGACCCGCGGGTTGCGTTTCTTGAGCTCGCCCATCGCCCAGGCGAGGGTCAGCGATTTCACCGAGCCATCGAGCACCGCGGCCTCGAAGCAGGTGCGGGTGGCCCGCAGGCCCTTCGAGAGGTCGTCGACCAGTTCGACCTCGGCGCGCTGCTCGGTCAGCGCCTTCTTGAGTGGCCAGGCCATCGTTGATTCCAGGCAGAGCAGCACTCGCATGCGTGAGCTTTTACCCGCCAGCGCGAGACGTGTCAGTCGTGGGCTCGGCTTCCGTGGCGAGGCCTGCTCCAGCACCACGTTGAGCGGGCGCGCGTTGAAGAGCGCTCCGTAGCCGTCGTTGCGGAGCACCCACTGCAGCCGCAGCACGCCGCCGGGCCGGACGGCGACGGAGTGCGAGAGCTCCTGCAGCACGAGGCGGTATCCCAGCCGCTGACGGACCTCGCCCATGCAGCCGCCCGTGGTCCACGAGGCTTGGACGCCCGGGAGGTAGAGCGAGTTGATGAAGCGGTAGTGCAGCCGCGCCAGCTCCGTGGTGGCGCTCCCGCAGGCGGATCTCGGCGGGTTCACCGCGCACGTCTCACCGCCCACGGGGGTGAAGCAGCCGCTCGCCGCGACGAAGTCCTTCCAGGTCTCGATGGCGCCTCGTATGTGCCGAAGTCGTCGTCGGATCAGGTCACGGTGCAGCGACCGGCTTGTAGGTTGCGCCCAGCTCGTGGAAGAAGAAGGCGTAGACGTCGCTGCGCTCGGCGATCACCTCGTCGAGTGAGCTGCCGATGCCGTGGCCCGCGTTCGCGTTGGTGCGCAGCGCAAGCTTGAGTACCGGCTGAGGAAGCCGCTGCCGGGAGGAGCCACCACCCTGGTGCTGACGCCGGTTCAGCTTCTCCAGCGGCTTTGCGCGGTGATGGTGAAGCCTCGCGTCCATCTGACGCGATTCTTCGGAGCCTTT
>JBBRAX010000015.1:0-111757 GCA_038206395.1 Myxococcales bacterium | reverse complement strand
GGCAGTAGCTGTCGAACTGGGCCGCCAGCGCCTTACCCGAGGCGGAGAAGTGAGCGAAGTCAGCCTTCGTCCACCAGTCGCGCAAGCGCCCCTTGGAGTCGAACTGCGAGCCGTCGTTGTCGAAGCTGTGGCTGATTTCGTGGCCGATGGTGGCGCCAATCGCGCCGTAGTTGAGGGCGGGTTCAGCGGCGGGATCGAAGTAGGGAGCCTGCAGAATCGCGGCGGGGAAGTTGAGCGCGTTCTGCAGCGGCAGGTTCAATGCGTTCACTTCCTGGGGCACCATCCACCACTCGTCCCGGTCAGGAGCGACGCCGAGCTTGGCGACGGCGAGGCGGTACTCGAACAGGCTCGCGCGATCGACGTTGCCCAGCAGGTCGTCTTTCGAAATCTGCAGCGCCGAGTAGTCGCGCCACTTGTTCGGGTAGCCAACGCCGACGCGCAAAGTGGCGATCTTTTCCTGCGCGCGCGCCTTCGTCTTCGCCGACATCCACTTCAGCGCTGCGATGCGCTTGCCGAACGCCTTCACGATGTCGTCGACCATCGCCTGCGCCTTCGCCTTCGACTCGGGCGGGAAGTATTTCTCTGCGTAGAGCTTGCCGACGGCCTCACCGAGCGCGAGGTTGACGAGGTCAGCGCCGCGCTTCCACCGCTCGCGCAGCTGCGGCACCCCGCCCAGGACCTTGCCGTGGAAAGCGAAGCGCTGGTCGACGAAGGCCTTCGGCAGAAACGCGGCGGCGTCTTCGATGGTGTGGAAGGTGAACCAGAGCTTCCAGACGTCGAGGGGCTCGCTTCCTACCAGCGCCGCGAGCCCGGTGATTGGCTTCGGGTGCCAGAGCGTGAACTGCTTCTCACCGGCGAGGCCCGCGGCGTCGAGGAAGGCGCCCCACTCGAGCCCGGGCGCGTTCTTGAGGAACTCGTCTTTCTTCCACACCGCGGTGCCGTACACGTCTTCCGATTCGGTGCGGGTGGCGTGGACGGCAGCGATCTTCTTCTCGAGCGCGAAAATCCTGGCGGCCTTCGCGGCGGGGTCGGCGATGCCGGCGAGCTTCAGCGTCGCGGCGATGTGCGCCTCGTACTTGGTGCGCAGCTCGGCCATGTGCGGCGACTCGGCGAGGTAGTACTCGCGGTCGGGCATGCCGAGGCCGCCCTGCAGAAAATAGGCGCGGTGGGTGGTGGGGTCTTCCAGCGCCTGCGCGACGAACAGGCCCATCAGGTGCGAGGTCTCGAAGCTGGTCGCGTTCAGTGGGTCGACGTCGGCGCGCAGCTGAAGTCCGAACGCCTTCGCGAGGGCCTTCTTGTCGGCGATGGCGTTGATGGCATCGAGCTTCGGCTTCAAAGGTTTGAGTCCCAACGATTCGACGCGCGCCTCGTCCATGAAGCTCGCATACAGGTCGGCGACCTTCGGGTCGGGGCTGGCCTGGATCAGCTCGACGGTGCGCTTGCGGGCCTCCTCGCTCAAGATCGAGCCGACGCCGTAGCTGCCGCGGTCGTCGGGAATCGCGGTGTTCTTGAGCCAGGTGCCGTTGGCGTACTTGAAGAAGTCGTCACCGGGAGCGACCGACTTGTCCATGCTGGCGAGGTCGAGCCCAGGAGCAGCGGCGAGCAGCGTCAAGATCGGGAGGAGCACGACCCGCTTGAAACCACATCGACAGCAAAGGGTGAAGCCGTCAGCGTCCCGACATCGCCTCTTCGGGAATCCCACCCTCGAGCACAATCTTCCGCCTCAGCACTTCGTCCGACGGCGCGCGCCGCGCGAGCACGAGGGCCCTTTCACATTCCGCCCAGACAAGCGGGCCGAGCAGCTGCCAGTGCGAGGGCGCGACGATGGTGAGCTCGAGCAACCCGATCGAATACTCGACCGGGAGCCGCGCGTTCTGCCGCAACGCTGAACGAAGGGTCTGCTTCAGCGACGGCTGAATCTTCTGTTCCGACATCGGCCCGAGCAACACCGCGAAGGCATCGGAGTGGACGCGAACGACCTTCGCCTTTGGGCACGCGCGTTCGAGCGCCACGACCGTGTCCTTCAACACCTCGTCACCCGTCTCGAACCCGTGGTTCATGTTGACGACGGTGAGCTCGCGAATGTCGACGACGGCGGCTCCGATGACCCAGCCCGAGTGGTGGCTGTGGGTCGAGAGGTCGTACTCCTCTTTCAGCAGCGAGCCCTGGGTGAGGCCAAGCGCGTGAAAAGCGCCGCTGACGGAATCGCGGCCACCGCGGCGGTGCTCTTCCGCGTCGATCATCGCCGTGACGGCGTGGGCAGGGTCGGCGACGCGCGGAAAAAGGGCGCGAACGCGGTCGTCGTCCTTCACTCGACGGTGACGCTCTTGGCGAGGTTGCGCGGCTGGTCGACGTCGTTCCCGCGCAGATCCGCCACGTGGTACGCGAGCAGCTGCAGCGGCACGGTCGCCACGACAGGGGCCAGCAGCGCCGTCGACGCGGGAATCGTGATGACGTGCGCGGCCAGCGACTTCACGTGCTCGTCGCCCTCTTCCACCACCGCAATCACCTGCCCGCCGCGCGCGCGCACTTCTTCGATGTTGCCGACAATCTTCTCGTACGAGATGCGCGGCTCGCGCGGCGCGACGAAGACGACCGGCAGCTTCTCGTCGATGAGCGCGATGGGCCCGTGCTTCATCTCGCCGCCCGCGTAACCTTCGGCGTGGATGTAGGAAATTTCCTTGAGCTTCAGCGCGCCTTCGAGCGCGACCGGGTGCATCGGGCCGCGACCAAGGAAGAGGAAGTCTTGCGCCTGCTGGTAGGTGCGGGCGACCTTCTTCACCGCTTCCTCCGTGCGCAGGCAGGCTTCGACCAGCGCGGGCAGCTCGGTCAAATGGGTGAGGTGTTCCTGCGCCTGCGCCACCGACAGCTTGCCGTTGAGGCGGCCGAGCTTGAGGCCCAGCAGGTAGAGGACGACGAGCTGGGTGGTGAAGGCCTTCGTCGACGCGACTCCGATTTCCGGGCCGGCGTTGGTGAGCACGGTGAACTCGGCCTCGCGGGTCATCGCGCTGCCGATCACGTTGCAGATGGTCATCGACCGCGCGCCGCGGGCCTTCGCCTCTTTGAGCGCGGCCAGCGTGTCGAGCGTCTCACCGGACTGCGAGATGGCGATCGCGAGGTGCGTGCTCTCGACGATGGGGTCGCGGTAACGGAACTCGCTGGCGAGCTCGACCTCGACAGGAATGCGGGCGAGCGATTCGATCATCCACTTGCCGGCCATGCCCGAGTGGTAGCTGGTGCCGCAGGCGAGAATCGTAATCTTGGTGAGCCCGCGCACCTGGTCGGCGCTCAGGTTCCAGCCTTCGAAGTGCACGTCGCCTTCGCTGCGAAGAATGCGGCCGCGCAGGGTGTCCGCGAGCGCGCGAGGCTGCTCGTGAATCTCTTTGTGCATGAAGTGCTTGTGACCGCCCTTCTCGGCCATCGTCGGCGTCCAGTCGATTTGCTTCACCGGCCTTTCGATCGACTTCCCCGTCTTGTCGAACTGCGCGATGCCGTTCGCGGTGAGCACCGCGAGGTCTCCGTCTTCCATGAAGACGACTTCGCGCGTGTAGTCGAGCAGCGCGGGGATGTCGGAAGCGACGAAGCTCTGGCCCTGCGACTTGCCGAGCACCATCGGCTGCGAGTCCTTGGTGACGACGATGGTCCTGGGCTCTTTCTCGGCGACGACGACGAGCGCGTAGGTGCCCTTCACCCGGGTGATGGCTGAACGAACGGCGTCGGCAAGCCGCGCTCCGCCCTTCACCTGGTCGGCGATGAGGTGGGCGAACACTTCCGAGTCGGTCTCGGACGAGAAGGCGTGGCCGGCTTTCTTCAGCTCGGCCTTCAGCGCGAGGTGGTTCTCGATGATGCCGTTGTGAACGACGGAGACGCCGCCGAACGAGTGCGGGTGGGCGTTCTCGTCGCTGGGCCGGCCGTGCGTCGCCCACCGCGTGTGGCCGATGCCGGTGGTGCCTTCGAGCGGCTCGGTCTTCACCTTGCCCTCGAGGTTGCGCAGCTTGCCGGTGGCGCGGAGCACCTGAATCTTCCCCGCGGCGTCGATGATCGCGAGCCCCGCCGAGTCGTAGCCGCGGTACTCGAGGCGCTTCAGCCCCGCGACGAGGATGGGGGCAGCCTGCTTGTCACCGACGTAGCCAACGATTCCGCACATGGTGTGTCTCCTTCGTCCCTCAACGGAACGCTGCTGCTACTTCTTCATACCGGCGAGCACCTTCTTCCGGCGCTCGACCCAGCCTTCTTTGATGACCTGCGGCGCCCGCGACAGGGTCAGCGCGCCCGCGGGCACGTCGTCCGTCACCGTCGTCCCAGCCGCGACGAACACGTCATTGCCCAGCGTCACCGGAGCCACCAGCTGCGAGTCGGTGCCCACGAACACGCGATCACCAATCGTGGTGAGGTGCTTGTGAACGCCGTCGTAGTTGCAGGTGATGACGCCGGCGCCGACGTTGGTCGCTTCGCCGATGACGGTGTCACCGAGGTACGCGAGGTGGTTTGCCTTGCTGCCTTTGCCGATTCTGGCCTTCTTCGTCTCGACGAAGTTTCCGAGGTGAACGCCTTCGGCGAGCTCGGTGCCGGGACGCAGGCGTGAGAAGGGGCCGATGATCGACTTGTTACCGACGTGCGCTTCTTCGAGCACGGAGTACGGCTTGAGCTCGACGCCGTCACCGACGACGGAACGGGTGATGACGCAGCCCTGGCCGATGCGAACGTTGCTGCCGATTTGCGTGCCGGCCTCGAGCGTGACGCACGGGCCGAGGGTGGTGTCCTCGCCGATGGTGACGTTCTCGTCGATGAAGGTGGTCTCGGGGGAAACCATCGAGACGCCCGCGGTGAGGTGCGCGTGGTTGATGCGGGCTTGAAGCGCTTTGCCAAGCGAGGCCAGCTGGGCGCGGTCGTTCACTCCGGCGATTTCATCGGGGTGGGCCTCCACGACCGCCACGTCATTGGCGGCGGCGACGATGTCGGTCAGGTACAGCTCGCCCTGCGCGTTCCTGGGCGTCAACGTCTTCACGGCCTCGAAGAGGAAGCCCGCGTCGGCGAGGTAGATGCCGGCGTTGACCTCGTCGATCTTGCGCTGCGCTTCGGTGGCGTCTTTGTGCTCGACGATCTGCTTCGCGCGCCCGTTCTCACGAACGATGCGGCCGTAGCCGGTCGGGTCTTTCGGCTTGAAGCTCAACAGCGCCAACGGGCCGGGCGTCGCGCGGTAGGCGTCGATAAGGGCTTTGAGCGTCTGCGCGGTGATGAGGGGCACGTCTCCAGACAGAATGAGCACGGCGCCGCGAAATTCCTTCAAAGCGGGGCCGGCGCAGGCGACCGCGTGGCCGGTGCCGTTCTGTGGATCCTGCAGCGCGAAAGACAACGTGCGGGTCGAGAACGCCTCCGAGAGCACCTGCTTCACCTCTTCCGACTGGTGCCCGACGACGACCACCACATTCGAGGCGCCGACGTCGAAAGCGCGGGCGATTGGGTAATAGCCCATCGGCCGGCCGAGAATCGGGTGCAGCACTTTCGGCCGCTTGCCCTTCATGCGCGTGCCCTTTCCGGCACACAGCACCACCGCAGCGAGAGACGTGAAGTTCATGGACGACGGCGGTTTGCCCCGCGCATCCGCCCCTTGTCAAACGGGCAGCGCCCCGTTCATCCCGAGAGCAGCGCCCCGTTCATCCCGAGAGCAGCGCCCCGTTCATCCCGAGAGCAGCGCCCCGTTCTTCCCGAGAGCAGCGCCCCGTTCATCCCGAGAGCAGCGCCCCGTTCATCCCGAGAGCAGTCGAGGGATGAGCCACCTCGGAGCCTGGTCGCTTCAGTTTCTGACGACAGGGACCTGGGCGGTGACGGCGACGAGCAGGCCCGAGCTCTGGGCAGTGACCGAGAACGACGGCTTCAAGAAAACGGTAACGACGGGAGTCGACTGCGGGGTGTTGGTGTGGGGACTCATGAGGCCTCTGCGGCGGCGAGCTGCGGCGTCCGGCGCGCCACGTACTCGAGAATGGTTTGCCGGTCGCCCGGCGAGAGATCGACGAAGCGCACGCCCATGCCGGGCTGCGCGAAGAGGCCACCTTTGACGGTGCGAACGACTTTTCCGAGCACGGTGAAGGCGCGCTTGAGGCCGGGCAGCGTCACCCGCACCGTGACCATCGCGCCCTCGGAGAGCACCGCGCGGGTGCGCAGGAAGATGCCGCCCGCCGAGATTTCGGTGCCTTCGGCGTGCGACGGCAGGTTCCAGTCGAAGAACTTCACCGTCCCGCTCATCGGGGCCCGGGAAAACGCGCGATTGTTCGTGACGCCAGTCATTCGCTCCGCCGTTCAGCAATGTTCACGCCACCTGGCGCCGGGGTTGGATTCCCCGTGTTTCAAGCCGCTTGCACCTGACTGCGCGTAGGCCGCAGTAAGCCCAACCCTGCCATTGTCGTCGCAGTTGCTACGTTCGAGGCAAACACCCCTCACCAGGTCTTCGATGCGCAAGTTTTGTGTCATTACATTCTGCTTCGTCGGTGCGACTGCCTTCGCCGACCGCGGCTACGCGAAGGGAGCCGTCGCTGCGGCCCACCCGATGGCCTCTGTGGCTGGCGCCCTGATGCTCCAAAAAGGAGGCAACGCGGTCGACGCGGCAGTGGCGGCTGCATTCACGGCCGCGGTGGTCGAGCCGTTTCATTCGGGGCTCGGCGGTGGTGGGTTCGCGGTGAGCTGGAGCGCGAAAGAGAAGAAGGCGGCGGTGCTCGATTTCCGTGAGGTGGCTCCCGCGGCGGCGACGCGCGAGATGTTCGTGCGCGACGGGAAGTCCGTCAGCGAGTTGTCGTTGGACGGCCCGTTGAGCATCGCGGTGCCGGGAGCGGTGGCTGGCTATCTGCGACTCCACACGAAGTACGGGAAGTTGCCGCGGGCGGTGGTGCTGGCGCCGGCGATCGCCGCGGCGAAGAACGGCTTCGCAGTCGGGCAGAAGTACCGGGCGAGCGCAGAAGAGAGAGAAGCGTGTCTGAATGAGGACGCGGACGCGGCGCGAATCTTTCTGACGCAGGCGAAGGTTCCGGCGATCGGCACTGTCATCAAACAGCCCGACCTCGCGAGAACGATCGAGGCGTTGGTGAAGACAGGGCCGAAGGCGTTCTACGAAGGCGCGGCGGCGAAGGCGATCGCTGCGGCGTCGGGCCTCATCACGCTGGAAGACCTGAAGGCCTACGCCCCGAGAGAGCGCGCGCCGCTGTGGGGCAGCTACCGCGGGCACCGCATCGCGACGATGCCGCCTCCGTCGGCGGGGGGAATCGCGGTGCTGCAGGTGTTGGGCGTGATGGAGCGCGTGGGGCCGCTGGGCCTGGCGTCGCGTGACGTGTCGGTGGTGCACCACTACCTGGAGGCGCTGCGGCGCTCGTACGCGGATCGCGCGAGGTACCTGGGCGACCCGGCGTTCAACGAGATCCCGATCGAGAAGTTGATCGGCGCGGCGGGCATCGACGCGATGAAGGCGAGCATCGACCCGAAGAAGGCGACGGTGAGCAAGACGCTCTTCGACGCGCGCCCGAAGTCCGAACAGAAAAACACGACTCACATCTCGGTCGTCGACGGCGAAGGAAATGCGGTCGCGATGACGACGACCATCAACTACATCTTCGGCAGCTGCCGCGTCGCGAAGGGCACGGGCGTGTTGCTGAACGACGAGATGGACGACTTCGCCGCGCAGCCGGGAACACCGAACGCTTACGGGTTGGTGACGGGCGAGCCGAACGCGGTCGCCGCGAAGAAGATCCCGCTGTCGTCGATGTCGCCGACGCTGGTCTTCCAGAAGGAAAACCCCGACGCGGTGCTGCTCGCCGTCGGTAGCCCGGGTGGCTCGACGATTCCGACGACGGTGATTCAGGTCATCTCGAACGTGGTCGACGCGCAGATGGACATCACGCGCGCCGTGGGGTTCGGCCGCATCCACCACCAGTGGTTGCCCGATACCGTTTCCGTCGACACCTGGGGCCTCGAGCCCGAGACGCAGAAGAAGCTCGAAGCGATGGGCCATGTCTTCAAGAAGTCCAGAGGCTGGGGCGACGCCGAGGCCGTATTGGTGAGCCCCGTCACTGGCCTGCGAAGCGCCGCGTCGGATCCCCGCAACGAAGGGGCGGCCGCGGGCGTCGAGTAGCTGGCAGATTCTCACCAGGGCCTGAGGCCTTCAGCACCCGTAGTACCAGGCAGTCGCGGCGAACCGCGTGGCCAGCGAGGGCAGCACCTCGTGCTCGATTCTCTCGGACATGAAGACGACGAGGCGGCCCAGCTCTGGAGCGATGTCGATGGTCGGTTCCGCGTACAACCGCAGCTGACCGCCATCTTTCGGCGTCCACGCCGGATTCAAGTACGCGATCGCCGTGACGCGCCGGTTGTTCTGCCCGACCAGCGCATCGCGGTGCCGGACGTAGCGCCCGCCCGCCTCGAAGCGCGCCAGCTGCAGCTCGAACCGCGTCAGGCCGAGCCACGCCGACGCGTTGATCTCGACCCGCAGCGCCTCGAATGCGCCAACCAGCTGCTGCAGCTGTGCGTCTTCCGTGTCGACCCACAGCCGCGTGTCGTCGCGAACACCCACGTCGACCTCGTGCCCGCGCGAGATCCCCGCCGGGACGAACAGCCGCCCGCGATCGACCACCACTTCTGCCGCCCTCGTCGCACCTTCGAACGCGCTGCGCTGAAACCACCCGTGCGTGCCGAGGCGCTCGAGCTCGGCTTCCGTCATCGGGGCTTAGAAGACACGCCCCACCGTAGCCACATCGGAGGGTTGTTGTGCGCCCCATGGCGGCGAGCGATGGGGTTGTTCAGCTTCTCCACCTCGGCCCAGTGGCCGCAACGTGTCGAATTCGTGAAAAGCCGGAAGGGGCTCATTGTCTTCAGGCATGGGCCTCTTTCTGCGACCGACAGTGCTCCTCTCGATGTTGCTGCTCGCCTGTGGCCCTGCCGAGCTGAGACTTCCCGACGCGGTGGCGGCCCGTTCGACCTCGGGCCGGTTCGCGCTGCCCCTTGGCAGCTCGGTGGCGGGCTTCTGGGGCTCGGCGAAGAACGACATCTGGGCGCCGCTGCGGACCTTCACGATGGGCCCTGCGACGCTGCTTCACTTCGATGGCAACACCTGGACGCCGATCACCGGCCCCACCGCGATGAATCCCCGGAGCATCTGGGGAATTGCCTCGAACGAGATCTGGATCGCCGGCGTCGACGCGGACAACGCGACGGTGGTGATTCACTTCGACGGCACCGCGTGGGCCCCGATGGCGGTGCTCCCGTTCACTGACGACAATGTCCACGTGCTGATTTACGCCGCGTCTCCCACGGCAGTGACCGTCTTCCGGGGCGCGAGCATCCAGCAGTGGAATGGGTCGACGTGGAAAGAGAAGGTGCTGCCGAACCAGTACGGCCTGCGAACCACCGACATCGCCGGCGTGGATCGCGAGCACGTCTATTTCAGGCAGACAGATGGCACAGGGAAACTCTCGAAGTGGGACGGTGCTGAGGTGACCCGGGTCGAGATTCCGTCGGATCAACCCCAGCGCGTGAACGGAAACTCCCCGCCGCGCGGTTTTCATTCTGACATCGCGTCGATCTCGATCGCGCGAGACAACAACCTCTGGATCGGCAGTAACGGCAGCGAGGTGCGCACCTGGGACGGCAAGCAGACGCTGGGTCCGGTGCTGATCACAGGAGACCAGGGGCCGTTCGAGATTTCCGGCGTCTCGGGCACGGCGAACGACGTGTGGATCGTCGGCAAGCGACCCGACACGACGGGCTGCGTGCCTTCGGGCCGCGGCGGCTGCTCGGTGCTGAGCCGGGCGCTCGCAGTGCACTTCGACGGCTCGACGTGGACCACGATTGCCGAGAACGAACTGAGCGGCCTCGCCGACGCGGTGTGGATGGATGGACCCGACTCAGCGTGGATTGCCGCAGATGTGCTGATCCACGTGCCCTGAACTTTCAGGAATCGCAGGGCTATTGTGCACGGCATGCTCGACGGACTGATGATGGATTTCCCGCTGACGGTGACCGAGTACCTCGAGCGGGCGAAGACGTACTTCCCCGACTCGACCATCACCTGGCGCAAGCCCGACAAGTCGATTGCCAGGGCCACCTTTGCGCAGCTGAACGCGCGCTGCGGCCAGCTCGCGAACGCGCTGACGAAGCTGGGCGTGAAGCCCAACGATCGCGTCGCCACGCTCTGCTGGAACCACCTGCCCCACCTCGAGGCGTACTTCGGAATTCCCGCGATAGGCGCCGTCGTCCACACGCTCAACCTGCGGCTGCACCCGAACGAGCTCGGCTACATCGCGAACCACGCGGAAGACAAAGTCGTCATCGTCGACCGTTCGCTGCTGCCGCTGTTCGCGAAGTTCAAAGAGCAGATCAAATCGCTCAAGCACGTCATCGTCGTCCCCGACACCGGCCCCGCGATGAAGGAAGAAGGCCTCGACTACGAGGTCCTGCTTGCCGCTGAGTCCGACGTGTTTGCCTGGCCGATGCTCGAAGAAAAGTCGGCCGCGATGCTCTGCTACACCTCGGGCACGACGGGCAACCCGAAGGGCGTGCTCTACAGCCACCGGTCGACCGTGCTGCACGCGATGGCGGTCTGCGCGGCCGACGGGCTGGGCGTGGGTGAAGCCGACGTGATTCTTCCCGTCGTCCCGATGTTCCACGCCGCCTCGTGGGGCCTCGCGTACGCCGCCGTCGCCGCTGGCGCGAACCTCGTCCTCCCCGGCCCCCACCTCGACGCCGAGTCGCTGCTGTCACTGATGGAATCCGAGAAGGTCACCTTCGCCGGCGGAGTTCCCACCATCTGGCTCGGCATCCTCGCGGTGCTCGACAAAGAGCCGAAGCGCTTCGACCTGTCGTCGATGCGACAGATGGTGATTGGTGGGTCGGCCGCTCCGCCGTCGTTGATCGAAGGCTTCCAGGCGCGGCACGGGCTCGAGGTGCTTCACGCGTGGGGCATGACCGAGACGAACCCGCTGGGCTCGGTTGCGCGGGTGAAGCGGAACCTGAAGAACGCGCCGGCGGCCGAGCAGCTGAAGAAGCGCGCGACGCAGGGCTACGCGTCTCCGTTCGTGCAGACGCGCCACGTCGACGACGCGGGAAAGAGGCTGCCGTGGGACGGCAAGGCGATGGGCGAGCTCGAAGTCCGCGGGCCATGGGTCGCACGCAGCTACTTCGGCGGCGAGGGCAAAGACCGCTTCACCGCTGACGGTTGGTTCAAGACGGGCGACGTCGTGACCATCGACCACGAGGGTTACCTGCAGATCACCGACCGCTCGAAGGACGTCATCAAGTCGGGCGGCGAGTGGATCAGCTCGGTCGCTCTCGAGAATGCGTTGATGGCGCACCCCGCGGTGCTCGAGGCCGCAGTGTTCGCGGGCCGCAGCGAGAAGTGGGACGAACGGCCGATTGCCGCCATCGCGCTGAAGAAGGGCGCGACCGCCACCGAGGCCGAGCTCACCGCGCTCCTCTCGACCCAGTTTGCGAAGTTCTGGCTGCCCGACGCTTTCGTCTTTCTCGAGCAGATTCCGCGCACGTCCACTGGCAAGTTCCTCAAGAGCGCGCTGCGCGAGTCGCACGGCGGGCTGCTGATGAAGAAGGCCTGACGTGTTCGACGCCCGCGTCTATCCCTCGGGGCTGGCCGATGCCGATCTGCAGACGCTGGTCTTCTTCGGAGTGAAGAAGGTGCTCGCGGCGGCGCTTCCTCCGCCAGGGCCTGCGACCGTCGCCTCCATCACCGCGCAGCTCGACGACCTGCTGAAGAAGCAGCTGCCGCGGCTTCAGAGAGAAGGGCTCGACCCGTGGGCGGCTGTCGGCGTGCCGGCGCGCGCGCTGCCACGGCGCGGGTTGGGAGAGCTGCTCAACGGACTGCCAGCGTTGTTCGAGCATCCGCGCGCGAAGGCGATCGGCCCGCTCGAGCTGTGGAAGGGTGGCGAGTCGGAAGAAGAGGCGTTCACCGAGCAGTTGAAGCTCGCGCGGCGGCTGCGGCTCGCGGTGTGGGTCGCGACGTGGGGGCCCGAACGCGAGGCGCTGACGAGGCGGGCGCTGCAGCTGCTGAAGGCGAGCAACGTGGATCCGGCGCGCGTCCTCGTGGATGGGGCGGTCGCGAAGACGGTGAAGCTGATTCGCGCTTGCGGCTACACCGCCGGGCTCACGGTTCACCCCGATGGCCTCAAGGCGGAAGAGGCGGTGACGCTGGTGAAGAAGCTGGGCGCCGAAGGGCTGGCGCTGTCGACCGCCGCTGGCTTCGGAGCGTCTGACCTGCTCGGCCTCGCCCGCGCCACCCACCTGCTCGAAGAAGCGGGCCTTTCTCGCGGTGTCGTCGCGCGCGTCACGTCCGGCAATGTTGCCGCGATGCTCTGATCAGGTTCGCTCGCCTCATCTGAGGCGGTCACGAATTGCGCGGAGCTCGAGTTCTGCGTGCTTGTCTTTTGGTCGACTGGAACTCGGCGAAAGCGACGAGGTGCGGCAGCAGGCGCGTGAGGTCCTTCTTTCCCGCCATCAGCGCTCCGGCGACGACGTCGTTCACGCCGCCGATGATTGCCTTGCGCACCAACGCATCACGCGACGTGTGTCCGAACACCAGCTTCGCGAACCGGCCATTGACCTGCTCCCTCACCGCAAGCCCACGGGGCCCCGCAGCGAGCACCTCGATGACGAAGGCGCGCGCCATCGGCAGATCTCGAGACAGCGCCTCGAGGTACAGCTTCAGCTGCGCCTGCGTCCGCCCGCGCTTCGTGTGGCTCCCCGCGTCGACCAGCGCGTTGACGAGCCGATCGCTGAGCTCTTCGTACGCAGCGAGGAAGCAGTCTTCCTTGTCGGTGAAGTACTCGTAGAACGCTTTTCGCGAGACGCCGGCGTGGGCGATCACCTGGGCGATCGAGGTGTTGGCGTAACCGTCGGTGCCGACCAGGTGCGCCATCGCCCCGAGCAGCCGGTGCCGCTGGTTCGAGCGCGCCTCTTTTCGCGTCACGGGTGTCATGCCTCCGAAGACTTGCCATGCGCCGCCCGCCGAGGCTACGGTCAGTTCAGAAACACTGTTGTTTCCCAACCGCAGCACGGAGCAATCGATGAAGATCCAGGCAAACCCGACCCGACCCACCGTGGCCCCCGGGGCGGCGGCGACCAGGGCGGCGGCAGAGGCTGCCCCGGCGGCGGTGGCAGCGAACGCGGGGTGGACGGCGAAGAAGGTCTCGGCCGCGGCGCCGACGACTGTGACCGACCCGGGCGCCCGGACCCGCGCGGTGGCCGAGAACTACTTCAAGGCCTTCGAGGCGCGCGACACCGAGGCGCTGAAGACCTTCTACCGGCCCGACTCGACCTTTCATGACGACATGTTCACGTTGTCGAAGGGCGAGAGCATCGTGAACATGTGGAAGAAGGCCCCGCCCTTCGCGACCTTCAAGTCTGAGATCGTCAGCGCCACGGGCGACGAAGTGAAGGCGAAGTGGACGGTGGACTACGAGATGTTCGGCAACAAGGTCCACAACGAGATCGAGTCGACGATGAAGATCGACGGCGAGGGCAAGATTCGCGACCAGCAGGAACACTGGGATCCGAAGAAGTGGATGAAACAGGCACTGCCGCTGATTCCCAGCTGGGCGCAAGGGCTTGCTTACATGGTGATGCGCCCGCTGGTGAGCGCTTCGGTCGGAGGCTGATTTCTGCGGGCCAGCGGTTAGAGTCGGGGCCGGCCCGCTGTGACCAACGAAACGGACAAACACGAGAATACGGTCGTGTTCCTCATTGCGCCGGGGGACATGCTCGATGACCGCTGGCTGATCGAGACCCGCATCGGCCAGGGCGCGATGGGCAGCGTCTTCAAGGGCCGCGACACGAAGCTGAACAAGCCGGTCGCGATCAAGATTCTCGCTCCGGAGCACTGCCGCAAGCCGAAGGTCCTCGCGCGCTTCGAACGCGAAGCGAAGCTGATGGCGACGCTGCGGCACCCGAACATCATCCAGATTCAGGGCGTCGGCCGGCGCGGCGCGCTGCCGTACATCGCGATGCAGTACCTCGAGGGGATGACGCTGTACGACGTCCTGAAGCACAAGGGCGGCAAGCTCACCCCGGGCGAGACGATGGCGGTGGTGAAGCAGATCTCGGCCGGCCTCTCGTTCATTCACCACCACGGCCTCGTGCACCGCGACGTGAAGCCGCAGAACGTCTTCGTCGGCCCGGGCGGCCACGTCACCATCCTCGACCTCGGCGTCGTGCGCGACAAGTCGAACCCGGGCCTGACCAAGCCGGGCGCGATGGTGGGCACGCCCTATTACATGTCGCCCGAGCAGATCACCGGCACTGAAGAGATCGACAAGCGCACCGACGTGTACGCGCTGGCGGCGATGACCTTCGAGCTGCTGGTCGGCAAGCCGCCGTTTCAGGGCACGAGCAACTTCGAGGTGCTCTACGCGCACCGCACCCAGCCGGCTCCCGACGCGTCATTGATCGCCAAGAACGTCAGCAAGGATGCAGCGAAGGCGCTGATGCGCGGCATGGGGAAGACGCGCGAAGAACGCCCGCAGAGCGCCACCGAGTTCTACGCCGACCTCGAGGCCTTCTTCGGCCAGTCAGAGAAGATCGACCCAAAGGTGGCTTTCGCTTTCCTTGAGGTCGAGGCCGAGAAGACGCGGCAGAAAGAGAAGGACAGGGCGGCGCGGAAGGAACGCGAGCGGGCGGCGATTCGTAGCGGCCAGCTGCCGGCGCACGTCGCGGTGAAGTCCACCCGCGCGCCGACGCAGCAGATGATGAAGGCCACGGGCACCTCAGACACGAAGGAGTCCCTGCGCCCCGTCGGCCGCACCACCACCCTGCCCGGCGGCCCGCCCTCGGCCGAGATTCCGATGGCGAACTCCGGTGACGTCGAGATGATCGAAGCAAAGCCCGACGACACGGGTCACGACGGTGACGACGACGTTCCCTCGGAGCTGGACACCCAGGCGATCAACGCGTCCGGCCTCGACAAAGAGCGCGACGCGAACCGCGACACGAAGGACGAAGGCGACGACGAGCCCGACAACCCGACCGGCAGCAACCTCGCGCCCGTCGAAGACGAGAGCGAGTCCACCGTGATGGATTCCGGTGAGCTGCGCATCGTCACCACGCTCAAAGGCCTCACCACCAGCTGCGTGCTCTTCATCGATGACAAGCAGGCCGGCAGCACGCCTTGCTCGCTGCAGCTCACCGAAGGACGCCACACCGTCCGCGTCGAACGGCAGGGATACAAGCCGGTCGAGAAGGCGGTGGTGGTGAAGGCGAACGAAGTCACGCTCGCCCGGCTCGAGCTTCAGCCACCGCCGACGAAATGACGCATCAGCGGTGCTTTACGAATTGGTCGATCCACCGCCATCGCGCGCGCCAACACCGTCGCCAGCGCCGACGGCAGGTTGGGGTTCAACACTGTGGCCGGCTTGAAGTTGCCGCGAACGATCGCGAACATCACCGCGTGCATCTGCCCCTGAAACGGCAGCTCGCCGCAGAGCATGCGGTAGAGAACGACGCCCACCGCCCAGACATCGCTGCGCCCGTCTAGAGGCTGCGCGCTGGCCTGCTCGGGCGAGAAGTACTGGAACTTCCCCTTCACCAGGCCGGGCTCGGTCTCCCGCCGTCCGCGCTGCACGGCCTTCGCGACGCCGAAGTCGACCACCTTCGTCTGACCCTCGAAACCGATGAGCACGTTCTCTGGGGTGACATCGCGGTGCACCAACAGCAGCGGCTTGCCGTCTTCGCCGAGCCGCGTGTGCGCGTATTGAAGCCCGCGCAGAATCTCCATCGCGATGTGGCAAGCGATCGACACCGGCAACTTCGCGAAGCCTCTCTCTCCCGCGCGGGTCAACATCTGCGCCAGCGAGCGGCCGTCGACCAGCTCCATCGCGATGAAGTAGTCGCCGTCGACCTGACCGAAGTCGAAGACCTGGGCGATGTTTCCGTGGCTCAGCGACGCCGACAGCTTCGCCTCGTTGATGAACGCCGACACGAAGGCTTCGTCTTCGGCCAGGTGCGGCAGCACCTTCTTGATCACCACCTGCTTGGTGACGCCCGCCGGACCCTGAAACCGCGCTCGAGTCGCGCCACCAGCTCGTACTTGCCGAAGCGAGTCGGGCTGGAGGCGTTCTCACCCATCGATCACTTTCCTTTTCGAGGCCGGGGGATGGCGTAGGCGTCGAGGCGGTTGAGCATCGTACGCCGGGAGATCCCCAATGCGCGCGCGGCCAGCGTCTGGTTTCCACCGTGCGTCTCGAGCGCGGCGATGATCTTGGTGCGCTCGGCTTCGACTTCAGGCGCAGCTCCGGTGGGTGCTTCGTGCGACGGGCGGGTCAGCGGCGTGCTGGTCAGCTTGTCGAGCGGCAGGTCTTCCGGGCTGATCTGCTTGTCATTGGCGAGCAGCACCGCGCGCTCGATCATGTTGCGCAGCTCGCGCAGGTTGCCGGGCCAGCGGTACGCCTTGAGGATCGCCAGCGCCTCGGGAGTCAGCGTGGGCTCCGGCGTGCGGCCGAACTGCTTCGCCGCGCGCGCGATGAAGTGCTTCGCCAGGGTCTCGAGCTCGGCGATGCGTTCGCGCAGCGGAGGGATGACCAGCGAAATGCCGTTGAGCCGGAAGAACAGGTCTTGCCGGAAGCCGCCGCGCTCGACCTGCGCCTCGAGGTCGCGGTGCGTCGCAGCGATGAAGCGAACGTCGATCGGCCGCGGCCGAACATCGCCGACGCGAAGCACTTCCTTTGCCTCGAGCACCCGCAGCAGCTTCGCCTGCGTGGACAACGGCATCTCGCCCACTTCGTCGAGCAACACGCTGCCGCCGTTCGCGCTCTCGAGCAGGCCGACCTTCGCCTTCACGGCGCCCGTGAAGGAACCCTTCTCGTGGCCGAAGAGCTCACTCTCGAGCAGCGTCTCGGTGAAGGCAGCGCAGTTGAACTTCTGAAACAGCTTGCCGTTGCGCGGCGACGCGGCGTGAATCGCCTCGGCGAAGATCTCTTTGCCGACGCCCGTCTCGCCCAGCAGCAGCACCGAGATGTCGCCCGCCGCGACCTTCTTGACCAGCGCGTGAAGCGCGACCATCTGCGGATCCGCGATGATGACGCCCTTCATCGACACCGCGCCGTGCGCGAGCCTTTCGCCCGTCGCCTTCTCGACCTCGACGCGGCGGTTCGCCTCGAAGAGCAGCGTGTCGGGATCCCGGCCGTCTTTGCCGAAGGTCGCCGCGCCGATGAGCACCTGCGCGCCACGCTTGTCGAGCGCCAGCGACAGCGCCTGGATGATCGCCTGCGGATTTCCGCCGGTGATGATCGCCTCGTACTCGCCCGGGCCGTAAGAGGCGATGACGTCTGTCGGGGCCAGCATCGCGGCCAGCGTGTCCTGCACCGACTGCGGCGACGACGTGCCCTGCAGCTTCAAGCGCAGCACGGTGATGGGCACGCCCGAGGTGTCGGCGCGCGCGCACTCTTCTTCGAGGCGGCCTTCGAAATAGCCGTGCGTCCACAAGCGGCGCGGGCGGGCATCGGCGACGGCCTTGTCGCGCTGCACCACGATGGTCAGCGGGCCGGCTTCGATCGCGTCGCCAGCGCGCAACACGGCCCGGGTGCCCGAGACGAGCTTCTCGCCGCGAAGCCGCGTGCCGTTGACGCTGCCCAGGTCTTCGACGGTCAGCGGAGGCCCGACGCGAATCAGCGCGTGCTTTCGCGAGAGCGCGGGCACGTCGACCTGAATGTGGCACTCGTCGGCGCGACCGATGACCAACTGGCCACCGGCAGGAAGCGGATGCGTCGACAGCGTCTCGCCTGAGAAGACGAGCAGGCGCATGCCGGGCGCTTCGCCGCCTTCGAGCCCTGCTTCCGTGTCGTCCGAGTCGTGAAGCGTCGCCTGCGGAGTCGTCATTTGCAGGCCTTCCGCGCGGAACAGATGCTGCCGTTGCAGTCGTCATCGGCGCCGCAGGTGAAGACGCCGCCCGTCTCACACGTGTTCTTGCAGGTGTATTCGCAGGTGTTGCTCAGGTTGCAGCCCCACTCACCGGGGCACCTGATGGGAGCGTTCATCGCGGGACAGTCGCAGGCCGTTTTACAGGCCGGTGCACCGCCGCAGGCGCCGAGAACAAAGAGGGAAATCACGAAGAGGGAGGCGCGGAGCATGGCGGGCGGGGATTCCACTACATGCCACCCCAGAGATCACGCGCCGTCACGCAGAGGGTTCAGACGTCCTGCGTCACGTTTGTCGCGTCGCTCGCCTTTGCTTACAGGTTGCACATGCGGCAATTGCTCGTGGCCCTCGGTGTTGCAGCCCTCAGCGCGTGCGGCGGCGTCACCCCCGGTGGCGAAGGCGGCGGCGGAAGGACGGGCGGCGAAGTCCCAGGTGGCGGCGGCGGTGGCGGTGGCGGTGGCGGGACCACAGGCGTTGGTGGCGGCTCGACAGGCGTTGGTGGAGCGACCACAGGTGTTGGCGGCGGCTCAACCGGCGTTGGCGGCGGGACGGGCGGTGGTGTGGCGACGGTTCCGTGCGTGACGCGGGTGACGTACGGGAACAACTGGCTGCGCGCGCCGAACCATGCGGCGGACTTCGACGACGCGGCGGGCGTGGTGACGTGGGACGGGGTCTGCACGCAAGACGCAGCAGGGAACTCGTCAGCGACGCTGTCGAACGGATGGAAGCCCTTCTTCTCGGGCCGCAGCGGCTGTGTGATCGCGCTCGACCAGCGGGGCACGTGTCCCACCGCGGCGCCCGCGTGCAGCACGCGCATCTCGTACGGCAACACCTGGGATCGCGCGCCGAACCACGCGGCCGACTTCGACGACGTCACTGGAACCGTGACGTGGGACAGCGTCTGCCGCGCGACGGGCGGAAACACGATGGTCCAGCTCTCGAACGGCTGGGCGCCCCACTTCAACGGCGCGAACAGCTGCGAGCTCTCGCTGCGCTACCAGCAGTGCGGCGGCCTCTACGCGAACGCCACGGTCGACCTCGACTGCCCTGACCCGGGAGTGATGAAAGACGGCGCCACCTACTACCTGGCCTGCACCGGCGGCTCGTACGCGCTGCGCAAGTCATCGGACCTGGTCAACTGGCAGTCGATCGGCACCGTGATGCCGGGCAACAACAAGCCCGCGTGGGCGGCCAGCGACTTCTGGGCGCCCGAGCTGCACAAGGTCGGCAACCAGTACGTCGCCTACTTCAGCGCGCGTCACAACAACGGCATCTTCGCGATCGGCGCTGCGGTGTCGGCGACGCCGGGTGGTCCGTACAAGGGCCAGCCGCAGCCGCTGCTGCAGACGGGGACTCCGGGCGTCATCGACGCGCATTTCTTCCGTTCGCCCACCGGGAACAACTTCCTGCTCTGGAAGCCGGACTCGAACGCCATCGGTCAGCAGACGTCGATTCGCATTCAGCCGCTGAGCGCCGACGGCCTCTCGCTCACCGGCTCGGCCACCACGCTGCTCGTGAATGACCGCGCGTGGGAAGGCAACGTCATCGAAGGCGCGTGGATGATCTACGAAGGCGGCTTCTACTATTTGTTCTACAGCGCGAACGGCTACGCCTCGACCGCCTACGCCGTCGGGGTCGCGCGCGCGACGTCTCCGACCGGGCCATTCACCAAGGCTGCGAATCCGATTCTCGTCACGCGCGGTGCGTGGGCGGGGCCGGGGCACGGCTCGGTGGTTCGCGGCCCGCGCGGCGACTGGGTTCATGTCTACCACGCGTGGCAAGCCGGCAACGTCGGGCAGAGCCCCGGGCGCCTGGTGCTCGTCGATCGCATCGCCTTCGACAACGGCTGGCCGAACATGGTCTCGGCGCCGTCGCGCGGCTCGCAGCCCCTGCCTTAGCCGCCCGACGAAATCGCGTTCGCGTCGCGCACGACCTTCTCGACGCTGTCGTCGTCGTTGAACCGGTAGAAGCCGCGAATCTGCTGCTTGCCGTCGACGAGCACGAAGTAGCTGCCGTGGCCGATGCTCATCAGCGAGCCGTCGCCCTTCACCATCGTCTGCATCATTCCCTTGATCACGACGTTCTCGACCGCCGCGCGTTCACCGGTGAGAAAGGTCCACCGCGGGCCGGCCTCGTACTTCTTCGCGTACTCGGCGAGCTTGTCGGGCGTGTCGAACTCGGGGTCGACGCTGAAGCTGACCAGGTTCAAGCCGTCGCCCGTCTTCTTCTGAATGCTCGCCATCTTCGCGGTGAACGTCGGGCAGATGGTCGGGCAGCGCGTGAAGACGAAGTTCGCCACGTACGGCTTTCCATCGAGCGTCGCCGACGACCAGCGCAGCCCCGCCTGGCTCGTCAACTCGAACGGAGGAACCGTGCCCAGCACCGGCAGCGGCTTCGGCTTCGCGCAAGCTGCACCAACGAGGAGAATGACGAGAAGGGCGCGCACGTGAGGGCAGTTAGCACCCTGTGGTCATTCACGGGGCTTTGAGCCAGCCCGGCGGCCCATCCGCAGCTGGACCCACGCCACCGCGGCGAGCGTGACCGCGACCCCGGCTGCCATCCGCGTGGTGAAAGCCTCATTCCGCATGACGAGACCACCGTCAGCCACAGCCAGCCGCCCAGCGATGACACGGCGAGCGACGCATGCGTGAACCCCGGGGCATACGCGGTCAGCGCGTTGCTGCCACTCATCATCATCACGCCGAGCAGCGCCAATCGCGCGATCTGCTGGCCGCGCGGAAAACTCTCGCCGCGCACCGACGCGATCCCCACACACAGCAGCGACGCAGCGCAGAACCGGCTCGCGACCAGGCCGAACGGAGTGAAGCTCCCGATCGCCAACCGGATCAACAGGTAGCTCGAGCCCCACGCGACGACGACGCCGGCGAACGCGACCCACACGCCTCGCTTACTTCCATTGCCGCGGGCGTGTCTCAACCATCGCCACCCGGGGATCTCCGTGGTGCGCGGCTGGACGCCGCGTCGACCCAAATCAGCAGGTTCTCGATCGCCGCGCGGGCCGACAACGAGACGCCCTTCTTCCGTTGCCGCTTCGCTGGGTCGAGGAAGGTGACCTCGCCACCCTCAGTCACCGAGGCAACCACGCCCAGCCAACCCAGTCGCTTCGCCTCGGCCTCGAGGCGCTTCCATGCCGCGGCCGTGAAGTGGAGCGGCAGTGGCGACCGCTTCACCTGCACTCCCACCATCACTCCGGCGCGAAGCGCGAGCAGGTCGAACGCGCCTCGAGAGGCCTTGGATTGATAGACCAGCTCGAACCCCAGCTCAGCGAGAGCCTGAGCAACCAGCCTCTCGCCCTCATCTCCAATCACGGTCATCGGCACGGCTGCACCGCCCGGCGCACGCCACTGGAGCCACATGCCCATCACTGCGTCGGTGAGCTCCCACCTGCGGTCGGTTGTCAGGCGGATGACGTCTCCGAGCCGCGAGAGGTAGTTCACCACCGTCGATGAACTCAGCCGCAAGGCGCGCTGGAGGTCGACCGGGCGAGCCGCACCGCGGCTGAGCTGCTCGAGGATCGCGAGAGAGGCGGCCGATCGGCCTACCACGCGCGCGAGCTCGGCCTCGAAGAAGAGCGCCAGCCGACCCGTGGGGTGAAACAGCAGTCGTGACAGGGCCTCCTTGAAGGCGTCGTCGTCCAGCGGAGGCTCGAGCGCAGCGAGCTGCTCGCCCAGCAATTGAAGGTAGAACGGGTTGCCGCCCAGAGTGGCGACTGCCTTCTCAGCGAGTGCGCGGCTCAACTTCTTGCCGGGCACGGCGCTGTCCATCAAGAGCGCTACTGCATCGGCGTGCTCGAATTCGCCGACTTCCAGCAGCTCGAAGTGCCCAAAGAACGGAGAGCTTCGCGACGCCACGAGGTCGGTCATCAGGCTGCGCGCGGACCCCGAGACGATGTACGAGACGCGCCGGTGCTTCTGCCAGGTGCTGCGCAGCAACGGCAACACCTCGGCGCCAGGCCGCCCGACGCGCAGATGGGCGAGCTCCTGGAACTCGTCGATGGCCACCACGATGAATAGGCCGAGCGCCTGCGCGAGGCGCTCAGGTGTCTGCAAGAGGATCGCGGTCGAGGCCGGGGTCAAGTCGATTTCCTTCAAGCGCAGGAGCAGCGCGCGCAGCTCGGGAGCCAGCCTTGCGAATCGGGGGGAACCCGCCAGTGCCGCGCGATAGGCATCAGGGTCAATCGTCGCCTCGAGCGACTGACCGCACTCGGGCCCGAACACCCGGTCGACCACTCTGAGCACAAGCAGCCGCAGCACCTCATCAGTGACGGGCACGTGGTCGAAGACATCGAGGATGGCGAAGATCACCCGAGCGCCCTCGCGACGGGCTGCCTCCAGCAGCAGGCTGGTCTTCCCGATCTTCCGCTGGCCGAGCAGTGCCAGCCAGTGCGGCGAGCCGGCGCACAGTTGCTCGACGCTGCCGGCGAGGCGAGCGAGCTGGATGGTGCGATCTCGGAACTCGAAACCGACGACGGGGAGAGTGGTCTGGAACACGGGCTGCTCCTTACAGCACTGTAACGTTTCAAGCTTGTAACCTTGCAACGTTCAGCCTGTGGATGGTCGAGAGGCGGCGCCTGATTGCCCGATGGGATGCGGCCAGATGACGGGTGTGCATCGCGCAGCCGGGCGGGCAAGGTCGCGATCTTTGTGTTCGGAGAACCATGAAACGATTTGCGCTGCTGTCGCTGTTTGCTCTCGCCGGGTGCGGTGGCGGGACCCCTCAAGGAGCGGCGCTCGCGCCTCCGTCAAATCTGACGGTCGAGCCGCTGGGCACCGGCCTTCACGTCGCCTGGGCCGACAACTCAGCCGACGAAGCGGAGTTTCAGATTGAACGAAAGAGCACCGGCTCGTTCTCGAAGATTGCTTCCGTCGTTTTCGACACCACGCAGTACCACGACTCCGCGGTGACCCCCGCGACCGCCTACACCTACCGGGTTCGCGCGGTCAGCGCGTCAGCGTCCTCGAGCTACACCACGGAGGTCACGCAGACCGCACCGGGCAGTGGCGCCGACGCTGGAGCAGGAGGTGGAAGCGGCGGCGGTACGGGCGGGGGTTCGGGGGGCGGGGCCGCAGGCGGTGGAATCGGCGGCTCCGGAGGAATGGGAGGCGGCGCGGGGGGAGGTGGGGTGGTGAACTCGTTGCCGGACGGCGGCTATTCCTTCCAGCAGCACATCGTGCCGATCTTCAATTCTTCGTGCGGAGCCGGAGACAACAACTGTCATTCGCGCCTCGCCTATGGGCCAACGGCCGCGGGCGCATGCCGTGGTTGGCTGGCGCTGGAGAACGCGGCGCTCGGCTCGAAGAATCCGACCACGATGGCTGCGACCGGCTGTCCGGATCGCACGCTCTGGCAGCGCTTGACGGACCTTGACTCGTGGATGTGCGAGCCGACGAAGAAGAAATACATCACCGCAAAATCGCTGACGGCCAGTCAGGTGTACCAGGCGATCATTGGCAACGCCGCGGGGGGCGGTGGCTGCAACAAGGCGCCGAACGTCCCGCTGCCGAACATGCCGCCAGGGGTGACGCTGGATCCTGTCGCGGTGAAGAAGATCGAGACGTGGATCATGCAAGGTGCACCGAACAACTGATGCGTGCGCTCTGGGCAGTGACGCTGGTCGTCGCATGCGGGCCGGCCGGCGCACCGGGCGGCACCCCATTTCCGGTCGCGGTGGATTTGATCGACATCAACCCTGACCCAAACATCGTCGAGGTCAGGCTCGCCGCTTCCGAGTCCACCACCGAGTATCTGCCTGGAAAGATGGCGGCGGTCTGGGCGTTTCGCGACGGCGCCGTCGAGGGAAGCAAAGGAACTGTTCCGGGCCCGACGCTGCGCGCGAAGCAGGGGGACACGGTCATCATCCACTTCGTCAACGAGCTCAAGGAGCCGACCACCATTCATTGGCACGGGCTGCGCCTGCCAGTGACGATGGATGGCTCGACGTCCTCACAGAGCAAGATCGAACCGGGCAAGGGCTTCGACTACACCTTCACCGTCCGTGACGCCGGCAGCTTCTGGTACCACCCGCATGTCCGCGCTGACACGCAGATCGAGGCCGGGCTTTACGGCCCGTTCATCGTCGAGGGAGGAACTGCCATCGACGTCGCCGCAGACCGCTACCTCGTGCTCGACGATGTGAAGGTGAGCGCAGACGGGCTGCTCTCGACCGAGACCGACAATCTCGACGTCATGCTCGGCCGCCAGGGGAACGTGCTCCTCGTCAACGGGCGCAAGCTCCCGGCACTCGAAGTCGCCGCCGGTTCCCGCGAGCGCTGGCGCTTCGTCAACAGCGCCAATGGCCGCTACTTCAAGCTCGCTGTGTCGGGCGTTCAGTTCCTCGTCATCGGGTGGGATGGCGGCCTTTTGCCTGAGCCGTACTCCACGGACTCACTGCTGATCGCTCCGGGCGAGCGCTTCGAGGTACTGGTCACCTTCGAAGGGAAGCCTGGGACGCAGCTCGAGCTGCAGACCAGCCACTACGACCGCGGTCACAACGTCGCCGACCCGGGCGTCAAGCCGTTGATGAAAATCACCGTCGGGGCCGCAGGCGCGTCAGCACCCAAACCGCTCCCGACCGTGTTCAGGCAGCTGCCCATTCTCCCTGTCGTTTCGGCGACGCCGGTGCGGGTGTTCACGCTCAAAGAGCTCGAGACGCCCGGCGGCGTCGTCTTCTCAATCAACGACGAGGTGTGGCCCTTCAACAACCCGGTGATGGCCAGGCTTGGAGATCTGGAAATCTGGGAAGTGCGAAACGAGGCAGAAATGGACCACCCGTTTCATCTTCACGGCATGTTCTTCGAGGTCCTGGAGATCAACGGGGTGAAGCAGACCCGCCGAGGATGGAAGGACACCGTCAACGTGCCGATGGCGAAAGGAAGCGTGCCCGGCACGATGCGCTTCGCGGTTCGCTACGAGACCCTCGGGATGTGGATGTTTCACTGCCACATTCTCGAGCACGCAGAGCGCGGGATGATGGGCGACTTGATGGTGATGCCGTAACCGTCAGCCCTTCGCGGCGAACCTTCGGTAGAGCACGGGCAGCACCAACATGTTGAGCAGCGTCGCGCTCAAGAGCCCGCCGAGGATGACGACCGCCATCGGGGCCTGAATCTCGTTGCCTGCTTCTGCGCCGGCGAGCACCAGCGGCACCAACGCGAGCCCGGCTGAGAGCGCGGTCATCAAGATGGGAGCCAACCGTTCCATCGAGCCCTGAAGCACCGTCTGCTCCAGCGGCATTCCCTGCGCGCGCAGGTGCTCGAAGTGGCTGACCATCATGATTCCGTTCCGGGTGGCGATTCCGAAGAGGGTGATGAAGCCCACCAGCGAGGCGACGCTCATCACGCCCGAGGTGAGCGCCACCGCGACCACCCCACCAATCAAGGCCAGCGGCAGGTTGACCAGCGTCAGCACCGCGTTGCGCATCGAGCCGAGCGCGACAGTGAGGAGCAGCAAGATTCCGACCAGCACCCCGATGGACAGCAGCCCGATGTTGCGCGTGGCCTCTTCGGCGCTCTCGAACTGCCCGCCGAAGACGACGTAGTAGCCCTGGGGGAAGACGACCTGCGCAGCAACACGCGACTTCATCTGACTGACCACCGAGCCCAGGTCTTTCCCCGCCACGTTGGCCTGCACCA
Source organism: Myxococcales bacterium (assembly GCA_038206395.1). Classification (GTDB taxonomy): domain Bacteria; phylum Myxococcota; class Myxococcia; order Myxococcales; family Myxococcaceae; genus JAGSPQ01. The sequence continues at coordinate 86,210 of JBBRAX010000015.1, read as the reverse complement.
CCATCTTTCGCTGAACGCCCTCGCGGCTGATGGTGTTGGGCCCGCGCTCCCTTTCGATTCGGGCCAGCGCCTGAAGGGGAATCCGCGCGCCCGACGGAGTGCTGACCGGCGTCGCGGCCAGGGCCTCGAAGTTCGCCCGTGACGCGTCGTCCAGCCGCACCACCAGGTCTACCGAGCGCTGGCCGTCGAGCATCGTGCCCACCGTCTGGCCGGCGAACGCCGTCTCGACCGCCTCTGCCAGCTCGCCAGTGGTCATCTTGTAGCGGGCCAGCGCTTCGCGGTCGGCGCGAATCTCGAGCTGGGGGATGTCGATCTGCTGCTCGATTGCGACGTCGACCGCCCCGGGTGTTGCCTCGGCGACCTTCTTCACCTGCTCGGCCAGCGCGCGCAGTTGGCCCAGATCATCGCCGTAGATTTTGAGCGCGATGTTGGCCCGGGTCCCCGACAGCATGTGGTCGATGCGGTGCGACAGCGGCTGGCCGATGGTGATCACTGCGCCCGGCACCTGCGCCAGCGCCTTTCGCAGCGCCGTCAGCAGCGCTTCCTTGCTGCGTTCCCCCTTCTTCAGGTCGAGCGTGACGTCGAGCTCGGCGGCGTTGACGTCTTGCGCATGCTCGTCGAGCTCGGCGCGGCCGGTGCGACGAGAGGTAGAGACGACCTCGGGAAACTCCAACAGCGCGTTTTCCACCCGGCGCCCGAGCCGATCTGATTCCTCGAGCGACGTGCCAGGCAAAGTGACGACGTTGAGCGTCAGCGTCCCTTCGTTGAACTCAGGCAGGAACGCGCCCCCCAGGAAAGGCACCACCGCCAGCGTCGCCAGCACCCCGAGCAGCGAGGCGAGCATCACCGCCTTCGGCCGGCCCAGCGCCCAGGTCAAAATCGGCCGGTAGCGCGCCTTCAACCAGCGCAACACCACGCTCTCGTCAGCGCCCAGCGACTTCGCGTTGGGCAGCAGGTACGCGCACAGCGCCGGCGTCACTGTCACGGCGACCACCAGCGAGGCGGCGATCGCGACGATGTACGCCAGCCCCAGCGGCGCGAGCATTCGACCTTCGAGCCCAGAGAGGAAGAACAGCGGCAGGAAGACGAGGATGATGATCAGCGTCGCGAAGACAATCGACGTTCGGATCTCCATCGACGCGTGGAAGATGACCTCGGTCGGCAGCTGGCGCTGTTGCGGCGGCAGGTGCTGGTTCTCGCGAAGGCGCCGGAAGACGTTCTCGACGTCGATGACCGCGTCGTCGACCAGCGCGCCGATGGCGATGGTCAACCCGCCGATGGTCATCGTGTTGAGGGTGACCCCGAACGCCTTGAGGGCGAGCACCGCCACCACGAGAGAGATAGGAATCGCGGCCAGCGAGATGGCCGTGGCGCGGAGGTTGAGCAGGAAGATGAGCAGAATCAGCGAGACGAAGATGGCGCCGTCGCGCAGCGCCACCGTGACGTTGTGCACCGCGACCGAGATGAAGTCTGCCTGGCGGAAGATGTGCCGGTTGATCACCATTCCCTTGGGCAACGTGGGCGCGATCTGGTCGAGCACCGCGTCGAGCCGCTGGGTCAAGGCAAGGGTGTTGGCGTCGGGCTGCTTGAGCACCGCGAGGATGACGGCGCTCTTGCCGTTGGCGCTGCCTTCTCCACGCTTGAGTTTCGGCCCGATGCGCACCTCGGCGACTTGACCCACGGTGATCGGCTGCCCCTGGCGCACGGCAATCACCGTCCCCTCGAGGTCTTCGAGGCTCTGGGCACGGCCGACCGCGCGAATCAGCGACTCCTGGCCTCCCTCGACGAGGAACCCGCCAGCCGAGTTCTGATTGGTCGTCTTCAGCGCCTCGGCGACCTGCTCCAAAGACACGTCGAACGCCGCCAGCGACTCGGGGCGAGCGAGCACCTGGTACTGCTTCACCGCGCCCCCCAACGGAATCACCTGAGAGACGCCCGCCACCGAAAGCAGCCGCTTGCGAATGACCCAGTCGGCCTGGCTGCGGGCCTCCAGCTGCTGCTCGAGCTGCTGCTGCGCACTCTTTGCCGTCGCGCCCTCTTCGTAGGCGACCGAGAGAAAGAGGATTTCCCCCATCACCGAGGAGATGGGGGCCATCGCGGGCGCGGGGATGCCTTTGGGCAACTGGGCTGCGACCAGCTGCAGCTTCTCGTTCACGATTTGCCGGGCGACGTAGATGTCGGTGCCCCAGTCGAACTCGACCCAGACAATCGAGATGCCGACACCCGAGGCCGAACGGACCCGCCGCACCCCGGTCGCGCCGTTGACCGTCGTCTCGATGGGGAAGGTAATCAGCGACTCGACTTCCTGCGGTGCCAGGCCGTGCGCTTCGGTAATCACCGTCACGGTCGGAGCGGTCAAATCCGGAAACACGTCGACGGGCATCTGGCGCGCGGTGAGCGCGCCGGCAATCAGCAGCATCAACGCGCCCGCGACCACCAGCAGGCGGTGGTCAATCGACCATCGGATGAGAGGTTGCATCGCGGCTCCCTTCAGTGCTGGTGGCCGTGCTCGGGAATCGCGCCGCTCGCGGACGACAGCTTGATTTCGTACGCGCCGCGAGAGACGACCCGCTCGCCTTCCTTCAGGCCGTCGAGCACCTGGACGTAGCCACCCGAGCGCACGCCCAGCTTGATTGCCCGCTTGAAGAATGACTCGCCCCCGTCGAGCACGAACACGGTCGGCTTTCCGCCCTCTTCGACCACCGCCGACTCGGGCACCGCTACCGCGCGCACCGTCTGCCCGGTGAAGAGCATCGCCCGGGCGAACATCCCGGGCTTGAGCAAGCCATCGGTGTTGGCCAGCTCGAACAGCACCGGCACGGTGCGGCTGAGGCGGTCGACCACTGCCCCCACCGCGATGCGTTGACCGTTGCTTGCATCGATCGAAAACTCACGGTCGAGGCCGGTGACGGTGAAGGTCGCCCCCACCGCCTCTTGAACTTTGCCGATGTCCGCTTCGTAGACCCGCGCTTCCAGCCAAAGCCGCGCTGTGTTCACCACCGAGACCAGCCGGGTCCCTGCTTGCACCCCTGCGCCGGGCATCACGTCGGCGAAAGAGACCACTCCGTCCAGAGGCGAGCGCAGCTCGAAGGCCGAGCCGCCCGCGCCGGTCGAGCCGGCTTGCGCGCTCTTGAAGGCCACCTTGTGGTGGTTCATCGCCTCGAGCTTCGCCAGGGCGACGTCCTTGCTGACGCGGGCGGCGTCGAGCTGCTTTTCGGGAATGGCCTGGGCGGCGAACAGCTCTTGCGCCCGCGCCAGGTCGCGCTCGGCCAGGCCCAGCTCGGACTTCGCCCGGGTGGCGTCGAGCTCCACGGTCGCCAGGTCGGTGCCCGTCACTGCCGAAGAAGGGACGACACGCACCAGCAGCTGCCCCTTCTTCACCCGCTGACCCAGGTGGGGCACCGCGTCGCCGACCGGAATCCTTCCGTCGACTGGAGCCGACAGCTCGGCCGCCTGACCTCCAACCGGCTTCAGCTCGGCGGTCGCACGCACGCCGCCCTGCAGAACGCGGACCTTCACCTCAGTCGTCGCGTACTCCGTCTTCCATTGCTGCTCTTTGAGGAAGCCGACTGTCGGTTCCGTCGGTGCTTCGTCTTCGCCCTCGGCGAGCGCCGCCGCCAGCGTCGGATGAATGGTGACCTGCCCGGCCTCGACGGTGCCCTGTGCCTGGGGCCCCTCGAGACGCAGGGTGAGCGTCGCGGTGCCCGCGCGGGTGGGCGTGACGATGGGCTTGAAGATTCCGTCGCGCAGCGGCTTGTCGGCAGCGAACCGCTCTTCGTGCTCGAAGACCCTCAGCACGGCGGTGACCTGCCCAAGGGTGACGGGGTGAAAGCCGTTCGGATTGCTTGCGTCGGTGAAGTGCGCCACCAGCGGCGAAGGTTCGCCGACCACCAGCGCCGGGTACTCCATGAAGAGCTCGAGGCCAGATTGGTAGAGCGTCACCGACAAGCCGGGCCGCTGGGGAGCCACCTGCTTCTTTGCTTCGTTTGCAGCGGGCTCTTTGCAGCCAGCAATCGCCACCAGCACCACCAAAACCGCTGCAGCCTGGATCTTCATCGAGCAGTTCCTTCTTCGAGCGGGACGTCGAAGCTCCCCGCCAGAAGCAGCAGCAGGTCGTGGGCGAGCGCCAGCTGAAGCTGCAGCTCGATGCCGGTGAGGCGCGCTTCGCGAAAGGTCCGCTCGGCGTCGACGAGCACCAGCAGCTCGGCCGCCCCGCCCCGGTACGCGGTGGCCGCCACCTGGCGCAGCTGCGCGGCGCGCGGAATCACCTGCAGCTGGTGGCGTTCGAGCTGTTCGCTGCGGGCGTTGACCTCGCTCGAGGTGGCGTCGAACTGAACGAGGGCGGTTGAGCGCAGCTGGTCGCGGCGCGCCTCCGCGAGCTTCTTCCGGGCCGCGGCCTGTGCCTGTTCGCCGCTGCGATGCTGAAAGAGGGGAAGTGGAATCGAGACGCCGACCACGTAGCCTGCGGCGGCACCCGGCAGCCCGAGCCCAAAGGTCTGCGCGCCGCCGGAGACGATTGGATCCGGAACCCAGCCGCGGCCTGCGGCGCGAAGGTCTTCCTCTGCGGCCTGCGCCTCCAGCGACCAGGCCTTCAGGTCGGCCCGCCTCGTCTCCAGCTGGGCCCGGGCCACCGCGCTGACTTTGGTCAGAAGCTGGCCTTCAAAGGTCACCGCGTCGAGGCCCGGGGGCAGCAGCGCGAGAGCGTCGTTGCTGGCCCTGGTCTGGGCGAGGCGCGCGCCCGCGAGCGCAGTCTCGACGGAGGAACGTTCGACCCCAATCCTCAGCAAGTCGTAGCCCGAAGACTCGCCCGCCTTCTGCCGGGCAGCGATGACTTGCGACAGCTGCTCGAGCACGTGCAGCGAGTCTTCGAGAAGCAAGCGACGGCCGCTGGCGGCGAGCACCTGCTGGAATCGCTCGAGGGCCTCGCGGTGGAGCAGCGCGCGGGCCCGAATCAACCTCAGCGCGCCCGCCTGGGCTCGAAGGTCGGCGGCGTCAGCCTCGAGTCCGAGCCGGCCCGAGAGCACCAGCGGCACCGACGCGAGGAAGAGGTCCTGCGCTCCACTGCTGCCCGACCCCGTCGCGCCACCGATGCTCTGCCGCTGCCAGTCGAGTGAAGGGTTCGGCCAGCGTCCAACGCCAACGACCTCGGCCCGCGTCAGCGCCGCCTCGGCTTCGGCGACTTTCGACGAGGGCCCTTCGGCGAGCACGCGCGTCACGTATTGCGAAGCGTCCAGCGGCTGGGCGAGCACCGGGATACTACAGACGATAGTAGCCAAGAGCGTGAAGCGGTGGAGGCAGGGCATCGGGAACTCCTACAGAAGCCCGTGAAGCAGCGTCTCGACCGCGTGATGAACCGCGCCCGACTGGCTGAAGACGAACGACAGCGTCAGCGCAGCGCCTGCGCCGGCGGCAGCGAGCAAGGGAAGGCGCAAGGGCACCCGCTGCGACAGCGACATGGCAAGCAGCGCGCGCACCCTCGACTCCAGATTGCCGCGGCCAAAGGCGAGTGCGGGTCCGGGCTGGCTTGCGAGCGCGGCGACGCGCACCAGTGCCTCGGCCACCAGCGACGGCTCGCCCACCTCGCGGGCGGCGGCCTGGTCGCACGCCTCTTCCGTCAGCGCGGCGTGCTCGCGCGCCAGGAAGCCGGCGACAAACGGAACCAGGGCAAGCGAGCCCAGCTGCATCAAGACGGACACGAGTGGATCGTGACGCCTGAGGTGGGCACTTTCGTGAGCGAGCGCAGCTTCGAGCTGCGGCGGCTCGAGCGCTTCGGCCAGGCTCGAGGACACCAGAACTCGGCGGCGCAGTATCCCGGTTGCCACACACAATCTCGGGGCGCCGGGCACCCAGACGATGGGGAAGCCCAGGTGCTCCACTTTGCCCAACGTCTCGAGCAACGCGACGCTTCCCGAAGCGCGGCTCAGCCTCGCCGCCAGCAGCACAGCGCGGAAAGCGAACAAGGCGAGCGCTGCAGCGCCGAGCACCAACAGCGCAGGCCGCGGCGCCGCGAGGTGAACGAGGCACAAGTGGCCATGGTGCGCGTGCGAGAAGCAATCATCGGCCTGGCCTCCGAGCGCGCTCGAGAGGGGAGGCAGCGCGGTGGCGATGACGACAGCGAGGGTCGCCAGTGCGAGGCCAAGGGTCAGCACCAGTGCCAGATCCGCGCGCCGGCTGGGAGTGAGCCCAAAGCCGTTGCGAAGGAGCAAAGACAAACCGAAGGCCGCAGCCGAACCGATGACGGCGACGCAGGCGCCCACCGCGGCGCACTCGAGGACGAAGGCGAGGGCAGCCATCAGCGGCCTCCCTTTTTTCGGTGGCGACGAATCAGCGCGGAGAGGCGGTCAAGCATCGAGGCATCGGTGACGGCTTCCACGAAGGCGACCAGGCCGGCCTCACCGTGCGAAGACAAGATCCGGGTCGCCAGTTGGTCTGCCAACGACTTCTCGTGCTCCACGCGATCGAGCGTCGGCCTGTAGCTCCAGGCAAGGCCCGCCTTCTCGCGCGACAGCAGGCCTTTGCGGTGAAGGCGATCCATCGTGGTCATGATGGTGGTGTACGCGCGCTCTTTTGATCCGGTGAGCCGGTCGCACACTTCGCGCGCAGTGAGGGGGGCCGTGGTCCACGCAACGCCCATCACCGACGACTCCAGCGCACCCAACGCCTCGACCGGTCGACGCTTGCTCACCTCAACGGCTCTAGCCCCGGGCTCGTACTATCGTCAATAGTAGATGCCGATGAACGCGTTCGCGAGGGACCTGCCCACTCCAGTTCACGCCCCGCGCGTGTCCACTCCACATGGGCGTAAAGGAGGCAGTTTCGCAAAGCCATGCCTGCGGAACTGCACGATCGCCCCTGGTGGCCGCGGCATTGCACGAAGCCCCGCAACGCCCTGGAGGCCTCGATGCGCACCGCCCTCTCACTCGCCGTTTCACTCGCCGTCTGTGCCTTTGCCGCGGGCTGTGGCGTGCCGATGGGCAGCGGCTGCAAGGCCGACGCAGAGTGCGGCGCGGGCAATGTCTGTCTGGGCTCGAAGGCGTGCGCTGCGAAGTGTGATGCCACGAAGGTCTGCAGCACCGACGAGAAGTGTTCCACTTCGGGAGGCTGCGTGCCGAAGACGGGCTGCGGCGCCGACTCGGAGTGCGGCACCGGCCAGGTCTGCGAAGGCGTCTCGTGCGTCGCCACCTGCGCGGTCGCCAGCTGCGCGGCGGGCCGCACCTGCCAGAGCAACGGGCACTGCTCGGACCCCTCGTCGGGTGCTGGCGGCGGAAACGGCGGAGCGGGCGGCGGCGCGCCCAGCTGCGGCGGCGAGCTCTTTTCGTCGACGCGCGTGCAGGCAAACTTTCTGATCGTGCTCGATCGCTCGGGCAGCATGGAAGAGAAGCTGCCGTCGGGGCCGAGCAAGTGGTCGCTGGCCACTGCGTCGGTGAAGGCGGTGACGGCGTCGAACGAGGCTGCGATTCGCTTCGGCCTCTCGATGTTCCCCGGCGCCGCGAAGTGCAGCGAGGGAAGCAACGCGGTCGAGGTCGGCGATCTCACCGCGTCGAAGGTCGCGATGGCGCTGCCAGGCACGGCGACGGGCTCGGGGACGCCCATCGGTGCTGCGCTGCTGCTCGCGTCGAAGCGGCCCGAGCTCACCGACATGAATCGCGCGAACTTCGTGCTGCTCGTCACCGACGGCATGGAGAACTGCAGCGGAGACCCCGTCAGCGCGGTGAAGGACATGGCGAAGCGCGGCATCAAGACCTACGTCGTCGGCTTCGGGGCGGACGTCGACCCCACCCGCCTTCAGCAGCTCGCCGTCGAAGGCGGCACCGCACGGCTCGGCACCACCAAGTACTACCAGGCCGATGATCAGACCTCGCTGAACATGGCCTTCTCGCAGATCGCCGCCGGCGCAGCGGGCTGCGACTTCAAGCTCGCGAAGGTGCCGCCCGACCTCAACAAGATCTACGTCGCCGTCGACGGCAACCTGATCAACCGCGACCCCACCAAGAAGATGGGCTGGGATTACAACGCCCAGACCAGCCGCCTCACGCTCTACGGCGGCGCGTGCGACGTGGTGCAGAAGAGCGGCGCCGCCAAGGTTCAGATTGTCTACGGCTGCCCCGACCCGACGTTGATCGAAGGCGGCGGCAACGGCGACGGTGGCTACCCGCCCGTGCTCGCCGACTCCGGCATCAACTGAGATCAGGGATGTAGCGGAGCTGGGAAAGAGCGCAGAAGGCTTCTCAGGTCTGACAGCGCTGTCGCGAAAACTGCGCAGTTGAACCGTTTCCAAAGGTTCCACGCACTGTTGCGGACATGAGGGCACAGACGTTGCTATGCGGCGATGTCGCTCCAATGGCCCGCTGCATCCCCACCCGACTTCCACTGCTGCTCGTGCTCGCCTTTTGCGCGACGGGCTGCGTAACGGTGTACCAGCCGCTGGTTTCGCTGCAGCGGCCGGCGGTCATCAACCCCGACCACAACAACTTCGAAGGGCTGAAGCTGCTGCTGAAGTGCCTGCCCACCGACTACACGGACTCGGGCGATTCCGAGATCCTTTGTCAAAACCTGCGCACGCTCTTTGACAATCAGGGCGCGCAGGTCGAGCTCGAGGTGCCGGACAGCGATGTTCCGAAGCCCGATGAAGAAGCGGCGAAGCCGGACCTGATCGTCGAGCTCACCTCGCGGCAGCTTCACAGCGAGAACAGCGCGCTGCAGTGGGCGCTTTGCTACGCGAGCTTCACGCTGATTCCCGCGGTCACGGAAGCGACCTTCGCGCAGGACGTGATCTTACGGGACACCGACGGCTTCCTGCTGGGCCAGGACTCGCTGCAGGGCCGCTTCGTTCGCTACTTCGGGCTCGGCTACTGGGCGATCAACGGGCTGATGGACCTGATTGTTCGCGACAAGTCCGAGCAGCTCACCGGCTCCGCGCAGAAGGAAGAGTTCTCGCGCGACTTCTACGGGCAGCTGAGCCAGCTGGTTTTCCACGCGAGGATGAAGCAGCTCGTGCTGCGGAACTTCGACGCGCCGATGCCGAACAGCGCCGAAGCGGTGAAGGCGGCCGCGCCGAAAGAAGATCCGAACGCGCCGATGGTGCCGCTGCTGCCCGGCTTCCCTTTTCCTCCGCCCACGGCGCCGCCTCTTCCGAAGAACCCAGCGAAGCTATGAAAGCCGCCGCCCCCATCGCGCTGCTGCTCGCGGCCTGCGCCTACGACCCGGCGCCGGGCATCACGATGTCGAAGGCGGCCTCGCGCAACCTCGAGTGCAATCGCATCAGCCAGGCCGAAGCGCACCAGAGGTACCCGGGCCGCGTGCCCGACCTGCCTCCGCGCGGCAGCTATAGCAACATCGACGCGCTCGTCTGCTCGACGAAAATTTCCCAGCCGGGTGACCGCCCCGCGCGTGACGACGTGGTGCTGACGTCGATGCGCGAGTCGGTGGGCGAAATCACCCGCCTCGCCAACGCGCTCGTGCCGCGGACGGCGGTCTGGCACGTCGACACGTTCTATCCAGAGCAGCTCGTCGCCCAGAAACTCTCGGTCGCCGCGCGCACCGACCTCGCCGAGCGCGGGCACAAAGTCTCCGACCGGGTGCCGGTGCTCGCGCCCGGTGACATCGCGGTGCTCGCGCGGCTCGAGCCGAAGAAGGCGTACCCGCTGGCGTGCGCGCGCTACTTCAAAGAGAAGGTGCTCACCGACCCCGACGCTTTCCTCGGGATGATGATCATGGACGCACGCGAGACAGACCTTCACGCCGGCATCTGCGTGCGCGGGGAATGGAAGTGGCTCAAATGAAGGTCTGGGCGCTGCTGTTCCTGATTCCGTCGTTCGCCCTCGCGGCCGAGCTCGACCCGAAAGAGTCGCAGCGCGAGCAGCTGGAAAAGCTGCGCACGGAAGTGGCCGGGCAAATTCAGCTGCAGGCGTATGACCTGCTCGACGAGCTCGTGTTCGGGTGGATCCAGCAAGCGCCTTTCGCGCTGCAGACGAACGTGGTGCTGGCCGACGTCAGCGTGCCAGTGGGTTTTTCCAGCGGCCTGCAGGCGCTGATCGAAAACCACTTCAACACGCTGCTGATCAAGAACCCGCAGACGCACCTGACGCTCACCCACTGCCCCGAGTGCACGTCGCTGGTCGTCCATTCCGGCAGCAAGGGCACCATCGTCGCGCGCGGGTTCGATCAGCCCGAGGCGCTGGCCACCGCAGGGAAGATCTCGGGCAGCAAGCACGCCCTGTTTCTCGACTTCGAGGTCGAGGGCAGCTCGCTGGTGCTCCGCGCGCGCATCACCTCGCTCGAGGCAGACCTGCCGATCGTCTACGCGCGCACCCTCTCGACGCTCAACACGTCGGCCGCCATGCTTCGCGACCCCGAGCACCTGAAGAGCGCCGAGGACGCGCGGAAGGAATACCTCGACGCGCTCGAAGGCCGAGGCATCTTCCTCGTCCCGATTCGGCTCGGCGTTCGCGTCTTCACCCCGCGGAACCAGAGCATCGTCATCACCCCCTTCGTCTGGCTGTCGGTGGGCATCGAGGCGTCGCTGACGCAGGCGCGCGCGTGGACGGCGAGCTTCTCGGCCGGGTTCAGCTGGGCCCCCGAGCTCCACGTCGGCTGGGAAGCGCAGGCCCGCATCGCGCGGTTGATTTCCGGCTCGACGGTGTCGCTGACGCGCCCCGACCTCTACGCCTTCTTCGGCGGGGCCGTCGTCAACGTCTATGGCCGAGAAGCGCTGGCCTTCCGCCGCAACATCCCCACCATCGAAGAGCTCACCATTATCTTCCGTGATCGGGCGTCCGAGCCCAGCTTCACGTACGGCACGATTCAGCTGGGCGCCGAGCTGCGCGTGAAGAACCGGGTCAGCGTCATCCTCTTCATCGAGTCGGCGCCCGGCATCAACGACGCCGAAGGCGTCGGCAAGTTCCTCGACCTCGGCATCCTCTCGATTCACACCATCGGCGTGGAGGCTTCGTTTTGTTTCTGAAGAGCGCCACCCTCGCGCTGCTGCTGTTGCCCGCTGCTGCCTTCGCGCAGCGCGACACCACGCGCGACGCGCTCGACCGCTTCGAAGAGTCGCTGGCGCTGCGGCTCGAAGAAGGCACGGGCCTGGTGGTGAAGGACCTGACCCCCGTCATCGTCGTCAGCACCCAGTCGGCCTTCGAAGAGACAAAGGCCTGGTACCCGACCGCGGCGCTGCAGACGCTGATTCACGTCTTCGGCACGCAAGGCCTGAGGTCATGTGAGGCGTGCCGACAGCCGCGGCTGTTCATGGACGACGGCCGCATCGAGCACAACACCGCGGACCTCGGCACTTCGGAAATCCTGCGGCTCGATGAGATGGCGCGCGGCAAGTCGGCGCCAGCGAAGACCGCGGTTTGGCTCGACGAGACTGCCGAAGGCGTCAGCTTCAAAGTCATCGACCTTCGCAACAGCCGCATCTTGATGGCCGAGAACTTCGACCCGACCCTGCTCGAGGCGGCGCGCACCCGAAAGAACCTGTCGCTCGCGAAGGAGCTCGATCGCCGCGCCCGGCAAGACAGCATCACCCACGCGTTCGTCGACATCACCGTGCTGCCCCACCAGCACATCTCGTTCGATTGGACGGAACAGTGGGGCGACACCAACTGCAACCTCTCGGGCTTCACCATCTCGCTGATCGACCCCGTCATCGGCATCGGCGGCGCGTATTACCGGGTGCTGCCCTTCGCGCTGAACCTGATGGTCGGCGCCAAGCTCATCATGAGCGTCCCCACCGGCCTCATTCAGGCCATCTCGCCCGGCAACAGCTTCTCGCTCTTCGACCCGCTCATCACCGGCGTCTTCGTCGCGCGGCTGCCGTTCGGCCGATCGAACTTCGGCCTCACGCTGACGATCTCGACCAACGCCAAGGTCGGCATCGGCATCTCGCTTCTCAACGTCTCGCTGCTGCCCTTCCTGCCATGACCCGACTTCTTCTCATCTGCCTCACGCTCACCGGCTGCGCGGCACGCAACTACACCTACTACCTGGTCGAGCCCGCGCCCGAGAAGCACCCGGCCCTGAAGGAAGACGGCACGCTGACGCGCCCCTTCGGCTTCGGCTCGACGACGGCGATGAAGGTGCGGTGGAACGACGGGAACCTCATCACCGAGGTCGACATCCCCATGCTCGCGTCGGGGCAGCGCATCGTGGTCGAGCACGCGCCGGGCAGCCGCGATGTGAAGTCGATTCCCACCACGCGCGTGGTGCCCCCGCCCCAGACAGCGGCCGACGCGACGTTGATCGAGGCGTACCGGGCGCGCGGGCTTCGCGTCGATGACACGGCGCCGGAAGTCAGCATCAGCCGCGCGCGCACGCTGATGCAGGAAGCGATGAAGGGCGGCAACTACTCGCTGGCGCTCGAGTGGGCCGAGACGGTGCTGCAACGCTACAAATCGCACCCCGAGTTCCTTCGGGCGAAAGCGTCGCTGCTGCTGATGATGGGCGAGCGCGACAAGGCGATCGAAGTCTACGAGCAGGTCGAGACCATCGAGAGCGACCCTGCCGTCCGCAAGAAACTCGAAGAGCTGCAGAAACAGCAGAAGTAACGAGGGGACCCACGTGCAAATCATCGGCTTCGTTCTGTTGGCGTTCATCGTGTGGCTTGGCTTCACCGACCGTGGCGACACGACGGTCATCTCGGCTTTCGACGGCCACGCGCTGGCGATGGTCATGCTCGGCTCCACTGCCGCGGTCTTGATCAGCAGCAGCGGCACCACCGCCCTTCGCACGCTTCTTTGCTTGCGCGAGCTCATCCCCGGCCTGCGCGTCATCAGCAAGACGACGAAGGAAATGGAGGCCGAGCGCGAGCAGCTGTACGCGCTGTGGCGCGAGGGCAAGCGCAGCGGCGCGCTGTCGATCGCCGAGAAGAGCCGCTTCCCTGCAGTGAAGCAGATGGTCGACCTGATTCTGAACCGGTCGCCCGAGGTCGCGAGCGCGAAGGTGTTCCTCGAGCTGCGGCACGAAGAGCTGATGCGCTGGCAGCCGGCGGTGAATAACTGGGAGATGCTGTCGAAGCTCGGCCCCGCGTTCGGCATGGTCGGCACCATCACCGGCATGATCCAGATGTTCCGGAACATGAGCGCGGACAACCTGAACATCGGCGCGTCGATGTCGCTCGCGCTGCTCGCCACGCTGTACGGCGTCGCCTTCGGCGCAGGGGCAGCGGGCCCGATCGGCCACTTCCTCAACGGGCTGCTCGACGAACGCCTCGGCTTCCTCGAGCGCTGTGAAAAGAGCGTCAACGAGCTCGTCGCGCGCGGCGGGGTGTGAGCCATGCAGCGGCGAACCGCGGGCCATGAAGAGAGCTGGCTGCTGAGCTACGCAGACCTGATCACGAACCTGCTCCTGTTCTTTGTGGTGCTGCTGAGCGCCGCACAGCTCAACAAGAGCAAGATGCAGCAGATCGTAAAGAGCATCTCGGGCGCCGAACAGCCCGCGAGCCTCGAGTCGATTCAAAGGAAGATCGACGAGCAGATTGCGAAGGCCGAGCTGCAGCAGGTCGTGTCGACGAGACTCACCGCCGAGGGCCTCGAGCTGTCTTTGAACTCGGGCCTCGTCTTCGACTCGGGCAAGGCCGTCATCCGCCCGGACTTCGACAAGACGGTGTCGGGGATGCTGCAGACGCTGGTGCCGTACTCGAACAAGTACAACTTCGCGGTCGAAGGCCACACCGACACGACCCCAATGCTGAACGGCGGCAGCAACTGGGATTTGAGCAGCGACCGGGCGATTGTCCTGCGTCAGCGGCTCGAAGACATCGGCATCGTTCGCTCGCGCATCCGGGTCGAAGGCTACGCGGACACCAAGCCGCTTCCCGAAGACCAGCTGAAGGGGTTGAGCCCCGAAGAGCGCCTCGCCCGGCACCGCCGGGTCGTCGTGAGGATCTACTGATGAAGACCCTGCTTCCCCTGCTGCTGCTGCCGGCCCTCTCGTTCGCGCAGTCGTCGGCGACGCCAGTGCCCGAGAAGCACATTCCTTCGCCCGTGCTGATGGACCTTCGGGCCCTCGAGAGCCAGTTCGACCTCTTCTTGAGCCGCGACTGCGCGCCCGAGAAGTGCGTGTCGAAGGGCTGCACCTACCGCGACCACACCGTCGTCGACATTCCGCGCAACAGCTCGCTGCCCGGGCTGGGTCAACAGGAAGGATTGGGAGCGGTGCCTCCGCAGGAATACCTGACCCAGGCGCGCTGCGAGTTCGCGCACGAGAAGTCGATTCCCGCCAAAGACGTGCAGGCGCTGGTGAAGCGCCTGGAACAGCGGCTGTCGAAGGGCTGGCTGCAGGTCACCGTCTCGCGCCAGGTGCTCGAGCCCATCTCCGCCGCGCTCGCGGTCTCTCCACCTCCGCTTCCTGAGGTTGTGCCTCCGAAGGTCGAGCCGCCGCCTGCTCCCCCGCCTCCTCCGCAGAAGTGGGAATGGGACGTGGCGTTGCGCGAGCTGTGGCTGGGGCTGCTGCCGCACTTCTCATGGATGATTGCGCTGCTGCTCGGAACCCTGGCGACGCTGGCCATCATCTGGGGCGGCCGCCGCCTGGGCACCGAGACGCTCGAAGAAAAGGCGATGGCCGCACAGCTCGCAGCAGGGTTGCTCGGCCCGAAGGAAGAGCCGAAGCCCGAAGAGGAGCCGCCGCCCGCGCTGCCGAAGGAAGACGAACAGCTCAAGCTCGCCGAGAAGAACCTCGAAGAAGGCTTCATCACCGAGCAGCAGAGGTTGTGGAACGACCGGATCGCGCAGGCCGAGCTGGCGAAAGACCAGGGCGGCGTGGTCGAGCTGCTGCGCGCGTGGCTCAAGGCGGGGGAGTTCGCGTACCTCGCGAAGGCCATCTTCCTCTTCGGCGATCGCCTCTCTCTCGCTTTCTCGTCCGACGGCCAACTGGCGAGCCGGAAGATCGAGTTCGCCGAGTACCTGAAGACGTTGGACGAGAAGTCGCTGCCCGTCGACGCTGAGTTCTACCGGGTGCTCAACCACCACGCGATCAGCTCGTCGCTGCTGGCCCAGTCGGACGTCGAGAGCTACCGCAGCCTGAAGGAAGAGTTCGGCGCCGACGGCCTCGCCCACCTCATCGAGAGCCTGCCTCCGCGAAACGGTGCGCTGCTCTTCGCGATGGTGCCCACCGATGTGCAAGCCGAGCTCGCCCGTTCGCTGAAGCCAACGCTGCGGCTGCAGGTCGCGCAGCAGCTGCTGGTCTCGAACCGCATCAGCAATGAAGAACGCCAGCACCTGTTCGAGACGCTCGACAATGCGCGCGCTGGCCTGCCGCTGCAGATGCCAGTCGAAGCCGCGTCGCATGAAATCGTCGACCGCGGCCGCGAGTTCGATGCCGCGGGAGCGCTGTCAGTGCTCGCGACGTACCTCGAGCCAGAAGAACGGAAGGCGCTTTTTGCCGAGGCGCTTCGCCGGGGCAGCGGCATGCACCCGAGCTGGTACGAAGACATCCTCTACCCGGACATGCTGCTGAAGCTGCCGCAGGAGTCGATGACAGACCTGCTGCTCGAGGTCGACATTCGCGGGCTCGCCGGCTGGGTGAGCTCGCAGCCGCTGAGCTGGCAGGACGCGTTTTTGCCAAAGCTGTCGAGCACGCTGCAGAACGCGCTGCGGGCGAATGGCGGCTTCAAGTCCCGGGTGGAACAGCTGCAGCTGGCGCGGCGCGGCCAGAACGAGCTGGTCGGCTCGGTGAAGCGGTTTGTGTCGCGCGGGCAGACTTCCTTCGCCGAGCTGTTGGGCTGAGCGATGAAGAACTTCGGCAAAGCGATGGTGCTGGGCGTACTGGCGATGGTCGGGGCCTGTGGAAAGGTTCCGATCGTCGACATCAACGCCAGCTTCTCGCTTGCCGACGCGACGTGGTTCGAGAACGAACAGACGCTGTTCCTCTTCTACACGGTGTCTGCCGAGCAGGGCTTGAGCGACAACAGCCTGATCGAAGTGACCTGGCGCACCGACGAGCAAGAATTGCCGTGGACACCAGTGGTCAGCCTCACCCCGATTCACACCCACCTGCCGGTCATCTGCGGGCCGAACACGCTGTGCGGCAGCATGAGCCTTCACGTCGAGAAGGTGCCGCGGCAGGTCGGGCTGCGGCTGCGGTACCACCGCGACGGCGAGCCGAACCTGGTCGCTCCGACGGTCTTCAACATCGTCGGCGCGGGGCCCGCCTACTCGCAGCGCAGCCTCGTCGTCTACGGCGTGTTCGACGAGAAGAACGACGTCGTGCAGTGGCGCTCGCGTAACCAGTTCCCCACCCTTCGCAACCAACAGGTCACCGACCTGGGCCTGCGGCGGTGGATGAAGGTCGAAGGGCCGCAGTACGGCGACGTGGCCGCGCCCATCGGCTTCAACCCGTATGGCTACGCGGCGACCGAGCTGTGCCCGCCGGGGCTGACGCCGCTGCCGTGGGCGCCGCTGGAAACCGAGAACCGGGCCATCGCGAGCGAAGGGAAGATGCCGCTGGCGGCGTCGGCAGTGCTGGGCGTGTGCGCGGCGACTTTCGTGAAGGACGCCAAGGGCATCTTCCAGGCCGCGGCGATGGCGCGGAAGAACCCCGAGGTGCGGCCCGCGTTTCCTTCGCTGCGCAGCCCGGTGAAGGACAACGTGAAGGTGGGCTTCGTGCTCAAGCCCTGCAATCGGGAAATCTCGCCGGTGCATCTTTCGATGCAGGTGCAGCGGATGTTGCTCGAGGGCTTCCCAGAGATTTGCATCGACGACTTCAAGGATCCGAACTTCGTCGCGGTGCTGGCGACGCGCATTCGCCTCGCGGTGGAAGCAGCGCGCACGCAGGGCAAGGACATGGTGGTCACGCTGGCGGTGCACCACGACGACACGAAGCGTGAGCTGGGAGCGCAGATTGAAAAGGCCCTGGAAGCGGTGCTGCCGGGTGAGCGCGACCGCACCTCGCCACACGTCAGCGGCGCCTTCGTCTTCGACAGCTTCAAGTATTCGATTCAGAGCCAGACGATGCGATCGCTGGTGCTGTGGTGCCCGTCGAGCCTCGACCTTGCGGACCTCGACAAGATTCCCGACACGTCGACCCGCGACTGCCCGCTGGTGCCCGACTTCCCCGACATCATTCTGGGGCCCTTCAAGTTCAGCAACCTGCCGATTCTGCCGAGCCGGCTGCAGTACCTGACCTTCATCGAGAAGTACTCGGTGGCGAGCGCGGGCCGGGTGATCGACTTGAACTTCGTCGCGCCCGAGCGGACGCCGATTTCGCAGAACGTGCTCGTCGGCGACTTCGGCGTGGCGACGTTCTTCAACAACGAGAGCTTCAGCGCCGAGCCGTCGCACGCGTTCTCGTACTGCCAGGGAATCGATGACCCCGCGGTCGTCTTCCGTTCGCCGATTTTCCCGATGCCGCTGCTGCTGTCGTCGCTGCCCGAGTTCCACGACCTCGCGCCGTCCGACCTCTACCAGGTGGGGTTGTTCTGGCAGTTCCCGTATCTGACGAAGATGAAGTACGAGTTCGTCGTCGCGGGTGCGCTGAAGGTGGCCAGCTTCAAGGTTCCGTTTGGCCCGTCGGTGGTCGACCGCAAGTTGTTCGGCGGCACGCAGTGGGACGACCAGCCGCTGCCCGACGGAGGCATCGCAACCGACGGCGGCACCGCGGGCCAGTTCGACCTCTCGACGCGACTGATTCAGTGCACGCGGTTCTGCGACCACCCGACTTTCCACCAGGGCACCTACAACGTGCTCCAGCCCTTCCGCGGCTCCTTCCGCGCGCAGTGCTTCGTCCCCATCTACCCGCCCAACCCACCCGCCGGTGGAGGCTTCCCCCTTGATCCGTAGTGCCTTCCTCTTCGCGCTGCTCGCGCAGACCGTGGCGTTCGCGGAAGACGCGCCGGCCGCGGCGCCCGCTGCCGACCCCGAGCTGCTGAAGCAGGCGGAAGACAAGAGCATCGAGAAGTACCGCTCGCCCTTCGAGGCGCTCAGCGAGAGCACGATTGGGCTCGCGTCGCGGTCGGTGCTCTTCGACTGGCGGAAGTCGACGGTGCTGCTCGGAGGCACCGCGGCGCAGCTGCTCGAGCTGAACAACTTCTACAGCACCCGCGTGGGCGGCTTCGTCCGGGTGCCTTTCGGGAACCTGACCGCCGAGCTCGCGGTGACGTGGGTGTTCACGCAGGGAAGTGACAGCTCGCAGAAGTTGTCGCTGACGCCGTACCGGCAAGCGGGCCGGCCGCCGCGGCTCGAGATCGACATCAACTTCGCCTACGCGTTGATTGAAGGGGTCGGCACGCCGCGCCTCGGCCTTCTGCCGACGGCCGAGCTGGTGTTCTCGGTGAACGCGGGAATCCGGTACCTGTACTACCCGAACGCGCTGGGCAGCTCGACCGCATTGGAAGTGACGGGGGCAATCTTCGCGCCGAAGATTACCCAGCGGGAAATCAACTACCTCGAGCGGGTGCGGCTGCCGGGGATGCAGGTCGATGGCCAGCGCTATGGCGTGATGGCCGGCTTCTCGATGCAGCTCTACTTCCGCACGGGCATCTTCTTCGAGCCGCGGGTGATGGTGGCGATTCCAGTCTTCGCGGCGGCGACCAGCTCATCACTCGGCTGGTGGTGGGAGCTGTCGGCGTCGCTGGGTATCGCGCTGTGATTTCCGGCCTGGTGCTGGCAGTGGTGCTGTCGGCCAGCGCGGTGGCGGAAGAACGGCCTTCGAAGCAGACCCTGCTCTTCTTCAACGCGCGAACGTCGCTGCGGGAAGGCCGGCCGAACGAGACGCTGAAGCTGTGGCTGTTGCGAAACAGCGTCGCGAACCAGGGCTTCGTCGGTGAGCATGACGAAGAGTTCCGTTCGGTGGTGTGGGCCGCGCTGGGAAGCCTGGGCCTCTGCCAGGACGGCTACCCAAAGGACCTCGAAGGCGGCGCGGGCCTCTGGCCTTTGTCCGTTCACAACTGGGTGCTCTTCGCGTCGCGCGGCATTCCGCCCGGGGGCCGCAACCCGTGGGATGCGTTCGAGGCGGGAAGGCAGCAGCGGAAGATTTCGCTGCACAGCGTGCTGTCGACGGCCGAGCTCAAGTCGGTGACGTTCTTCCGCACCTCGTGCTTCATGCCCGAGACGACGTTGATTGGGCTGGGCGTCTCGCCGTCCATCGACCTCACCGACAAGCTGTCGACCGGGCCGTTTCTGAAGAAGGCGCTTCAGCTCTCTTTGAAGACCCTCGTTCGCGAGAAGGTGCAGAGCGTCAGCGCGATCGAGGCGCGCATCTTCGATCTCGATCTCGCGATGGCGAAGTTGATCGAGAAGCGGGCGAAGCGGGCGGGCTCGGCGGCAGCGGCGCGCGCGAAGAAGCTGGGCGTCAGTGACCCCGGAGCGGAGGAAGCGCGGGCGCTCGCCGAACGCTGGCCCGAGAACTCGACCCAGGCGGAGTTCTTGAAGAAGGCGCTGAAGTGGCGGCCCGACGAGTGGCTGAACCTGAACCGGGCTCGCCGGCTGTTCCTCTTCGCGCAGGCCCGGCCGTTCGCGACCGAAGCGACGCCGATGGACGGCATGGTGCTGTCGATGATTGACGCGATGGTCGACCGCAACGACGGCGCTGAAGTCTCGGCGTGGATGGGGAACTACGAGGCGAAAGACGTGCCGGCGCGGCGGCTGCTGCTGACAGGCGGCGAGCGCGGCAAGCGGCTGCTCGAGATGGGGCCCGAGACGGGGTTCACCGAGCGGGCAACGATTGCGCTGCACCGCGGTGTTTCGTTTCTAGAAGCGGGCGACTTGCTCGAGGCGCTGCGGGCTTTCGCGTACGCGATGTCGAAGGCGGAAGAGTCGCGCGAGTCGGCGGCGGTGATGGCGCTGGCGCGGCGGTGGGTGTCTTTCGTGCTGTCGCGCTACGAGACCAACGAGCAGGTGATCGCGACGCTGAAGGCGCTGGTGCCAAAGCAGGAATACAACGCCGTCATCGAGGACCTGGTGTGGCGGGCGGCGCTGCGCGGCGACGAGAAGTCTTTCGACCTGGTGGTGGCGAGCCTGCAGCGGGGCAGCGCGCTGGACGCGCGGGTGGCGAAGCTGCGGTTGCTCGCGCAGGGGAAGCAGGGGCAGCTGGCGACGATGATGCGGGACGCGACGACAGATGAGCCGCACTTGACGTTGCGGTTGGCGCGGCAGCTGATCGAGAGGCTCGAGGCGGAAGACGTCGACGTGCGGCGCGGGAACATGCCGCTGCTGAAACAGTTCGGGCAGATCTTCGATTCGTTGTTGAACACGAAGGGCAATGCCAAGGCGCAGACGCGGGCGGCGGAAGAGCTGGTGGGCCGCGCGCAGGGAATCCTCGGAGGCTTGAGCGCCTTCGACACGACGACGACGGGCAAGGCGCGCGAGCTGTCGCCGCGGCACGAGACTTTCGCGGGGAACATCCGGCTCGCTCCGTCGGATCAGCTGCCGTGGCC
Organism: Myxococcales bacterium; assembly: GCA_038206395.1. Taxonomy (GTDB): domain Bacteria; phylum Myxococcota; class Myxococcia; order Myxococcales; family Myxococcaceae; genus JAGSPQ01. The sequence continues at coordinate 65,842 of JBBRAX010000015.1, read as the reverse complement.
TTTCGACCCGCCGCAGGTCGCGGCGCCTTCTGCGTTCACTCCGCTGCTCTTGAAGCCGGTGGAGTGGCGCGACGCGAAGGGCGCGTTGGTGTTCGGGTGGAGGATTACCGATTGAGCCCGGGCGAGCTGCGCGCGGCGATGAAGGCGCGCAAGAAAGAGCTGCGGGCGGCGGTGCGCGTGATGAAGCAGCAGGCGCGCGAACGCACGGCGCAGATTCCGGCGGTGAAGGAAGCGCGCGCACGGCGGCGGCGGATTCTGCGCAACCTCGGCGTGGTCATCATCCTGCTGTTGTTGATGCTGATGCGCTGCGAGTGTGGTCCGGGCGTGCCACCGGCAGTCGAGCCGAAGGTGGTCGAGAAGATCGAGGTGAAACCGAAGAAGAAGGTGGTGGTGAAGGTGGCGCCGAAGAAGCCGCTGGATGGCCAGGGCACGAAGACGAACCGCGGGGCGCTGGGAGTCGGGGCGCCTGCACCGCCGACGTGGATCGATGAGTTCCAGCTGCAGGTCGCCGCGCGGAGTCCGCGCCTCGCGTTGTGCTTCACCGGCGTCGAGAGGCCCGGGGCGATCCGCTGGTCGACGTCTGTGAATCCCACCAGCGGCATCGCCGCGGATCACGAGTTCGAGCCCATCGGCGTCAGCACCGAGCTCACGCCCGTTCAGCAGGAGTGCATCGTGAAGGTGCTTCAGAACCCCGCGTACAAGCTCACCGCGCCCGAGAAGGAAGGGTTGCCCAACCGCGTCAGCCTGGTGATCGAGTTTTAGGGGGCTCCGTTCATCCGGAAGAGCAGTCGAGGGATGAGCATCCGCAGAGCTTGGTACCGACGGCCGGCGTTTCGTCGTCAGCCCGGAAATCACCTGGCTTTGCGCTCGCAGGAGGAATCAGTCGACGAGCGCGCCTGCTTCAAGGCGCCGGCTCCGTGGCCGGCGGCGGAGGCGCGACCGGCCCCGCTGACGGCTTGCAGCTGCACCCAGGCCCCGCCTCCTCACAACATGCCGAGCTGCAGTCGGGCAGCCTCGGACATGCGGCTCTGGTCCCAGGGCGGCTCCCAGACGATTTCGACCTCGACTTCGGTGACGCCGGCAACCCCCTGCACCTTGTCGTGTGCGTCCTTCTTGAGCACATCGCCCATTCCACAGCCGGGCGCCGTCATCGACATCTTGATTTCGACGCGGTGGCCGCCGTCCGCGAGCGGGTGCGCTTCGCAGACGTAGATCAGCCCAAGGTCCACCACATTGACAGGGATCTCCGGATCGAAAACGGTCTTGAGCTTCTCGATTACCTTCTCCAGATGAAAGGGCCCCGCATCCGCGGGCGCTTCTTGCACCGACGTGCTCATGAGCCCCAGCGCGTCGACATCGAGGACGGCGATCCGCGCGAGGTGGCCCGATTCGGTCCTGACGGTGCGGCTGCCGCCCAGCGCCTGCGTCACCACGACGAATTCACCTTTGACAAGCTTCAGCACCTCTCCGCTGGGGATGAGCGTTGCCTCGCAGTCCCGTTTGAGCTCAATCGGCGCGTGCGGATCGGGCGCCGTCTGCACGGACTGCGTGCTTGGCGAGCGAGGAGGCTCGATGATCGCTGGTACGCCCTTCAGCAGCTGCGCCCGGATTATTGTCCCGATTGCCGGTTTTAGTTCGGACCACGAAGCGCCCGGCTCCTTCCCGACCGTCACCACGTTCTCGGTCACGAGCACATGGGCAACACCAGGAAGCGCGAACAACCACTCGACCAGGGGCGAGCCCTTCGCCAGCTCCTTGTTGGCGAAGAAGAATGGGCCTCCGGGATGCACGGTGCGACTCACCGTGAATTTGCAAGCGTCGGGGTCGGCGAGCAAGGTCTCGGCGCGGATCGTCGGGTCGACAGGCAGGACCTCAGACATTCTCGACGACCCCAACTGCGCCGCGCTCGCCAAGAGCCCGCAGGTGCTCGAATGAGTAGATTCCGGAGCTGTGGCCGTCGTTCCAGACGAAGGCGATGGCGTAATTGCCCACGCTGTTGATGGTGCGTGGGCTCACATCCGGTCGCACGCTCTTTGGGTCCAGGAGTGGGCGACCGCTCATCTCCTCCTTGCAGAGGGCGCAATGGCACGCCAGCCGAAGGTCCCGGACGTCGAAGTCGTTCAGGTGGCCGTCCTCCCAGAGCACTGACAGCGTTCGAGCATCGCGCCGGCGGAAGCCAACCGGGGTGGTGCGAGAGCCTGCTGGCCGAACGGCACGCTCCCACCAGGCGGGCTCGCCCTCGCTGGGTTCCCAAGTCCAAACGAACGGCTTGAGCGCCGTCGATGGGGCATTGTGTAGCCGCCCAGCGAGTTCCGTGGCGATAGCGAGGTAGGCTTGGGCCGCGATCGAGTTTGGCTTCTCCACGACGATGGGGCGGCCCTCGTCGCCGCAAGTGACGATGTCAGCATCGAGGGGAATCGAACCGAGGAAGGGGACGGCGAGCTCTCGGCTCATCCGATCGCCGCCGCCGCGGCGGAACACGTCCGTGCCTTTTCCGCAGTGGGGACACGTGAAGGTGCTCATGTTCTCGATGATGCCAAGGATGGGGACCTGCACGGTCTGAAACATCCGCAACCCGCGGCGGGCAATCTTGAGGCTCACGTCCTGCGGCGTGGTTACGATTATCGCGCCAGACAGAGGAACGCTCTGGACCAACGTAAGCTGGATGTCGCCGGTTCCGGGCGGGAGGTCGAGTATCAAGTAGTCGAGGTTTCCCCACAGTACGTTCCCAATGAACATCCGCAGGTACTTGCTCACCATCGGCCCGCGCATGATTGCCGGATTGTCATCGCCAGTGAGCATGCCCATCGAAATCGCCTTCATTCCGTACCGTTCTGCGGGGATGATCTTCTGGTCTGCGGTCGTCGCGGGCGGCTGGCCGGTGGGAAGTCCCAGCATGCCGGGGATGCTCGGCCCCAGAACGTCCGCGTCAACGAGCCCGATTCGGCACCCCATCTGCTTCAGCGCGAACGCGAGGTTCACGCTGACTGTGGACTTCCCGACGCCGCCCTTGCCGCTCCCCACTGCGATCAGGTGCCTGATTCCCGGCAGCTTCTCGGGGCCAGGGGACGGCTGGTGGGACGCGCCTGGGGCGTGGGCGTGGTCGTGGCCGTGCTGCGAACCGGTAGTTTCCATAGCTTGGGCTTCCTCTCCTGATGACGGTGCTTGGTCCTGGCTAGAAGTTCGCTGGCTCACGCTCCTCCGGAGCAACCCACATGCGGGCTACTCCCGGAGCCCTGAAGCCGGCAGTGGCAGGACCTCGTGCCCGACCTCAGTATCCCAAGCGGCGAGGCCGCCGGTGAGGCTTCGAGCACGACGAAGGCCGTAGGCCCGGAAGTAGGAAGCCTTGTCGAGGCTGCGACGTCCGTGGTTCGAGTAGAAGACGAGGAATGCGTCTTTTGGCCACGTGTCGAGGATCTCGAAGGTCAGTTCGACACTGATGAGTCGCGAGCCGGGGAGATTGCCGAGGTCGTATTCCTCGCGCTTGCGCGCGTCGAGAAGGGTGAGCTTCTCTCCTGCTTTGAGCGCGGCCGAGAGGTCCCGGGGCGAGATGTGAAGCGACTCGAAGACCTCCGCACTCCCACGGATGACGTTGGCGATTTCGTCGAGGCTGTCCTGGATGTTGAAGTTGCGACGAACCTCCTCCAGCGTCTCCGTCGGTCTGTAGCTGCAGCTATCGCACCCCCCGACGTGATAGCGCTGGAAGAGCCCCACCTTGGCCGACGGATAGGCCTGAAGGATTTCCTCCATCGTGGTCGCGGGAACTATTTCGAGCGACGTCAGCTCACGCATGGTTGTCTGCTCCGTTGAAATCCGCGCGGCCTTTTCCGTCGAGGGCGTTGCGCAGCGCGTGCCACGCGAGGGTGGCGCACTTGACCCGCATCGGAAATTCCCAGACACCGGACAGTGCCGCGAGCTTGCCTACTTCCTCGGGCTTCACCGCGCCGCTCGGCCCCTCGGTCAAAAGGATGTGGACGCGCCCGAAGAGCGCCAGAGCTTCCTCCTGTTTCCTGCCCTTGAGCGCGGCGGTCATCAGGGAAGCCGAGGCCTTCGAGATGGCGCATCCGGCTCCCTGGAAGGCGATGTCCTCGATGACCCCGTCTGCGAGCTTCACGTAGAGCGTGAGTTGATCACCACATAGAGGATTGAAACCTTCCGCCGTCCTGGTAGCGCCCTCGAGCTTCCGGAAGTTGCGCGGCTGCTTGGCGTGGTCGATGACCACTTCCTGATAGAGGTCACGAAGATCGGCGGTCATCGTTTCTCCTTGACCAAGCGGTCCTTCGCAGCGGGCAGCGTCGCCTGCGGTAGCAGCGGGTAGATCTCGCCGCCCAACGCACGAAACTCTTCCGCTTTGGCCTTCATGCCTTCGTTGAGCGCCACGTCTTCGGCGATTCCGACAGCGACCGCGTAGTCCCGCACTTCCTGCGTGATCTTCATCGGGCAGAACGCGGACCCGCACATCGAGCAGAAGTGCGCGTGCTTGGCGGCGTCGGCGGGCAACGTCTCGTCGTGGAAGCTCTCGGCGAGCCGCCAGGCGTCGAGCGCTCGTCGATGGGTGCATGGCTGGTTGAGCTCATCGGAAGACCTCCTGGACTTTCCCCAGGCCGGTGACGAGCGCATCGATGTCCTGCCGCGTGCTGTAGCAGGCGAGCGACGCGCGGGCCGTGGCGGCGACTCCGAGCCGGTTCATCAGTGGCTGCGCGCAGTGGTGCCCCGTGCGAATCGCCACTCCCTCACGGTCGAGGATGGTCCCGATGTCGTGCGGGTGAACATCGTCGAGCACGAACGAGATCACGCTCGCCTTGCCGCTCGCAGTCCCGACGAGCCGAAGACCCGGGACCTCACAGAGTGCTCGGATGCCGTAGTCGAGGACGTCGCGCTCGTGCGCAAGAAGCGCGTCCCGCTCAAGGCCGCCGAGGAAATCGACGGCCGCCCCGAGGCCCACGGCGCCCGCCATGTTGGGCGTCCCCGCTTCGAACTTTGCGGGAGGCTTGTTGTAAACCGTCTTCTCGAAGCTGACCGAGAGAATCATGTCGCCGCCGCCCTGGTAGGGAGGCATCTCGTCGAGCAGCTCGCTTCGGCCGTACAGGGCTCCGATGCCGGTGGGCCCATACATCTTGTGGCCCGAGATCGCGTAGAAGTCGCAGCCCAGCGCCTGCACGTCGACCCCCAGATGCGGCGCGGCCTGCGCACCGTCGACGAGGACCCGGGCACCCCGCGCGTGCGCCATCTCGACAATCTGCCGAATCGGGTTGACGGTACCGAGCACGTTCGAGAGGTGCGTGACGGCCACGAGCCTGGTTTTCGGCCCGATGAGCTTCTCGAACTCCGAAAGGACGAGCTCGCCGGCGTCGGTGATGGGCGCCACGCGAAGACGAGCGCCCTTCTCTTCGCAAAGCATCTGCCAAGGGACGATGTTCGAGTGGTGCTCCATCGCCGTGATGAGCACCTCGTCGTCCGCGCCGACATGTGTTTTGCCGTAGGTTCGCGCCACGAGGTTGATAGCCTCGGTAGTGCCACGAACAAAGACGATCTCGTGGACGTCCTTCGCGTTGAGAAACTGCTTTACCTTGGCTCTTGCGCCCTCGTACGCGTCCGTCGCTCTCTCGGCGAGGTAGTGCACACCCCGGTGAACGTTCGCGTTCTCCTTCAAGAGGAAATGCGACATCGCATCGATGACCGCCTGCGGTTTCTGGCTCGTCGCCGCGCTGTCGAGGTAGACGAGCGGCTTGCCATGGACCTTCTCTCTGAGGATCGGGAAATCCCGACGCACGCGCTCGATGTCGAAATCAGCCGGGCTGCTCCGGCCAGCTTGTCCGTGGACGACCCTCGCGGTCGCCAGAGAGTCCGTCTGAACCTCAGTCATGCCACCACCTCGACGCCGCCGAGCCGCCAGGCGACCATCCTCTCGACACGGGCTCGGAGAGCCTCCACGCGCAGGAGCCCGAGCATCTCGCTCGCGAACGCGTACGTGAGCAGTTCCCGCGCGGCCCCGTGCGGTACGCCACGCGAACGCAGGTAGAACACTGCGTCCTCGTCGAGCTGGCCCACGGTCGCCCCATGGGTGCACTTCACGTCGTCGGCGAAGATTTCCAGCCGCGGGCGGGTGTCGACCTGGGCCGACTCGGACAGAAGCAGGTTCTTGTTGGTCTGGCTCGCGTCGGTCTTGAACGCACCCGGGCGCACGATGATTCGCCCGTCGAACGAGCCTCGGCCGCGGCCATCGACGATGCCCTTGTAGAGTTCACGACTGGTGCAGTGAGGCGCGGCGTGCTCGATGGTCGTCGGATTGTCGAGATGCTGCTCGTTTTTGGGCATGTACAAGCCGTTGAGGGTGACTTCAGCCCCTTCGGCCTCGAGCCTCACTCTCACCTCGTGCCGGGCTGTCGATGCTCCCAGCGCCAGCGAGTGCGATGAGAAGCGGCTGCCTCGCCCTTGTCGTACGTCCAGCAGCGCGATGTGAAACGCGGTCTCGGCCTCACTCTGGAGCTTGTAGTGCTCGACCACGGCGCCCTCCTCGAGCACGATGTCGGTGACAGCGTTGGTGAGGTAAACGTCGCCCAGAATACCGACGTAGCTCTCGACGATGGTCGCGCGGCTTCCGGGCCCGGCGAGCACGAGACATCGCGGATGAGACACGAGGGGGGATGCGCCCGTGTCCGAGATGAACACGATATGAATCGGCTCTTTGATGCTCGTGTTCGCGGGAATGCGAATCAGCACACCGTCCTCGGCCAGAGCAGCGCTGAGCGCGGTGAAGGCTTGCGGTTGCTCCCGGAACGGCCTCGAGAGAAACGGCGCGAGAAGCTCTTCGTCCTGCACGAGGGCGGCGGCCAAGCCCATCACGGTGGCGCCCATGGGCAATTGCCTCAGCGACGAAAGTTCTGGGGCGAAGTACCCGTTGACCACGACGAGCCGCACTTCGCCGAGGTCGCCGGCGAGCTTTTCGATTGCTCCCGCGGACAGCCGACGGCTGATCGCCGGCTCGGCCGGCTCGAACGGCACTTCCAGGATTGGAGCAACCCGCGTGTACTTCCAGGCCTCGTCCTTCGCGGTCGGAAAGCCTTGCTCCGCTATCCACTGGAAGGCCGAGCGGCGAGGCCCCTTCAGCCAGCCGGGATGGTGCCCGTTGCGCTTCACATCAAAGCGCGAGAGACCCGCGAAGAAAGCGTTCGCCGTGCTGCTCATGACGTCGCTTCCAGCGTCGGCGAAGCGCCCGCTGACGCGTGCTGCTCGAAGCTCTGGTAGCCGTGCTTCTCGAGCTCAAGCGCCAGTTCCTTGCCACCGGACCTGACGATTCGCCCATTCGCCATCACGTGGACGAAGTCAGGAACGATGTAGTCGAGGAGCCGCTGGTAGTGCGTGATGACCAGCATCGCCCGGTCTTTGCTCCTGAGCGCGTTGACGCCGGAAGCCACGACCCGAAGCGCATCGATGTCGAGCCCAGAGTCGGTCTCGTCCAAGATGGCGAGCTTTGGTTCCAGAATCGCCATTTGAAAAATCTCATTCCGCTTCTTCTCGCCACCGGAGAAGCCTTCATTGACGGACCGACTCATGAAGCTCGGGTCCATCTCGACGAGCTTCATTCGCTCCTTGGCGAGAGAGAGGAAATCCATCGCGTCGAACGCCTCGAGCCCGCGCTGTTTACGAATTGCGTTGAGCGCCGTCCGAAGGAAGTAGAGATTCCCAGTACCCGGAATCTCGACCGGGTACTGGAACGCGAGAAAGACACCGGCCGCCGCGCGGTCCTCAGGCGACAGGGCGAGCAGGCTTCTGCCTTCGTAGAGGACCTCGCCTTCGACGATGTAGTTCTCTTGGCCCGCGAGCACCTGCGCGAGCGTGCTCTTGCCCGAGCCGTTCGGCCCCATGATGGCGTGCACTTCACCCGCACGGACCTCGAGGTCCAGGCCGCGCAGGATTTCCTTGCCACCGACTCGGGCGTGAAGATTTCGAATTTGCAGCATCATCCGACGCTCCCTTCGAGGCTGACGCTGAGCAGCTTCTGCGCCTCGACGGCGAATTCCATCGGCAGCTCTTTGAAAACCTCGCGGCAAAAGCCGTTCACAATCATCGAGACCGCGTCCTCTTCGCGAATGCCCCGCTGCCGGCAGTAGAAGAGCTGGTCCTCGCCAATCTTCGAGGTGGACGCCTCGTGCTCGACCTGGGCCGTCGGGTTCTTCACTTCGATGTACGGCACGGTGTGCGCCCCGCACTGACTGCCAAGCAGCAAGGAGTCGCACTGCGTATGGTTCCGCGCTCCGGTAGCGCTTTTGAGAATCTTCACCAGGCCCCGGTAGGTGTTCTGCCCATGGCCGGCTGAGATTCCCTTCGAGAGAATCGTGCTCTTGGTGTTTTTGCCGACGTGGATCATCTTCGTGCCGGTGTCGGCCTGCTGGCGGTTGTTGGTAAGCGCGACGGAGTAGAACTCGCCGACCGAGCCATCGCCCTGGAGGATGACGCTGGGGTACTTCCAGGTGATGGCGGAACCCGTCTCGACCTGGGTCCACGAAATCTTCGAGTTCGCGCCCGCGCACTTGCCGCGCTTCGTCACGAAGTTGTAGATGCCGCCCTTGCCGTCTTTGTCGCCGGGGTACCAGTTCTGGACGGTGGAGTACTTGATCTGCGCGCCTTCGAGCGCGACCAATTCGACAACTGCGGCGTGGAGTTGGTTCTTGTCTCGGACTGGAGCAGTGCAGCCCTCGAGGTAGCTCACATACGCGGCGTCCTCTGCGATGATCAGCGTGCGCTCGAACTGGCCGGTGTCCGCAGCGTTGATGCGGAAGTAGGTAGAAAGCTCCATCGGGCAGCGCACGCCTTTGGGAATGAAGCAAAACGAGCCGTCGGTGAAAACGGCAGAGTTGAGGGTTGCGAAGTAGTTGTCGGTGTAGGGGACGACCGACCCCAGGTATTTCTTGACGAGCTCCGGGTGGCTCTGCACCGCCTCTGAAAAGGAGCAGAAAATGACACCAACCTCTGCGAGCTTCTTTTTGAAAGTCGTGCCGACCGACACCGAATCCACGATGGCGTCGACGGCGATTCCGCTCAGCCGCTCTTGCTCGGCGAGCGAGATGCCAAGTTTGTTGAACATCGTCCGCATCTCGGGATCGATTTCGTCGAGGCTCTTCGGCCCGGGCAGCTTCGGCTTCGGAGCCGCGTAGTAGATGATGTCCTGGTAGTCGATCGGCCCGTAGTGAACGTTCTGCCAGCGGGGCTCCTTCAACTCGAGCCAGTGGGAGTAGGCCCGCAGGCGCCAGTCGAGGAGCCATCCCGGCTCGTTCTTCTTCGCAGAGATCAACCGGATGACGTCCTCGTTGAGGCCGCGCGGCACGATGTCCATTTTGAGGTCAGTGACGAACCCGTATTTGTATTCCCGGTTCGTGATTTCACGGATTTCGGTCGCAGTAGTCATTTCGCGCTCCTCACGTCAGGCAGCCCGTAGCCGCAGAGACGACTGAACGGAGCGGCCGCAGTGTCGCTCTGCCATGGATTGGATCGGCTGCGACCTCGTAGCGCGGCACGGACGAGTCCACCTCGAGCGACCACGCGTCGATGCCACCGGTCATCGACCGGACGTCCTTGAAGCCGTGCCCTGCGAAGTACGATGCGGCGTCGAGGCTGCGCTGCCCAAGGTGACAGTAGAAGAAAATCGGCGTGTCCTTGGGTAGGTGCATCATCTCCTGCGCCTGCTCCTCTGAGTTCAGCGTCGCGCCCTGAATCCGAGCCAGTTCCCACTCTTCCGGAGCGCGAACGTCCACGAGCCGCGGCGGGTTGTCGCTCCGAAGCGCGGCCGCGACGTCCCTGGGACTCACCTGAATACGTCGGTCGGTCTGCTCCGCGTACTCGATGAACTCGATGACCTCGTCGAGGTCGGTGATTTTGTGCCGCTGCGCTACCTCTTCGAGGATGTCTTCGGGCTCATAGCCACAGCTGTTGCATCCGCCGATGTGGAAGCGGCGAAACAAGGCCCGCTGGGCGCTCGGGTAGGCCTCCAGAACCTGCTGCATCGTGCTGCGCTTTGTGATCGCGGTGGCCTGCATTGTCCTCTCCTCGCGCGGCCCGTGATTCGGCGAGCGCATGGCTATATTGAAAAGTACATTGTTTACTAACGTTAAGGAAGTCTATTGTTGCTAAATTAAAATACCAAGTAGTTGTATGTAGTTACGACACCAAGAGCACTCGCCCGGGGTCTTCGGATCTTCGGTCGCCGCCATAGAGCGTCCTCCTGTTCCTTGCGTATTCGGGTTAGAAAATCATACTCTTGTCATTCTTTGTCAAGCAGGTACTTTCATAACTATTCAAAGTGGAGGTAGAGGTGTACGTTACCGACATGCACACCGACGCTCCGGGCTCTGGCCGGGAACGGGTTCTCTTCCTCCTGAAGACGAAGGGCCCGCAGACCGCGGCGCAAATGGCCAAGGGGCTGCACGTCACCGCGATGGCCGTTCGCCAGCATCTCGCCGTCCTCGAGGCCGAGGGGCTCGTCGACTTCACGGACGAACGGCGCAAGGTGGGCCGGCCTGCGCGCATGTGGCGGCTAACGACCAAGGCTTATGACCGGTTTCCAGATCGTCACGCAGAGCTCGCAGTGGGAATGCTCGACGCGATCCGAGGTGCCTTCGGTGAAGAGGGCCTTGAACGGATGACCGAAGAGAGGACCCGGCAGCAGGCCCAGAGTTACGCCACGCGAATGCCCGGCCCGGGCGCGCCGATCGAGGAGCGCGTGGCAACTCTTGCCAAGATACGGCGCGAGGAAGGGTACATGGCGGAGTCGAGACAGGGGCCCGGCGGCACGATCGAACTCGTCGAGAACCACTGTTCCATCGCGAACGCCGCTCGCCTTTGTTCGAGTCTATGCAGCAGTGAGCTGTCCCTTTTTCGGACCGTGCTGGGTGCCGAGGCAAGCGTAGATCGGGTCGGGCACATCCTGGCCGGAGACAGGTGCTGCGCCTATCGCATCACCGAGCGATCCATCGAACCGGCCTTGGATGGAACTTCGTAGTCCGTGCAGCGCATGATCCGGGGCCCTTGGCGACCGAATGCCGCCACCACCGCCGCCACGTCGAGCGCCTGATCGCCGCCCAGCCGCAGGCGCCTCGACGCGGACGTCAGCCCTGCTCGCTTCGCGTTGAACCGACCGCGACTTCACCCCGACCGCTCGCGCTCGTGGCCGCTTCCGACCGCCACTTCGTCGATTCACCTCGAGCCATTTGCGCAGCTCATCCGACGCACCCTCACCAGAAGGACACGTTGTTGGGTTCTGCCACCCCGCCATGACCTGCGGGCGGCTACAGCCTCGAGCTCTGGCCAGCCTTGATTGGACTTGCTGGGCTCGCAGGCTGTGGGCCCTGCGAGGTGGGGTCGCTGACCGCCCTCCACGTCGCAGCCGGGCTCTCATCGGGCCGGGTGTTGTGCCTGCTTGGTGATGGTGGAGACGTTTCCCTTCAGGGCTTGCGTGCGAGGAAGAAGTACATCGGCGTGAAGATGCCCAGGTCACCCGCCTCGACTAACGCGCGCTGAGCCAGCCGCAACACGCCATGCGCGTCGACGGTTCCCTTCGGGCTCACCTTCAGCGCCTCGAGCACGCGGACAATCTGGTGGGTGAGGAACGCGCCCGTCCGGCTGTTGCGAAACCCCTGCACCGAGATGCCGCTCTTGAGCGGCAGATGCCAGGGCATCTGCGGGTGACTGTCGCCGAGCATGTCGCGCGACTCGAGCACTTCGAACCCGACGTCTTTGAGACTCTGCAGAATCTCCGGGGTCGAGATCAGGTTCGGCAGCGAGTCGCCCTTTTCGACTCCGAGCTTGATCCGGTTGTGCTCGGCGTTGCTTGGGTCGTACTTGTCAGTCATGCACCACTCGTAGCCGCCGAACAGCGAGCCGCTCTTCAGCACCCGAAAGGTCTCGGCGAACGGGCCGCGGCGATCGCCGGCGTGGCAGCACGCTTCGATGGTGTAGGCCGCGTCGAACTCCTCCGCCTCGAACGGCATCTTCAAGAAATCGCCGTTGGTGAGCTTGCAGGTCCGCGACAGCCCCGCCTTCTCGTTGTGCTGGGTCCCGCGCTTCACCTGGTATTTGTTGATCGTGAGGCCGTTGATGCTGGCCCCCGACACGCGCGCGATGTTGCGCATCGGCCCGCCCACGCCGCAGCCGACGTCGAGCACCTGCATCCCCGCCCTGAGGCCGAGGCGAACCGCGAGGTGATGCTCGTGACGCACGATCGACTCACGCAACGTCTCGCCGAGCTGGCGGGGCGCGAAGTGAAAGCTCTGCCCCCAACCGTACTCGTAGAAGTCGGTGACGAGGTCGTAATAGTCGTTGGTGAGAGACGAGGCGTGCGCGCTCCGCGCTGCAGCGTCGCTCGAGTCGAACATCTCGCTGTAGGACTTCACCACGCCCTGAACTTCCGTCTCGCGCAGCGCGCCCTGAAACACTTTGTTCAGCATTGGGCCCGCGTACCCGTGCCACGCACCGAAGTCACGATCCGAAGTCACGATCCGAACCGGGCTGTGGGGGCGCGCAGAATGGGCTGTCGGGAGATCTCGAGCGCCGGGTCCCGGGCTCCGCCACGACCACGGGGCCGTCGACCGCTGGAGCCTGCTCGGAGCGCACGTGTAATTTCGGAGGCAAGGTGCTGCGCGAGGTCATCATCAGCTTCAAGCCCGGGCGCGGCTACACGTACCGCGCAGACCTTGGCCGGAGCTCCATGAAGATGCCGCTCGAGGGTCACTTCGGCTCGTTCGAGCTGGAGGCCATCGGCACCGGGACGCGCGTCACCTGGCGGCAGTACTTCAAGCCAAAGTGGTTCGTGCCGGGCGCCATGCTGCGGTGGCAGATGCGCGACAAGATGATGCGGCCCGCCATCGAGAAACTGCTCGCCCTGTCCGGCCGCCTGGCCGAGAAGATGCCCGCCTGGCCCGAGCGTTCGCCGCTCGAGCGCGCCCGCCGCTCGCTCCTGGCCACGCTCCGCTGATTTCCCATGGCGGCGAGATGTTTTCGGGCGGCGACAGGCGAACCCGCCCGGTTGCGCGTATGCAGGGCGGTATGTCCGTCTTGCCTCGCCGGTTCGTTCGTCCCGCGCTCCTGCTGCTCATCCTCGGAGGGCTGTGGGCGCTGGCGGCGAAGAGCGGCGTCGCCGAGGGGCTGACCGCCGCGCGGGTGCAGGAATGGGTGACGGGGGCGGGCCCGCTGGGCGTGGTGTTGTTCTTCGTGGCGTTCTCGGCCGGCAACCTGGCGCAGATCCCCGGAGTCATCTTCATCGTCGCCGCGCGCCTCGCCTTCGGCCCGTCCGTCGGGCTGCTGGTGGCCTACGTCGGAAGCCTGGTCGCGGTGAGCTTCACCTTCGCCTTCGTCCGGGCGGTCGGCGGCAAGCCGCTGGGTGAGCTGACCTTCGGCCCCGCGCGACGGGCGCTGGCGCGCCTCGAAGAACACCCGGTGCGGACCATCGCGGTGCTGCGCACGGTGCTGCTGCTGGCGCCGCCGCTCAACTGCGCGCTGGCGCTCACGCCGGTCCGACACCGCGACCATCTGTTGGGCAGCGCGCTGGGGTTGGTGGTGCCGGTGGCCGTCGTCGTCTTCCTCTCGGAGTTCGCGCTCACCCTGGTTCGCAGTTTCCTCTGAGCAGCACGCAGATCTTCGCCAGCGCGCATCGGGCCTGTGCCTCGCTCGTTCACGCAGCACTGGCCCGCGCGCGCGCGACAACCGGAGCGGCTGAAGATGAAACCAAGACCGCGAAGACCGTGCGGTGCGGCAGAGAACCGTGGCAGCGCTCTTGAAGAGCGACGCCTCAGAGGAAGTTCTCGACCGAGAGGTACCGCTCGCCGGTGTCGTAGCAGAAGGTGAGGATCCTCGAGCCGGCGGGCAGCTCCTTCAGCTTCTGGCGGACGGCGTCGAGCGACGCGCCGGACGAGACGCCGACCAGGATCCCTTCTTCCTTCGCCGCGCGGCGGGCCATCTCGTAGGCGTGCTCGTGCTCCACGGTGACGACGCCGTCGAGCAGCTCCTTCTTCAGGTTCTTCGGGAGGAAGCCGGCGCCGATCCCCTGGATTGGGTGGGGGCCAGGCGCACCGCCGGAGATGACGGGGGACTTGGCCGGCTCGACCGCGAACACCTTCAGCTTCGGCCACTTCGGCTTGAGGATCTCGCAGCAGGCGGTGATGTGCCCGCCGGTGCCGACCCCGGTGATGAGCGCATCGAGCCCCTCAGGGAAGTCGGCGAGGATCTCCTGGGCGGTGGTGCGGCGGTGGACCTCGAGGTTCGCCTCGTTCTCGAACTGCTGCGGCATCCACGCGTGGGGGGTGCTCGTCATCAGCTCCTGGGCCCGGGCGATCGCGCCCTTCATCCCGTTGGCGCGCGGGGTGAGCTCGAACGTCGCCCCGTATGCAGCCATCAGCCGTCGGCGCTCGACGCTCATCGAGTCCGGCATCACCAGCACCAGCGGGTAGCCCTTCACTGCGCAGACCATCGCCAGCCCGATTCCGGTGTTGCCCGAGGTCGGCTCGATCACCACCGAGTCCCGGGTGAGCAGCCCGCGCTTCTCTGCGTCTTCGATCATCGACAGCGCGATGCGATCTTTGATGCTTGCCCCAGGGTTGGCGCGCTCGAGCTTCATCCACACTTCGTGGGTGCCGAACAGCCGCTGGAGGCGGACGTGAGGGGTGTTACCGATGGTGGCGAGGATGTTGTTGGCGCGCATGGGCTTCTCCGGGGGCGGTGAGGCTTGATTTAGATCATGAACTCGAGGTCTGCGGCGTCGCTGCGGTTCGCGCGGGGCTTCACCTCGCCCGCCCGGTTGACCACCGAGAACGGCGGTACGCTGTGGGTGAGCCAGGCGTTGCCCGCAACCACACTGTCGTGGCCCACCACCGTGTCCCCGCCAAGGATGGTGGCGCCAGCGTAGATCACCACCGCGTCTTCGATGGTGGGGTGGCGCTTCACGTCGGCCAGCTCCTTCTGCACGGTGGCCGCGCCGAGCGTCACGCCCTGGTAGAGCTTCACCCCGTTGCCGATGACGCAGGTCTCTCCGATCACCACCCCGGTGCCGTGGTCGATGCAGAAGCTGCGGCCGATCTTCGCCCCGGGGTGGATGTCGATCCCGGTCTTCTCGTGGGCGAACTCGGTGAGGATGCGAGGCACCAGCGGCAGCCCCTGCTGGTGGAGCGCGTGGGCCATCCGGTAGGTCGCGAGGGCGAGGAAGCCCGGGTAGGTGAGGATCACCTCGTCGACGCTCCGGGCGGCCGGGTCGCCCTGGCAGATCGCCTCGGCGTCGCGGGTGAGCTGCTCGTGGATCGCCGACAGCTCGCCGAGGAAGCGGGTGGCGATCCCCGGCGGAACGGCGTGGGTGGGGGTGAGCGCGCCGATCAACTCTTCCAGCGCGCCCTCGACCTGGAGCAGTTCGCCGCGCACTCCGCCTTCTCCGCGGACGACCTCGGGAGCGAAGTGGGGGAAGAGCGTCGCGAGCGCCTTGCCTGAGAATTCGTGGGCGAGCGAGCGCACCTGTGAAGGGAAGCGGTAGGCGCGGCGCGCCGCGACGAGGCGGTTGATCAACTCAGGTGGGACGTCGGCCATGGGCGAGGCACTTAAGCCCGCCGCGGGCAGAACGCACGAGCCTCGACGTTCGGTCAGCGACTGAGGCGCCTACTGCTGCTGGTCTTTCGAGGCGGGGTCGCGGGTCTTCGTCGAGCCCATCGCAACGTCAATCCACTTGTAGCTGATGCCGAAATTCTTGGTCGAGTCGGCGAAGTGGTGCGCCATGTGGTGGCTGCGCTGCGCCCGGCCCCACGCCGTCATCGGCTTCCGGTTGTGGGTCGACCAATGCGTGAAGTCGTACCAGAGGTAGCCACACAGCAGCCCTTCGAAGAAGGGCAGCGTCGCGTCAGGCCGGCCGAGCAGGTAGAGGCCACCACCAATCAGAACGGCCAAAGGCAGGCTGGCGCCAATCGGCATCACCAGGCGGGTGTCATCGTCCGGGTACTTGTGGTGGTAGCCGTGCACGATGTCGTGCAGCCGGCGGGTGAAGGGCGAGTTGCCTTCCCAGTGGAAGAAGCTCTTGTGAAGGAAGTACTCCATCAGCTGCCAGCCGACCCAGCCGAGCGGGAAGAACATCGCCGTCATCAGCAGGGTGGTGACGCCGGTGTAGAGGCCCCAGGCGATGAGCGCGACCGCGACGGGGATGTAGAGAACGAACGGGGTGGCCGGGTGAACCTTCGAGAAAAACTCGAAGAAATTGCTCTCGAACATCCGACCGCGCTCGTGCCTCAGGTAGTCCTTCATGCGAGCTGTCTTACCGAGGGGGTGCCCCCAGTTCAAGAGGGCTTCGGTTCGCCGGGGGTGGGGGGTTTCGGCATCCCCGTCAACAGGCGGGTCGCCTCGACCCCAATCGGGCCGTCTGGATCCAATAACCTGGCCTTCTCGAGCGACGCGCGCGACGCCAGCAGCTCGCCCTTCAGCTTCCGGCCCACGCCCAGGTTGAGGTGCACATTCGCGTTCTCGGCGTCCATGTCGAGCGCCTCCTTGAAGAGGTCCAGCGCGCGATCGAGCTCGCCCGACAGCAGCGCCTCTTTGCCGACCTGAATCTTCTTTTCCGAGTCGTTGACGAGCTCGACCTCGAGCACGGTGCGGCCGGCGAGGTTGAAGACGAGCATGCGCAGCAGGCCGGCCCAGTAAAAGGTGGCCCCTTCGACGGCGGCGACCGCGGCCAGCGGCAAGTCAGGCAGCAGCTGCTTGCCGCGGAACTTGAAGCGAACCTTGGTGTAGCGGCCACGCTTGGCCCAGATGACGACCTGGTCTTTGAGCTTCCCCAACGACTCCTCGACCTTCTTCGGGTCGATTTCGAACGGGAGCACGCGGTCGTTGCTCGTCTTCGACACCGCCTTTGGCTCGACCTTCTCGAAGCGATGCACCTGGATTTTCTTCTTCGTCGAGGCCTTCGGCTTCTTCGCTGTCATTGGCCATAGGCTAGCATCGGAGGTCAATGGCCCAGCAGAGCATGTACACGGAGTCGCTCCGTGCGTTTCTCAAACCGGTGCTGCACTACCTCGATGACGAGAGCGTCACCGAGATCATGATCAACGGCCCGACCGACATCTGGATCGAACGGAAGGGCAAGGTCAGCAAGTCCGACGCAGTCTTCTCTGAAGAAGGCCTGCTCGGAGCAGCCCGCAACATGGCCCAGTTCGTCGGCCGCCCGCTCACCGACGAAAGGCCCCGCCTCGACGCGCGCCTTCCTGACGGCAGCCGCATTCACGTGGTGCTGCCGCCCATCGCGCGCAAGGGCACCACCATCTCGATCCGCAAGTTCTTCAAGGACAAGCTGACGGTCGACCGCCTCGTCTCTTTCGGCTCGATCGTGCCCGCGATGGTGCGAACGATTGAAGCCGCAGTGCTCGTGAAGCTGAACATGGTGGTGTCAGGCGGTACTGGCTCGGGCAAGACGACGCTGCTCAACGTGCTCTCGAACCTGATTCCGAAGGAAGAACGCATTCTCACCATCGAAGACTCGGCCGAGCTGCAGCTGAACCAGGAACACCTGGTGCCCTTCGAGTCGCGCCCGGCCGACAAGTTCGGCAAGGGCGAAGTGAACATGGGCATGTTGCTCCAGTCGGCCCTGCGTCTGCGCCCCGACCGGATCGTGGTCGGCGAAGTTCGCGGCGGTGAAGCGTTCGACTTGATGCAGGCGATGAACACGGGCCACGGCGGCTCGATGGCGACGGTGCACGCGAACACCCCGACGGACACCCTGCGGCGCCTCGAGTCGCTGTGTCTGATGAGCGGCGTCGAGCTGCCGATGGTCGCCATCCGCGCGCAGGTGGCGTCAGCGATCAACTTCATCGTCTGCTGCGAACGTCTGCAGGACGGCTCGCGAAAGACGATCGCCGTGTCGGAAGTGCTGCCTCTGAACGAGAAGGGCGACTACCGCACCCAGGACCTCTTCCTCTTCGTGCCAGTGTCGAAGGACGAAGACGGCAACATTCTCGGCTACCACGCGCCGACGGGAATTCTGCCGACGTTCCTCGCGAAGGCGCGCGCGTACGGCTTCACCGACTTGACCGAAGAGTTCTTCGACCCGGCGTTCTACGGAATTCCGCCGCCGCCGCTGCTGCACGGCGTCGGCGAATCCGTGCACATTCAGTGGGTGAAGTCGCTGAAGCACCGCGAGAAGCACCAGCCGGATCCAGACAACTTCGCTTCCGACTGGCGCGACTTCGAAGAACGGCTGCGCGACGAAGCGAAGGGGCGCAAAGCGGGCCAGAAGATTCCGATTCCAGGCTTCTTCAACGTTCATCAGCTCGCGCAGCAGGGCGATGCGGTGTCGGCTCCCGCGCCTGCGCTGGCAGCAGCGAAGCCGAAGCCTTTGTCCGCGGGCCCGGTGCCGCAGGCGTCGAACCTGCCTCCACGGGCGACGCGGCCCCCGTCGAACTCGGCGGCGCCCGCAGCGGCGCGGCCTCCGGTGAGCCAGGACGACAAGACGCCGCCGCCGACGCGGAACCCGATGCTCGCGCGAAGGCCTCCTGCCGGCGATGGCGATGACACCGGCCAGCGGCCCGCGCACCAACCCGAAGAAGCGAAGGTCGAGATTTCCGAGTCGCTGCTCGGCGACGATGGCAGTGAAGAGACGAACGCCCGCGCGACGTACCCGCCCCGGCCTGTTGCCCGGTCTCAGGGCTCGACCGTTGGGCGTCCTCCGACCGCGCGCCCTGCTGGAGCGCCGCCGACCAACCGGCCGCCGATCAAGAAGTAGGCGGGCTACTCGGTTCGCAGGCAGGCGACGGGCTGATTTCTCGCGGCGATGCCCTCGCTCTCGGGAATCAGGGACACCATCTGCAGCCGCAGAATGACCTGGTCGCGGGCCTGGCGAATCAGCGTCGGGTTCTGGCAGTTGCGCATCTGGTCCCAGTAACCGTTGGGTGGCAGCGCCAGCGCGTACTCCGCAATCTCGGCGAGGTTCATGTCGGCCAGTGGCTTCTTGAAGAGCGCCCGTGCGCCGTCTTCGACGCCGATGATGCCGGGCGCGAGGCGAATCGAGTGCAGGTCGTAGGCAATCAACGTGTCCTTCTTCAGAAACCGGTGAATCTTGTGCGTCGCGACCGCCATCTCGAGCGAGCCCTTCGCTCCGATGCGGTAGCTCAGGTTCCCGCCGAACAGCTGCTCGCACCAGCCGTCGCCCGGGGGCTCGATGTTGATGAGCCCGAGGAACTGGCGCTTCGTCCACGGGTAGCCGTCTTCGCGCGGGCTCTGGAAGTACGTCGGGCAGCCGCGCTCGGTGATGTAGGCGGCGACCAGGTTCTTCGGCAGGCGCGCGAAGTCGGGGCGCTTGAAGTCGATGGGCTGCTTCGACTTGTCGAACTGGCCCATCAGGGCGCTGCGGCGCTCGCTCTCGATCGACTGTCGCAGCAGCCGTTCGAGGTCGAACTCGCTCTCGAGCTGGGGGAGCTTGGTGCTCGTGTAGAGGTAGATGATGGGCGTGAGCACCACCAAGATGGCGGCGAAGACGACTCCAATCCAAAGAAACGCCCGGAGGTTGCGCACTGGTTCAGAGCGTATCCGCAGTGGTACGACCTCGCCATGAATGCAGCGCGCGTCGCTGACCTGTCAGACGCTGGCGAAGGGCTGATTCACCTCACGCTCGAGATGCCACCCGAGGTCGCCAGCTCTTTCACCCTGCCCGGCCAGTACCAGGAGCTCGCGATCGAAGGCCACGTCGCCAAGCCCTACGCCATCGCTTCCGGCCCCGGGCGCGGCAACCGGTTCGAGTTTCTCGTGCGCCGCGGGTTCCCGCTGGCCGATGCGCTGGGGAAGCTGAAGCTCGGCGACCCCGTGCATGTGTCGCTCGCCCTCGGCCCCGGCTTCCCGATGGACGCGGTGCTGGGCAACGACCTGCTGCTGGTCGCCACCGGCACCGGCGCGGCGCCGATGCGCGCGGTGATTCAGACGGTGGCGAAGAACCGCATCGCCTTCGGTGACGTCACCTTCTATTTCGGTGGCCGCCATGCCCGCGACTTCGCCTTCGCCCGCGAGTTCCAGGAATGGGAAGAGGCGAACATCAAAATCATCCGCACCGTCAGCGAAGACGTCTCGGAGTGGACGGGGCTGAAGGGCTTCGTGCAGGACCACTTCCAGGGCGTGCGGTGGCCGCAGGCCGCGGCCTTCGTCGTCGGCAGCAACCCGATGGTGCAGGCGGTGACCGCCGAGTTGGTGAAGCGCGGGATGCCCCGCGAACGCATCTTCCTCAACCTGTAGCCCGGAGCCTTCGCCCATGGTGTCGTTTCTGGTGGCAGTTCTGGCGGTCGCTCCGACTGCGCCGGTGAAGCTCGCGATGCCCGCGCTGCGGGTCGTCGATTTGCCGGCCGAACGTTCGGGCCTCTACACCGAACAGCTCGCCGGAGCGCTGTTCGCCCGCGGCGTTCGCGCCGTCACCGAGCGCGAAATCAGCACCCTGCTCGGCCTGGAAAGACAGAAAGCGCTGCTCGGCTGCGGCGACGGCAGCACCCAGTGCCTCGTCGAGCTCGCCAATGCGCTGGGCGTCGACGGCGTCGTGCTGGGCGACGTCGCGAAGATTGGGAATCGGTACCAGGTGAACCTGCGAATCATCGACGCGAAAGACGGCAAGCCGCTGGCGATCGCGAGCTTCAAGGCAGCAGACGAAGAAGGCGTCATCGATGGGCTGGTGAGCGCGGCGGCGACGTTGGCCGACGACACGAACCGTGCGCTGGGCCGCCCGGTGGTGGCACCGAAGCCTTCTGGTGGAGTCTCGAAGAAGCTCGGCATCATCCCCGTGGCCGTCGCTGTCGCCGCGGTCGGGGCCGGGGCCGCGCTGCTGGTCGTCTCGCGCGGCGAGTACGCGAAGCTCGACCCGAAAGGCCAGGGCACGGTGGGTCTGGGCGAGGCGCAGGCGATCGCGCAGAACGGCAGCACGATGCAGACCGCATCGATCGCGCTGTTCGCGACGGGCAGCGCGTTCGCCGTCGCGGCGGTGGGACTCTTCGTGTTCGGCAGCAGCAGCGAGACAAAGGTCGGCGCGGTGGTGACGCCCGGCGGGGCAGCGTTCTCGATTGCGGGGGTGTTTTAGGTGAAACGCACAGCGTTGTTTCTGGTGCTCTGTTGTTCGTGCGTCGACTTCGAAGGCCGGCTGGCCGAGTGCAAGGCGAGTGGCCGTTGTGCCGACGTGGGCACGGGCGGCGGTGGCGCGACGGGCGGCGGTGGCGCGACGGGCGGTGGTGACGGCGCGGGGGGTGGTACGGGTGGCGCAACCGGAACCGGCGGCGGTGGAGTCGGAACAGGTGGCGGCACGGGCGGCGGAGTTGGAGTTGGCGGCGGAGTTGGAACCGGCGGCGGCGGCGGTATCTCGAGCAGCTGGCGCTTCGAAAACCCGCTGCCGACGGGTCAGAGCTTCAACGCGGTCTGGGTGGTCGACAGCAACAACGTCTGGGCGGTGGGGAACTTCGGCACGGTGTTCCGCAGAACCGGAACCACCTGGTCGCAGGTGGGCAGCGGCGTCACCGAAGCGTTGGTGTGCATCTGGGGCTCGAGCGCGGACGACATCTGGGCGGCCGGCTACCTGGGAACCATGATCCATTGGAATGGGACCAGCTGGACCAAAGTGGCCAGCACCACCGCAATGAACCTGAACGCGATCTCAGGCTCGGGCAGCGGCGACGTCTGGGCCGTCGGCGACAACGGCGTCATCCTTCATTGGAACGGGGTCGACTGGTCGCAGGCCATCAGCGGAACCTCTCTCACGCTGTGGGGCGTTCACGTCGTGAGCCCGACCCTGGCGCATGCCGTCGGCGACACGGGCTTGCGTTTGAAGATGACGGGCGGCACCTGGAGCGAAAGCGGAGCTGGCGGCATCATCACCAGGCTCTACGCCGTCTGGGGCACGTCGGCTTCAGACATCTGGGCCGTCGGCGAGTCGGGCGTCATCGGCCACTACGACGGCACGAACTGGCTGGCCTTCCCCAGCGGAACGACGGTCGACCTCTACGCCGTGTGGGGCAAGTCGGCGAATGAAGTCTGGGCGGTGGGTATCGCCGGCAAGATTTTGCGCTGGAACGGGACGAACTGGGTCACCGCGACGAGCACCAACGAGAGCTCGCTGACCGGGGTCAGAGGCGATGCGTCCGCGGCTTTCGCCGTCGGCGTTCGCGGCGCGGTTCTGCGCTGGTCGGGCACCAGCTGGGACAACCTCAGAACGGGCCCCACCTTCTTCGTCTCCGGCATCACCCGCTACAACCTGGCCGAACGTTGGGCGGTGGGCTCCTACGGGCTCACGATGCGCAACGATGGCTCGGGTTGGAAGACCGTGGACGCGGGCACCGACGTTCTGCTTTCCGAAATCTGGAGCTCAGGCAGTTCGATGTTCGCGGTGGGCGGCGGAGGCGTCATTCTCGATTGGAATGGGTCGGCGTGGATTCCCCGCGCGGGCGGCACCACCCAGACCCTCGATGCCGTCTGGGGAAGCGGGCCGGCCGACGTCTGGGCCGCGGGTTACGTCGGGGTGATGACCCACTTCAACGGCAGCAGCTGGACGCGGGTCGACGCCGGAACGGCAGAGTCGCTGTACGATCTCGCAGGCACTTCGCCGAACAACATCTGGGTCGTCGGCGCGAAGGGCACCATTCGCCGCTTCAACGGCACCGAATGGCTTCCCGCCGCGAGCAACACCTCGCGCGATCTCTACAGCGTCTGGACTTCAGCGACGGGCGACGAAGCCTGGGCCGTCGGCGAGCTGGGCACGGTGCTGAAGTGGGCGCCGGATGCGGGCTGGAACACAGTGCCGATGCCTGGGGTGACGCAGACCCTCTTCGGCGTGCGAGGCAGCAGCGCTTCCGACCTGTGGATCGTCGGGCAGGACGGCTATGTCTTTCAGCGCAGCGGCAGCGCGTGGACGCGGGTGCCGACGCGGGTGACCAACGAGCTCTACTCGCTCTATTCGGATGGCAACGGTGACGTGCGCGCCGTCGGCAACCTGGGCGCCGTCATTCGCAAGCCCTGAACCCGCCGCGATCGATGCCTGCTTTCGACTAGAGTCCGGCGTGATGTGCAAGGCCGCCCTCCCCTTCCTGCTACTCGCATTCTCTGCGCTCGCGCAGTCGAACCCCGAGCTCGAGAAGGCGAACCGTTTTCTCTTCGACCAGAAGTTCGGCGATGCCGCGAAGGCGCTCGAGGCCGCCGCGCGGGTCCAGGGCAATGGGCGCGAGATGGTGATGCGCATCTACGAGCTGCAGGGTGTCACGTACGGGCAGCTGGGCCAGGCGACGAAAGCGCGAGAAGCGTTTCAGGCGCTGCTCTGCCTCGACCCGAAGCGCGAGCTGAACGGCAAATACAACCAGAAGGTCGTCACCGCTTTCAGCGCCGCGAAAGAGTGGGCGAACACGAACCCGCCGCTGGAAATCAAAGCCGCCAAGGCCGCGATCGACGACAAGGGCCGCGTGATGCAGCTCGCCGCGAAGGTGCGCAACGACCCGATGCGCCTCGTGAAGAAGGTCCGCTTCCACCTGCGCTCCGACGAGGCCCGCTGGAGCGAACAGGACTCCGAGCTCCAGGGTGTCTACGCGGCGGCGAACACCGACGCGCAGGGCGTCGAGTGGTGGGCCGAGCTGCTGGGCGAGAACGATCGCGTGCTGATGCTGGTGGCCAACGAGGCGAACCCGATTCGCGAAGGCAAGGCACGCGACAAGGCGCCGGCGTCGGCTCCAGTGGTGGCTGCGGTTCCCGCCGCTGATGCGCCGAAAAAGGAAGAGCCGAAGGTGGCCGAGGTGACCTTGCCGCCCGAGAAGCCAGCACCGAACGTGGTGATCGATGAGCCCACTGCGCCCGCATCATCGGGTTCGGCGCTGCGGCCGGTGGGCTACGTGATGATGGGCGCGGGCCTTCTGACCCTGGGTGTCGGCACGTACTTCGGGGTGCAGTCGAGCGCAGGCAGAGATCGCATCAACAACGCCGCGCGCGACAGCCAGAACCGCGTCACCGGCATCACGCAGAAAGAAGCGCACGCGCTGGGTCCGCAGTCGCAGTCTCAGGCGATGATCGCGAACGTGCTCTTCGCCGCAGGCGGCGGGGTGGCGCTGCTCGGCGGCGTCTTCTGGATCATCGGCGGCGTGGGCTCGGATCAGAGCGTGACCCTCGCGCCCACCGCTGGCGGTGTTACGGCGAGCGGGCGGTTCTGAGTTCCCACACGACTGCCGACGGATCCGACCGGTGGTTTCCCAGCGGGTTCTGAGGTGTCCACGCAGCGGCGGCGAGCTGGCTTCCGTCAGCTGAGAAGCGGACGCGCCGCACGCCGAGGCCGAAGCGCTCGAGCTTCACCGCGGGCTTCAGGTGCAGCCAGACGGTGCGATCCCACCCGCCGGTCGCGAGCGTCGAGCCATCGGGGCTGATCGCCGCGGTCGAGACGACGCCGTGGTGGCCGCTGAGCTTCTCGAGCACCTTGCCCGTCTCTGCATCGATGCGGGCCCCCGTGTCCCATTCGCGTTCTGGCTCGACCTCGCCGCGCTGCTCGCGGGCGAAGACTTCGGGGCTGCGCTCGGCTCTCGACTCGCTGAAGGCGACGCCCAGCACGCGGCCCGCGGCGTCGAGGGTGAGGTCGTTGGGGAAAGCGGGAAAGGTGAAGCGCTTCGATTCGATCAACGCGCCGCCTCGCGCGGCGGCGACAGTGAACACCGCGATCGTCTTGTCCCAGCCGGCGGTGAAGAGGCGGCCGTCTGTTGCGAAAGCCATCGCACGCACCGACGCCGAATGGGCCTGCACCTCGGTGAGGAACTGCAGCGACGGCGAGAGCAGCGTCACCCGCCCCGACTCACTGCCCACCGCGATGCCACTGCGATGGAACGCGACGCTGACCAGCGGGCCTTCGGTGAGGAACGCACCCAGTCCTTTCCCACTGGCCGCGTCAAACAGCCGCACGCTGCCGTCGCGGCTGACGACGGCGAGCTGCGAGCCATCGGCAGAGAAAGCGACTGCCTCGATATCGAAAGCGTGGGGGCCGACGGTGGCCTCACTGAGCTTCCGCGCACCCTCGAAGACCTGCACGTCGAAGGTGTGAAGGCCGAGCCGCGAGACGGCGACGCGCTGGCCGTCAGGCGAGAACTGTGCGTCGTAGACGAAGTCGGTGTCGTTGAGGACAGTGCGCGATCGAAAGGCAGGGTTCGACGCGCAGCCGGCCAGCGTCAGCAGCAGCGCGGCGAACCGCATGCCTGCCCCAGGAGCAGCCGAGGGGCTCACCCTTCGGGCTTGCGGGCGGGCAGCTCTTTGATGCCCTTCGGTTCGATCGAGAGCAGGAACAGCGGCTTCTGCGCTTCGCGGTCGTCGTCGAAGCGGGTGGTGCCGGTCGCTCCTTCGTGGCCCTTCACGGCGGCGAGGCGATCGCGCAGGTCGGCGCGGGTCTTCGGCTGGCCCTTGTCGATGACGCCTTTCAGGATCTGCGCGGTGTCGAAGCCGATCGCGTCGAGCAGGGTGGGCGAGAACTCGCGGTACGCGTCGCGGAAGCTGTCGACGAAGGTGCGGGTCGCCGCGCGCTTGCTGTTCTCATAGAAGCCGTCGACGTAGACGCTGCACATCACGAACTTGCCGCCGCGCTCGATCAGCTCGAACTCCTGGGTCTGGCGGTTGCGCGGAGAGCTCCACGTCGACGGGCCCAGCAGCGTCACCGTCTTCAGCTTCGTCTTGCCCGTCGCCTTCTGAATCTTCTCGAGGTCGCGCTTGTCGCACGCGTTGGTGACGATGTCCTCGACCGCCAGCGCCGGAGCGACCAGCGACACCCGCTGCCAGGAGTCCGGCAACAGCAGCGCTTCGAAGTCGATCACGGGCTCGAGGTCCTTCTTCACCTTCTCCATCGCCTTGCGGCGGCGGAAGTCGTCGAGGCCTTCGGCGTTCACCTCGCGGCGCGCTTCGTTGTACTCGGCGCGGTCTTCCATGAAGAGGCGGCCGACGAGGCTGCGCGCTTCAGGGGTGAAGGTCGTCGCGTCGTGGGCGTAGCTCTCGACGCCGCGAATCGTGCCGCCGCGCTTCTCGACCGCCGTCCAGAACTCGTCCGACAGCTCGACCCCAAAAGGAATGTTCGGGTAGAGCACCGCGAAGGTCTTGTAGCCGAGCGTGCCCATCGCGTAGTCGGCCAGCGCTTCGGCCTGCTGCGAGTTGGTGACCATGTTGCGGAAGACGAAGGGCCCGAGCCTGGTGATGCCTTCCATTCGGGTCAGCGTGACGATCGGAATCTGCAGCTCTTCAGCGACGAGCGCGGCGCGGCGGCTGTCGTCGGCGAGCAGCGGGCCGATGATCGCGATCGCGCCTTCGTCGAACACGAGATCTTCGACCATCTTGCCGGCGAGGTTCACGTCGCCCTGGCTGTCTTTGACGATGACCTCGATGTCGCTGCCTTTGAGCGCGAGGTTGACGCCGCGCATCACGGCTTCGCCGAGCCCCTTGTACTTGCCGGACATCGGCACGACGACGCCGACGACCTTGGGCTTCACGTCCGACCGGCGCGCGATGCGGGCGATCATCTCTTTCGCTTCGGGCGCGTAGGGGCTCGAGGGCGCGTCACGCAGCAGGGCCTTCATCGTCTCGTCGAGCCGGGGCCAGTCGCGCAGGTGGTAGTAGATTTTGCCGAGCTTGAAGGTGAGCAGCGGCCACGCGGGGTGCGCGTGGTTCAGCTCGTTCCACACCTCGGCGATCGAGATGAAGGTGGCGCGGGTCTCGACGACGTCTTCGAGCGCGACCATGGCCTTCTTGCGTTCGTCGTCACTGCCGGCGGCGTCGACGGCCTTGATTGCGTTCTTGAGGGCGTCGCCGGCCGACTGGGCACCCGCGGCGGCGCGGGAGAGCGCGTCCTGCGCGGTCTTCTTGTCGGGGCCGTCGAGCCTATCGACCAGCGCGCTGAGCGTCTGGTACGCGTCGCGGTACGCCTTCAGCTCGAGCGCGGCGAGCCCGGACTTCAGGCGGGCGTCGTTTGCAGACGGGTGAAGCGGGTTCTCGAAGAGCAGCTCGTTCAGCGCCTTGCGCGCGTTGACGTAGTCGCCTTCTTCGAACGACAGAATGCCGGCCTTGTAGAGCGCGTCCTGGCCCGCGGTCGTCTCGGGGTACGCCTTGCGCACCGCGAGCAGCGCCTCGATGGTTTCCTTCTTCGGCTTGCCAGTCTTCACCGCGTCGGCGAGGGCGGAGTCGGCCCTGGCGTCGACCTTCGCTTCCACCCGGGGGCGGTCGTTGCCCTTCGGGTCGACCGCCTTGGGCGGGCAGGCGGTGACGAAGGCGAGGGCGGATAGACACAGGCTGAGGCGGATCGAACGCATAGGCGAGGCGGACTCCTTAACAGCCAGCTGAGAACGCGGGAACTGTGCAACTTCGACTCCGTTCATCCGCTCCGTCTCGTTCGAACTCGCCCTGAGATGAACGGGGCGGGCGTTCGAGCTGAACGAAAGGCCGAAACGTGCCGAAGAGACCAGGGCCATGGATCTTGATGCCGAAATCGTCAGCCATCTGAAGAACAAGGCAGTGAAAGTGCCGCCGTTTCCGGCCGTCGTGATGAAGCTGAAGGGGCTGATCGCGGATCCGGCGCACAACCACGCGCAGGTGGTCGAGGCGGTGAAGGCAGACGCGGTGCTGGCGGGCTCGGTGCTGAGGGTGGCGAATTCGGCTTTCCACCGACGGGGCGACGCGCTGACGACGCTGCATGCCGCGGTGCAGCGCATCGGCGAGAAGGAGCTCGGCCGGCTGGCGCTTGCGGCGTCGATGTCGGAACAGGCGCTGGCGGTGGGTCCGCTCGGGCGGCTGCGGCGCAAGGTGTGGCACGACTCGGTGACGGCGGCGGCGGTGTGCGAGCTGCTGGCGCCGCTGCTGAAGCTCGACCTCGAAGAGCTCTTTGTCGCGGGCCTGCTTCACGACGTCGGCTGTCTCGTCGCGCTCAACACCATCGAAGACATCTTGAAAGAACACCCCGAAGAGCCCGCGCGTTCAGCGTTCGAGTGGTGGAAAATCATCGACCGCTACCACATCGAGCTCGGCATCGTTCTCGCCGCGAAGTGGGACCTTCCCGACGTGCACCGCGACTGCATTTCGCAGCACCACGGCTTCGCGGCGGGTGACTTCACGCGGCAGATTGGCGCGATGGTGGCGGCTGACAAGATCGTCGAGCTGCTCAACACTGGCACCCACGTCACTGCCGACATGCTGAGCAGCGTCGTGCTGTTTGAGAGCGCCGATGACCTGACGAAGCTCGCCGAACAGATTCCCGGGCTCTCGTCGCTGGTCGCGAGCTTCGAAGACGACAAGCCTCCGCGCTCGACCGTGCTCTCGAAAGTTCTTCTCGAGAAGCTGCCTCCGCTGGCGCGCATGGTCCAGCCCTTCAAGATGAAGCTGAAGTCAGGCCTTCAGACCGAGTGCCGCGCCGCGAACGCGAACCGCGTCGTCTTCACCAGCCCTTCCGCGATGCCCGACAACTTCCTGCAGGAGCTTCACATCGACGCGAAGCAGGGCCAGTTCCCGCTGTGGGTCTCGGTCACGCGCTGCACGGCGGAACCAGACGGCAAGGGCTTCGAGATCGAAGCGCGGCCTTTCGCGCTCTCGGGCCCGGCGCTGCGTCAGTGGATCAACGTCTCTGCCGAGCTGACGAAGGCGGCCTGATTAAACGTTCAGTGCATTGCGATGTCCACTTTTATCGATAAAGTGGACATCCCGATGCTCGATGATCTGTTGGCCGACTTGAATCCGTGGTGGGCGAACGCAGCCGCCCGCACGTCTGCACCGTCTGTCCGGCGAGCGCTTCAGCCGGTGGTGCTCAATGGCTTACGAGGCTCCGACCGCCGTGCCCTGGTGCTGGTCGGCCCGAGGCAAGTGGGGAAGACGGTGTTGCTGCGCCAATGCATCGACGACCTGCTGGATGCGGGCTGGCCTCCGGGAAACATCACCTACTTCGACTTCTCGGACGATCGCCTGACGTCAGTCGTGACGACGCCGCGCGCTGTCCTCGAGCAAAAACCGCCGAGCTTCGTTCGGGAACATCGCCGGGCCATTCTTCTCGACGAAGTCGGGCGGGTCGAGGGCTGGGCAGACTGGCTGAAGCAGCTGGTCGATCGAGAAGCGCATCGGATACTCGTCACGGACTCGGCTGCGCACCTGCTTCACGACAAGGGGCGCGAATCAGGGCTGGGCCGGTGGGAAGAACACACCCTCGAGGGCCTCACCTACCGGGAGTACCTCGCGTTTCAGGCGCGCCCGGGCGAGCCGGGGGAACAGGCAGAGAGGCGGCTACCGAACCCGCTCGAAGCCTTCTTGTTCTTCGGCGGCTTTCCGGAACACGTTCACAATCAATCGCTGGCCCAGGTTCGCCAGCGCGTCCGAATCGACATCGCCGATCGCGCGCTTCTCCGAGACCTCCAGCAGACGGGAGTCGATGTTCAGCGGGTTCGCGATCTCTTCGTTTATCTAATGGAAGATTCCGGTTCTATCTTCGATGGCCAGAGCAGAAGCCGGGCGTTGGTGAGAATGGGAGACGACCGGCCCGACAAGCGTTCGATGGAAAAGTGGCTCGGGCTCTTGATCGACACCCACCTCGTCGTCAGGGTCGATCTCTTCGCCACGCAGGCCACCGGAAAGCTCGGAGGTCGCGCCCGCCCGAAGCTCTATGCCGTCGACCAGGGGCTCATCACAGCTTTTGCTTCTACTCCGCGTCCGCTGGGCGATTCTCGTCTGCGTGCTCAGGTGACCGAAGCCGCAGTGCTGCGCGCAATGCGTTCAACCTCGCCGGAAGGCGTCACGTATGCGCGGGAGGTGACGGAGACGGACTTCATCGTCCAGCGGTTCGACGGACGCGTGGCCGTCGAAGTGACCTCCAGCGGCCAGTTGAGGGGAAAGCCCAATGAAGTGCGCGAGCGCTTTGGAAAGGCTCAAGCCACTCGCGCGCTCGTCGTGCACGGAGGCCTCGAGGAGGATGCGAAAGGCACCATCGTGCCGATTCATCGGTTTCTTCTCGACCCCGACAGTTACCTGAAGGGCCGCTGATGGTCGCGCTCGGGGACAAGGAAGGGCAGAAGCTCGAGTTCAAGCGCGCAGACGTGCTCGAGGATCCTGCGAACGTCGCCCGCGAGGTGGCTGCATTGCTGAACACCGAGGGCGGGAAAGTCTGGATTGGAGTCATCGAGGAAGCAGGGGTTGCCGTTTCGATGCAAACCGTCCCGAACCCGGAGGCGGCGCGCAGCCGACTCCACGATGCGTTGGTGTCGCGCGTCGAGCCGTCACCAACGAACGAAGAGGTGCGCGTCGTCGTGAACGACGGTCTGCTGTGTGTCGAAGTCGACCGCGGAAGGCGCGGCCCGTACGCCTTCCTCGAAAAGTCGATGCGCGGCTACGTCATCCGCGTCGGTGCGCGCCTGCGACCGCTTTCGCTTGATGAGCTGCGCGAGAGATTCTCGAAAGCGAAGCCCGAAAGACCCGGACAAGCAGAAGAGGCGATTGCAGGCTTGCGCGGCCCGCCGCGCGAAAAAAACGACCGAGCCGATAGCGGACTCTTCGTCTTCATCGCCCCTTCCCTTCCGCTCGAGCTGGACCTGCGCAGTCCACAGCTCGAGCCGTTGCTGCGTGCGCCAGAGTCTTCCGGAAACCGGGCCATGGGCTGGAACTTCAGCGGGCGCTTTCACACCCTGAAAGTGAAGTCAGGCGTGGCGATCTGGAAGGCGGACTTTCCAACGCATCAATTGATGATCGACAAGAAAGGTGACCTCGTCTTCTCCGTGCCACTTGAACGTCTTCAGTGGCAGGGCGAAGCGCGCGAGGTTTACCCGTGGGTGCTGGCCGAGCTCATTCTCTCGGTGTGCCGCCTGTACCCCTTGCTGGCCGAAACGTCGGCGTCCGGACCTCCACCCCAGGTGCTGCTCGCAACGTCGCTGCGTGGAATCGCCACGTGGACCCTGAAGCCTTACTCTCCCAACTCGGCTGGCTACCACCTCACCCCCGCGGGCGAGGCGAACGCGGACCTCGAGCCTCCGCCGTTGTTGATCGATTTCTCAGAGCTCAAGTCGACCCCCGACCGTTGTGGGTGGCGGTTGCTCGAGCAGCTCTACGATGACTTCGGCTTCGGCGCCGACCAGATGCCGCCCGAGTTCAACCGCGCGACGAACCAATTCGTGCTGCCGAGCTGACGAAGGCGGCTTAACCGAACAGCTTCTTCACCTGCTCGAAGAAGCTCTTCGACTGCGGGTTCACGCCTTCGCCGCACGCCCTGGCGAACGCCTCGAGAATCTCGCGCTGCTCGTTGTTGAGCTCGGTGGGCGTCTCGACAGTGACGCGCACGTGCTGATCGCCGCGGCCGCTGCCGTGAAGGTGGGGGATGCCCTTGCCCTTGAGGCGGAAGACCTTCCCCGACTGCGTGCCCTGGGGAATCTTCATCTTCACCTTGCCGTCGAGCGTCGGCACGTCGATTTGCGCGCCCAGCGCCGCCTGGGTGAACGAAATCGGAACCTCGCAGAGCACCTCGTTCTCTTCGCGCACGAACAGTGGGTGCTCCTTCACGTGCACGACCACGTACAGGTCGCCCGCAGGTCCCCCGTGCTCGCCAATCTCACCTTCGCCGGCGAGCCGCACCCGGGTGCCCGCGTCGACGCCGCCCGGAATCTTCACCTGCAGGCTCGTCTCGCTCTCGAGCTTGCCGCTGCCTTTGCAGTTCTTGCAGGGGTCCGAGACGATGGTGCCGCTGCCGCTGCACTGGCTGCAGGCGCGCGCGACCGCGAAGAAGCCCTGGGTGAAGCGCACTTCGCCCGCACCGCCGCAGGTCGGGCACTGGCGCGTCTGCTTCGTCTTCGAGCCCGTGCCGTCGCACACGTCGCAGCGCTTCGGCCGCGGAATCTTGACCGTGACCTCGGCGCCGAAGGCCGCCTCTTCGAAAGAAATCTCGAGGTTGTAGCGAAGGTCGGCGCCGCGGTTGCGCGCCTGGCGCTGACGGCCGCCGCGCTGCCCGAAGATGTCTCCGAAGATTTCGCCGAAGATGTCGTTGATGTTGACGTTGCCGCCGAAGCCGCCCGCCCCACCCCCGAACCCTTCCATGCCGCGGTGACCGAACTGGTCGTACCGGGCGCGCTTGTCGGGGTCCGACAGCACCTCGTAAGCCTCTGAGGCCTCTTTGAATTTCTCTTCCGCGCCGGCTTCGGCGTTGCGGTCGGGGTGGTACTGCATCGCCAGCCTTCGAAACGCCGACTTCATCGTGGCGCCGTCGCAGCTTTTCTCGACGCTTAACACTTCGTAGTAGTCGCGCTTCGTCATTGGGCGCGCGCACATATAACGCAGGCTCCCGCCCGGGCAATCGTGACCCCAAGCATTCCTTCATGGCGCCGGCTGCTCGCGTACGTCCGCCCCCAGCGGATGACCGTCGCTTGCGCCATCGGGGCGTCGCTGGTGGCGGCTGCAGCGGCGGGCGTCTGGGCGTGGCTGCTGGGGCCGTTGTTGGAAGGCCTCGTGGTCGGCACCGGCAACGACGCGCAGAAGTGGCAGCTGCCGCTGGTGTTGGTCGCGGTCGCGGCCGTGAAGGCGGTGGCGACCTGGCTCCACGCGGGGTGGATGCAGCGGGCTGCGCAGTCGGGGCTCGCCGCGCTGCGAAAGGACCTCTACGGGCGCCTGCTGCAGCTGCCGCCGGCCTGGTACGAGACGCGGCACTCGGGCGATCTGCTGTCGCGCTTCACCTCTGACGTGGCGCAGGTCGAGCTCGCCGCAGGGCAGGCGCTGTCGAGCTGGGCGAAAGACGCAAGCCAGGTGCTCGCGCTGCTGGGCGTCTGCCTCTACACAGACGTGCGGCTCTTCGCGCTGGCGTTCGTCGTGCTGCCGCTGATGGTGTTGCCCGTCTCTCGCTTTGCAAAGGCGCTGAAGAAGACGGCGACGGGCAGCCAGGCGTCGCTGGGAAAGCTGACCCAGCTCACCGCCGAACAGCTTCACAACCTGCCCGTGGTGCAGGGCTTTCGCGCCGAGCCGTTGGCGCTGCAGCGCTTCGACGCGGAACAGGCGCGCTACCTGAATGTGATGAAGCGCTCGCTTTTCATCCGCGGTGCTTTCACGCCTTCGCTCGAGGTCCTCGGCGTGCTGGGGGTCGCGGTCTGTGTCGCGGTCGGGACGAAGGCGATCGCGAACGAGCCGGCGCTGGCCTCGCGCCTCGTGTCCTTTCTGGCGGCCGCGCTCTTGATGTACCAACCGCTGAAGGCGCTGGCGGGCACCTTCTCGCTCGTCTCGCAGGGCGTCGCGGCCAGCGGGCGGCTGTTCGAAGTGCTCGACGCAGTGCCCGAGCGCGATCAAGGAGCCACTGCCCAACCGCTGAAAGCCGGCGTCCGCTTCGCCGCGGTGCGGGTGACGTACCCCGACGGGCGCCTGGGGCTCGACGGCCTCACCCTCGACGTGCCGGCGGGCAAGCTCACCGCGCTGGTCGGCCCATCTGGTGGCGGAAAGTCATCCGCGCTCGGGGTGCTGTTGGGCTTCGTCGACGCGGAAGGCGCGACGTGGGACGGCGCTCCGTTGAGGTCCTTCTCGCGCGCCTCCATCCGCGCGCAGCTGGCCTGGGTGCCGCAAGAGCCGGTGCTGCTGTCGGGCTCGGTGCGAGAGAACCTGCTGCTCGGAGTGCCCGGCGCGACAGACGAGGCGCTCTGGGTCGCCCTGAAGCAGGCGCATGCGGAAGACTTCGTGCAGGCGATGGGGCTGCAGGCGCAGGTGGGCGAGCGCGGGTCGCAGCTGTCAGGTGGGCAGCGGCAACGGCTCGCCCTCGCGCGCGCCTTTCTTCGAAGACCCTCGCTGTTGCTTCTCGACGAGCCGACCAGCGCGCTCGATGCGGGCTCCGAGCGCGAGGTGCAGGCGGGCCTCGACGCGCTGATGGCCGGGCGCACCACGCTGGTCGTCGCGCACCGCCTCTCGACCGTGCAGCGCGCCGACCTGATTCACGTGCTGGACGCGGGCCGCTGTGTCGAGTCGGGTACGCATGCGCAGCTGCTCGCCGCGGGCGGCCTCTACGCACGGTTGGTCGCCGCGTTTGCCGGGCCGGTGTAAGAGGGCGGCAGCATGTTTTCCCTTCGTCCGGCGGCGCTCGCGTTTCTTCTTCTCTCGGGGTGCGCGGGTTCGACCAACCGCTGTCTGAACGTCGTGTGCGACAACAACCGCGTCTGCGACCGGACGAACGGTGCGTGCTACGCGGCTGACGCAGGCATCGGAATACCGTGACGGTCTCAAACCCGGCCTTCGCCGAGGTCGCGGTCGGCACCACCCGTGCCGCGTTGCTGAAAGACGGGCTGCAGGCGTTTCCCGCGATGCTGGCGGCGATCGCGGCAGCGAAGAAGACCATCTGCTTCGAGACGTACATTCTTCGCGACGACGGCACCGGGCGCCGGTTCGCCAAGGCGCTGAAAGAGCGCGCGCAGAACGGCGTCGAAGTAAATCTGATCTTCGACGGCTGGGGCTCGGTGATGTCGGAAGAGTTCCTGCTCGAACTGTCGTTGAGCGGGGTGCGCAGCCTCAACTTTCAGCCGGTGAACTTTCTGGGGCGCATCGGCCGGGTCATCGCGCGGCTGAAGCGGCGCAACCACCGCAAGTCGCTGATCGTCGACGGCGAGGTCGGCTTCACCGGTGGCCTCAACATCAGCGACGAGTACGCGGCGGTCGAGCACGGCGGCAAAGGCTGGCGCGACACCCACGTGCGGCTCGAAGGCCCCGCTGCCATCGAGCTCGAGCGCCTCTTCCTCGACACCTGGCGCCGGTACCGGGGCGCATCGCTGGACGAGAAGCGTTACGTGCGGCCGTCTTTCCTGCCGGGCAGGGTGCGGGTCATCGGCAACGCGTTTCGATCAGACCGCAAAGACATTCGCACCGCGTACCTGACCGCGATGGCCTCGGCCGAGAAGACGATTTTCCTCACCAACGCGTACTTCTTGCCGCCGGCCAAAATCGTGAAGGTGATGTCGAAGGCCGCCCGAAGCGGCATCCGCGTCGCCGTCATCCTCGCTGCGAGCACCGACGTGCCCTTCGTGCTGTGGGGCGCGCGCGGCCTGTACCAGCGGCTGTTGCGAGCGGGCGTCGAGGTCTACGAGTGGGAAGGCCGCATTCTTCACGCCAAGACCGCGGTGGTGGACACGCGCTGGTCGACCATCGGCAGCGCGAACCTCGACTCGCTGTCGCTGCGGCAGAACCTCGAGGTGAACGCCGTCATCGACGACGCGACGTTCGCCGAGGCGGTGGAAAGGATGTTCAAAGAAGACCTCGCCCACTGCCGGCGCATCACCCGCGAGTGGATGCGCGAGCGGCCGATTGGCGAACGGCTGCTATCGTGGCTGGCGTTTCAGCTGCGCCGCTGGCTGTAGGGGAGAAGACCCAAAAGTGATCGCCT
Organism: Myxococcales bacterium; assembly: GCA_038206395.1. Taxonomy (GTDB): domain Bacteria; phylum Myxococcota; class Myxococcia; order Myxococcales; family Myxococcaceae; genus JAGSPQ01. Next base: position 30,510 of record JBBRAX010000015.1, on the reverse strand, counting down.
TGTCTGTCGTGGTGGCGCTGACCTGCGCCGCGGAACCGTCGCACGTCGGAGTGGCCGAGCTGAACTCGCCGCCTGCGCTCGCTGCGCTGTCGACGGCGTTGGCGGGAGTGGTATCGAACGAGCTGCAGCGCATGGGCGCCTTCAAGGTGACGAGCGCGAGCCAGGTGCGCGAGCAGCTGTCGATGGATCGCCAGAAGCAGCTGATGGGTTGCGCCGACGAGGCCTGCAGCGCGGCGACCATCGACCTGGGGTTCGACTACCTCGTCACCGGCAGCGTGACGAAGTTCGAGGGCAAGGAAGCGCAGCCGTACACGCTCGAGCTCGTGTTGTTGAACCAGAAGTCGCGCAGCCGCGAGGCGTCAGAAGTGGTGAAGGGCAGCGACGAGGCAGACCTGCTCGCGAAGGTGTCGCCCGCGGTCGCCCGGCTGGTCGCGGTGGTGCTGAAAGAGCGGTCGGGCACGCTGGTGGTGCGCGCTTCCGAAGAGGGGGCCGTGCTCAAGGTCGACGACGTCACGGTCGGCACCACGCCGCTGACGGGCCGGCTCGAGGTCGCGGGCGGGCCGCACTACCTGAAGCTCGAGAAAGAAGGCTTCGTCGCCTGGCAGAAAGAGGTGCGCATCACTGCGGGCGCGCTGACGGAAGAGTCGGTGCGCATGGTGCCGAGCCCCGACTTCGTGGCGGCGTACGAAGCGAAGCAGCTGAAGCTGCGGGTTGGCGCGTGGCTCACCACGGCGGTCGCGGCCGGCGCCATCGCGGCGGCGATCGCTTTCGAGGCGCGCACGGGTTCGCTGTACGGCTCGGGTGATACGGAAGGCAGCTTTCTTCAGCTGCGCGGGCAGGTGGCAGCGGGCGACGAGACGAAGCGGCCACAGCTGGTGCAGGTGAAGCAGGAGCTTCAGAACTACCAGTTGTTGACGGGCGTCTTCGCTGGCGTCGCCGCGGTGGCGGGCGTGGCGGCGGTGGTGTTCTGGGTGGTGGGCGACGACCCGCATCGCTACGACGCGTACCGAGACACGGGGCTCAAGGTGAGCGTTGGCGCTGGGCCGCACGGTGGCTTCGCGGTGTTGTCGGGAGGCTTCTAGATGAAGCGGTTGGTTCTCTGTCTCTTGCTCGCCGGTTGCTCGCGCGACCTCACCCTGCCTGCCGAGCCCGGGCCGGGGAGCATCTCGGGGCGCGCGGTCTACGCGGTGCCGGGCCAGGCGACGCTGAAGCCCGCGGCGCGGTCGGTGGTGACGTTGATTGGCGCGGGGTTGTCGGCGACGGCGAACCAGGCCGGCACCTTCAGGCTCGAGCCGATCGAGCAGACCGAAGGGCTGCTCCATTTCACTTTCGATTCCGACGGCGACGGCGTCATCGACCTGCAGAAAATCGAACAGCTGTCCGACTGGAGCACGGGGCGGTTGAAGCAGGTCGCGATGGGCGACGTGGTGCTGGCCGAGAACGCGGCGGTGCGCGGCCGGGTGTTGCTGGCCGACAAACCGGGCGTTCGCACTGGCCTGGGTGGCTCGGCGGTGTACGTGCCCGCAGGTCCTTTCGCGGCCGTCACCGCGGACGACGGCTCTTTCACGCTGCCAAACCTGCCTTCCGGCCCGCTCCAGTTCTCTATCTACCGCCAGGGCTACACGCCGAAGGCGCTGGGCACGGTCGTGCTGCGATCGGGCGAGGACTACGCGTTCAAAGACACCACGCTGAGCGTGAGCACCGAGCCGCCCGGCACCGGCGCCATCTCGGGCACCTTCGTCTTCTCTCCCGCTTCCGGCGACCTCGAAGACACGGCCATCGCCGCGCAGTCGGCGGTGTCGATGGCGATTCCAGGCGTGGTGACCCAGCCGAACCTCTTCAAGTTCATGGCGCTGCCCGAAGGGCTCTACACGCTGACCGCGACACGCAACGGCTACACCCGCGCGCGGGTGTTCAACGTGCTGGTGCTGGCGATGAAGGAAGCGACGGTGGGCGCGGTGCTGCTGACGGATGTCCCCGAGGTCGATGCGGGCCAGCCGCCGCTGCTTCCCGATGGAGGCCCGCTTTGCGTCGGCGCGGGCTGTACGCCGTGCACCACCAACGTGCAGTGCGCGCTCAATGAGTGGTGCGACAACAACCTCTGCGCGCCGCAGTGCTCCCCAACGGTCGTGTGCTCGGGCGGGCGCGCGTGTGACAGCGCGACGAAGACGTGCGTGACGCCGTGCACCGCGGGGTGTCCCACGGGCCAGCAGTGCGCCGCCAACATCTGCCGCGCGTCGTGCGATGGCTCTTTCATGTGCCCCGGCGGCTTCAAGTGCGACATGCAGAACGCTTGCGTGCCCGAGTGCGTGATGGAGTCCGACTGCGCGGGCGCCTTCAAGACCTGCGCTGCCGGCCAGTGCGTGCCGAAGGGAACGTGCGGCACCGACCTCGATTGTCCTTCCGCCCAGATGTGCCTCGTCGGGTTGTGCGCGGCGCGGCCGACTGCGAGGTCTGACGGCGGCGCCAGCCCCTTCCTCTGCACCACGGCGTGTCATTGCAAGGTGGGCGAGTGGTGCACGCAGGGCCTGTGTCTGCCGGACGCGGTGCCGACGCGGTACTTCGCGAATGATGGCGACGGTGGCGGCCTGAGCCCGCTGGCTGCTTCCAGTGATTTCACCTCTGGCCTCGCGGCGGCACAGCCGGACGACGTGCTGGCGCTGAAGAACCAGCACCGCTTCTACGCAGCAGCGGGCTACGGGGTGCCGGCGAACCGCGTCACCATCGCCGGTGGCTACGAAGTCTGCGCGCCGCAGCGCTGGGTGCGGTCGGACACGGGGCGCACGACGCTCGCCTCTGACGCGGGCACGGTGGTGAGGGTGACGGGCACCGCCGTGGTGCCGCGCGACGACGTGCGGTTGCGAAGCCTGAACATCGAACAGGCGGCGGACTACGGCTGCGACGATGACGCAGTGGTCGGCTTCAGCACGCGGCGGCTCGAGCTCAGCAGCAGCGACGGCGTGCTGCCGGCGACCAGCCCGTGCTCGCTCAACGACACGAATTCGATTCTCGACTGCACGAACTGCCAGGCGCTGCTGGTGTCGGACGTGACGGTGAAGTCGTCGAAGGCGCGCGCGAACAACCTCGCGGGCATCACGCTCAACTACTCGGACGGCGTGATTCAGAAGCTCGGGTCGCAGAAGCAGTCGGCGGTGCACGGGTTCTTTGCGATGGTGCTCAGCGAGGCGCAGTCGGGGCCGATTACGGTGCGAAGCTTGGCGATGCCGGAAGTCTCGAGCAGCTCGGGGGCCGTGGGCGTCGAGGCGAGCAACTGCGCCGGGCAGCCGATGATTGTCGAGCGCAGCAGCTTCGCGTGGGGAAGAACGACGGGCGGCGCGGCGGGCGGCGCGGCGGGCGGCGTCTTCGGGTTGATCAAGGCCGACCAGTGCAACGACGTGCAGGTGCGCGACTGCACCTTCGACGGCTCGATGCTCACCGCTCCGCTCGACCCGGGCAGCAGCGGCATTCACCTGAACGGCGGCGGAGGCGTGATCGAGCGCAACACCATCAAGCTGCCGAAGGCGACGTCGTCGTCGGCGCTGGCCGGCGTCTACAGCTACCTGTCGAGCACCGTGGTGACCGTGCGGGACAACTTGATTCTCGGCGGAGCGAGCGCGCTTTCCGTCACTGGCATTGACATCGACCAGGCGACGGTGCCGACCGTCATCAGCGGCAACACCATCGACATCGGCCCGACGCTTTCGGGCCGCGGCGTTCGATTCAACACCAGCCCGGGCGGTTTTCAGATGACGGACAACTTCAGCCGCGCGCAGGGCAACAAGCTGTGCGGCAGCACGGCGACGGGGCTCGAGATTTCGACCACCTCGGGCGTGATCGAAAGAAACAGGCTGCTGGCGGTGAACGCGAAAACCACCCGCGCGATGGACGCCCGGGGTTCCGTGCAGCTCGAGGTCTACTCGAGCCAGCTTTGGGCGGGACGCGCGGACTGCGCGGGCGAATCAAGCGCGGTAGTGCTGAGCGCCCTCGGGCAGATTTTCCTCGGTGGCAACACGCTCGATGTCGACGCGGACCCGATGACGCAGGCGGAATCGAACGGGCTGTGGTGTCTGGGCGCGCTCGTCGTTTCCGACGGGAACATCGTCAACTCGGGAAAGGCAAACACCCGGTTCATGGTGAAGAGCACGAACCCGCTGTGCGTCCAGCCTTTCAACTACACCCGCACCTACTTCTGGCACGACCACCCGGTGCCGACCGTCATGCCCCTCGACGAGGCGCTGAACATCGTGCAAGCGGATGCGGGAGTCGTCGACGCGCGGGGCAACTACCTCGCCCAGAACGTCTCTCCGTTCGATGTGCTTCAGCCCGACGCGGGTTTGCCGAGGACGCGGCTCGCGGCCGGCTCTCTGGCGGTAGATCGAGGCCGATTGCCGAAGCGGTTGGACAACACCAACCTCTGGCTCGACCTCGAACAGCGCCCGCGGGATGCGGGCGCCAGCGCGGATCTGGGTTGCTGCGAACGGTACTGAGCTAACCGAGCCGGCCCGTGAAGAGCAGGATCAGCAGGATGATGATGATGATGCCGGCCGGCGACCAGCCCGCGTAGCCGAACTTCGAGTGGCCAACACCACCACCGATCAACGAGAGCACCAGGACGATGACGAGGATTGTAAGGAGCATGTCAGAGGTTCACTGCAGCGTTGGGGCCAAGCCCGATCGCTGGGCTGGGCCGCCCGAATCGCGTTTTTGGCATCGTGGCAATCGTGCTCCAGCGCGCCCAGCCGGGACTATTCGCTACGAAACACGAGGCCCGCCGTGCCCACGCCCCACACTTCACAGGCATCGAGGCCTCGAATTCGAGCGATGAAGCTGCTGGATCCGCCAGCGAAAGCTCCAACGGTGCTCCACGACACCCCATTCCACCGGCGCACGGACCCAGTCTCACCCGCGGCGTAGAGGTTCGACACGCTGAAGCCCTGCAGGCCGTAGATGGCGAGGCCCACCTGGTTCTGGCTCACGCGCACCCACGTCGCACCGTCCCACTGGAAAAGGTCGCGGCCTTCGGTACCAGCAAACGCAAGCGTGGGGCTGACCACCGAGATGTCGTTGACGATTGAGTTGATTGAAATCGGCTCGGGCACCCAGCGGTCGGTGGCAGGGTCGCGCTTCAAGATGATGCCGTTGGTGCCATTGCTGCGGCCGCCCGCAAACTGAATCGCGTCGCCGAACCCGGCGATGGTCCACAGCTCGGTGACGCCAGCGTCGGTGACGTTCCACTGATGGAACAAGCCCGCGTCGTCCGGGTCGCTGTGGCGCTGAATGGTTCCTTCGAGTGAGGCGGCGTAGACGACGGTGAGGCCCGCATCGACGTGGCCCGTCATCCCGTAGACCTTGCCCGCATCGGCAGAGCCTGAAAGCTCGGTGCACTGCGGCGTGGGGCCTGGGTCGGTGAAGCGCAGCGGCGCTCCGATGGTGCCGAAGTAGACGCGGCCGTCAGGGCGGGCCCAGCCGGCGTGGTGCTCGCCCGCGCAGGAGGCGCTCGCGGGAATCCAGCCGGCGCCACTGCGGTGGAACAATGCACCCGCGCCAATCAGCCAGACGCCGTTGGGAGCGTAGGGCGCGACGTCGAACCAGGTGCCGCCCATCACGGGAGCCACCACCACTTCTGCAAAACCCCCGTCACACGAACGCACCCCTGCGTCCACGCCTGCGTCCACGCCTGCGTCCACGCCTGCGTCCACACCCGCGTCCACACCCGCGTCGAGGCCGGCATCTTCGAGCCCTGCGTCGAAGCCGCCGCCGCCATCCGTCACCGGCTCAACGAGCGTGAAGTCGAGCGTCACCACCTTTCCGCCCACCGGGGTTGGCGCCGATTTCACGTCGCGCGCGAGCACCCGCGCATCGCCGCACGCCGGGTGAAGCGTTGCCGTCACGGTGATTGCCCCCGTCCAGTCGTCGCCGGTGAGAATGCCGAAGCGCAGCGAGCCGTCTTTCGCCCTGCCCTTCAGTGACAGGCTGTTCTCTTTCGTCTGCCCGGCCGGCTTCTCGGGTGACGCGCGCACGCGAATGCACGCGTCCGACACACCGACCAGCGCGTACGCAACAACGGCCTTGAAGCCGCCGCCCGACGTCGAGCCGCACGAGAAGAAAATGGCGCCGAGGGTCAGCGCGAGAAGACGGGTCACGCGCGGCAGTGTCTCACGGGTCAGCCGCGCACGAACACGGTGCCGCGGCTGCCGGGGTCCTGCGCCTCGTCGAGAATCGCCGAGTCGGGGTCGAGCCCCACGATGTGAATCGCGTCGATGCCTTCCTGCAGCATCGCCAGGCTCTCTTCCACCTTTGGAATCATCCCGCCGACGATGACGCCGCTGGCAATCTTGGCCATCGCCTCTTCCGGGGTGAGCCGCGGAATGCGCGTCGTCGGGTCGTCCTTGTTCGCGAGCACGCCGGGCACGTTGCTGACGAGGAAGAGCCGCGCGGCCGAGAGGTGCGCAGCGACGCGCGTCGCCACGGTGTCCGCGTTGATGTTGAAGACGTTGCCAAACGCGTCGGCGCCCAGTGAGCCCATCACCGGCACCACGCCGGCCGAGGCGAGCTTGTCGAGCAGCGCGAGGTTCACCGCGGTGACGTCGCCGACGAGGCCGAAGTCGACCGGGTCAGGGCCACCACCGGTGACCACCATCGGCGGGCGCCTCACCGCTTCGACCAGCCCGGCCGACACGCCCGAGGTGCAGATGGCAGGCACGTGCGCGAGCTTGAAAGCGCTGGCGATGTCGACAGACACCTGGCCCGCGAGCGTCATCTTCATCACTTCCAGAGTCGCCTCGTCGGTGACGCGCCGGCCGCCGACCTGCTTCGTCTGAATGCCGAGCCGCTTCGACAGCTCGTTCGCCTGCGGCCCGCCGCCGTGGACGACGCAGACCTTCACGCCCGCTTCGAGAAACGCGTGAATCGATTTGCCGACGGTGCGCGCGAGCTTGTGTCGATCGCTGGCGAGCTCACCGCCAATCTTCACCACGAACCATTCGCCCGCCTTCACGGCCACAACCCCGGCTCGGCCAGCGTCGCTTTCTCTTCGAAGCCCATCATCACGTTGAACGCCTGAATCGACTGGCCAGCGCCGCCCTTGACGAGGTTGTCGAGCGCGGAGAAGCAGACGACGCGGCGGGTGCTGCCGGTGACGGGGCCGAGCGTGAAGCCGACCTCTACGTAGTTGCCGTGCGCGACGGCGACGACCTCGGGCTGGCGATCTCCTTCGACGATGCGGATGAACGGGTCGTTGGCGAAGGCCGATTTCCAGGCGGCCGAAAGCTGGTCCTTGGTGGTGCTCGCGGGCACCGTCACGAAGCTGGTCGCGAAGATGCCGCGGGGCAGCGGCGCAGAGACGGGCACGAACTCGAGCGCCAGGTCTTTGGCGCCGACCAAGCCCAGCGTCTGGACGATTTCCGGGATGTGCTGGTGGTCCAGCGGCTTGTACGTGCGCAGGTTCGAGGCGCGCAGTGGGTGGTGGGTGCCGATGACGGGGTTGGCGCCGCTGCCCGAGCTGCCGGTGGCGGCGACGGTCTGCACGGGGCCGCTCAAGAGGCCGGCCTTCGCGAGCGGGTAGATGCCGAGCGCGATGGTGGTCGCGAAGCAGCCGGGGCTGGCGATGTACTTCGCCTTCTTGATCGCCTCGCGGTTCAGCTCGGGCAGGCCATAGACGAAGGCGCCTTCGGTGAGCATCGCGGGGCGCGGGTGCACGACGCCGTAGTACTTCTCGTACGCGGCTGGGTCGCGCAGCCGGAAGTCGCCGGACATGTCGACAATTTTCCCCGGGTAGCCACTGTCGAGCATCTCGAGCACGACCTTCGCGGTGGTCTTGTGCGGCAGCGCGAGGAAGACGACGTCGACGCCTTTGCACGCTTCGGCAGCGGGCACCTGCTCGAAGGTCAGCTGCGAGACGCTGCCGAGGTTGAAGTGAACGTCGCCGACTTTCTTCCCGATGTTGTCGACCGACGTCACGCGCGCGACCTCGACGTTCGGATGAAACAAGAGCCGCCGCAGGAGCTCGGCACCGCCGTAGCCCGTGCCGCCAATCAGGGTCGCTGTGATCTTCGCCATGGTGGCAACAACCTAGTCACAGAGGCGGGGCCCCTACGGAAAAAGTGCGTGCAGGGTCCACGAGGTGAAGAGCCCGAAGTAGGTGCCCAGCGCGATACCGGCGAGCCCGAGGGTGATGCCCGGGCCGACGAGCTGCCGATTCTTCAGCGCGCTGGCGACGGGGCCGACGAAGGCGGGGCCGAAGATGGTGGCCGTCGAGCAGATGATGGTGGTGTCGACGTCGAGCCTGAAGGCGCGAGAGAGCAGCACGTGAAGCGCGACCGCGAGGACCATCGTCGCGAGGACGAAGAAGAAGATGACGGGGCTGGTGCCGGCCAGCTGGCTCACGTCGGCCATCGAGCCCACCGCGAAGCAGAAGACGAAGAGCGCGTACTCTCCGAGGTCATAGGCGCCCGCGAGGTTGCGGACCCGGTCGGAAAGCGAGGCGACGATGCCCAGCGTGGTGATGGTGACGAGCACGAACGGGGCGTTCGTCGCGCCGAAGAGCAGCTGCGAGACGCCCAGGCTCACACCGAGAATCAGCGCGGTGAGTCCAAATGCCAACAAGAGGGGCTTCAGGTTTGCCTGGGTGAGCCCACTGCCGGCGGGAAGCTCGACGTGCTCGGCGGCGCCTTCTTGCGGGACGAAGGCAGGCAGGACCTTGAGCAGCAGCCGCTGGCCGAGGCTCAAGAGGAAGAGCAGGTACACGCCACCGGTGACGACGTCCGAGGTGCTGACCAGCAGAAAGGTCTCGTTCTTCACCTCGAGCGCGAGGCCGACGGCGCTCATGTTCGCGGTGCCGCCGACGTAGACGCCGACGAGCATGCCCGCAATCTTCCACCACTCGTCGTGGCGCGAGCGGAAGACGAGGCCGACCATCGCCGAAGCCGCGACCGCCGAGATGCACGCCAGCGCAAAAGAGATGAGCAGCGGCCGCGCGAGCCCGAGCCATTTGCGCACGTCGCTGCTGAACAGCAGCAGAGGAATCGCCACCGGCACCGCGGTCGAGCTGATTTCCATCGAGACGTTGCTGTTCAGCGGCAGGCCGACGTTGCCGAACAGAATGCCCGCGCCGTAGCAAAGGACCACCGGCCCCAGCACCTTCGCTGCCTTGTTGTGCTCGGCGAGCCAGTTCGCGACCGCGGGGAAGACGAGGGCGAGGGCGATTTGGAGGGCGGGCATCAGGCTTTCAGTGACGTGTAGAGCAGTGTGCCGCCGGCGCCCAGCAAGAGTACGGCGACCACGCGCCGAAAGCGCGCCTCGTCGAGGCGGTGGTGGATCCAGTTGCCGGCCAGCGCACCGACGCCCAGCGGCGCGAGCATCAGAAACGAAACGGCAAGGTCCAGCGAGCCGTCGAGCCACAGGCGAGGCAGCAAGAGCAGGTTGAGCACCACCCAGACCGCGGCGAGCGTGGCCCGAAAGGCCGACTTGTCGGGCAGCGTGCGGCTCGAGACGAAGACGGCCAGTGGGCCGCCGGTGGCGAAGACGCCGTGAATGACCCCCGCGCTCACGAGCAGCACGTTGGCCAGCGGCGCAGGCAGCGGCTTCAGCGCGGCCCGGCTCAGCAACTGGTGCGCCGCGACGGCGACGACGAACACCGCGAACACCGGCTTCATCCACGCCGTGTCGGTGGTGCGGGCGAGCGCGATGCCGCCCAGCAGGCCAAGGGTCATCAGTGGCACCACCGCCGAGAAGAGGAACTTCCGGTTCACGTGCTCTCGATTCCGCGCGAGCAGCACGACCGACAGCACCAGGTTCACCGGCACGAGCCACCCGAGCAGTGAGGGAATCGGGAAGAAGAGCGCTCCGACGGTGAGCGCGACGACCATGCTGCCGAAGCCCGCGGCGGCCTCGACGAGAAAGGCGATCGCGACGATGCCGGCGAGGAGCGCCGTCTGTTCGGCGGTCACGCCTCGTAGAGCCCGTCGAGGAAGTCGATCAAAAACCCATCGGCTGTCTCTTTCGGCACCGTGCCCACCATGCCGTAGAGCGCGGCACTTCCTTCCGGCGCAGGCTCGCCCGCCTTCAAGCACGCGACGCAGGTGCGCAGGTCGGAAAGGAAAGCGTCGACGACGGGCGCGTGCGCCGGAGTCACCATGCAGTGCAGCGCCGGCGGCTTCTGCTGGCGGTCGAGCTTCCAGCCCTTCGCCTCCATCGCATCGCCCAGCTGGTAGACGTCGACGCTGTCGCTGTTCCACGCGAAGACGCTGCCGTGCGGACGCCCAAGAATCTTCATCCCCGGAATCGCCGCGATGCCTTCCTGCAGCCGCTGCGTGGTGTCGAGAATCTGCTTCACCTTCGCGAGGTAACCGTCTTCGCCGAGGTAGTGAAGAATCGCCCAGGCGGCGGCGATCGCTCCACCCGGGCGGGTGCCCGTCATCGAGGGTGAGAGGTACAGGCCACCCGGCCACTCGGAGTAGGTGAAGAACTGGAGCTTGCGCAGCGCGTGCGTCTTGTAGAGGACGACCGAAGCCCCCTTCGCGGCGTAGCCGTACTTGTGAAGGTCGGCCGACAGCGAGGTGACGCCCGGCACTTCGAAGTCGAAGGGCGGAATGTCGCGGCCCGCTTTGCGCGCGAAGGGAAGGAAGAAGCCGCCGAGGCAGGCGTCGACGTGGCACAGCAGGCCGCGCTTCTGCGCGAGGGCCGCGAGCTCGACGATGGGGTCGAGCACGCCGTGGGGATACGGAACCGCCGAGCCGACGATGAGGCACGTGTTCGGGTTGATCAGCTGCTCGACCTGCGCGACGTCGACGCGGAAGTCGGGCGTGAGGCCTGCGTGCTGAATCTTCACGTTGAAGTAGTGGCCCGCCTTTTCGAAGGCCGGGTGCACGGTGGTCGGGCAGATCATCTCGGGCGCGGTGATGCCCTTCGCCTTTGCCCACTCGCGCGCGGTCTTCACCGCCATCAGCACGCTCTCGCTGCCGCCCGACGTCATCGTCCCGCAGACTTCCGCGTCGCCGTGAAAGAGGTCGGCGCAGATGCGAAGCACTTCGGCTTCGAAGCGCCGCAGCGAGGGGAAGGCCAGCGGCGAAAGTCCGTTCTCGGCGATGAACTCGTTGTACGCCGCCTTGAGCAGGTTCGAGACGTCGTCGCCTGCGTAGTAGACGAGGCTGAAGGTCCGGCCGTCCTTCCAGTTTGCGTCTTCGCTGCGCATCTGCCGCATGCGGGTGAGGACCTGTTCGTGCGTCGAGCCCGCTTTCGGAAGCTTCACACCGCCGAACTTATGAGGGCGCGGCCCACCTCGTCTGGAAAAACGAGGGAGGCCGTGAGACGGGACAGGCGACCTTCCGATCACCGTGCACTACGGCCCGAGCCAGGGCGAGACCGTTCCGCTCGACTGAAACCGCCCCAGGCGAAGGCTCACCCGCCGCCGTCTACTCGCAGTAGCGGCAGAAGGTGTCGCACTTGTTCGTCGTGCACGTCGTGCTGTCGGGATCGCAGCACGCGCTGTCTTTCTTCGGGCCCGAAGTGCACTTGCACGAACCGTTGATGCAGTCGTGCTGCTCTTGGCACGTCTGCGAGCCTCCGCCTCCGCCCTGGCCCGTGCTGCCGCCCCCCCCACAGCCCACGACAGAAAGTCCCAGCACCATCGCCACGAGCATCGCCTTCATGTTTGCCACCCTTTGGTTGGAAGCACTGCCAACACGCAGTGTCTTTCTGAAATTGGGGGTGTGGGCTCCAATCCGTCACGGCGGGCGAAAGAAACTCTCTTTTTCGTGACGGAATCGCATCGCAGAAGCCGATGAACAAATGAGAGCACCACCGTGTCGATCGCCCCTCACATATGGTGTTCGGAATGCGGCAGATGCTCTGTGGGCTCGCGTTGGCGGTGGTGCTCGGCGCGTGCGAGTACCGCGTGCAGCTCGACGATCCCTGCAACAGCACCGACTGTGCTTCAGGCTGTTGTCAGAACGGAAGCTGCCTGCAGTTCAAAGATCAATCGGCCGGCGCGTGTGGAGCCGGCAGCCTCGACTGTTCGCCCTGCAGCGGGCTGTGTTCCCGGGGGGTCTGCAGCCCGTCGACCTGCGGAGCCTGCTCCGGCTGCTGCAGCGACCCGTTCTGTAACGTGGGCGACAGCGATCTTTCTTGCGGGAAGGCGGGCCAGCAGTGCGTGGCGTGCGGCTCGAACGAGACCTGCCGCGACGGCGTCTGCACCGCGTGCCTGCCTTCCAACTGCGCCGGCTGCTGCGACTTCTTCGGGGCGTGTGTCAGCGGAACCTCGACCAGCAACTGCGGCTCAGGCGGAAGTTCCTGCTCGTTCTGCGCAGCAGGCAAAGCCTGTGTCGCCGGAGCCTGCAAGTGAGCTGGCTGATCGCGGTCGCCCTGTCGTCGTCGCTGGCAGCAGATCCGACGTTCCGCCTGGTGTACGCGCGCGAGGCACTGGCCTGTCCGGAACAGGCGGCGCTGGAACGTTCGGTGGCCGAGCGGCTGGGGCGCGATCCGTTCTCGCCCAGCGCCGAGCGCACGGTGTCGGTGCGAATGTCGCGCGATGGGGCGTCGCTGGTCGCACAGATCCGAGTGCTCGAGCCCAATGGTGCGGCGGCGGGTCAGCGGCAAATCGTCTCGAGCAGCGAGGACTGTGCGGAGCTCGCAGCGGCGACTGCGCTGGCGGTGGCGATCGCGATCGACCCGTTGGTGATCACGCGGCCCGCGCCGGACCCAACTCCGCCTCCACGGGTAGAGATCGCCCTCGAGCCGTTTCCTGCGCCGATGCTGCCGCCTCCGCCTGTCGTGCTCGAGCCTGCGGCAGAGCCCCCTTCGCCAGAGCGCGAGCGGGGCCGCTTCTACGTGGGTGGGGGTGGCGCGCTGTCGATTGCGGATCTTCCGACGGCGGCGCCGGCGGGAATGGTGGACGCGTATTGGACAGCGGGCCGCCTCGAGCTGGGCGCGCGGATGACGGTGACGGGCGGCGGGGCGGGCCGGCTGCAGGGCCTGCTGATCGACGCGGGGCCGGTCGTGTGTCTGCGCTTCTGGCTTTTCGGTGGATGTCTGCTGGGACGCTTCGGTGCGTTGCAGATGTGGGTGCCGGACTCGGTGGCCTCTACAACGACTCCAGCTGCGTCGTTCGGCTTCGAGCCATTCTTCGATCTGCCACTGGGCGACTGGGTGCGGCTGCGGCTGCGCGCGGGGCTGCAGGTGCACACGGCGCTCACGGTGGTTCAGCAGAGCCCGACGGCGGTGTGGCGAAGCCCGCTGATCTCGGGTGGCATTGGGGTGGCGCTGGCGTTTCGTGCCTTCGAGCAGAGGCTGCCGTAGATAGCGCCCGCCATGCAGGTCGCGCTCAGCCTTCCGCCGGAAGAGTTCCAGCGCCTGTACAAGGCGGAATTCGACTACGTCTGGAACACGCTGCGCCGGTTGGGCGTGCGCGATGCGAACCGCGAAGACCTTTGCCACGACGTCTTCATCACCGCGTGGAGAAAGCTGAAGGACTACGACCCGACGCGGCCCCTACGACCCTGGCTGTTCGGCATCGCGTACCGGGTGGCTTCCGATTCCCGGCAGCGCGCGTATCAGCATCGCGAGGTGTCCGATGAAGAAGCGGACTCTGCGGATGACGCGATCGCGCCGGACGAAGCGGTGGCCCAGAAGCAGGCCCGCCTTCTCGTGCGCAAGGCGCTGGAAGAAGTTCCGATCGAGCGCCGCGCAGTGTTCGTCATGCACGACATCGATGGAATCGCGATCCCCGAAATTGCGGCGTCGCTCGAGCTTCCACTCAACACCGCCTACTCCCGGCTGCGATTGGCGCGAAGGGATTTTTCGGAAGCCGTGGCCAGGCTCAAAGGAGGCGCGTGATGGGGCCTGACGATCTCGACCCGCTTCCGAAAGAGCTGCAGAACCTGTTGGACGTCGAGCGCGCGGCGCCGGCGGCGTCGGCTGCGCTGAAGGCGCGAATGCTGGCGCGGATCTCAGGCGATCTCTTCTTGGGCGGTGCTGGTGGAGGTGGAGGCGGAGGCGCTGGCGACGGCGGGCTGAGCACAGGCACAGTCGCGACGAAGATCTCGGCTGGAACCGTGGCGTGGGGAACGGCGGCCGTCACGAAGCTGGTGGTCGGGGTCGGCGTCGCGGCCTTCGCGGTCGGTGGAGCCGTCGGCGCGGGAATTCACGCCGTGGTGGTGCCGCATTCGATACCTGCGCCGATGGTCGTGGTCACGCCGCGGGTGGTCGAACCGGCACCCGTGGTCGTGCCAGCGCCTGAGGTCGTGAAGCCCGCCGTGGTTCCGCGTGCTGTGAAGAGTGTGGCGGTCGACACGCTCGGTGAAGAGCGCAGCTTCCTCGAGCAGGCGCGCTCCGCGATGGCGCGCCGCGACACGAAGGGTGCGTTGAGCGCGCTCGCCGAGCACGAGCGCCGTTACCCCTCGGGCCTGCTCGCGGAAGAACGAATGGCACTGCAGGTGCTGGCGCTCGCCGGCGAAGGCCGCGCCGACGAAGCGAAGTCGCTGGCGACGAAGTTCCGGGCGAAGTACCCGGCGAGCCTGCTGCGCGGCGCGATCGATGCTGCAGCCCCCTGAGGCAGTCGACCCCACCCACACCAGCGCAGGCGCGGCAGATTCGCGCAGAGGCCGTGGCGCTCGACGTCAGCACGCCGTGGACGCTGCGGACGCGGAGTTGATCGCCGCCTCGTGCGCAGTGGGCGGCGGCACCATCGCCGATCGCGGGGGCGACACCCGGCCGATCGGCATCGCGACGCTCGCGTGCAGCGCGAACGCGGCGAGTCGCACCTGCGGCTCGCAGAGCTGTGACGGGCACCCCCTTCCGCAAACCACCTGCTGCCAGTGCCATGCGCCGCCCAACTGTCGGGGGTGACCCGGGTCGAAGACCTGCCCCGGGTCGCCGTCGACCTCGTGACGGCGCAAGGATTCCACGGCCCTGAGCGTGGCATCGGCGCTGCTACCCATTCTGACCGTGAAAGCTCCAGCACAAGCAATCGCAGGCCGAGACTTCCCCCACGACCTGTTCGTCGCGCGGCAGCCGATCTTCGACCTCAAGCTCAGGGTCAGTGGGTACGAGCTGCTGTTCCGCAACACGCCGAACAACGCGTTCCCCAAGGTTGACGCCCACTGGGCGAGCGCCCGCACCATTCATGACGCGCTCAACGTGTTCGGGCTCGAGGCGCTGGCGGGCAACCGGAAGCTGTTCTTCAACGTGACCCGAGACGTGTTGGTGGGCGGGCTGCTGCACTCGCTGCCGCCCCGCAGCACCACCGTCGAGATCCTCGAGACCGTCGAGCCGGACGCCGAGGTGATCGCGGCGTGCCGGGCGCTGCGCAAGGCGGGGTTCACGATCGCGCTCGACGACTTCGTGTTTCGGCCTGGCTACGAGGCGCTGATCGACTTCGCCGACATCATCAAGATTGATTTCCTGGCGACGCCGCCGCCCGAGCGCCGCGCGGTCGTCACCCGGCACGCCCGGCTCGGGCGAAAGT
This sequence comes from Myxococcales bacterium, assembly GCA_038206395.1. GTDB lineage: Bacteria > Myxococcota > Myxococcia > Myxococcales > Myxococcaceae > JAGSPQ01. The sequence continues at coordinate 15,050 of JBBRAX010000015.1, read as the reverse complement.
TCCTCGCCGAGAAGGTCGAGACTGCCGAGGACTACGCCGAGGCGGTCGCCTGCGGCTACTCGCTGGTGCAGGGGTACTTCTTCGCCCGGCCGCAGATGCTCTCGGCGCGCGAGATCCCGACGGTGAAGGTGAACTACCTGCGGCTGATTCAGCTCGCGAATGATCCCGCGTTCGACGTGATGAAGCTTCAGGAAGTCATCAAGCAGGACGTCTCGTTGTCCGTGAAGCTGCTGCGGTACCTGAACTCGGCAATGTTCGGCTGGTTCCAGAAGGTCACGTCGATCAAGCAGGCGCTGGTGCTGCTGGGCGAGAAGCCGTTTCGCAAGTGGGTGGCGGTGCTGGCGGCGTCGGGGCTGGGGGAGAACCTGCCTCCCGAGCTCGTCGTCACCTCGCTCGTTCGCGCGCGGTTCTGCGAGCAGCTCGAGCTGAAGCGCCGGCCCGGGTCGAACGAGCTCGAGCTGTTCCTGCTCGGGATGCTCTCACTGCTCGACGTGATGACGGGCAAGCCGATCGCCGAGACGCTGGCCCAGCTTTCCGTCGTTGGGCCGCTGCGGGCCGCGCTGCTCGACCGCGCCGGGCACCTGGGCACCGTGCTCAATACGGTCATCGCCGTCGAGCACGCCGAGTGGAGCAAGATGGGCTACCTCGCCGGCACGATGGGGCTCAGTGAGATGGCGGTCGCGGCCGCATATCGCGAAGCGGTGCAGTGGACGGACAAGCTGTTCGCGCCGTAGGGCGGTGGCCACAGGTTTGTAAAGCGGGCTCCCGGTTTTGGGAAAAGCCTGGGCCTGCGTGGTGCGGATAACCAAAGGACTGCCGCACTTGTCCCGGAGCCGCCATGCAGATTCGCGCCCTCGCCGTTCGTCACGCTGTCCCCTCGTCGACCACACGGGCTACCACGCCGAGCCGGCCGCAGGCCTCGACCCGAAGCTCGTTCTCCGCCGCCCCGACGCAGCGGCTGGGCGACCCGAACGCGGGCGCGCTGCTGGGGCTGGCGAAAGGCGCGACCGGGCGCAACCCGCAAATCAAGCAACTGCAGGACGACCTGATCCGGATGGGCTACCTCGCGGCGACGGCTGCGTCGAACAGCGGCTACGGCAACACGTTCGGGCCGCTGACCGAGGCGGCGGTGAAGAAGCTGCAGGCCGAGAAGGGGCTGGCGGTGACGGGGAAGATCGACGCGGCCACGGTGGCGGCGCTCGGGCCCCAGACGCCGCCTGCGCCGATCGTCCCCGGCACCACCTACCCTGGCGCGCCCGTGGGAGATCCGAACGCCGGCGCGCTGGTGGGCCTGGCGAAGGGAGGCGGGACGCCGGCGCAAGTGAAGCAGCTACAGGATGATTTGATGCGCATGGGCTACGTCGACGCCGCGTTCACCCAGAATGGCGGATATGGCACGGCGTTCGGCCCGAAGACCGAGGCCGCGGTGAAGCAGTTCCAGCAGGACAACGGCCTGCCGCAGACGGGCACCATCGACGCGTCGACTGCTTCGGCGTTGGCTGGGCCACGGCCGCTCGTCGCACCGGTTGCTTCTGGCCCCGCGCTCGCAAACCGCGATCAGCTCGGGCTGCCGACCAGCGCCGCCCAGACGCTGCCCGACGGCTCGGTGCGCCAGAACTTCGATCAAGGCTACGTGCTCGCGACCGCCGACGGGATGCTCTACGTCCGCGGAGTCGATGGCGCCGACCTCGCGCCGCCCGCGAAGCTCGGCACCGCGACGAGCGTCGCCGAGGCCAACCAGAACTTCCTCAGCCAGTGGGGCCCGACTGAGTGGAACAGCGCGCAGGGCGCTCCGTTCGGGTACTCGGATTGTGGGCCGACCTCGGTGGCGATGGCGCTGGGCGCGCTCGGGCTGCTGCCGCACCCGTCGCCGGCGGACGCAGAGAAGACCATCGACGCGATGCGCGACGCGGCGCTCGGCTACGACTCGACCAAGTCCCAGAACACCGGTAACGGGCAGCTGGTCAAGGCGATCGAGGCCAACGGCGGCGTCGCCACCACGGTGCGCCCGCTCACGGTCGAGGCGATCGACGCCGCGATCGCCGCCGGCCACCCGATGATCGTCGGCAGCGGCACCACCTGGAGCGCGTGGGGCAAAAGCCAGTCGGCCGCGGGCGACTACCTCAACCACCGCGACCCGGGCGGCCACTTCGTCACCGTGATGGGCAAGGCGCCCAACGGCAACTACGTCATCGCCGACCCCCTCTCGAGAACCGGCGCGATCGAGGTCAGCCCGGCGCAGCTGAAGACGCTGCTGAGCGGCGCGTGGGACGGGGTCGAGGTCTCGCGCGAGTAGGGAACCCACCCCCTGGCGAGCGCTGCGCAGCGGTGTGCATCGGTCTGCACACCCGGTGGCTCGCTCCGGATGAGAAAGGCTGGTTTAACGTTTGCTACGGTTGACTGTCATGACCAAGCACCTGCTCTTGATTGCTGTCGTCGCCGCCGGTTGTGGCTCCGAGCCCTTCACCGAGTACCGAAACGCCAACACGGGCGAGCGCGCGAACCTCACGCTCTACGCGAGCACCTCGGGGCTCGGCGACGCCACCTACGTGACGGTCTTCCGCGCCGAGGAAGGGCAATACAACTGCGCAACCTTCGCGACGCCGCTGAGCTTGAGCGGCAAAACAACCACGGTGCGCTGCCAGTTCGCCGGCGTTCTCTCGCCCATCGAGACGTTGCTTGACGCGACGTGCGATCAAGGCGGCTGCAGCACCTCGATCACCGGCACGGAGCTCAGCGTCACGGGGCTCGTCGAAGGCACGTTCACGCTCACCGTCACCGCGCGCCTGAAGGACGGCACGGTGCTCGTGGACTCCACCAAGGTGACCTTCGTCACCATCGACGCGATCGCGCTCACCTGCGACCGCGACTACGCGTGCCCTGGCCCGAACGCGGTGTTCCCCGGCGCGAACTTCGCGTGGAAGGCACAGCCGATGAGCAAGGGTGCGATCGTCACTGGCAAGATGGTCATCACTGCCGAGCCCGCGGGGATCGTCGAGATCACGTCTGCTCCTGAGAACTACAGCGTCCGCGCGATCAAGCCGGGCGTCGCGACGCTGCGGCTGAAGTCCGGCGCGGCCGAGCGGCTTCAGACCATTCGGGTCGCTGCGATCTCAGACGTCGTGTCCGGCAGCGTGCGCCTGGCCGCTGAGCTCAGCTGCGCGCCCGTCATCTGTGTCGATGCGGATACGCAGCGGCTCGGCGATGCGGCGCCCGACAAAATCACGACGCTGTCGCCCAGGTTCATGCTCGCCTGGCTGCTGAAGGACGGCACGCTCGCGGTCGGTGGCGCAGGTCGCATCACGTCGCCCACCGCGGGGGTCGAAGTGCTTGTCGCGGGCCGCGATCAGCCCAGCCTCCCCACCGACCTCGAGTTGATGGACTTCAAGGTCGGCGGCACGGGCGGCGTCCTCTGCCATGCTGGGAAGATCATTCTGAGCGCGGCGATCGAGACCGCGAAGCTCGATTGGACCTTCGAGCAGACGTGTCCGTGAGTGTTCCGCCGTGCTGTGCCGTGCGGCTGAGAACACCTGCGACGTCGCGAGCGTGAACTACGCGAGCGCTGGCTCGCCGACCACCTCAGCGATCGCCCGCCCCGACGCGTGGCAGCCGTACGGCCAGCAAGGGCTGCTGGTCGCAGACCTCGAGCTTCAGACGGCGACCGGCTTCCTCGCCTCGCGCTGCAGGTCGTGACCCACCGCCGCAGGGTCGCACTCCCGAGGTCTGCATGACAAGTCGGACATTGTTCAGGCAAGATGTCCGACATGGCTGACAAAGCGCTGTTGATGCGTGAGCTTGGGGGACGTTTCCGATCGTTGCGCAAGCAGCTGGAGTGGACCCAACTGAGTCTGTCAACGCGCGCCCGGGTGAGCCGCGACACGATTCACCGGCTCGAACGGGGGGAAGTGGTTGACGCCTCGTCACTCGCGCGATTGCTCGACGCGATGGGGCACCAGATCGCCTTCGAGAAGAAGCCCGCCTTGCGCGGGGCTGACATGCGCAAGCTCTTCCCCGACGTCCATGAGGACGCGTAGGTGATCGACTTCAGCCAGCGGGTCGTCGAGCTCGATGTCTTCGCGGGCAAAGAGCCCAGTGGCCGGCTGACGCGTCGCAGCCAGTTCGAGTTCGACTATTCGCCCGCCGCCAAGCGGCCCGTCTCGCTCATCATGTCGCCGGACGATCGAAGCTTCCGCGACAACGAGCTCTTCGCGGTGATGGACATGAACCTGCCCGAGGGCTTTCTTCTCGCGCAGCTTCGTGAGCGTTCGCCGAAGACGCCACCGACGAAGATGCAGCTCCTCGCGCTCATCGGGGAAAACGGCATTGGCCGCCTCGGTTACCGCGAACCGACGTCGCTGCGGTCACCGAAACCCAGACAGGTGAGCCGGGCTCGCCTGTTGAGCGAGGGCTCAGGCAGGGGCGGTCGCATCTTCGCAGCGCTGGTCGACGCGTACCTGTCGTCGGGCTCAGGGCTCTCGGGGGTGCAACCCAAGATCCTCGTGCCCGATCGCACGACCATCCCGGCGCCCAACGTCTTGGTGAAGGCGGGGGGGGCCGGCTACCCCGGACTCGCAGCGAACGAGTTCCTCTGCCTCGAGGTCGCCTACCGGGCTGGGCTCGCGGTGCCACGCCATGAGCTCTCGGACGATGGAACGCTGCTGTTGATCGATCGCTTCGATCTGAAGGGCCCTACCCGGCTGGGCTTCGAGGATCTCGCTGCGCTCCTCGACCTGCGCGTGGGGGGTGCGCTGTCAGATCGCAAGTACCGGGGCAGCTATGAAAACGTCACCCGGCTCATCTCGCTCTTCTGTTCCGCCCCCGACGAGGCGCTGGCTGGCTTCTTCGACCAGCTGGCGCTCAGCGTCCTCGTGCGCAACGGAGACGCACACCTGAAGAACTTCGGCGTGCTCTACGACGATCAGCGCCGATGGCTCGCGCCGGTGTTCGATGTCGTGACCACCACCATCTACCCCTACGACCGCGGAGGTGAGCCGGTGACCGACCGGACGATGGCGCTCAAGCTCACTGCGAAGGGCGACCGCAACTACCCAGCGCCTGACGAGCTCCTGCGCTTCGCAACCGAGCTCTGTCGGGTCGCTGAGCCGCGAGAAACTGTCAGGGCAATCGCGTCTGCGATGCGCGAAACTCTCGAACGCGCGCGCGGAGACGATCGCATCCCAAGGGCCACGCTCAAGGCGATGAGGGCCGAATGGGAAGACGCCCTGAGACCCTGGCAGTGAGCGCCTCCTCGCTTGGGCCAGGGCGCACCCGTGCACCCGGTGGTAAGAGGTCGCGGTGAGGGCGGCGATTCCCGATGTACCTCTGCTACACCGACGGCTCGTGTAAGGCGGGTGACCGCGCCCCAGGCGGGTGGGGGTACTTCATCAAGACGCCCCAGGGCGCACCGCTGGAAGGGCACGGGCACGCCCTCGACACGCTCGCGAAGGTGATGGAGTACCGCGCGGTCGCCGAGGCGCTGGCCGTGCTTCCGGAAGGCGCCGAAGCCACGGTGTTCTCGGACAACCAGTCGTTGATCGAAAACTTCGAGAAGCGCGTCGGGCACTGGCGGCTCAACGGCTTCGCGAAAGTAGATGCAGCAATCGTGGCCAGCGTCCGGGCCGCCGACGCGACCATCACCTCGCGCCGATTGAGGCTCAGCTGGAAGTGGGTACGCGGACACAACGGCAACGAAGGCAACGAACGGGCGGACGCGCTGGCGGCGCAGGGGGCCCGGGAAGCGAAGGCGTCGTTGAAGGGCCTCGCCGATTTGGGTGGTTCCTCTTCGGACCTCAGAGCGCCGGCGCGCACCACGTCGTCTGGAAGAGCTCGAAAAACTGGTTCGCGATTCCGGTGAAGCGAACGCCGAACTTGCCGCGCACGCTCATGCGCACGTCGCCCTGCTTCGCCCAGCAGACCTTGCCGGTGAAGTCGAACTGCTGACCCTGGATGGAAATGGAGCCCGAGACGTCGGTGCCCGGCCTCGCGATGTGCATGGCTTCCACCGCAAACCCCTGCGGCGACACGTCGGCGGTGAAGGCGGGAAGCTTGCCTCCGAGCGTGAGCTTCAAGCGGCGGCGAAGGCGGGGCAGCAGGCGTTTGTTCATGACGGCAAGGGTGCCATCGGAAACCGGGCACGCCATTTTTGCGACAAGCCGGTAGCAGAAGTTGACGGGGGTCCCTACTTTCTGGGGAACCAGGGCACCAGCATCGAGACTTGCTGGATCCTTTCCGCGTACTCGGGGCGGCGAGCAAGCGCGTGCTTCTCGGCCATCGGGATGCTGGCGAAGAGGAACAGGGCGACCATCGCTACCGGCCCAGCGACCATCCAGCCAGGGGCGCCACCGGCGACGCCGAACAACCAGATGCCGACCCAGAAGAGAATCTCGCCGAAGTAGTTCGGGTGCCGCGAGTACTTCCACAGCCCGACGTCGCACGCGCCGGTCGGCTTGCCCGCGCGGAAGCTCCGCAGCTGCTCGTCAGAGATTGTTTCGAGCGCGATCGCCGCGGCAGTGACGAGCACCGCCAGCCCGTCGATCCACGAGAACGCCGCCGTCGACTGCATCGCGGGAAGCATCGGCAAGCTGCCGAGGTACGTGAGCACCGTGGGAAAGAAGTGCAGCGCGAGGAAGCTCACCGGCCAGTACAGCTTGCCCGTCTTCTTCCGCAGGTCGACGTAGCGCCAGTCTTCATGGTGGAGGCCCGGCCAGCCGCGCACCCAGTTGAAGGTGAGCCGCGCGCCCCACCCGAACATGCCGAGCAGCACCAACCCCGCGCGAAGGCCGAGCTCGGGAGCCAGCGTCGCGAACCACACGCTGATCGCCATCGGAATCACCGACCAGTACGCGTCGTAGATGCTCGAGTTGTTGGCGCGCCGGCTGCCGACGAAAACGACCACCGTCGCCGCGACGTCGGCCAGGGCGAGCGCGACCAATGGATCCAACGTCGACATCGCGCGGCAGGTGATCGCCGCCGCAGCCAGCGCGCCGACGTAGACGATGCAGACGTAGACGAAGCTTCGCGCGCGCATCAGGCCTTCACCGCCTCACGAAGGGCCGCCGCTTCGCTGGGAGAAATGAGGCTCGCGTAGACGACATGCGTCTGCGGCTTGTTGCCCTTGAGCCCGGTGATTGGCGTCAACTGAATCAGCGGCTCGTGCGCGTTGCACTTGCTGCAACCGACCAGCGCGAGCACCGACGACGACTTGCCGTCTGACGTGCCGAGGCTCCTGGCGGCTTCGGCGAGCTGCTGGCCTTCGAGCTTGAGCCGCGCCTGCTTCATCGAGGCGACGTCACCGGCGCCGTGCGCGATCGGCTCGTTGCGCTCGTACCACTGCGTGCAGTGCTCACAGAAAGGCTTGCGGGCCTGGCTCACCATCATCGCCGCCGCGACCCCGCAGACGATCAGCAGGTTCACCAGCCAGAGAATGTAGACGCCCAGGCCGGTGAGCGTGGGGCCCGACGACGACGAGCTGCTGTGACCAGCCTTGGTGATGGTGATGCCGTTCTTCGCGGCGCCCTCGAGATAGCCGAGCAGCGGAGGGAGGCGGTCCTCACCGCTCAACACGTCGTCGACCGCTTGACGGGTTCCGTTCTCGGCGAGGAAGGCGGCCGCGCGCGGGTCGGACTCGAGGTCGCTGGCGATCTGCCGGCGCACGTTCCAGTACTTGACGAGGTGCAGCGTGCCTTCGGCGATGACGCCTCCGAGCAGCGCGAGCCCCAGCATCGCCATCGGCATCCGCATGTTGCGCGACTTCACCTGCGCGGCGCCGACGCCACCGACGACGAGCCCGAGGATGAGCGGAAAGATGAGCAGCAGGCTCAGCCACTGCGAGACGAAGCCGAGCACCGCGCCGGCGACCAGGGCGGTGCCGATCACGAGCACGGCAATCACCGGCAGTGCGCCGGGGTCGGCGTTTCCAGAAGCGACATACGGGCGGCGGGCCATCGCGTCCTCCTACCACCGGCCGCGCATCCTGCCCCGCGCGAACACCCTCACCTTCGGTCTGTTCTCCAACGAAACAACGGAACGCGACTGTTTGCTTGTCACCGCGAGGTGACGATCGAACGGGCGTGAAAACCCAGTTCAGCGAAGGCTGAGAGAAGCTGCGCGCCCATGAACGGCCGCCTCGCGCTCCTCTCTTCGCTGGTTCTTCTCGCAGCCTCCTGTGGTCCCCAGCAGGAGCCCAACGACGACTTCGTCGACGGCGAGATGGGAACCATCACCAGCGGGCTGACCGCGGGGCAAGCCGGCGGGTGTAACTCCGGCATCGTCGCGGGGCTCGCGGCGCAGATCATCCAGGAAGTGAACTGCATCGCCCCGAGCACGATGGTCAGCTTCGCCGGCCCGGGCATCGCGCTGAACTCGGGCGTGCATGCGGTGCTGGCCCCTGGAGCAACTTCTGCCCTTCGCGCCACTGTCGCCGCGCGCGGGGTGACGATGACCGTGTCGAGCGCGTACCGCACGGTCGCCGAGCAGTACGTGCTCTACAAGTGGTGGAAGGCGGGCCAGTGCGGCATTCAGGTCGCCGCGGTTCCGGGCCTCAGCAACCACCAGAGCGGCCGCGCGATCGACGTCCCTTCCTACTCGGGGTGGATTACGCCACTTCAGGCGCGCGGGTGGACATGGCTCGGCAACAGCGACGTCGTTCACTTCGACTTCAACGGCGCCGCCAACATCGGTTCGCGGTCGGTGCTCGCGTTCCAGAAGCTGTGGAACAAGAACAACGCCAGCAAGCTCGTGGAAGACGGCGCCTGGGGTCCGGCCAGCGCGAACGCGATGTCGGCGTCGCCCACCACGGGCTTCGCGAACGCAGGGTGCGCGGTGGTTCCGCCGCCGCCGCCTCCTCCTCCGCCGCCGGTGAACGGCACCCTCAAAGGCAAAATCTACAAGGTGAACCCGGCCGATGCGGCCGACCTGAACTCCGGCATCGCGGGAGCGACCGTCAAGGTCAACGGCGTCACTGCCACCACCGACGCGACGGGCATCTACACGGTCACCCTGCCCGCCGGCACGCACACCATCGCGGCGACGGCGGCCACCTACAGCGCGGCCTCGTTGGTTCGCCAGGTCGTCGCGAACCAGACGGTGTGGGGCTCGATCGGCCTCGTCGGCAGCGGCACGCCCGACACGGTGAAGCCGGACGTCGAGATTCTCGCCCCTGCGGAAGATGGCACGAAGGTCGACGTCGCCGAGCTGATGGTGAAGGGCACGGCCAGCGATGATCGCGGCGTCGTCACGTCGCTCACGGTGTCGATGAATGGGGGCGCGCCCACGGCGCTGACGCCCGGCGCCTTCAGCGTCAACGTGAAGCTCGCCTCGGGCAAGAACACCATCAAGGTCGAGGCCATCGACCCCGCGGGCAACAAGGCGTTCGTCGAACGCACCCTCTTCTTCCGCACGGGCCTCACCGGCATCGTCACCGACAGCCTCGAGACGATGCCGCTGGAAGGCGTCGAGGTTCGCGCGCTCGACCTGGCGGGCATGGTGCTGGCGTCGGCGATGACGGGTGCTGACGGCAGCTACCAGCTCGACGTCGACTCGGGGAATCGCACCGTCGTCGCTTACCTCGCGGGCTACACCGAGTACCGGCTGCCGGTGGAAGTGTCGGACGAGACGCGCACCGCGTGGTCCTTCAGCCTGACGAAGGGCATCGCGGAAAGCGGCGTGCGCTTCATCTACCCGCGCGTCGACGAGTCGGTGCTTACGCCGACCCTCTGGGTCTCGGGCATCGTCGACGGCTTCACGCCGAAGATGGTCAAGCTCAACGGCTTCACTGCCGAGCTTCACGGCGGCAACCAGTTCACTGCTGAGCTCCCGCTGAACGTCGGAAACAACGTCATCGAAGCGGTCGCGACGCGGCCTGACGGCTCGGCAATCGCGGCGCGGATGAACGTGGCGCGCATCGACGCGGTAACGCACGAGCGGACGACGCGGGTGAACGGTGGCTGCAGCGCGGCGGGCGGCGCTGACCTGTCGGTGATCGCGATGCTGCTACTGGCACTCACCCGTCGGCTGCGCCGCTGAGCAACCCCCGACGCGCTCGAGCTTGATTGACGGGGAAGACGATCGCCGTCACCGGCAACTCACTTGGGGGGAATTGGACGGATTCGAGCTCGAAGATCGGCGACTGGCTGAAGACGGACTCGCTGTACCAGGTTCAAAAACAGAAGGCAGAGCTGACCGTCGCGGACTTCCTCGCCTTCAGCGACGTCTCCGTTTTATTTGGGCAGACGCATGCTGCAGTCGCATAGGCGATCGGTTTAGGACCCATGGCCAGGTGGCCAGGTGCCCGTTCTCGCTTGAGTCGGGTTCGTTCTCGACGTTGGTTGCGAGAGCGTTCGGCAATCGAGGCGATCATGAGAATGCGCTCTTCGAGTTGGGCGAGGATGATGCCGCGATCCATGTACAGGACAGACAGGAGCATCGGCGCGCAACGCGTCAGCGCGAGAACGAGCGCGAGCTGATTGGTGACTCGGCGATCCTCTTTCGCCTCGACGGAAAGTTCGAGCAAGCGCGCGAGGAAAAGCGCGATGACCTTGGCGTAGACAAGGGCCATGACGGCAGCGGGGCGCGTGGCGAGGATGGCCTTGAGTCCCGAGCCGGACTTGACGACGACGCAGCGACTGCGATCCAGCGTCTATTCCCGAGTGACGGTGTGCTCGAGAAGGTCGTCGGTCACTTCGAACACAGACTCGTCGAAGGTCTGCTCGATGCAGGTGCGCATTCGTGCGAACGCCGGTGCGTTCACCGAGGGACGAAGCCTCGCGTTCTCTCGGTGTTCTGCGGAAGGCCACTGGGCGTAGGCGACCCAGGTTCCGTCTTTGGCTTTGTGCAACCGCGAACCCAGCGCGCCGTGCGTGTCGCGGATCAGCAAGTGGGTCGCAGCTGACGTCCCAGTGGGACGCCCCATGGGCGTGAGCGCGCTTCACCGCGCAACCTCTCGAAGTCACTGCGCCACTGGGTGGTGCTGGGCTTGCTCAAGAAAACCGCATGCGAACTCCTTTTCGAAGCATCGTCCTCGTCGCCGTGCTCAGCGCGGCAACGGGCTGGGCTCAGCTCCAGATCAACCCCAACCCGCCTTTGATGCCGGCCCAGCCGTTGTGCGCGGTGCCGACGCTGAGCCTCTGCCAGCAGGCGGGCTACCTCGATACCGCGTGCGGCCAGCGGCAGCGGGTTGCCAACTCGACCTGCGCGGTGCTGCTTCGCAACGCGGGCAACAGCGCCCAGCCGGCCACCTACCAGCCGACCGCGCTGTCGATGAACGCGACGGGCCTGCGCGCGTTCGACGCCGAGCAGCGCCACTTCAACGCGCAGGTTCCTTCTCGCCTCGCGGCGCGCCAGGCCGACCAGGCGCAGCGCGCGACCTGGCTGGCCAACCCGGCGATCGCGTCGTGCAACGAGTACGTCGTCGAGAAGTACCGCGAGCTCTACGCATTCGAAGACGCGGTGTTCCCGTTGGCCGAGACCCTTCGCGCCGCTGAGGTCGCGGCCCGTACCGTCAGCCCCGGAGTGAATCGCAACATCGCGCTCACCGCGACCCAGAGCATCGGCCCAGGGGGCTACGTGTACGGAAGCGAACGGAACAACCTGTTCCGGCAGATTCAGCTCGGCAGCTACCCGAACGAGTACCCGGTGGCTTCCCGCCATGTCTGGGATTCGACGCTGTTGAGCCGCCTCAACGCCGGCCGCCGCCCCGCGATCTACTCGATTGGGTGGCCCTACTACGCCAGCGCCGCGGCCCAGGCGATCGCGCGCGGGAACACCGCCGCCACCTTTGCCCAGGCCCGCGCAGTCGAGCGGAAGGTGTCGGACTTCAAGGCGCGCCGCGATGCGATCTGGACCTTCCGCGTCATCAACGGCGTTGCGGTTCCGACGTTCAACGCCGCGCAGATCGGCCCCCAGCTGGTCGCGCTGGATCGCGAGATCGAAGCGGCGCTGAAGGACGGCGTGGCGATGGGCTGCGCGGACGCCAACGTCTTGAGTGTCTGTGATTGGGACCCCGAGCGGATGATGCGGCAGATCCATGGAGCGATCGGTGCCGCCCGCGAGCGCGACGTGCGCCGCTGCCAGCGCGACACCAACGACGACTTCGGCGCGCTCTCGCAGGTTCGCAACGCCTCGAGCGTCACGGGCGCGACCAAAGCCGACTACACGACCTCGGTCGCCGACCTCGAACGCTACTTCGGGCTGATCGAGGCCTTCCGCTCCAACTTCGACAAGCAGGTGCCGTTGACCCTTTCGATGGCGGGGCTTCGCCGCACGCTGAACCTCGGCGCCGGGGCGATGAGCAAGCGCCTGGGCGATTCCACCTTCGGCGTCGACAGCACGCTCAACTACAGCGGCAGCGTCAGCTGGCCGAAAGACAAGCCGTGTGAAGCGACGGGCGCCGTGCAGTCGTCGTTCTTCGCCGATGCGCTGCTCTTTGGCGGTTCACACCGCGCGGTCACTGCGTCGGTTGCTGTCGTCTCGAATCCAGTCGGGCCCGCGACCTACGCGGCGCATGTCGAAGTGCCGGTGCCGTTCGGAGGGCCGGTGACGCTGGTCGACACCACGGGCAGCTTCAGCACCGTCAACCTGGTCAGCCTCAGCCCGAGGGTCGACAAGAGAATCACCCTCGTCGCGCAGCCGTTCATGATCGGCCCGATTCCAGTGACGGTCAGCGCCGGCATCGCGGGGCGCATCGGCATCAACCTGTCGATGAACCTCACCACCAACCGCACGTGCACCGGTGGCGCGGCCGACTTCCTCAGCCTCAAGGGCCATATCGACCCGTACGCCGAGCTCGACGCGTGGGCGGCGGCCGAAGTGGGAATTCCTGGGATCGCGAGCGTGGGCGTCGAGGTGACGCTGGCCGTCTTCCACGCGCACCTGCCTTTCGACTCGCAGCTCTCGCTGTCCTTCGACGGCGGCGCGCAGGCCCGAGCGCTGTTGGAGGGCACGGTGGGGCTCGGCCTCGACCTGCGCACGCTCGATGGCCGCGTCGACGGGAAGGTGACCTTCGTGTTCATCCCCATCACGTACGAGCTGTTCCGCTGGTCGGGGCTGCACTACCAGCCTCGCCTGTTCGACGGTTCGTGGACCGTCGCCGTCCTGGCGGAGCCGTAACCATGACGCGCGCTCGGTTGGGCTTGCTGACCGCAGGCGTTGGGGGGGTGGTGGGGCTGGCGGTCTTGCTCCACGGAGAGTCGGCGACGGCGCCTTGCGGGCTGCCGCCAGAAGGGGTCTCGGCCTATCGGCTTGCCTGGGTCTCGTCGACGTCGGTGAACACGCCGAGCACCCGGCTGGAAGGGCAGATGGATCTGGCGGCGACGCTGAGGCTCGACCGCAAGATGGATGCGAACGGGTCGTCGGTGGTGCGCGCGTCGCTGCACGACGTCAGCCGCAGCCGGCTCGTCGCGCTCGGAGCAGAGGTTGGCAGCGCGGCGCAGCTCGAAGGCCAGGTCGCGCAGGCGCGGTTGGCGGCCGACGGGCGGGTGGAGTCTTTCGGGTTCCAGCCCGAAACGTCAGAGGTCACGCGCAATGTGCTGCAGTGGCTGTTGAACGAGACGCAGGTCGTCTGCCCGCCGAATGAAGCAGTGGAGTGGACGACGATCGAGCCGTCGATGCTGGGCGACGCAGTCACCGCCTATGCGCGGGTCGATGCCTCAATCTGGTCGCGCAGCCGCGGCCGGTACGTCTCGGTGCGGGGCTTGCCGGAATCGCTGTGGGCGGCGGTGCAGTCGACATCGAAGGGTGAGCTGCGCTTCGGCGCGAAGGGCGAACTCGAGCAGCTGACGGCGTCGGACGCGCTGAAGGTGGAAGGCACGGCGGCGCTGTCGTCGACGCTGTCGCTGACGCGAACGCGCGAAGTGCCCGAAGCGGCAGTGGCGTCGAAGCCGTTCATTGCCCGCGCCGCGACGGAGATCGTCGTGGCGGCGGAGACAGAGACAAAGCTTTTGCAGTCGCGGGCGGCGGGGATGACGACGCAGCAGGTGATGGTCGAGCTGCGCGCGGCGACGGGCGGGATGCTGCCGGACCACAACCGCTGGCTGGGGCGGGCGAGCGCTGCGCTGGGGCTCGACCCGTCTTCGGCGAGGGAACTGTCGGCGCTGTCGGCGGAAGCGACGCCGGAACAGCGCGCGTTGATCGTCGACCTGCTCGCTTCGGCGCAGACGGTCGAGGCGCGGCGCGAGCTGGTGTCGTTGCTCGACTCGGCCGAGGCGCGAAAGGACCCCGCGTACTCGATGCTGGTGCAGCGGCTGGCGATGGTGACGCCGGATGACGAGGTCGCGCGGTTCGCGCTGGAAAGGTTCAGCGAGTCGACCGGGGCAGATCGGGTCGGCTTCGCCTACGCGCTCGGAGCGATCGGCCGCGACGACACCGGCGCCGCGGGCCTCGACCTGCTGCGCGAGGCGATTGATTCCGCGTCGACCGATACGGAGCGCGGAGCACTGCTGGGCGCGTTGGCCAACGCCGGAGACCCAGCGGACGTCGAACGGATCCTCGCGGGCCTTCAGAGCGGCAGCGTCGAGGTGCGCCGGGGCGCAGCGCTGGCGGCGCGAAGTGCGCAGTCGCCGGTGGTCACCGCGGCGCTGGTCGATCACGTGGCCGACGTCGACCCGCTGGTCTCGCTCGCCTGCGTCGCGTCGCTGACCCACCGCACGCTCGCTCCGGCGCTGATGCTGCGCATCGACCAGCTGCTGACTGCGAATCGGGTGCACCTCGTGGTCGACGCCTCGCTGGCGCGGTTGCTGGCGGCCCAGGCGGCTCCGTCGAACCGCGTTCCGCTTCAAACGCTGCTGGCCCGCGCCGAGACGGGTTCCAGCGATCTGGCCTTCTTCATTCGCGACACCCTCGGAGCCCAGCCGTGACGCCAGGCAGTGACTGGGGCGCCGCCCTTCAGTCCTGCTCGAGCTCGGCGTTCCAGGTCGGTATCCGATGCACGGACCCCGTTCGGTTCGGCGCGATCCGCGGTTGACGACGATCAGTCAGTCGTGATCGGCGGTGGCAGAGTGAGCGGGCCGATCTCCATCGCCAGCTGAGCTGGATCGAGGCGAGCGCGGGTCGCAGCC
>JBBRAX010000014.1:0-121014 GCA_038206395.1 Myxococcales bacterium | reverse complement strand
GGCGGCGGAGTCGGCTGCGGCGGCGGAGTCGGCACCGGCGGCGGAGTCGGCCGCGGGGGCGGAGGCGGCTGCGGTGGCGGAGTCGGGAGCGGGGGCGGAGTCGGAACGGGCGGCGGAGTCGGAACGGGCGGCGGCGTCGGGAGCGGTGGCGGAGTCGGAACGGGCGGCGGAAGTGGCAGCGGCGGCGGGGCAGGAACCGGCGGCGGCACCGGCATGGGCGGCGGCGGCGGCGGAGTGGGCAGCGGCGGCGGGGCAGGCACTGGCGGCGGATCTGGAACCGGCGGCGGATCTGGAACCGGCGGCGGAGTCGGCGGCGGCACCGGAGTGGGCGGGGGAAGCGGAGCGGGCGGCGGAGTCGGCGGCACCGGCGGCGCAGGTGGTTCGGGTGGTGCGGGTGGGCAGGGCGGCGGCGGAAAGATGATCCCGGTCGAGAGCTGCAACTGCGCGAGCACGGACGGCACGCTGTTCCTCTGGGCGTTGAGCGGCCTGGCGTTCGTGCGCCGTCGCAAGCGCTGACGCCCCGGTCATCCGACCCGAGAGCCAGTCGAAGGATGGGACGCCCGCGAGCCCGCGGTTGGGCCGGTGATCGAGCAATGTGTTCTCACCACCGCTGGCCGGGGTCCCAGTACCCAGCAGCGAGGAACCTCGAAGTTCGAGCCCGTGGCCAGAGGCCCTTCCGGTTTCCGCGGCAACGATGATCCGCCTGGCGAGTGAGGTCTGCTGCCACCAGGGCGGCTC
This sequence comes from Myxococcales bacterium, assembly GCA_038206395.1. Lineage (GTDB taxonomy): Bacteria > Myxococcota > Myxococcia > Myxococcales > Myxococcaceae > JAGSPQ01. Next base: position 120,276 of record JBBRAX010000014.1, on the reverse strand, counting down.
TGAAGCACTGCTCTCGGGATGAACGGACGCGCTACAACTGGGCGAGCCACCGATACAGTGGCACCGCCGCGCGCACATACTCGAAGCAGTAGTCAACGAACCGCGCCGACTTGAGCTCCTTCGGCACCTTCGCAACGCCGTCCGCGTGAAGCCCCAGGTACTTGAGCCACCGCGACCGCGGATGCTCCGGGTCGAACTTCGCTGGCACGCGCTTGCGTGCCTCGCCGCCGATCTCCATTCCCGCCCGCTCCGCCGCGACCCCCGCCTGCAGCAGCCGTCGGCCCGCCCTCTCGTCGACCACCGCCTTCCGGAACTTCTTCACCACCGCCGCAGATCCGAACCCGTAGATCCCCGCGCCGAGCTCGAGCGCATCGGGTCGCAAGCGGAAGAAGACGCCGGGCGCGTCGTACGCACGCTTCGATCCTTCCCAAAACCAAAGATCGAAGTGCTCCTTGTACGGCGCTTTGTTCTTGCTGAAGCGAATGTCGCGGTTGATCCGCAACAGCGACCCATCGATCTTCGCATCGAACCTCAACCCCGGAGCGATCCTCGCAAGCTTCGCTCCCAGCGCGTCGACGAAAAGCTTCGCCGGCTCGACCCAGCACGCCTCGTAGCGCGCACGGTTCGCGTCGAACCAGCCTTTCTCGTTATTGGAAGTCAGCTCGCCCAGGAAGCGAACCGTGTCCTCGGTGAAGCCCTTGAATGCCTGCATGTGTATTCCCCCCGGAAAAGTGCTGCTTCCCGAACACTACTCAGAGGGTCCGACATGCGACTGTGTCCCCAGCGAGATTCGAACTCGCGTTAGTGCCTTGAAAGGGCACCGTCCTGGGCCTCTAGACGATGGGGACTTCGACTGCTGAAGCTGCCTGCTACTTCACTCTTACGAAGTGAGTCGAGGGGGATTTGAACCCCCGACCCTCGGCTTAAAAGGCCGGTGCTCTACCAACTGAGCTATCGACTCGTCACTTCTTCGGTTTTGCCTTGTCTGCCTCGACCACGACTTTCACGGACGCAGTGGCTCCGTCAACCTGAACCTCGACCATCGCAGTTCCTGGTGCCAGCCCGAAAACCGCGTTCTGGCCCATGCTCACCACTTTCGGATCGCTCGACTTGTACGTCGCCGACCGGTCTTTCAAGTGGCGCCCCAGGTAGTCGAGCCCTCTCGCCTTCAGCTCGACCGGATCTCCACCTTCGGTCACCGTCACTTCCTTCGGCTCGACCTCCACCTTCTCGGTGTACAGCACGTCGACCGGCACTGAAGCCGTAATCGACTTGTGCGTCGCGACCACCTCGGTGTGACCGCTTTTAACCGGGTGGATTTTGCCCTTCTCGTCCACCGTCGCGATGCTCGAATCCTTGATCGACCAACCCACCATCGCCCGCGGGGCCTGCACACCCGTCTGGCTCATCGCCTTCGCCTGCACCCAGACTTCGGTGCCCGGCTGCTTCAAGACCACCGCCTCGGGCGACAGCTCGAGGTAGTCGACCTTCTCGCAGCCGAGCAGGGCAATCACGGTCAAAGTGGTGACGAACAGGCGCATGGCGCGCGGCGCAATAGCACGAAAAGCAGCTAGAGAAAGAGAGATGAAGCTGTACCTCACCCGCCGGGGCGCCGAAGTGATGAATGCCGAGCTCAAGCGCCTCATCCACCTCGAACGGCCAAAGGTCACCGCCGAGGTCTCGGTCGCCGCCGCCCATGGCGACCGCAGCGAGAACGCCGAATACATCTATGGCAAGCGCCGCCTTCGCGAGATCGACCGCCGCTTGCAGTTCCTCAAGCGCCGTCTCGAGATCTCTACCGTCGTCGACCCGGCCGAGCAGACCGACACCACCCGCGTCTTCTTCGGCGCCACCGTCACCCTCCAGAACGAGGAAGACGGCGTGCGCACCACCTACCAGATCGTCGGCCCCGACGAGACCGACACCCGCGGAGGCCGCATCAGCGTCGAGTCCCCCATCGGCCTCGCCCTCATCGGTCGACGCAAGGGAGAAACAGTCACCGTAAAAAGACCGATCGGGGAGGTCGAACTGACGGTGGTCGCAATCAAGTACGTGTGACAGACTTCGGGCACAACGCAGGGCAGGGAAGTCTCAACTTCCGGGGGTATTTTGGCGCGCAAGAACTTCATCCTCGACACGAACGTTCTGCTGCACGACCCGCGGTCCATCTACGCCTTCGACGACAACACGGTCATCATTCCGATCTACGTCATCGAAGAACTCGACTCTTTCAAGAAGGACATGAGCGAGCTGGGCCGCAACGCCCGTCAGGTCGCCCGCTATCTCGACAAGCACCGCGTCGAAGGAACGCTCGCCGAAGGAGTGCCCCTGCCCAACGGCGGCACCCTCAAGGTCAGCTTCACCCACCACGAGCTGCCCAAGTCGATGGCCGACGGCCAGCTGATGGACAACCGGATCCTCGCGGTCGCCATCGACCAGAAGAACCAGGACCCCGACACCGCCGCCTTCTTCATCACCAAGGACACCAACCTCCGCATCCGCGCCGATGCGCTGGGCCTGCTCGCTGCCGACTACGAGCCCGAGCGCGTCGAGATCAGCGAACTCTATTCGGGCATGCTCGAGCTCACCGTCTCTGCCGATCTCGTCGACCAGCTCTACAAGCCGGGCGCCGAGCTCGAGCCGCCCAACGGCGAGGCGCTGGCGCCCAACCAGTTCGTGCTGCTCAAAGACGTCGCCAACCCTTCGCACACCGCGATGGGCCGGTTCAACGCCACCAAGGGCAAGGTCGTCCCGCTCGTTCGCACCGGGAAAGACGGCGTCTGGGGCCTGCGTCCCCGCAACATGGAACAGGGCTTTCTGCTCGACCTGTTGATGAACGACGAGATCCGCCTCGTCACCATCGTCGGCAAGGCGGGCACCGGCAAGACGCTGATGGCGATCGCCGCGGGCCTGCAGAAGGTCACCGAAGAGGCCGTCTACCAGAAGCTTCTCGTCAGCCGCCCCATCTTCCCGCTCGGCCGCGACATCGGCTACCTGCCGGGCTCGGTCGAAGAAAAGCTGAACCCGTGGATGCAGCCCATCTTCGACAACGTCGAGTTCCTGCTGAACATCTCGCGCACCGACAAGAAGGCGGGCCGCGGGTACCATGAGCTCGTCGACCTCGGGATCATCGAAATCGAGCCGCTGACCTACATCCGCGGCCGCTCGATTCCGAACCAGTACATCATCGTCGACGAAGCGCAGAACCTGACCCCGCACGAGGTGAAGACGATCATCACCCGCGTCGGTGACAACACGAAGATCGTGCTCACGGGCGACCCCTTTCAGATCGACAACCCCTACGTCGACTCGACCAACAACGGCCTCGTCCACGTGGTGAACCGGTTCAAGAACGAGAAGATCGCGGGCCACATCACGATGAACAAAGGCGAGCGCAGCGTGCTCGCCGAGCTCGCCACCAACCTGCTCTAGGAAGGCGCGATGGGCGACGACGGCGAGAAAGAAAAGGACGACAAGCGCGGGGCCGACGCAGCCGCGCGGCCGCCGCTGATCTCCTACCCCACTGACTACGGCTTCAAGGTGATGGGGAAGCACGAGCACGGCTTTCGCGAGTACATCCGCCTGCTCTTCAAGCGGCTGATGGGCTCCGAGATCTCGAACGACTCGATCGCCGAGCTGCCGTCGCGCGGCAACAAGTACCTCTCGCTCACGGTGACCGTGATTCTGCTGTCAGAAGAACAGCGGCAGAGAATCTACGGCGAGCTCTTCAAAGAGAAACGCATCCTCTACTACCTGTGACCCGACGCACCTGTTAAGGGCGGAAAAGCCGCATGGCCGACGCATTCCCCATCTACCTGCCTCCCGACGCGAGGCGGCTCTTCTCCGGCGAAGCGACGCTGATGCGCATCGCCCGCACCGCGCACTGGGCGCCGGGGCCGAAGATCCTCGAGCTGGGTGCCAGCCCCGCTTCCGGTTTGATGGTGGCGTCGTTGAAAGCCGCAGTCACGTCTGTCGACTCCGACGCCCGGGCGCTCGAGACCGTGCGCGAGCGCCTCAAGGCCGCCAACATCGCCGACAAAGTCACCCTCAAGCAGATCAGCTGGAGCAGCTTCCCCTTCGGCGAAGGCGAGTTCGACGGCATCGTGGGTCTGGGGCGGATGATCGCTCCGATCGAGACGATGGCGGTGGGGCTGCGGCGCTACCTGGCGCCCAAGGGCCGGCTCGTCATCACCTGGCCCGTGCGCGTCGGCCGCAACCCGACCCAGCTGGCGCTCGACTTCTGGCAGGCGAAGCTCGGCGCGCCCCTTCAACTTCCCCGCGAAGCCCTGATGGGCATCGAACGGCACGGCTACGAGCCCGAGACGATCGAGACCGTGGGCGACACCGAGCTCGACGAGTACTACGCCGAGCTGGAAACGGTGCTCGGCCGCCAGCCGCCTGAGGCCGCCGCGCAGGTGAAGGCAATGAAAGACGAGATCGCCTTGCACCGCGCGCTGGGTGGTCGCACCGGCGTCACCTTCGCCCTGATGGTCGCCCGCCGCAAAGAGCCGGGCGAGCGCCCGCCGGCTTCTCGCGACGGCGGCTGACGCTCCGGGCTGCAATCAGGGTAGGGTGGTCGTCGTTCAGGGGGGTGGCTTAAAGTGCAACGACTCGCGCTCACAGCCTTCCTCGTCGGCTCGCTCGGAAGCGGCTGCCTTCACCGGCTCGACGGTTGGGAAAGCAACGCCACCGGCACTCCCGGCGATCTGCCGCTGTCACAGGTGGTCAGCGAGGCCCTGCCCAACGTCGTCCTTCTGTTCACCACCCGCGCCGACGGCAAGACGGGCTTCGGCTCGGGCCCAACGGGCTGGTGCTGACGAACCTTCACGTCGTCGACGGCAACAAGGGCCTGGGCGCGATCCTCTACCAGCCCGACCTCGTCAGCTACACCCCGATGGACGGCGGTCTTGATCGCTTCCTCTTCGAGAACCAGCGGCTCGTCGTCGGAGCCCAGGTGATTCGCGCCGACCCGACGATGGATCTCGCGCTCATCCACATCGACGCCGACACCACCGGGGCCCGCGTCGCGAAGTTCGCCACCGAGCTGCCCCGCCGCGGAGACCCGGTGCTCGCGTTGGGCCACCCGCAGGAAACGGTGTGGTCTTTCACGTCGGGGGTCGTGAGCGCGCTTCACCACGGCGCGATCCAACATGACGCCGCGATCAACCCCGGCAGCTCGGGCGGCCCGCTGCTCAACGCGCGCGGCGAGATCATCGGCATCAACGCCTCGCGCCTGTACTCGGGCACTGAAGGGGTGGGCTTCGCCCGGCCCGTCGCGGTGGCGCAGTGGCTGATCGACGGCTCGAAGAACCCGATCGCGAATGCGTCGGTCGAGCTCGATCTGTCGGACCCCGCGCACGCGTCGGCCAGCTGCATTCGCGCGCAGGAAATGGCGTCGCCGTACCTCGCCGAGTGCTTCGACTGGTCGCTGCGGTGGGAACAGCTGGTGGTTTCGGCCCAGGAGCTTCGCATCCGCATCGACCCGCACCTCGTCGACGCCGCGCTGCGGAAGACGGGCGGCAAGGACGCGTGGATCGCCGCCGGCAAAGACGACATTCGCGCTTTCATTCGCGCCACCACCAGCGGCTCTACCGTCGAACGCCCGCCGCTGCCCGACGCGCTGGCTTTCGTGATCGACGAGGCGCGCGAGGTCGACGCCGTTCGTGCCCGCCGGGTGCGCGAGCGCAATGGCCTGAAGCTCGATCTGAGTGACCAGGGCGCCGTGCGGCAGATGCTGCGCAAAGGCGTACGGGTCGACTCGGTGAAGCAGATCACTGCGACCTTCGCCTGGGTGATGCTCGTCGACCAGAACCTCGACCACTCGGAATACCGGCTATCGGAAGCGTGGGGCCTGCGTGACGGGAAGTGGCGCCAGCACTGGCCGCCGCGCGCGGAAGACCTGCTCTCGCTGCCCGAGAGGTTCCCACCGCCGCTCGACTTGCCCAGTGAGGCGAAGAGCCGGCTCAAGCTGCGGCTGTTGGCGCAGCTCTACGATCTCGAAACCATCGCGCCGGCTTCGTCTTCACCGCCGCCACAGCCTGCCGACCGTGCCGAGCCGCTGAGCGGCGTGCTCGGCTGCGGCAGCCCGTAGCCCTTCAGTTGATCGCGCTGGTGAAGTCGACGACTTCGATCGCTTCGGGCGCCATCTGCATGCGCACGCTCTCGCGGTAGCCCTCGGCGTCACCCGAGATCTGGAAAGGCATCGGGCGCGCGAAGTTGATCGTCACGTCCGAGCAATGGAAGTCGTGAACGCCTTCGGGGAACCACGTCCCGTTCCACAACCCCTTCAGGTTGGCGAGGATCTTCAGGGCGGGCAGGGTGCCGATGCGCAGGTTCATCATTCCGCGCCGCTTGGTGGCGAACGGGAACATCTTCAGCTCGAAGCCATAGAAGGGGGACGTGCCGGCGGCGGCCATCATCAGCTCGCCGCGGAAGAGCACGCCGCCCGGAGGAATCGGCTCGCCCAGTGGCAGCCCATTGGGCCCGATGCGGTACGCCACAGTGCCCTTGCCGTTGATCACCTCGCACTCGACCTTGTTCGAGTGCGCCAGGTAATAGGGCACCGTCTTGAAGGCCACCGAGGTGAAGTAGCCGGCGCCGCCGTTCATCACCGGGGTCAGCATCCCCTTGCCGAGGTTGCGCTTCACCCAGATGTAGTCGTTGAGCAGCTTGCCATCGAGGCCGAGGCCCGCGAACGGCGCCCGCTTCCCTTCGATCATCATCAGGTCCAGCGTGCGGTAGCCGGGCACTTCACCCGCGCGCGCGCGCAGCACGTCGTCGAGAATTCCGTCGCCCCGCGTCGACGAGCTCTTCATCAGCGTCGCCACCGAGTTGCCCGTGCCCAGCTTCAGCACGCCGAACCGCGGCGCTTGCAGGCCCGGGTGGTGCTGCCGGCGCAGCTCGACCTGGTTCATGATCTCGTTCACGAAGCTGCTGAACGTGCCGTCGCCGCCACCGAGAAACACGGTGTGGTAGCGCCGGTCGAGAACAGTCTGGGCGATGCGGCGGGCATCGAGCTCAGACCGCGAGATGTGCAGGTCTCCCTCAGGGACCACGTGCGACAGGGTTCGCACGATCTTGTTGCTGAACTTGCGGGCGTTGGCGTTGAGAAGTACCGCCACCTTGTGCTCGGCCTCGGCCTTCGAAGGCACCTGCTGCACATCGTTGCGGAACGGTTGAACCCACATGTCGGCCTCCAGGGTGACTCGCTACAATCAGGTCACAAAGCAGGTTCTGCGCCAATTGACATGGTGCGTTAAGTCCATGAAACAGTTGGGCAACGCTCGTGGTTCGACGCACCGCGCTGCATCGGGTGGGTGGCAGTGGTGCATAGCCGCCTTCGCAGTGGCCTGACGGTTTGACAGGTGGGACATCACGGTTAGCTTGGCTGCAGTCGCGTTTGGAGAATCCAGTCGCGTTTTCAACACTTTACGGAGACAGCACCATGGCCAAAATCATCGGAATCGACCTCGGCACCACCAACAGCGTGGTGGCGATCATGGAAGGCAGAGAGCCGAAGGTGATCACCAATGAAGAGGGCAGCCGGATCACCCCCTCGGTGGTCGCGTTCAGCAAGGACGGGGAGCGCCTCGTGGGCCAGGTCGCCAAGCGCCAGGCGATCACCAACCCCGAGCGCACCATCTACTCGATCAAGCGCTTCATGGGCCGCCGCCACGAAGAGATTGGCGACGAGTCCAAGCTGGTTCCGTACAAGGTCGTTCGCGGCCCGAACAGCGACGCCCGCGTCGAGATCGACGGCAAGCAGTACTCGGCGCCCGAGATTTCGGCCCAGGTGCTGCTGAAGCTGAAGCGCGCTGCCGAGAACTACCTGGGCGAGAAGGTCACCGACGCGGTGATCACGGTTCCCGCCTACTTCAATGATGCCCAGCGCCAGGCCACCAAAGATGCCGGTGAGATCGCCGGCCTCAACGTGCGCCGCATCGTCAACGAGCCCACCGCGGCCGCGCTCGCATACGGCCTCGACCGCAAGAAGAACGAGAAGATCGCGGTCTACGACTTCGGCGGCGGCACGTTCGACGTCTCGATCCTCGACATGGGCGAAGGCGCGGTCGAAGTGCTCGCCACCAACGGCGACACGCACCTCGGCGGCGACAACATCGACCTGCGGATCATGGATTGGCTGATCGCCGAGTTCAAGAAGGACACCGGGCTCGACGTCTCGAAGGACAAGATGGTCATCCAGCGCCTGAAGGAGGCGTCTGAAAAGGCGAAGATCGAGCTCTCGAGCGTGATGGAGACGGACATCAACCTCCCGTTCCTCACCGCTGACGCGACGGGGCCCAAGCACCTCAACGTCAAGCTGACCCGCGCCAAGTTCGAGGCGATGATCGACGACCTCATCGAACGCTCGCTGGAGCCGTGCCGCAAGTGTCTCAAGGACTCGGGCCTCGAGCTGTCGGCGATCAACGAGGTCATCCTCGTCGGCGGCATCACCCGCATCCCGCGCGTGATCGAAGCGGTGAAGAAGCTCTTCAACAAAGAGCCCAACCGCACCGTGAACCCCGACGAAGTCGTCGCGGTCGGCGCCGCGGTTCAGGCCGGCGTGCTCTCGGGTGAGGTGAAAGACATCCTCTTGCTCGACGTCACCCCGCTGTCGCTGGGCGTCGAGACCCTGGGTGGCGTGTTCACCCGGCTCATCGAGCGCAACACCACGATTCCGACCCGCAAGTCCGAGGTCTTCTCGACCGCGGCCGACGGTCAGTCGCAGGTCGAGATCCACGTGTTGCAGGGTGAGCGCGAGATGGCCACCGACAACAAGAGCCTCGGCCGCTTCCACCTCACCGGCTTGCCGCCTGCGCCGCGCGGCGTGCCGCAGATCGAAGTCATCTACGACATCGACGCGAACGGCATCTTGAATGTCACCGCGAAGGACAAGGCGACCAGCAAGGAAGCCAAGGTCACCATCACCCACTCGTCCGGCCTCGCGAAGGACGAGGTCGAGAAGATGGTCAAGGACGCGCAGGCCAATGAAACGGCCGACAAAGAGCGTCGCGCCCTGATCGAGGTGAAGAACAAGGCCGAGAACCTGAGCTACCAGATGGAAAAGCTGCTCAAGGAAAACAAGGACAAGATCGGCGCCGAGACAGCCACGTCTCTCGAGGCGGCAATGAAGGAGCTCAACACCGTTCGCGAGGGCACCGACAAAGCGGCGATCGAAGCGGCGCTCGCGAAGCTCGAGCAGGTCAGCCACAAGGCCGCTGAGGAAATGTACAAGGCGGCCGGCGCGGCAGGTGCGGCGCCCGGTGAGCCGAAGGATCCGGCGGGCGCAGAAGGCCAGGCGCCCGGCAGCCAGGCCACGCCCAAGAAGGACGACGTGGTCGACGCCGAGTTCCGTTCGAACTAGTTCGAACGCAGCCGGGAAGTGAAAGAAGCCCCGTGCCCTCACCGGCGCGGGGCTTTTTTCGTCTCGAAGGGCTCGAGCGCCGCCGCGCTCGCCCGGTGAATCCCGCCGTCTGACTTCGAGGCAGGCGCTCGGTCTGCTGACCCGCTTTCCGACACCCGGTTTCGGCGTCGTCCCGACCCCGGACGATCGCTGTAGTGGTTCGGTGCTTTTCCACGTTTGACAGATCTATTCAGTATCTGATACTCATTGCCGCGCATTCAGTGGAGCGCATTGAATGTCTTTTTGACGCGCGGGACGGGGCAACTTGGAAATTCTTCGGCCGGAGGAGCTCGAGCGAATCGAGCGCGATTACGCGGCGGGGGTTCCTGCGCGCGTGATCCTGGAGATCTTCCGTCCGCGCGGCGTCGCGCTCTCAGAGGCGACGTTTCGAAAGTACGTGCAGGCGGGCCTTCTGCCGCGCAGCCGTCGCGTCGGTCGCAAGGGCAAGCACCGCGGCAGCCAGGGCCTCTACCCGGTGGCCGCCGTGCGCCGGATCAACGCGATCAAGAAGATGATGGCCGAGGGGCAGACGCTCGAAGAGATCAAGCGCTCCTTCCTCTTCTTCTCGAACCACATCGATCAGCTCGAGCATGGCCTCGTGGAAGTCCTCGACGGCTTCGCGACCGAGCTCGACGACCGCACTTTCGAACATCGTCAGCGCACCCAGCTGCAGGGCGAGCTCAAGGCGCTGCGAGAGCAGGCAACGGCGTTGGTTCGATCAGTGGCGCGGTTCGGAAGCGCAGTCACGGCACGCAGGACGACGGGAGACGACTATGGCCTTGCGGGATGACGCGGTACTCAATGGAGGGGCAAACATGAATGAAGTGAAGGAAGAGGTTCCCCTGCTCAAGGCCGACGAGGCCGAGATCGACGAGCGGCGCCGTTCGAAGACGATGTCGCGCAAAGAGATGGCGCGCGATCTGCGCCGCCGCCGCCTCGGTGGCCAGGTGGACCCTGAAGAAGCCGACCTGCTCAAGGAAATCGAAGGCAGCCGCCCGAAGACCCGCGCCGACTGCGTGAACAGCCCGCGCCCGTGCAACTTCGTCTCGTGCAAGTACAACCTCTACCTCGACGTGAACCCCGAGACGGGCAGCATCAAGCTGAACTTCCCGGACAAAGAGATCACCGAGCTCGAGTACACCTGCGCGCTGGACGTCGCCGAGAAGGGAGGGATCACCCTCGAAGAGGTCGGTGAGATCATGAACCTCACCCGCGAGCGCATTCGCCAGGTCGAGACCCGCGGCCTGCTGAAGGTGCGCGAGGCGACCGAGGCCGAGCCCCCGCGCGGGCCCGACGGCAAGCCGATTCCGAAGGTGAAGCGCTGAGATTGTGGTTCGAACGCCTGCTGGCGGTGGTAACTACGAACGGTGCTCGCGCTCCTGAGTGTCTCTGACAAGCGCGGATTGGTGCCCTTTGCGCAGGGCCTGATTCGCCTCGGTTTCAAACTGCTCTCTACCGGCGGAACGCTCGAGGCGCTGAAAGCCGCGGGCGTACCGGCGACAAAGGTCTCTGAGTACACCGGCAGCCCCGAGATCCTGGGCGGGCGGGTGAAGACGCTCCATCCGAAGATCCACGGCGGAATTCTGGGACGCCCGACCCTCGAGTCCGACGCGGCTGCGATGAAGGAGCACGGCATCGAGGCGATCAGCGTCGTGGCGGTGAACCTCTACCCCTTCCGGCAGACCGTCGCGAAGGGTGCTCCCGAGGCCGAGGTGATTGAGCAGATCGACATCGGCGGCCCCGCGATGGTGCGCGCGTCTGCCAAGAACTGGGCCCACGTCACCGTCGTGGTCGACCCAGACGACTACCAGGTGGTGCTGGTCGAGCTCGAACAGGACAAGAAGGTCAGCGACCCGACCCGCCGCGCGCTGATGCGCAAAGCCTTCGCCCACACCGCCGCCTACGACGCGTCGATCTCGGCCTGGCTCTGCGAGACGGACGGCGACCCTTTTCCAAAGGAACTGTCGGTGTCGGTCGAGAAGGTGCAGCCGCTGCGTTACGGCGAGAACCCGCACCAGCGGGGCGCCTTCTATCGCGAGCGTTACGCTCCGACCGAGCCGACCGTCGCCTTCTCGACGGTGCTTCAGGGCAAAGAGCTCTCGTACAACAACCTGCTCGACCTCGACGCGGCCCTGGGGCTGGCGCTCGAGTTCCCGCAGACGCCCTGCGCGGTGATCATCAAGCACAACACCCCGTGCGGCGTGGCCACCGACGGGCAGCTGGAAAAGGCGTACCGCACGGCGCGCGCGGCAGACGAGGTGTCGGCGTTCGGCGGCATCGTCGCGCTGAACCGCGAGGTCGATGAGGCGACGGGCAAGGCGCTGGCCGAGACGTTTCTCGAGGCGGTGATTGCGCCCTCATACTCGAAGGAAGCGCGTGAGCTGCTCGCGGCGAAGAAGAACCTGCGGTTGCTCGAAGCCGGGCCGCTGCTGGGGAAGGCAGACGTAAAGCCTCGCCCCCAACTGGATCTGCGAAGTGTCTCGGGTGGAATGTTGGTGATGGATCGCGATGCGATCGAGCCGGCGGCCGAATGGAAGGTGGTGAGCAAGCGGCAGCCGACTGCAGAAGAGCTCAAGGCGCTGCAGTTCGCATGGCGGGTCTGCAAGCACGTCAAGAGCAATGCGATCGTCTTTTCGAATGCAACAGAGCTGTTGGCGGCCGGCGGAGGGCAGACAAGCCGCGTCGATTCGGTGAAGATCGCCGCCACCCGCGGAGGCGAACGCTTGAAAGGCAGCGCAGTCGCATCGGACGCATTCTTTCCCTTCCGTGATGGCCTCGACGCCGCCGCGGCTGCGGGCGCGCGGGCCGTCGTTCAGCCGGGTGGCTCGGTGCGGGACGCCGAGCTCATCGCGGCGGCCGACGAGCACGGGCTGGCGATGGTGTTCACCGGGGTGAGGCACTTCCGCCACTGACATGCGCATCGTCTGCCAGAAGTGTTCGGCCGCGTACGCGATCGACGACAAGTTCATCACCGCCAAGGGCGTTCGGGCGCAGTGTCCCCGCTGCCGTCACCTGCAGCTGGTGAAGAAAGACGACCTTCAGGCCAACGAGATCGCCGAGATTTCCTCGCCCGATGCCAGGGCCGCCGTGGCAGCAGCAGCGGCAGCAGCGGCGGTGCCGACCCCGGCCCCTTCGGCGTTTCTCTTCGATCTCGAAGCGCCGCCACCCCCTGCCGCGAAGGCCCCTCCTTCACCCCCTCTGGCACCGGCTGAGCCTCCTCCGCCCCCGCCCTCGAACGTCGGCACCGAGCTCGACTTCGGCGAGTTCGACCTGGGCGAGCCACCTCCTCATCCGTCAGACGCGCCTGAAGCGCCGATGCAGATGGACTTCAGCGCTCCGGAGCCGATGGCGCCGCCTCTTGCCGCGCCCGAGCCGTCGGGCGTGAAGTGCCGCACGTGTGGCAAGGCGCTCACGGATCCTTTCGATCAGGCGATCGGCATCTGCGACGACTGCCGCAGCAAGGTGGACTCAGAGGCGACCCCCGCCCAGGCGGCTACCGAGCTCTTCGAGCCGGCCCCGAAGCCTTCGCAGCCCAAGGTCACTCCCGCTGTGCCGCTGCCGCTCGCGGCCGCTGCACCCGCGGCCCCGGTGAAGAAGCGCAGCTCAGCGGCTATCGAAGACGAGGAAGACGACGGCCGGAAGACGAAGCTTGCGATGGCGCTGGTCGGCGTGCTGGTGCTCGCCGGCATCGGCACCGTGCTGGCGATCAAGAAACCGTGGGCGCGCAAGCCTCCACCGCTGGCCGCGCGCCTCACCCCCGGGGCAGAAAAGCCGATCGAACGCGCGGTCGAGGCGTGGAAGCTGCGCTTCGTCGACGATCTCGCCGGCTCTTCGGCTGATCACCTCGCGGCCGGCGAAGAGCAGCTGGCGAAGGACACCGGCAGCGGGTACCTGGAGGCCGAAGAGGAATTCCAGAAGGCGCTGGTGCTCGACAAGAGCAACGACCGCGCGATTGCCGGCTGGGTGCTGGCGATGGCCTTCGGTCGCGGGCGCGGCATCGAAGATGAGATGGCGAAGGTCGCCGAGGATCTGCTGGTGGCCGCCGAGCAGCGGGGCGGGGCCGGCCGCGTCTACACCGCGCACGCGCACCTGTTGCTCGCGCGCGGCGGCAACATGAACGACATCAAGGTCATGGCCGAGCGTGGCCAGAGCAGCCCCAGCGATCGCGATCGCGCCCTCGCGTTTCTCGCCGAAGGGCAGTCGATGTTGTCGAAGAACCCGAATGTCGCGGCCGAGAGCTTCGCGAAGGCACTGAAGCTCGACCCCAAGCTCAAGCGGGCGTACCTCGCGCAGTCACAGCTGTTGTTGTCGCTGGGCCGGTACCGCGAGGCGGTGGCCAACATCGAGAAGCGGCTCGAGTTCGACCCGGATCAGTGGGAATCGGCCGACGCGCTCGCGCGCACGTGGCTCGAGGTCGGAGAAATCGCGAAAGCAAAGAAGGTCTACGAGACGGCGTTCGCCGCAGACCCGAGGAACTTCCGCGCGCGGCTGGCGCTGGTGGTGCTCGCGTACCAGCACGAGAACAACGTCGACGCCGCGCTCGAGCTCTTCGATGGCATCATGGCCGACGAAGACAAGCTCGAGGAAAAGGACCTGGTCGAGGCGCTGGGCCATCGCGCGGCGGCGCAGCGGCTTGCCGGCGACACCGAAGGGGCGCTTGCCTCGGCGGAAAAGGCGATTGGGCTCAAGACCCGGGATCCGCATGTGAACTTGCAGCGCTTCTTGATCGCCATCGATCAGGCGAACGCGGGCGAGGCGCGCGCGCAGTGGCCCTTCATCTCGAAGAAGCTGGGCGACGTGGCGCTGGAAGGGACGCTGGAAGGGTGCCTGCTGCTGGTCGAGGGCAAGCCGGCCGAGGCGATGCGTGCTTTCGCGGCGGCCAACGAGAAGGATCCCCGTCGCATCGATGCGCTGCTGCTGGCGGGCGCATCGGCGGCCAAGGCGAAGAATGAAAGCAAGGCGTACGAGTACGTTCTGAAGTACGCGCTGAAAGGCGACCCGCGGTACGGCGGCCCGCTGCCGGTGATGGCGCGGTTCTTCGTGCGGCCGCAGGATCTGCTCCGTCAGGCGAAAGGGGCCTTCGAGCCGCTGCGCAGCGCAGCAGATGATCCGAACGTGCCGATGGCAGAGGGGTTGATCGCCTGGTACGCGAATGACTTCGCGGGCGCCGAAAAGCAGTTCGTCCGCGTGCTGGCCGCCGACCCGGCCAGCGGCGAGGCCCTGGCCTTCCGTTCGCTGCTCGCGTTGCGGCGCAAAGAGAACGGCGTTGCGCTGAAGCTGGCTCAGAAGGCGGTGGCGATCGAGAAGCAGCTGGGGCTCGCGCACTACGCGCTGGGCATGGCGCTGATGGCCACCAACCAGTTCGAGACGGCGAAGGCGCCTTTCCGCACGGCCTTCGAGCTCGAGCCGAAGCTGGCCGCACCGCAGGTCAAGCTGGCCGAGATCGAGATGAAGCAGAAGAAGCCGGAAGACGCGCGGCGGATTCTAAGCGGGGTGTTGCTCGTGGACCCGCTGTACTTCGATGCGAAGAAGGCGCTCTACGCCCTGCCGTGAAGGTTCTTTTGCTCGGATCCGGCGCGCGCGAGCACGCCCTGGCGTGGAAGCTCTCGCAGAGCCGTGAGCTGTGGAAGCTGTGGTGTGCCCCCGGCAACGCGGGCATGGAGCAGCGGTGGGCGTGCAAGGCGATCGACCCCAGCAGCCCCGCTCAGGTCTGCGAGCTGGCGCTGACCCTCGGCGTCGACCTCGTGGTCGTCGGGCCCGAAGCGCCGTTGATGGCGGGCGTGGCCGACGGCTTGAGAAAGGTCGGGGTGGCGGTGTTCGGCCCGGACGCGGCGGCGGCGCGCATCGAAGGCTCGAAAGCCTGGGCGAAGGAAGTGATGCAGGCGGCGAAGGTGCCGACGGCGCGGTGTGAGGTCTTCACGGATCTCGCCAAGGCCGAGGCGCGGGCGCTGGCGTGGGGACGGGTGGTGGTGAAGGCCGACGGGCTGGCCGCGGGAAAGGGCGTGGTGGTGGCTGACTCTGGCGAGGAGGCGGCCGAGGCGGTGCGGGCGCTGGGGAAGTTGCCGGCGGGCGCGACGCTGCTGCTCGAAGAACGGATGTCGGGCCCCGAGCTGTCGTTGATCGCGCTGTGCGACGGCGAACGGTACGTGTTGCTGCCGCCCGCGCAGGATCACAAGCGGCTGCGCGATGGCGATGCGGGGCCGAATACGGGAGGCATGGGGGCATACGCACCGGCCCAGCTGTTGACGCCCGCGCTGCTCGACGAGGTGGGTCGGCAGGTGATCGGCGCGACGCTGCTCGAGCTACAGCGGCGGGGCGCTCCGTTTCGGGGCGCGCTCTTCGCAGGGCTGATGCTGACGCCCGATGGGCCGCGCGTGCTCGAGTTCAATTGCCGCCTGGGTGACCCCGAGACGCAGCCGCTGATGATGCAGCTCGACGAGGATCTGCTGCCGGTGTTGGCGGCGTGCGCGGCAGGGAAGCTGCGCCACACGCGCCTGAAGACGAAGCCGGGCGTCTCGGTGGGGGTGGTGCTGGCTGCGCACGGCTACCCGGAGTCTCCGCGGGCGGGAGACGCGATTGACGGCCTGGGCACCGCCGCGGCGGCGGGGGTCGAAAGGTTTCTCGCCGGCGTGAAGAAAGAGGGCGGCGCGCTGGTGACGGCGGGCGGCCGGGTGATGACGGTGTGCGCGCAGGGCCCGGATCTCGCGGCTGCCCGTGCGCTCGCCTACGCCGAGGCCGAACGGGTGAAGTTTGCCGGGGTGCAGTACCGGCGCGACATCGGTGCGGCCGCTCCACGCTAGCGGCAATGCTGGTCACTTAGTCGCGTTACTCAGTTCGCGGATTCGTGCGACTCGCCGGTATTGGAAGCAGTTTCGGATGAATCGCACGAGGAAGGCGCCCTTCGACGATGCGGTGAGCAGCTGTTCGTAGAGCGAGGGCGAGACGCCGAGGTACTCGTAGATGAGGCCGTTGCGGAACTCGACCTCGAGGACATTGGTCTCGGGCGAGAACGAGACAGCGGTCAGCGCCGACGATTCAAGGATGACGCGACTCGTGGTCATCGCCGACCTCCCGCAGTCGCCTGCAGCATTCCCTTCGGCCTTTTTCGGTTGTCTGGGCGGCAGCACAAAACGCCGGATGTCCTCGCGCAGCCTTCGCAGGTGTTTGGGAATCGCACCGGGCGATGCGCCTGAGGACCACATCCATTCATCGCGGATGAGCCGCAGGGCCATGATGAAGCTGATCCGAGTCGGTGGCACCTGCGCTTCGTGTGCCACGCGCTCCATCTCGAGCCGAACGAGGTTGTAGGCGAGACCAACGCCCCAGAGTTCCTGCGCAACGCCCGAAGGCGTCTTGCTTCGAATTGCTTCCTGACGCTCGAGCATGTCGGTCTTCACTTCGTCGAAGCCCAGCTCCGCCTCCCAGCGCTCGTGGTACCGCTCGACGAGTTCCTTCGCTGGGTACGCCTTCGCGTCGAGCAGCGAGGTCAGTAGCGTCTGGGGCCGGAAGCCCCGTCGCTGGTAGACGATTGCCCTCACCATCCACTGGCGCGGAAGAAACGGGTCTTTTTGCGCGCGCCGAGCGATGGACCTCGATTTCCACCAGCGCGTCGCCACGCCCCAACTTCTCCTTCACCGCCCACTTCGTGCGTGAGGTCGCTCGCGTCAACCAGTGCCGGTTGTGCCCATCGCGACGCAACCCAATCAGAAGCCCGGCCGCGAGAAACAACCGGTCCACGATTGCGAGCGAGTTGCTCGGCAGCTCGGGCCAGAGCTCGGCGGCGTACTTGCGCTCATCGCCGTACGGACCGAAGCGGGCTGCCGCCAAGAGGTGCGAACGCACTGCCATCAGCGTGACGAGCCGAGCCAGCGGATATCCGCTGATGCCGCGTCCCAATCCTGCTTTTTGCGAGCCGAAGTGCTTCCGGTTCTCGTCGGAGTCCGGCACGCGCACGGTGGTGCCGTCGACGCCGTAAAGAGCGAGCCCGCGCCAAGCATGCTTCCGCGCGCTCTCGTGGCCCCACTTTCGCGAGCACTTCTCGAAGAGCCACTTCATCGGCTCGCCTCCCAGTCTGGCTCGCGCCTGGGACACGCCACTGCGGGCCACATTCACTGGGCCTGTGCCCGGCAGCACCAGGTCAAGTCGGCCCACCAACTCGTCGATCGGCCGGTGTCGGTACAAAGCCATGCCCAGCACGAGCCAAATGACTTGCTCGGCCGGCAACCTCCGCTTGCGCAGACTTGCTGTCCCCGTCGCCTCCAGGGCTTCCTGTATCCACACCGGATCGATGCTGGCCTTCAGGCTTTCAAAGGCCCCGTCGTCTGCCGACGGTGCTCCAGAGAACGGCCCACGTGCCATGTGATCGCCCTCCCTGAGCGATCACGGCATCCTGATCCCGCCTCGGCTCCCGCACAACCTCTGCCTAAGTGATCGGCATTGACGCTAGCGGTCGAGCGCGCGCCGGTAGACTTCGATCGTCTGCTGGGCGCAGTCGTCCCAGGTGAAGCGGCTGCTGCGATCGGCGCCGCGTTCTTTCAGCTGGGCGCGCAGCAGATCGTCACGGAAGACGCGGCGGGCGGCCTCTTTCCACGCGTCGGGGTCGTCGGGCGAGATCAGCAGGCCGGCCTGGCCCAGGATCTCTCGGTGGGCCCCGGCGTCGGCGGCGATCACGGGCGCGCCACACGCCATCGCCTCGAGCGCCGGCAGGCCGAAGCCCTCGTAGCGGGAAGGGACGAGGACGGCGATCGCTCCCGCGTAGAAGGTGGCGAGGTCGGGGTCGGACAAAGGCGAGAGCTCGAGCACGGACTCTGGGAAACCCAGCGCGCGGCGCGCCCCACGGCCGGCGAGCAGCACCAGCTTCGCAGGCAGGCTCTCGGCGATGGTGGTGAGCACCTTCAGGTTCTTGTGGGGCTTGAGGCTGCCGATCGCGGCGAAGTACTGCGCGGGCAGGCCGCGGCGCGACCTGAAGTCGGCGAGCTCGGGGGCGGACGCCGGGCGGAACACCGCGTCGACCCCGTTGGGGATGACCTGCAGCCGGTAGGGCGAGATTTTCAGGTGGCGGGCGACCTGCTCGCGCGAGAAGTCAGAGACCGTGATCAGCGCCTGGGCTTTCCGCGCGCGCGGGGCGACGACGAAGCGGTAGTAGGCAGCTCGGGCTGCGCCGCCGCCTTCTTTGAGCTCGAGGTGGTTGGCGTCGTGAATCGTCGCGACCAGCTTCCCCGGCCAGAGAGCGGGAAGGGAAAACGACGTCGCGTGGAACAGCGACGGGCGAATGCGCAGCAGCGACCCAGCGAGTGACGGCTGCTCGAGCGGCGACAGGAACTCAGCGGGGCAACGCACGAGCAGGATGCGTGGGGTCAGATCCCCGAGGTCCGCTGGCAGCCCATCAGGCCCCGTGAGCCCGACGAAGTCCCACCCGGGCTCGAGCTTCGGCAGGCGGCGCGCCAGCTCGAGCGCATACCGCGCGATGCCGTGCAGCGCACCCCGCACCATTCGCAGATCGATCAGAACCTTCGGCAACGTGGCCCGACAGTTAGCACCGAAACCAACGCGGTGAAGAGGGTAGAAGCCGCCAGCAATGCGTGTCGCGCTGGTGCACGACTGGCTGATCACCTGGCGCGGCGGCGAGAAGGTGCTCGACGCGCTCGCGGGCCTGTTTCCGGCGGCGGAGATCTTCACGCTCTTTCACGAGCCCGGGGCGATGAGCCCGCGGATCGAGGGTCGCACCATTCACACCTCGCTGCTCGATCGCCTGCCGTCGGCGCGGGCGCGGCACCGCAGCTTCTTTCCGTTGATGCCGCTGGCGATCGAGCGGCTCTCGCTCGAAGGCTTCGACCTGGTGGTGTCATCGAGCCACTGCGTCGCGAAGGGCGTGCGGAAGCCCGATGGCATTCGCCACCTTTCCTACCTACACGCGCCAATGCGGTACATGTGGGATCACTTCGACGACTACTTCGGGCCCGGCAAGGCGTCGGCCCCGGTGCGTGCGGCGGCGCTGGCGCTGCGGCCGGCCTTGCAGCGGTGGGACGTGAAGTCGGCGCAGGGGGTCGATCGCTTCGTCGCGAACAGCGCCAACGTCGCCCGGCAGATCAAGACGCGGTACGGCCGCGCGTCGTCGGTGGTGTACCCGCCGGCAGAGCTCGCGCGCTTCAACGCGGTCACCGCGCCGCCGCCGGGTCCGGGCGGGTATTTTCTGTGCCTTGGAGCGCTGGCTCCGTACAAGCGCATCGATCTGGCGATCGCCGCGTTCGCGCAGCTGGGGCTGCCGCTGTGGGTCGCCGGCACGGGGCAGCAGTCGTCGTGGCTGCACGGGCTGCCGCCGAACATTCGCGCGTTGGGCCAGGTGTCTGACGCCGAGCTGCCCGGGCTCTTCAGCGGAGCCCGGGCGCTGGTGTTTCCGGGCGAAGACGACCTCGGCCTCACGCCCATCGAGGCGCAGGCCAGCGGGCGGCCGGTGATTGCGTTCGGCAAGGGCGGCGCGCTGGAAACGGTGACGGCGAAGACGGGCGTCTTCTTCCGCGAGCAGACGGTGGCGTCGCTGATGGACGGCGTGCGGCGCTTCGAAGCGTTCGAAGCAGGCTTCTCGCCCGACGCGGCCCGCGAGAATGCGGCGCGGTTCTCGCTGCCGGCGTTCGAAGCGGGAATGCGGGCCGAGCTCGCCGCGATGGGCGTCAGCGTGCCTTGAGGCGAAGCAGGTCTCGCCCTTTGAGCTGCGAGGCCCGGGTCGCCGCCCGCCAGAAGGGAAGCCGGGCACGGCTGGTCGGGTACGCCTCGAAGTGCTGAATCACCGTCGCGTCGAGGCCGACGGCGTTGAAGTCGGGCCACCGCCCTGTCTCGACCACCACGGTGCTCAGCTCGCCCTGCTGCACGTGGGAGGCGAGCTCCTCGGGGCCGATCAGCGCCGTGCGCGGGCCGCGGTAGTAGTAGGCCGCCGCGAAAGAGAGCCGGGTGTCGACGTAGGGAAGCATCGTCGCCTTTGGATCTTCGGCGAACGCGCGATCGCCCACCGCTTTGCCCGGCTGGAAAGCGATCGCCTGCGGAAAGAGCCAGCCCACGTACGCGAGGTGCACGGCGGCCAGCGCGGCGACGGTGGATGCGGTCGCCTGCCAGACGGGCTCGGCCTTCAACTTCCAGGCAGCGATCGGCAGCGCGGCCGCGGCGAGCAGGGCGACGACGACTCCCGCGAGGTGGTCGGGGGGAAACGCGTCGATCAGGAGCCAGGCGATCGCGAGAACGGAAACTGCCCCCAGGCCGAGCATCCCCTTGCGAAGTGGCTGCACCTTCTTCAACCCGACCAGCGCGTCGGCGGCGATCAGCGCCGCCACCGGCGCGAGGCAGTAGATGTACTGCGGTAGCTTGTAGGTCGACGCCGAGAACGCGGCGAAGGGGACAAAGAAGCCCCACCACAGCACGCGCGGCTCGGAAGCAAGACGGGGCAGGGCGGGGCGCAGCGCGCCCAGTGCGAGCAGAGGGGTGAAGGGCAGGAAGACCCAGAGCGCGGTGTGAAGGAAGAACAGCGGGGTGGTCGCGTTCGAGTAGCCCGACTGGCCGATGAGCCGGCCGAGGTTCTGCTGCCAGAGGACGAAGCCAGCGTTGGCCGCTCCGTCGCGTTGGTAGATGGCCCAGTAGTAGGGCGCGGCGAGCGCGGTGACGATGAGCAGGCCGCGCACCGGCTTCAGCGCGAACAGTCGTTGACGCAGCGTGCCCTGCTCAGGCCGCCCCCAGCGGTGGCGAATCGCTTCGGGGAAGATTGCCGCGGCCGGCAGCGCGAGCCCCAGCGGCCCCTTGGCGAGCACCGCGAGTCCGGCGAAGAGCCACCCCAGCCACAGAAAGCCGCTGCGCCTTCGCCCCTCGACGAAAGCCCACAGCGACAGCGTCGCCATCGCGGTCAGCGCGAGGTCGACCTTGGGGTCGGCGACCATCTGCTGCAGCGCGACCGACGAGGCGAGCAGGCACGCCGCGATTTGACCCCGCTGGAGGTCGAGCAGCGCGCGGCCGAGGCCGAAGGTGGCGGCGACGGTCAGCACGGCGAAGAGCAGAGACGGCAGGTGCGCGGCGCAAGACGTGGCGCCGAGCACCGAGATCGCCACCGCCTGCGCCCAGATCGACAGCGGCGGCTTGTTGATGAAAGGCCCGGACGAGTCGCGCATCGTCAGCCACTGCCCGTCGCGCACCATCAGCCGGGCGACGTCGGCGTACTGCGCCGAGTCGATGTCCTGCACTTCGTTGCCGAGCGCGACGAACCACGGCAGCGCGCTGACCGCGAGCAGCAGCACGGCAACCCTTGGTGGTGCGATGGGGGAGATCAGAAGGGTGTGCTAGAGCCAGTCGTCGATGTTCAGCCGGTTTCAGCGCTTCTATAACTCGATCAAGCTCACCACCGACGTGCTGGTGCTGATCGTCGCCTTCGCGGCGGGCTACTGGACCCGGTTCTATTCAGGCCTGCCGCACGAATCGATTCCGCCCATCGAAGACACCTGGGTGTCTTTGGCGATGGTGCTGTTCATCTTCCCGATCGTCTTCCGGCAGTCGAACCTCTACACGACGAACCGATCGCGGTCGCACATCGCCGAGGTCTTCGAGATCTTCAAGGCGATGGGGTTCGCGACGCTGGTGCTGGTCGCGCTGACGTACTTCGTTCGCGAAAGGTACTCGCGCGCGACGATCGCGATCTTCGTCCTCTACGCGTTCGTCGGGATCTCGGTGGTGCGGGTCGCCTTCCGGGCGATCTTCAACGAGCTGCGGCGGCGCGGCTACAACCTGAAGTCGATCTTGGTGATCGGCGCAGGCCAGCTGGGGCAGCGCGTGATCGAGACGATTCACGGCCACCGCGAGCTGGGCTTCCGGGTGACGGGCGTGCTGACGCGGCGGCCCGAGAAGATCGGCACCGAGGTCGAAGGGGCGAAGGTGCTCGGGCTGATCGCCGATGTCGATCGCGTGCTCGACGAGAACCCGGTGGATCAGGTGATCATCGCGCTGCCCATCGAAGAGTCGGCGGTGATGAAGCAGCTGATGGAACAGCTGGCCCTGCGCACCGTCGACGTAAAGGTGGTGCCCGACCTGTACCAGTACATCACCCTGCGTGGAGGCCTCGAGGAGTTTGGTGGGCTGCCGATCATCAGCCTGCAGGGCGGCCCGCTGGACGGCTGGAACCTGATTGCCAAGCGCGTCTTCGATGTCCTCGTCTCGGCGGTGGCTCTGCTGCTGACCGCTCCGCTGATGCTCGCGATCGCGCTGGGGGTGCGCTTGAGCAGCCGCGGCCCGGTGCTGTACCGGCAAGAACGCATGGGGATGGATGGCCTCACTTTCCAGATGCTGAAGTTCCGTACGATGCGAGCGGACGCTGAGCCCGAGGGGGCGGTGATGGCCGACGCCGCCGACCCGCGTCGCACCGCGGTGGGCCGCTTCCTTCGCAAGTCGTCGATGGACGAGCTGCCCCAGTTCCTCAACGTCTTCGTCGGTGAGATGAGCCTCGTCGGCCCGCGGCCCGAACGGCCGGTGTTCATCGAAGAGTTCAAGAAGCAGATTCCCCGGTACCACCTGCGGCACCTGGTGAAGTCGGGGATTACGGGGTGGGCGCAGGTGAATGGCCTGCGCGGCCAGACGTCGATTCAAAAACGGATCGAGTTCGACCTCTACTACATCGAGAACTGGTCGTTGCTGCTCGACCTGAAGATTCTGATCCGCACGGCGCTGGGCGGGTTCCTCTCGAAGAACGCGTACTGAAAACGGAGCCGACATGATCGCTGCGCTGACCCTGCTGCTGCTGACCGTCGAGCCCGAGGGCGGGATGCAGAAGGTACCGGCGCCGCCCGCTTCCGACATGGCGATTCTGTACTTCATGGCGGGCGATCTTCGCCGCGCGGTCGACACGGCGCGCGCAGGAATGAAGTCCGACCCGGTGAGGTGCAAGGCGCTGCACCCGATGCTGGTCGAGTACCAATTCCTGGTGCCGAAGCGCGAGACCCTGACCCAGGAAGAGGCGAAGAACTTCCTCGCCTGGGACAAGAAGATTTCCCCGAAGGCGACCGGGAAGCTGACGCCCCTGGTGGTGCAGCGCTACGTCGACCTGCCGCTGCAGCAGGCACGCACCGCGAACCAGGGCGGCGACGTGGCGCGGTCGAAGAAGCTGGTGGCTGACGTGCTGGCGGTAGACCCTGCGAATGCCGACGCGCTGGCGTTGAAGGCTGCGCTGTCAGCCGACGCCGGCCGGTAGGCTTCAAAAAGAAAAACAGCTCCGGGTCGCCCCGGAGCTGTCTGTTCCCTCTCCCTGAAGACTTCCGTGGAATGACAGGGCGCTCTTCGCATCCCATCCGGACCGTGAGGCTGCGTCCCTCCGGCGGTTGTCTTCTTTGAAGGTTCTCTTCAGCTGCAGCCGCTGGTGGCGCCGCAGTTGTGGCACTTGTAGCAAGCGCCGTTTCGCACGGTGATGGTGCCGCAGACGTGGCACGGCGGGGCATCGGCCTGGTTCAGAAAGGCCTGCCGCGACGACGCCGAGATCGCTGGAGGAGGCGACGCGAGCGGCTCTTTGAGCACGGCGTTCTCAACCGGCGCCTCACCCTCGGTGAGCTCGAGCTCAGCCGGCAGGAACTTCTGCGCCAGCCACCGGAAG
The DNA here is from genome assembly GCA_038206395.1 of Myxococcales bacterium. Classification (GTDB taxonomy): domain Bacteria; phylum Myxococcota; class Myxococcia; order Myxococcales; family Myxococcaceae; genus JAGSPQ01. Next base: position 96,262 of record JBBRAX010000014.1, on the reverse strand, counting down.
ATGTAGTCGGTGATCGACTTGGCGATCGGCAGGTTCGGGTTGCCGGTGAAGCCCGAGGGCTCGAACCGCATGTGGGTGAACTTGTCGACCAACACCTTCAGCGGCACGCCGTACTGGAAGGACATCGAGATCGCGGTGGCGAACGAGTCCATCAGGCCGGAAACGGTGCTGCCTTCCTTCGCCATCGTGATGAAGAGCTCGCCCGGCGTGCCGTCGTCGTACATGCCGACGGTGAGGTAGCCCTCGTGGCCGCCAATCGAGAACTTGTGGGTGATCGCCTTGCGCTCGTCAGGCAGGCGCTTGCGGGCGATGCGTTCGATCACGGTCGTGGTCTCGACGACCTTCTCGGCCGACTTCGAGGTGTTCAGCGGCTGGCTGCGCTTGCAACCATCGCGGTACACCGCCACCGCCTTGAGGCCCAGGCGCCAGGCTTCCATGTACGCCTGCTCGATGTCTTCGACCGTCGCCTCGTTCGGCAGGTTGACGGTCTTCGAGATGGCGCCCGAGAGAAAGGGCTGGCACGAGCCCATCATCTTGAGGTGGCCGAGGAACCCGATGGTGCGGGTGCCCTTCGACGGCTTGAACGCGCAGTCGAACACCGGCAGGTGCGCGTCCTTCAGGCCAGGCGCGCCTTCGATGGTCTCGTTCTTGTCGAGGTAGTTGACGATCGCCTCGGCTTCGGCGGACGAGTAACCGAGCTTGGTGAGCGCGGGCGGCACCGTGTTGTTGACGATCTTCAGCATGCCGCCGCCGACGAGCTTCTTGTACTTGATGAGCGCGATGTCGGGCTCGATGCCCGTGGTGTCGCAATCCATCATGAAGCCGATGGTGCCCGTCGGCGCGAGCACGGTGACCTGGCTGTTGCGGTAGCCGTGCTGCTCGCCGGCGGTGAGCGCCTCATCCCAGACCGACTTCTGTGCTTCCCAGAGGCCGTTGGTCACGCCGTTGTCGTGCAGCTGGTAGGCGGCCTTGCGGTGCTTGCGGATGACGCTGAGCATCGGCTGCTCGTTGCCGATGTAGCCGGTGAACGTGCCCATGCGCTCGGCGATCTTCGAGCTGGTCAGGTAGGCCTGGCCGCCCATCAGCGAGGTGACGGCGCCGGCGTAGTTGCGGCCTTCGTCCGAGTCGTACGGCAGACCGGTGGCCATCAGCAGCGCCCCGAGGTTGGCGAAGCCCAGGCCCAGGGGGCGGTAGTCGTGCGAGTTCTGGGTGATGCGCGGGGTCGGGTACTTCGAGAAGCCGACGATGATCTCCTGGCCGAGCAGGGTGACATCGACCGCGTGCTTGAACGCCTCGACGTCGAACTCGCCGTCGATGGTGCGGAAGTGCAGCAGGTTCAGCGACGCCAGGTTGCAGGCGGTGTCGTCGAGGAACATGTACTCGCTGCAGGGATTGCTGGCGTTGATGCGCGCCGTGCCCGAGCAGGTATGCCAGGCGTTGATGGTGGTGTCGAACTGGAGGCCTGGGTCACCGCAAAGGTGGGTGGCTTCGGCGATCTCGCGGAAGAGGCCGCGCGCCGAGTGGGTTTCCATCTCGCGGCCGTCTTTCACGGCCTTCGTGGTCCAGGTCTTGTTCTCGGCGACGGCCTTCATGAACTCGTCGGTGACGCGCACCGAGTTGTTCGAGTTCTGGAAGAAGATCGACGAGTAAGCCGCGCCGTTGAACGACGAGTCGTAGCCGGCCTGAATCAGCGCCCACGCCTTCTTCTCTTCCGTCGACTTGCAGCGAATGAAGTCGAGGATGTCAGGGTGTTCGGCGTTGAGGATGACCATCTTTGCCGCGCGGCGGGTCTTGCCACCCGACTTGATGACGCCAGCGAAGGCGTCGAAGCCCTTCATGAAGCTGACCGGGCCCGAGGCCGTGCCGCCGCCGGCGAGCAGCTCACGCGACGAACGAATCGACGAGAGGTTGCTGCCCGTGCCCGAGCCGTACTTGAAGAGCATGCCCTCGGTCTTGGCGAGGGTGAGGATCGAGTCCATCGAGTCTTCGACGGAGTTGATGAAGCACGCGCTGCACTGCGGGTGCTCTTCGACCCCCACGTTGAACCAGACGGGCGAGTTGAAGGCGACCTTCTGCCGCAGCAGCAGGTGGGTCAGCTCGGCGTGAAAGGAAAGCTTGTCGTCGTTGGCCGCGAAGTAGCCGCCCTGCTCACCCCAGCGGGTGACGGTGTCGACGACGCGCGAGACGAGCTTGCGCACCGAGGTCTCGCGCTCGGGCGTGCCGGGCGTGCCGCGGAAGTACTTCGACGCGACGACGTTGGTGGCCAGCATCGACCACGACTTGGGAACTTCGATGTTCTTCTGCTCGAAGACGACCTTGCCGTCTTCGCCCTGGATGCCGGCGCTGCGCAGTTCCCAGGCGATCTCATCCGCCGGGTCGACGCCGGGCGTCGTGAAGTAGCGCTTGACCGCCAGACCACTTCCTCGTGCCACTTTCTTCGGTGAAGCTTTCGCCTCGCCCTTGAGTGCCTTGGAAACCGTCGAATGCCTGGGGGCCAGCTCTTTCTCCATAGTCTCTTCTCCAGATTGACTGCCGGTGTGGGTGTGAGGCGATGACTGTCGTAACCCTCGAGGCGCCGCCCTGAGGGAAGATAAAGTGCGAAAGGTAGGTTTTTTGGCGCCTGGGTTCACTTCAGAACCCCCAGGCGAAGACGACGGGCCCCCTGCTTGCGACGACGGCTTGTACCTTTTGCTTCAATCATGTGTCAAGGCTAAAGCCACCACATCTAGTGTCAAATTCTTGTCCGATACCCCACATTTAGGGCCTTCGGGCCAGATCCGGGAAAGGTCGACATGGCTCAAAAGCCGGTAAATCGGCCCCGGATCCACCCAGGATCACCCGGGCCCACATAAGCCCCAGATCCCCGACGCCCGGGGCGGAAAATGACGGTACATGGCATTTCACGCCCTGCTGCACCTCACAACTCCATTTGTTGCTGTGTGTGCGTGTTGAAATCTGATCATTTGTCCCTAGGGAAGCGCGATCTGAGGCCCGATTTTCAGCCTGCTGGGCCCGTTTTGCGGTTTCCGCACCGTCAGCAACAGGCCCCGAGTAGAAGACCGCGCATGCCTCCTCCTTTCGACCGGCACGTCTTCGTCTGCACCAACCTTCGCGAGCCGAACAACCCCAAGGGCAGCTGCTCGGCGAAGGGCTCGGAGGAGCTTCCGCTGCTCTTCAAGCAGGAGCTCGAGGCGCGCGGGCTGAAGAAGGGCATCCGCATCAACAAGGCGGGCTGCCTCGACGCCTGCGAGCGCGGCTGTGTCGTGGTCGTCTACCCCGAGGGCTATTGGTACGGCGGGGTGACGAAGGACGACGTGAAGCAAATCGTCGAAGAGCACCTGGTGGGTGGGGTGCCGGTCGAACGGCTGAAGCTGAAGCCGTACGACAAGTAATTCTTTAAGCTCCTTCTTCAACGCCCGCGCATGTCACTGCAGGTGAACCCGGCGGTGCTGGCCCAGGCCGAGTTTCTGCGCGCCATCGGGCCCACGGTGGGGGCGCTGATCTACCGGCTGGGCAGCCGCCGTGACGCCGAAGATCAGCTGCACGAGGTGTTCGCCCACCTGCTTGCGGTGCTGCCGCGGTTCGACCCGTCGGGGCCCGCCCACCTCACCACCTGGATCTTCACCGTCACCCACCGCTGGCTCTTGATGCAGAAGCGCAAGGCGTCGCTGGTGCTGGTGCCGCTGGAAGGCGGGCCCGGGCCGGACGCGCAGACGACCGCCGAAGGGAAGCAGCTCGAGGCGTTGCTCGAGGCCGAGCTGCAGCGGCTGCCCGAAGATCAGCGCCGCACCTTCGTGCTCAGCCAGCTGCACCACCAGCCGATGGAAGAGATCGCGCTCGCCGAAGGGGTGGCCCTGGGCACGGTGAAGTCGCGCCTGCACCGGGCGCGGGCGCAGCTCGTCATTCGCATGGGGGCGGCGCTCGACCGCGTGCCCCACAAGGGAGGTGGCCGTGTTGCGTCCTGAAGAAGTCGAACGCCTGTCGCAGCTGCTGGCTGGTGAGCTTTCGCCCGCCGAGGCCGAGGCGCTTCACGCCGAGCTCGAGAACAACCCCGAGCTGCACCAGGCGTGGGGTCGGCTGGCCTCGCTCGAGCTGCTCACCGGCCAGCTCGCCAGGCCTCCACTCGCCGTCGAGCAGGCGATTGCGCGGGCGGTGCCTCGCCAGAGTCGCCGAGCCGCCCCCTGGCTCATCGCCGTCGCAGCGATCGCCGCCGCCGCGGCGTGGGTGGTCTGGCCGGCGCCTGCCGTGGTCGAGAAGGCGGAAGTCCACGTCGAGGCCGCTGCCTTTCGATTGATGGCGGGCAGCGAAGTCACCGAAGAGGGTGAAAAGGTGTACCGGCTGGTCAAGGGCACGGCGCTGTTCGATGGGTCGCTGACGGTGCTCGTCGACGGCGAGGCGCTGCAGGTTCGGGGCAGGGCGCTGATCTCGAAGGATCCTTCGGAAGCGGTCGCGCATGTGACTGACCTCGTCACCCCAACCCCAGTGGTCGTCCTGATGATTTCCGAAGCGAAGGCGAAGTGGCTCACCGCAGCGATGGCCGTGATGGTGTTCAGCGGCGAGGTGCAGGCGCAGGAAAAGATCTCGGCGGGAAAGTCGATGGCGAAGGCGGCGCGGGCCACTCCGACGGTGGTGAAGGCGTGGCCGGCCGAGAAGAAGACGCCCCCGCTGCCGAAAGAGGTGTTCGACGTGGACGCGCAGAACGCCGCGGTGGTCGTCCACGGCGCCGCGCTGTCGAAGTGCTTCGAGGCGGGCCTGAAGCAGAACGCGATGCTGGGCGGGAAGCTCACCGCGCTGCTGACGATCTCGTCGACGGGAAAACTTGAAGAGGCGACCATCGGCGATGACACGCTGCAGAACCCTTTCGTCGCGTCCTGCGTGCTGCAGGCGATGCCAGCAGGTGAAGTTCCCCGCCCCGAAGGACGTCGAGCGCGCGCAGGTCGCCTACCCGATGGAGTTCGCCGCGCGGGGGGGGGGGCAGCGGCTCTGAGCTGCTGCTTCCGACCGCGAAGGGCTGCCCGTCGTGCAGCTTCATCAACGATCGCACCGACAAGGTCGCCGTCGAAGCGGGCGCGTCGCCCTTCACCGGCCCGGCCGACGCGAAGGTGACGGTCATTCTCTTCAGCGAGGCCGAGTGCAGCTTCTGCGTCAAAGCGCACGCGGTGCTCAAGCAGCTGCAGTTCGACTCCGCGGGCAGGGTGAGGTTCGTCGTCAAGCACCGCCCGCTGCCGCCCACCCGGGTGCCCGCCAGGCGGCGCTGGCGCTCCATGCCGCCCACGCTCGACCGCGCCGACAACACGCCCACCTCGACCGAAGGCGGCGTGTACGACGCCCAGGCCAGAGCGCTGGGGCTCGATCTTCAGCGCTACCGCCGGGACGTGGAGTCGCCTGCGACGGCCGCTGCGATCGACGCAGATCTCGCTTTGGCCGAGAAGCTGGGCGTGAAGGGCGTGCCGGCCTGGTTCATCAACGGGCACGAGATCGTCGGCTACCGCCCGCTGGACGTGATGAAGAAGGCGATCGACCTGGAGCTCGTCAGCCCTTGAGCTGATCGATGAGCTTCCGCTTCGCTTCGAGCGCCTGCGGAAAAGCCGGGTCGATTTTGAGGATCTTCTCGATGCTGGCGAGGCTGTCGGAAAGCTTGCCCATGCCCTTCAGCACCGCGGCGCGGTTGTACAGCGAGGGCACGTGGTTCGGGTCGATCAGCAGGGCGCGGTCGAAGGCAGCCAGCGCCCCGTTGGGGTCATCGAGCACCAGCCGGGCCATGCCCAGGTTGCCGTAGGCGTGGGGAAGCTTGGGCTCGTCTGAGGCGACCTGCTCGAGCACTTCGAGCGCCCGCTTCAGCGCCGCGGGGTCTCCGCGCTTGCCCTTCTCGAGCAGCGCGGCGCCCAGGTTGGCGCGGAACTCAGGCACCGATGGCTCGCGGGCGGCGGCCTCTTCGAAGGTCGTGACCGCGGTTGCAACATCGCCGAGCTCCATCGCGAGGGTGCCGCGCGCGTAGCTCCACGTTCCGAAGGCGCGCACGGGGTCGCTGGCCGACTCGAGCAGCTGCACCGCTCCTGCGCGGTCACCGGCGACGCGCTTCTGGTTGGCCCGCTTGAGCAGGTCTTGCAGCTCATCTGCCCAGGACGCTTCCATCAGAAGGTCCACGCCAGCGTCGACAGCGCCCACTGCTTCAGGTTGGTGAAGAAGCCTTCATTCTTGAGGTCCTGCCCGGTGACCGGCTTCGTCTGCGAGACGCCAGACGCGAAGCGGGCCTCGAGCTGGGTCGCAACTGTAGTGTCGCGAACCGCCAGCACGTCTTCGCTGTCGCGGCCGTCGGATCTGCCGTTGAGGTTCGCCGAGCCGACGAGGCTGAACGCGCCATCGAAGGTCGCCGTCTTGCTGTGAATCGTGGCGCCCTGCTTCTCGAAGACCTTCACGCCGGCCTTGATCAGATCATCGTAGAAGTAACGGGCGGCATCCGAGACCACGCCCGTGTCGTTCGACGCGCGGCTGTTGGTCATCACCTTCACGTCGACCCCGCGGTGGGCGGCGCGAACCAGCGCGTCGCGCAGCTCTTTCGGGGGCAGGAAGTAGGCGTTCTCGATGGTGATGCTCCTGGTCGCGGTGTCGATCGCCTGGCGGTAGAGGTTGGTGGTGTTGGCGTCGCCTTCCTGGTCGGGCCGGTGCTGCACCACGCGCACCTTCGAGCCGTCGACTGAAGGGGAAAGGGGAGGAAACAGCTTCGCCTTTTCTTCGGCGCCGACCTTGCCGCCCACCGATTCCCAGTTGCGAAGGAAAGCGGCCTGGGTGTCGTGCACCGCGGGGCCTTCGAGCTTCATGTCGGCGTCGCGCCAGGGCTCCGTCGCCGTCTTGCCGCGCGAGAACACCATCTTGCCGCTGCCGCCGAACGCGTACTCGTTGGCGATGTTCATCCCTCCTTCGATCGAGGCCTTGCCGTCGACGATCAGGTGCTTCTCGTGCCATCGATCGTTCAAGTTCCAGGGCTGGTCGAGCGGCTTGGCGTACGGCATCACCTCGACGCCGGCCGCCTGCATCATCTGAAACATCTTCGGGTCGGCGCGGTTGCTGCCCATGCCGTCGTAGATGACCTTCACCTTCACGCCTTCTCTTGCTTTCGCGGCGAGGCGGTTGGCGAGTTCCCAGCCGGTGTCGTCGCTTGCAAAGATGAAGGTCTGCAGGTTGATCGACTCTTTGGCGCCGTCGATCATCTTGTTGCGCTCGGGGAAGGACTTCGCCCCGTCGAAGAGCATCGTCAGCTTGTTGCCCGCGGTGTTCCTCGAGTTGGTGGTGCGATCGAGCGTCGCGTTGAAGCTTGGGGCGTCAAAGGCAGTGATCGCCGCGGGGGCCTTGCTGGCGGCCACCAGCGCAGCGGGCGCCGCAGGGCGCGTCGACGGGCCTTTCGCGGCCCAGCCGGCAGCGGCGGGCCTGGTCTGCGTCAGCGCAGCGGTGCTGGCGGCAGGCTTGGCGTCGGGAAGCTGCGACTTGCGCAGCTCCCCCGTCGTTGGGCGATTGATTTTCACGCCACGACCCTACCGTATTTCGGGGCCTACCGCCGGTTGCCCAGCAGGCGCAGCAGCATCAGGAACAGGTTGATGAAGTCGAGGTACAGAATCAGCGCGCCAGTGATGGCCGCCGAGCTGCGGCTCTTGTGCTGCATGTTCGCGTGGTGCTCGCGCAGCTTCTGGGTGTCGTAGGCGGTGAGGCCGGCGAACACGAGCACGCCCGCGCAGGCGATCACGAACGACAGCGCGCTCGAGCCGATGAAGATGTTCACCACGCCGGCGAGGACGACGCCGATCAAGCCCATGAAGAGAAAGGTCGCCCAGCTCGACAGGTTCTTCTTGGTCACCGTGCCGTAGATCGACAGGGCCCCGAAGGCGCCGGCAGTAATGAAGAAGGTGCTGCCGATGGAGCCCAGGCTGTAGACGAGGAACAGCACCGAGAAGGTGAGCCCCGTCATGAACGCGTACCCCAGGAACATCAGGGCCGCGACCGGGCCACTGACCTTCGGAGCGAGGAAAGACAGCGCCATCACCAGCACCAGCTGGCCGATGATCAGCGGCAGGTACAGGCCCATCACCGCCTGGGCCAGCGCCGCGTTGCTCGCGACCGCGACCGCGGTGACGCCCGTGATTGCCAGGCCCGCCACCATCCACCGGTAGACGGCGCTCATATAGGTGCGGGTCGCTTCGTCCGCCACGATCTGGCTGTTGTTGCTGATGCCTACGGAACCGGGGGTTTGCCAAGCCATTTGATTTGCAGTCCTTTCGAAGGGTTTGCCGCTAACGACGGGTATTGCCAACAGCACGGTAAGCATTCAACAGCGAGGCTGCCACTTCGTCATTCAACAGCGGGATCACGCCGCCCCCTCCAACGATATTTACGATGTGTGACATAGACCCCCGGCAGACCCCGCCCCATGCGGGCTGGCTGCCGAGGCCGACCGAAGCGTACGACGAAAAGTCGACGTAGAGGTCGGCGGGCGATTGCGTGTTGCCAGTGCAGAGCAAGTGGGGTTCGGGCTTCGTCTCGACCAGCTCCTGGACCACGAAGCCGCCGCCGACGCGATCGGCGGCCGCGCGCTGGCACAGCGCCGCCCAGGCAAGCGGGCTGCCGTAGGCCGCCTTCACGCGGTCGAGGTACGACGGCTCGTCGCGGGTGCGGCCGACGAACACCGCGCGCCCGCCGTAGTCCCACGATCGCTTCAGCACATAGCGGTCGGGGTCCGCGGCGACCTTCGCCACCAGCGCCTCGCCGCGGAATGGCCGCGTCCACGGCACGGAGTTGGCGATCGCCTCGAGCTCGTCAGCCGTGAGGCCCGCCGCCTGGGCGAGGTCTTCTTCTTCGCGCGCCTGCGACAGCAGCGCGAAAGCAGCCTTCACCTCGACGTGCGAGGCGGGAGGGTTCAGCACCACGGCGCGCGTGCCGTTCGGCTCGGCGAGCAGCGCGCGCACGTACTCGGCGCCCTGCAGGTCGAGCTCTTCGAGGCGGCGCACGAAGAGGTGGCGGTAGACGAGGTCATACGTCTTTCCGTTGGCGATGACGGCGTCGCTGCCGCTGAGCTGATCGGGGTGAACGAGGTCGGCGTCGGCGCCCCATTCGCGGAAGCGTTCGCACAGGTACTGCTGTTCGGTGAGCTGCGCGTCGTTGCGGCGAGAGAGCAGGGCGATGCGGTTCGGCGTCTTCCCTGGCCGCACCTTTGCGTAGCCCGCCAGCAGCGCCCGGTAGAGCGCGAGCGTGTTGCTGCCGTTCTTCGCCATCAGCCCGGCGATCACCTGCGGCTGCAGGCCCCAGTACCGGCCGGCGATCTGAAGCAGCGCGTTGGCGGCGATGTCTGAATAGCCCTGCATCGCGGGAATCGTCGCGTTGACCTCGAGGGCGTTCACCGAGTGGCCGACGAAGAAGTCGACCCGCGTCGTCACCAACGTGTCTGTCGTCGCGACGGTTGCCTCGCAGAGCTTGCGTTCCAACGGCGAGAGCGCTGAGAGGACGAGCTCGCTGGCGCTGCCAAGGCAGATCGCGCGCGACATCTTCAGCGTGGCCGAGCTCAGGTGGGCGGCCAGGGTCTGGCGGCGGTGAAGCTCGGCGACGGGGAGGATGACGGGCGTGGCCGTGATCGGAATCGGCTTCGTCTCGCCGCTGGCCTTGTCAGTCACCGCCAGGCCCCGTTCGTAGGCAGTGGCCGCCAGCTCAGGGCCGAAGTGGCCCGCGGCCGACCGCAGCGCTTCTAAAAGGGGTTCGGTGGGGTTATGTCGGTCGGCCGCCATGGGTAAAACCCTCGAGTTCTTCTACGACTTCATGAGTCCGTATTCGTACCTGGCGTCGACGCAGGTGCCGGCGCTTGCAGAAAGGGCCCACGCGTCGGTTCGTTGGCGTCCTCTGTATTTGCCGGGCGTGATGAAGGCCACAGGAAATACAGGGCCGACCTCGGTGGCCCCCAAGGCGGTGTACGCGTTCAAGGACGTCAACGATTGGGCAAAGCACTACGGGCTGCCGGCGATCGAGCTGCCCGACAACTTCCCGTTCACCGCGGTGCTCGCGAACCGGGTGGCGCTGGTCGCGGAAGAGCAGGGGAAGCTGGTCGAATACTCGCAAAAGATGTTCAGCCGCATCTGGGCCGAGCGCGCCGACTGCAACGACCCGACCACTGTGGCAGGCGTGCTGGGTCAGCTGGGGCTCGACGCGGCTTCGGTGGTCGCTCGCGCGGGCACGGACGAGATCAAGGCGCGGCTGAAGGCGAACACCGAAGAGGCGGTTGAGCGGGGCGCCTACGGCGCGCCGACCTTCTTCGTCGAAGGCGAGATGTTCGTCGGCAACGACCGGCTGCAGTTCGTCGAGGCGGCGCTCAAGCGATGAAACGATTTCAGAGAGAAGCCTCTGCGCTGCTGGTGGTCGACGTGCAGGAAAGGCTGGGCGCCGCGATGCAGCCCGCAGCCTTCGACCGGCTGATGAACCGAACGCTCGCCGCGATCGCTTCTGCGCGCGCGCTGGGTCTGCCGATCATCGTCACCGAGCAGTACCCAAAGGGCCTCGGGCCCACGATGACGACGGTGAAGGAAGCGATCGGTGACTTCAGCGCGATCGAGAAGCTTTCGTTCTCGGCGTGGTCTGCCGAGGTCCAGCAGAAGCTCGGCGCGCGGCCCAACGTCCTCGTCACCGGCATGGAGACCCACGTCTGCGTCTTCCAGACGGTGCGCGATCTGGCAGCGGCGGGCCTGACGCCATGGCTCGCGGTGGACGCGGTGCTGTCGCGCAACGCGGTGGATCACGAAACGGGGCTGAAGCTGTGCGCCTCGGCTGGAGCGATACTCACGACTGTCGAGACCGCGCTGTTCGACGCGCTGGGAAAAGCGGGCGGCCCTGAGTTCAAGGCGGTATCGGCCGCGGTGAAGTAGGTGATCGCGGTGCTGGCCTCGGCGGCGCTGGCTGAAGGCGGCCGCGCGGTGGTGCCGGTGGGAGATCGCGAGCTGGCGTTGGTGCGGGTCGCAGGCAAAGTGTACGCGCTAGCGAACGCGTGTCCCCACCGGGGCGGGCCGCTGGGCCTGGGCGACCTGTCGGGCCACCACCTCTATTGCCCGCTGCACGCGTGGTGTTTCGATGTGCGCGACGGCGAAGGGTTCTTTCCGAAAGGCGCACGGGTGGCGAGCCACGCCGCCGAAGAGCGCGACGGTCAGATCTGGGTCGACCCGGTACCGCGGCCTCTCAAGACCGACTTCGTGCCGCCGGCGGTCTGAGCGCGTTAGGTTTCCGCGCATGAGAATGCGCCTCAAGGTCGACTTCCATTTCAGCTCTGCCCACGCGTTGCCCTTCTATGAGGGCGTCTGCAAGCGGATGCATGGCCACAACTACCGGCTGCAGGTGACGGTCGAGGGAAAGCCGAACCCCAACGACGGCATGATTCGCGACTTCGAAGACATCAAGAAGCGCGTGTGGGACGCGGCGCTGGTGCAGTGCGATCACCACTGCTTGAATGATCTGATCGAGAACCCGACTGCCGAGAACATGGGCGCCTGGTTCTGGGAGAAGCTGAAGCCCACAGTCGAGGGGCTGCAGTCGATCACCCTCTGGGAGAACCCCGACTATTGCGTGACGGTCGAGCACTGACCCGACGCCGGGTCAGCCGCCCGGGTGAATTTTGACTTCCGGGTCGCCCGAGACCTGTTCCTCGAGCGCGGCCTGAAGGGTCGACCGAAGCTCGGCATTTTCCCAGGGCTTCGTCATGAAGCGGTCGATCTCGCCCGCCGCCAGGGCTTCGGCGACCCGCTCGGGCATGAAGCCCGTGATGATGATTTTCACGCAGGGTCGAAAGCGACGTTTGACCTCTCGCATCAGCTCGAGCCCCGTCATCCCGGGCATGAGGTGATCCGAAATGACCGCGATGAACTCGTGTTTCTCGAGCAATTCCAGGGCTTGAAGGCCTCCCCCGGCAGTGAAGATCTTGAAGCCCGTTGCCCGTAGGGCGCGCTCGAGCGCGCGGCGCACGAGCTCGTCGTCGTCGACAACCAGGATGTTCTTTGCGGCGTTCATGGGCTCTCGATACATCAACATTCGGACCAAGCCCCAAAGGGGCACGGCACCATGATTGCTTAGTTAAGGCAGCATGGAAACCACAGCACCTTCCAATCTTGAAGCAGCTCCCCGCCCCCGCGTTCTGATCATCGACGATGAAGAGGCGCTGCTGCGAACCCTCGGCGGTCTGTTGACGCGTGCGGGCTTCGAAGTCCAGACCTTCTCTGATGCCCTCGAGGGGCTGACGGCGGCGAAGGAGCCGGACTTCGATGTGGCGCTCGTCGACATCAACCTTCCCAACATCTCGGGCATGGAGCTGCTGCGCGAGCTCAAGGGCCGCAAGCACCCGATCGAAGTGATCATCATCACCGGTGAGGGCTCGATTCCAACCGCGCTCGAGGCGGTGCGCCTGGGCGCGTACGACTACCTGACCAAGCCCTTCATCGACATCGAGCCGGTAATCTCGAGCGTGCGCCGCGCGGTGGATCGCAAGCGGCTGATCTCGCGAAACCGCGAGCTCGAGCAGCTGGTGAAGGGCGCGCAGCCGAACCCGGACTTCATCGGGCAGAGCGCGAAGATGCGTGAGGTGTTCTCGCTGATCGAGCAGGTCAGCTACTCGTCGTCGACGGTGTTGATTCAGGGCGAGAGCGGCACGGGCAAAGAGCTCGTCGCGCGTTCGATTCACCGCCGCAGCCAGCGCGCGTCGGGAGCTTTCGTCGCGATCAACTGCGCGGCGATGACCGAGACGTTGCTCGAGAGTGAGCTGTTCGGCCACGTGCGTGGCGCTTTCACCGGAGCTGCGGGCTCGAAGAAGGGGCTCATCGAAGCGGCGAACGGCGGCACGCTGTTCCTCGACGAGATCGGTGACATGCCGCTGGTCACGCAGGTGAAGCTGCTGCGTGTGCTGCAGGAGGGCGAGGTGCGGCCCGTGGGCTCGAACGACACCACGAAGGTGGACGTCCGGGTGATTGCGGCGACGAACGTGGACATCGCCAAGGCGATGGCCGACGGGAAGTTCCGCGAAGATCTCTTCTACCGGTTGAACGTGATCACGGTACAGCTGCCGGCGCTGCGCGAGCGGCCGACCGACGTGCCCCTGCTGGCGCAGCATTTCCTGCGACACTACGGCAAGCGGCTGAACAAGGTGATCGAGCGGATCTCGGACGACGCGCTCGAGGCGCTGGTGAGCAACAGCTGGCCGGGCAACGTGCGCGAGCTCGAGAACGTGATCGAACGGGCGACGGTGCTCGCACGCGGAAAAGAGATCACCGTCGGAGATCTGCCGCCGGGCTTCGCCGATCGGCGCGGCGGGGCGGAGGATGATCTGTCGAGCCTGCTGCACATGACCTACGCGCAGGCGAAGCGGCTGACGCTGACTGCCTTTGATCGCCGTTACCTGCATGGGTTGATGCGGAAGGCGTCAGGCAACATCACGGCGGCTGCGAACCTGGCCGGACTCGATCGTTCGAACTTCCGTCGCTTGCTCAAGCAGTACAGCCTCGCGCCCGCCCGTTCGAGCGGCTTCGCCGAGGAGTTCGAAGAGTCCGCGGGCGCCTGATCGATTCCAGCTCGCCGGTTCCCGTCCGGCGCGGCGAACTCGAGACGTGCGCGGCGACCCTTCCGACGCCTTCTGTCAAAATCTGGCCGCGAGGGTGGCACCACGCCCCCTCGACGTTTTCCCCATTCGATAAAAGTAGATCGAAGGCGCTGCAGTGCGTCAGGGCTGGGCGCCTGTCGCTGGTGTACCGCGCGAGTCGACGGCCGAGCGCGTCAGAAACCGGTGTGTTCGAAGCAGCCAACCGCCCGCCGACTCGACACGATTCGCGTTCGATAGAAGTAGATCGAAGACGTTTCGTCGCTCACGAGCCGTAGGGTCGGCGTTGGCGCCGGCCTTTCTCGACAGCTGCCTACGCCACCTTCTTCAGCTTGATGGTGAAGGTCGTGCCGTGGCCAGGCGACGAGGTGACCTCGATGTCGCCCCCGGCCCGCCGCACGATTCCGTAGGCGGCGGTCAGGCCGAGGCCCACGCCCTTGCCGATGCCACGGGTGGTGAAGAAGGGCTCGAAGATGCGGCGCAGGTTCTGGGCTGAGATGCCAGTGCCTTCGTCCTGAACCTCGACCTTGATCTGCGACTCGGTTTCGCTGGTGCGCACGCGAATCATCTGGCCCGGCTTCACCGCCTGCTGCGCGTTCTTCAAGATGTGCCCCAGCGCCTGGTCGAGCTGCAGCGGGGCGATGTCTGCCAACCCCTTCGCCTCGAGCCGCACCTCGGGCCGGGTTTCGTCAGGCAGCCTCGACGTCAGCCGCGACACCGCCGAGTTCACGTTGCTCGGCTCGGCGCTGGTGATTTCCAGGCGCGAGAACTCGCGCAGGCCCGCCACGATTTCTTTCACCCGCCGCACGCCGTCCAGCGACTCGGCCACCATTTCCTGACCATCGGTCAGATCGAGCTTGTCGGCCGTGCCGGCGGCGACCTCGCTCAGCAAGTTCTTCAGCGACTGCAAATTCGCGCTCACGAATCCGATCGGGTTGTTGATTTCGTGGGCCGCGCCGTCGGCCAGCTGCCCGACCGCGATCAGCCGCTCGCCTTCTCGCGCTTTTTCCTCGAGCTGCTTCTGCACCGTCACGTCGCGGTACTGAACCACCACCGACGAATCGGCCAGGTCATCTGAGAGCCAGAACCCCGAGAACCGGAAGATCGAACCGCGGGCCTCGATCTCGGCGCCCAATTCCTGGTTCTCGCGACCCTTCAGCAGCGGGCAGTTGGGGCAGGGCGTCGCGCGTTCGGCGAGCAGCTCGTGGCACTTGCGGCCCGTGACCTGGGTGATCGGGACGTCGACCGCTCGCGACCAGGCGAGGTTCGCCCTGCGAATCACGAAGCCATCCTGCAGGGCGATGGGGTCGCTGATCGCGTCGAACGTGCGCTCCCACTCGCGCTTGGCGCGGCTGAGCATCTGGGTTCGCTGGCTGATTTTCTCTTCGAGGCCCGTGTTCACCTCGATCAACGCCGAATGCGCGGCGTGCAGCTTTTCGTCGACCTGCACCTGCCGCACGGCAATCACCACGTGCGGAGCGAGATCGATGAGCCGCTTCAGATACCGTTCGGCAAAAGGCTCTTCAGCGGCGCCACGGACGGCCTCGAGGACCCCCAGGCACTCACCGCGGTGCATCAGCGGCACGGCGATGATCGAACCGGTCGTGAACCCGCTGACCTCATCGACCGCCGGCTCGAAGTCATTGGTGCTGCGAACGTCGGAAACCAGCAGCGGCTGGCGTTCTCTGGCCACGCGGCCGGCGATGCCTCGCCCGGCGGCAATCTTTACGTGCTCGATGCGTCCCGCGCCTACCCCTTCGACGCGGTCAAACGACAGCTCGCCTGTTTCCTGGTCCAGCAGCAGCAGACTCGCTCCGTCGGCTTCGCACAGTGCCCGGGTGTGCTCGACCGCGGTCTTGATCAGGTCGTGCACCGTGCGCTGCGCGGCGATGGCCTGGGCAATCTTGTTCACCAGCTTGGCGCTCAGCGCGTATTCGAGCAGCGCCGCGCGATCGTCTGGAATGAGATCTGCGTTGGCATCAGGCGCTGAGATCATGGTTTCCCCCCCCTGTTGTTAGATGGTGGCCGAAGACATCGCGTCGTCGTCGATGATGATCGCCCCTTCGGACGTGCGGCGCAGCTCGCCGATGCCCGGGTACTGGGTCTCGAGATCCTTGATGAGGTCAGCCTGGCGACGGTAGGTGGCCAGCAGGCGGCGGTGCTCGCGCTCGAGGTCGAGGTGCTCGAAGGCCAGGTACAACGTCACCTTCAGCTCGACGTCGTCCCAGGGCTTGGTGAGGAACCGGTACACCTGGCCGTCATTGATGGCCTTGATCGCGGTGTCCATGTCGGCGTGGCCGGTGAGCAGGATCCGCACGCTGTCCGGGTGACGGTCGCGCACGATGCTGAGGAACTCGAGGCCCGTCATGTTGGGCATCAGGTGGTCGCTGAGGACGAGATCGATCTTTTCCTTCTTGAGGACGTCCAGGCCTTCCGCAGGCTCGTTGGCGACGAAGATCTCATAGCCTTCTTTGCGGAGGCTGCGACGCAGGGCGTTACAGATGTTGACTTCGTCGTCGACAACCAGAATTCGGCGGGGTTGGCTCATGAGGGTCCTTGGTGCGGGGCATCAACCTGTTGAGCAACGCGTATGCCGCCTTCTGCCCCCTTGAAACTGCTCAAAATGCCCGGGTCATCTGCACCACGGGGGTCAGAACCGACTCGCGTCGGCTGACCTACTGATCAAGGACCTCCCGAACGCGGCGGCTCAGCGTCTCGAGGGTGAAGGGCTTGTGAAGGATGTTGTGCACCCCTTCGTTGTTCTGGCCCGACATGAAGAGCACCTTGAGCGCGGGCACTTTCTCTTTCAGCGCGGCCGCAATCTCAGGGCCCGTCATCTCGGGCATCAACACGTCGGTGAGCAGCAGCTGCACTGCTTTGAGCTCGCCGTCTGCCATCGCCAGCGCCTCGCGGCCGCCCTCTGCCTGGAGCACCCGGTAGCCCTTCTTGGCCAGCAGGGCCGCCGCCACCCGCCGCACCGCGCTGTCGTCTTCGACGAGCAGAATCGTCTCGTTGCCGGCCTGCGCAGGCTGAGGCGTCGGGGCGGCTGCCGCGGGCATCTGGGCGGCCCGCCCAGTGCGGGGGAAGAGGACGAAGAACGACGCTCCCAGGCCGGGCTCGCTGAAGACGCGAAAATGCCCGTTGCTCTGCCGAACGATGCCGTATGCGGTCGCCAGGCCCAGGCCGACCCCCTTCCCGCGGGGCTTGGTGGTGAAGAAGGGCTCGAAGAGGTGCGCCTGGGTGATCGGGGTCATGCCGATGCCCGTGTCGATGATGCCGACCTTCACGTACTCGCCCAATGGCACGTCTGCAGCGCCGTCGAGGTCCGACGAGGTGACTTTGACGTTCGAGGTGGTCACCTTCAGCTGGCCGCCTTCCGGCATCGCCTCGTTGGCGTTGAGCAGCAGGTTCACCAGCACGCGGCTGACCTGCAGACCGTCGACCGAGATCTGCCCCACTTGCGGGTCTAGCTCGGTGACCAGCTCGACCTTCGGGCCGAAGGCCGGTCTGACCTCGGCGAGGGCGTCGTCGAGCAGGGTGTTCACCGACACAGCCTCAGGCACCAGCATCTGGCGGCGGCTGAAGGCGAGCAGCTGGCGGGTGAGGTCCGCAGCGCGCTTGCACGCGATGCGGATCTCATCGGTCATCGGCAGCGAGGGGTGGTTGGGCCCGAGCTCGTCGTGCAGCAGCGAGCCGGCCGAGATGATGATGCTCAGCAGGTTGTTGAAGTCGTGCGCGACGCCGCCTGCGAGCCGGCCCACCGCATCCATCTTCTGCGCCTGCAGGAACTGTTCGTCGGACTTCCGGGTGTGCGTGATGTCGCACGCGACGGCGACGATCTCGCCCGACATCGACTCGGGCAATCTGCGCACGTTCGACTCGAGCCAGATCCACGAGCCGTCGCTGCGGCGGCAGCGGTAGGTGGGCACCGCGAGGAGCTCGCCGGCGGCCGCCGCGTGGCTCTGGCGAACGGCGTCGGCGTCGTCGGGGTGGACCCGCTGGTAGAAGTTGCTGCCGACCAGCGCCTCGGGCGGGCTGCCCAGCACGGCCTGGCTCCTCGGTGAGACATAAGTCAGCGTGCCGTCGGCCGAGATCCAGAGAATCAGGTCGTGCGAGCTCTCGGCGATGAGCTGCGAGCGGGCCTCGCTGATTCGCAGCGCGTGCTCGGTTTGCCGGGCGGCGGTGACGTCGCGCCAGTTGATCACCACCCGCTGAATCTGGGGGTCGCGCAGCAGGTTGCGGCCGACGACTTCGATCCACCGCCACGTGCCGTCTTTGTGCTTCATCCGCAGGCAACTGCGCACGCGCACGCCCGGCGAGGCGAGCAGCTGATTCCAGAGCTTCAGGGCTTCGGCCAGATCCTCGGGGTGCGGCTCGCCGAACGTGCCCGGCTTTTGCGCATGGCCGGGCAGGGTGCCAACCAGCTCGCCGGCCTTGTCACTGGTGGCGCGCACGGCGCCGGTTTCATCGAGCAGACTCAGCGCATCGAACGCGAGATCACAGAGCAGATCCGCGAAACGTTCAACGCTCACAGCAGGCTCGGTCATGCGGCGCGGAGCATCGCCTGACCCTTCGAATTATTGGAGAACGAAAGTCTTCGAGGCGCGCGAAACCTGCTCGGCGTCGAGAAACACGATGACCTTCCACTCGCCGGACATCTGGAACTGTTGAATCCAGGTGCCGACCACCGGCATCGAGCTCCAGACCCGGGTCGAGGCGCCGGTGGAGAAAGCGACTTCCGTGCGCTGGTAGACGGAGCCGTCGGGCGAGACGACCTCGAAAGCAGCCGAGTGGTAGCCCGGCAGCGAGGCCGGCACGTCGAAGGCGAAGAAGAGGTCGTACGTCTCGAGAATCGCGAAGCTGCTGGCGAAGGTGGGGTTGGTCGCCGTGTCACTGACCTGCGCGGCCCACTGCGCCGACGCACGCGGCCGCTTCGGTTTCTGCGGGCCCTTGAGCTCAGCCTGGCTCGATGCGGTCGGCGCCTCGCTCGCGGGAGCCAGGGGACTGCCGCAGGCGATCAAGGTGAGGCAGGCGACGGCGGCGGCGAGGCGCGTGGGGTCCATGCCGGAAACATTTGCAAAGGGGTTGCCGCAGCGCGGGCATGTCGAAAGGCGGACTTGCGGCCGAGTCAGCCGGGTCGGGTTCGGCCCAGAGGGTGAACGGTGACTTGGAGCCGCCAGCTGCGGTATCAGCGACCCGTCATGGAAATGCTGCTCTCGGTCGATTTTCACTTCTGCGCTGCCCACCACCTGCCGTTCTACGACGGGCCTTGTAAACGCCTGCACGGGCACAACTACCAACTGCGGGTCACGCTCACCGGCAGGCCGTCTCCGAAAGACGGGATGATTCGCGACTTCGACGAGATCAAGCGCACCGTGTCTGAGCTCGTGCTGGTCGAGTGCGATCACCACAACCTGAACGATCTGATGGAAAACCCCACCGCCGAGAACATGGTGGTGTGGATGTGGGACCGCCTGCAGAAACACATCGACGGCCTGCGAGAGCTTCAGCTCTGGGAGACGCCGGAATACTGCGTCACCTACCGCCAGCCCCCACCGGCCGGAGCCTGAAAACCGTGAACCGCCCGGCGATGCGGCGCGCCGTGAAGGACTTTCTGGCCGCCGCGGGTCTGGACCTTGAAGATCCGAACCTCGACCAGACCCCGAACCGGGTCACCGAAGCATGGGCCGACGAGTTTCTCGACGGCTACCGCCAGTCGCCCGCTGACGTGCTCGGCGAACGCTTCCCCGTCTCGAAGGCGTCGCAGCGCGAGCTCGTCGTGGTGACTGGCCTTCACTACCGGTCGATGTGCCCCCACCACCTGCTGCCGTACAGCGGCCGCGCGACGGTCGCGTACCTGCCTGGCAAGTCCGTGGTCGGCTTCGGGCGGCTGGCGACGCTGCTCGACGTGTTCGCCCACCGGCTGATTCTTCAAGAAGAGCTGGCCCGGCAGGTGGCGGCAGCGCTGAAGGAACACCTGAAGTCGCCAGCGACGGCGTGTGTGCTCGAGGCGGAGCAGACGTGCTTGCGGTTGCGCGGTGGCCACCAGCACGACGCGGTGACGCACGCCGAAGCGTACGAAGGGAAGTTGAGGCGCGATTCGGCGCTGCGCCGCGAGCTCTGGGCCCGCATCGGGAAGAAGAAGAAATGAAGACGCGAGAGCACTTTCTGCAGCCGTACCCTCCGACGGTGGCGATGGTGACGGGTGCTTCGCGCGGCATCGGAGCGGCGATCGCCCGCGCGCTGGCCGGCCTCGGCCTCGACTTGATTGTGACGTCGACCAAGAAGGGCGGCACCCGGCGAACCGCCGACGAATGCAGGGGCCACGGCATCGAGGTGCTCGAGCTGGTGCACGACGTCGGCTCGCGCCACGACGCCGACCGCGTGGTGGCGGCGGCGACAAAGAAGTTCGGGCAGGTCGACGTCCTGGTGAACAACGCCGGCGTGGTGGTGCGCAAGCCGGTGGTGAAGATGACCGACGAAGACTTCGACCGCGTCCTTCGCACCAACTTGAGCGGCCCGTTCTACCTGACCCGCCGCCTGCTGCCGGGAATGGTGAAGCGGGGCCTGGGGCGGATCATCAACGTCTCGTCGATCTCTGCCACGCTGGGGTCGGAAAACCAGTCGGGCTATTGCGCGTCGAAGTGGGGCCTCGATGGCTTCACCAAGTCGCTGGCGGAAGAGACGCGCGGCACGGGCGTGCTGGTGTGCTCGGTGCTGCCGGGCGGGGTAGAGACCGACATGCTGAAGGGCTCGAAGTTCCCCGCGATGATGGCTGCGTGGGAAGTGGCCGACGTGGTTCGCTACCTGGCGTTCGAGGCGCCGCTGGCGCTGCATGGCGGGCGGCTGGAAGTCTTCGGGTGAAGAAGGCCGACGCGAGCGCAGTCGCGGCAGTGAAGGCCGCGCTGTCGAAGGTCCTGCAGCCGAACCAGCTCAGTGACGACCCCGAGAAGCTGCGGGTCTACGGGCACGACGAGTCGGACATGGGGGACTTCTTGCCTCAGCTGCTGGTGTTCGCGCAGAGCACCGCCGACGTCAGCCTCGTCTTCCGCGCAGCTTTCGCGCACGGCGTGCCGGTGACGCCCGTCGCAGCGCGCAGCGGAAAGTCGGGTGGGTCACTGCCGTTGTACGGCGGCGTCTCGCTGAGCCTCGAGCGGATGAACAAGATCCTCGAGCTGAGCCCCGAAGATCTGGTCGCCGTCGTCGAGCCAGGGGTGATCACCGGCGACCTGATGAAGGCGGCCGACGCGGTGGGGCTGTTCTACCCTCCGGATCCGAACAGCTGGGAGTTCTGCTCGATGGGCGGAAACATCGCCGAGAACGCGGGCGGCCCTCGCGCGCTCAAGTACGGCGTGACGCGCGACTACGTGCTCGGCCTCGAGTGGGTGCTGCCGACGGGCGAGGTGCTTCACTGCGGCAAGCGCACCATCAAGGGCGTGGCCGGCTACGACCTGTGCGGGCTCTTCGTGGGTTCAGAAGGGACGCTGGGCGTTGCGACGAAGATCACGCTGCAGCTGATCCCCCGGCCGCGGAAGGTGATGACGGCGCTGGTGATCTTCGCCGACGTGCTGGCGGCGGCGCGCGCGGTGAGCGCGATGCTGGCGTCGGGCCTGCTGCCGCGGTGCCTCGAGCTGCTCGACGACGTGAGCATCCGCGCGATCGATGGCCGTGGCTTCTCGTTCCCCCAAGGTGCAGGCGCAGCGGTGATCGCCGAGGTCGACGGCAACCACGATGACGGGCTGTTGCTCGAGCTACAGCAGCTGTCAGAGGTCGCGATGGCGCACGGGGCCCTCGACACGCTGATCGCCCAGGATGATGCGCAGCGGGAAAAGCTGTGGGCGGCGCGGCGGGTGGTGTCGACGTCCTTGCGCGCGATGAAGCCCTTCAAGATCTCAGAAGACGTCGCGGTGCCGCGCTCGAAGATCCCCGAGGCGATCGCGCGCTTCAAAGAGATGGGCGCCAGGCTCGGGCTCACGGTGGCGACCTATGGCCACGCGGGCGACGGAAACCTGCACGCCAACATCCTCTTCGATAGCCCGAAAGACCGGCCAACCGTCGACGAGGCCCTTAAACAGATGATGGAGATCACCGTCGCGCTGGGCGGCACCATCACCGGAGAACACGGGGTTGGTTATGCGAAACGCCACTTCATCGCGCTGGAGCAGGGCGAAGGGCTCATCTCGTTTCAGAAACGCCTCAAGGCCTTTGTTGACCCATTAGGCCTGCTAAATCCCGGGAAAATCTTCGAGCCAGACGCCTAATCGTTTGGCTCGGTTGCCAAACGAGGGGGTGAGGCGGGTTTGAGCTCGGAAATTCCCGAAACTCTTCACACATCTATACGAAACGGATTTCGGTGCCGAACGTCTTCTTTGCATGGCGACGACAACGGCTCGACGGACCTCATCAGACGGAATCTCGACGTACCTGCGCAGCTTCGGCGGCCGCAAGCAGCTGACGCGCGAGCAGGAATATGACCTGAGCAAGAAGGCGCGCGCGGGCGACGAAGAGGCCCGGCAGGTGCTCGCGGTCAGCAACCTTCCCTTCGTGGTGGCGGTGGCGCGGAAGTTCGCCAGCCGCGGTGCCCGGTTGGATGACCTGGTGCAGGAAGGCAACGTGGGCCTGATGAAGGCCATCGAGCACTTCGACTCGAAGAAGAACGTGCGCTTCGCGACCTATGCGGTCTGGTGGATCCGCGCGTACATCACGCGTTACCTGAAGGACAACCGCAGCCAGGTGCGCGGTGGTGAGTCTGAGCGCGCGAGCATGAGCGACTTCTCTCTCGACACCCCGATTGAGGAGGATGGCGATTCGACCTGGCTCGACCGCCTCGAGTCCCACGATGAGGCGCCAGACCTGACCTACACCCGGCACGAGCGCGACGCGGAAGTCAGCGAGGCGCTGGAGAAGGTGAAGAAGCGCCTGGGCGACCTTGGGTGGGACATCCTCCAGGAGCGGCTGACGCAGGACAAGCCCCGCACCCTCGAAGAGCTGGGTCAGCGGTGGGGCGTCTCGCGCGAGCGCGTGCGCCAGGTCGAGCTGAAGACCAAGAATTTCCTCGCGAGGTACCTGGAGCCAATCAACCAGGACTACGAGATCGATACCGAGGAGCAGGACGCCTCGGCGGCAGCCTGACGGGCAGCGCGAATCTCCCCCTTCGCGCTGCCCCGCGCGCCCTGGCCTCGTTGGCCGGGGCGCGCGTCTTTTTTTCGGGTATGAAGCGGCGATGACGCGCTTCCGGTTGGCAGGTGTCGCCGCTCTCGTCGTTGCTTCGGTCGCTCTTGCGCAGACGGACGAGGATGCGGGAGCGCCCGCTGCCGCCAAAGCCGCCGCGGCCCCGGTTGGCGCGGCGGAGCTCTGGGCGAAGCTCGACGAGAAGTGGGTCACGCGCGATTCGCCCAGCTCGATCAAGGACGCGAGCCAGGCGATCGCCGATGGCTTGAAGGCGTTTCCGAAGGACTACGACCTGCTGTGGCGCAGCGCCCGAACCAGGTGGTTCATGGCCGACGGGCACGACGCCGCCCACGCGGATCTGAAGAAGTCGCTGGCGAAGGAAGCGTGGGGCTACGCCGACCGTGCGCTGGCGGTGAAGCCGGGCGGTTTCGAGGGCCACTATTACAAGGCGCTGTCGATCGGCGCGTACTCGGAGGCGATCGGCATCGTGACCGCGCTGACGGAAGGCATCGAGAAGCAGTTCGTCGAGAACCTCGACATCGCGCTGAAGGCGAACGAGGGCTACGACCGCGCCGGCCCGTTGCGGGCGAAGGGCCGGTACTACGCCCAGCTGCCGTGGCCGAAGCGCGACCGCGAAAAGTCGGTGGAGTTCCTGAACCGCGCGATCAAGTCGGCGCCCGACGCGACGCGTTCGCACCTGTACCTGGCTGAGGTGCTGCTGCAGGCGGGCAAGGCGAAGGAAGCGCAGGCCGCGATGCGCAAGGTGTACTCGCTGAGCCCGAACTTCGACCCACCTGAAGGCCGTCGTGTCCTCAACTGGGCAAAGCCCATCGCCGCGGAAATCGAGGCCGAGCTGAAGTGAGGGGCAGTGAGAAGAACCT
The DNA here is from genome assembly GCA_038206395.1 of Myxococcales bacterium. Lineage (GTDB taxonomy): Bacteria > Myxococcota > Myxococcia > Myxococcales > Myxococcaceae > JAGSPQ01. Next base: position 72,604 of record JBBRAX010000014.1, on the reverse strand, counting down.
GCTCGAGCTGTTGATGTCCCGGGTTGCCGAGACCTTCGCACCGGCGGTGCAGCACAAGACGGCGCAAGGCTGGGTAGACGTCTCGTGGGCTGAAGTGCTGGCGCAGGTGAAGGCGCTGTCGGACGCGCTGGTCGGCTTCGGCGTGCAGCCAGGCGACCGCGTGGCGGTGTTCGGCGCGACGACGCTGCAGTGGGTGGTGACGGACCTCGCCATCTCGGCGGCGCGCGCGATCACGGTGCCGATCTACGCCTCGAACACGCCGGATGAGATCCGCTACGTGCTACAGCACTCGGGCTCGACGGTTTGCTTCGTCGACAACGACGCGGGCGACGCGAAGCAGCCGGGCCGGCTGTCGCGCCTGCGGCAGCGACTGGCCGACTGCCCGGCGCTGAAGAAGGTGGTGGTGTTGGAAGGGGAGGCGGGCGGGGAGCAGGAAATGACGCTGGCGGCGCTGCTCGAAAAGCGCGCGGGCGTGACGGACTTCGAGCGGCGGGTCGACGCGGTGCAAGCCGACGATCTGTGCCACTTCATCTACACCTCGGGCACCACGGGCGACCCGAAGGGGGTGATGCTGAGCCACGGCAACTGGGCGTACGAGGCGAAGACCTGCACCCAGATCGGCCTGATGCAGGACGACGACTCGGTGATGCTGTTCCTGCCGCTGGCGCACTCTTTCGCGCAAGTGATCAAGGCGGCATGGCTGGGCCTCGGCTTCAAGCTCGTGTTCGCCGAGTCGATCGACAAGCTGATCGCGAACCTCGCCGAGGCGAAGCCGTCGATTCTGCCGGCGGTGCCGCGCGTGTTCGAAAAGGTGTTCAGCGGCGTGCAGGCGAACGCGACGGGCGCCGCTGGAGTGAAGGGCAAGCTCGGCCGCTGGGCGTTTCGGCTCTTCGACGAGTACGTCGAGGCGCGGCAGCAGGGCAGGGCGTACGACTCGCTGGGCTGGGCGCTGGCGAAGCGGCTGGTGTTCTCGAAGGTGAAGGCGGGTCTCACCGAGAAGCTGGGCGGGCGGATGCGGCTGTTCATCTCGGGCGGCGCGCCGCTGTCACGCAAGATTGGGTACTTCTTCGACCTGCTGGGCTTCGAGGTGCTCGAGGGCTTTGGCCTCACCGAGACTTCGGCAGCCAGCTGCGTGAACCGGCCCGGCCAGGTGAAGATCGGCACGGTCGGCCCCGCGATTCCCGGCACCGAGGTGAAGATCGCCAGCGACGGCGAGATCCTGATCAAGGGCCCCGGGGTGATGAAGGGCTACTACGCGAACCCCGAAGCGACGGCCGAGGTGCTCGAGCGCGACGGCTGGTTCCATTCAGGCGACATCGGCGAGGTCGACTCGGACGGCAGCGTGCGGATCACGGATCGCAAGAAGGACATCATCGTGACGGCGGGCGGAAAGAACGTCGCTCCGCAGAACCTCGAGAACGTGCTCAAGACGCACGGGCTGATCAGCACGGCGATGGTCTACGGCGACAAGCGGCCGTACCTCACGGTGTTGATCTGCGTGAACGAAGAGGCCGCTTCGAAGCTGTTGGGCGGCGCCACGGGCCCCTACGCCGAGCTCGCGGCGCGGCCCGAGATTCGCGAGGCGGTGCAGAAAGTGCTGACCCAGGTGAATGCCGAGCAGCCGCCGTACAACACGCTCAAGAAGTTTCACCTGATGGATCACGACTTCACCCAGGAAACGGGTGAGCTGACGCCGACGCTGAAGGTGAAGCGGAAGCTGTGCACCCAGAAGTACCTGCCCCTTCTCGACGCGATGTACGACGCGAAGCTTTCCAACTGATGGCGTGGGGACTGTTGTTCCTGGCGGGGCTGATGGAGGCCGGCTGGGCGATTGGCATCAAGTACACCGATGGCTTCACGCGGCCGGTGCCGAGCGTGCTGGTGACGCTGGGCGTGGTTGGCAGCCTGTTTCTGCTGTCGATCGCAGCGCGGACGATTCCCATCGGTACGGCCTACGCGGTCTGGGTGGGAATCGGTGCTTCGGGGGCGGCGATCCTCGGCATCGCCCTGCTCAAAGAGAGCGCCTCGCCTGGGCGCATCTTCTTTCTGGTGCTGATGGTGGTCGCGGTGGCGGGGCTCAAGGCCACCGCCAGCCGCTAGCCAGACGACTATCAGCCCTGCTTGGTCGCGGCCTTGTCGGGCGAAGCCACAGCGGCGTTGGGGCCGCCTTCCGCGATCGTCTTTTCCTTCGCGAGCTCTTCGGGCGTCTTCTCTTCTTCGCCGCCGAAGCCCTTCTTGAAGTTGCGAATGGCGCTGCCGAGGGAGGAGCCGAGCTGGGGAAGGCGGGTGGCTCCGAAGAGCAGCAGGAGCACTGCCATGATCAGAAGAATTTCAGTCCACTTCAGGCCCATCATTGGAGCTCCTTCGAGGGAAACGTAGAGCCAACATACCGGGGTGGGGGGTTGACCGCCACCTCAGCGGCTCAGGCCGCCGAACCCGGGGGCTTCTCGGCCGGCTTCTCACCGACGGGTGACGCGACGTGCCGGATGACCGGCTCGAGCTTGTGCTCGACGGGGGCGCGGCGGGCGAGCTCGAGCTGCAGTGCCTGGCTGCGCACGGTCTGCGCGTCGAGCTGCAGCGGGGCCGGCAGGTAGGTGCCGTCGACGGTGAGCTGGCGGGCCTTGACGTTGTCCTTGAAGCCGAGGCCCAGCACCTCTTCGAGGATGCGGGCGCGAATCGCCGGATCTTCGACGGGGAACATGACCTCGACGCGGCGCTGGAAGTTGCGGGGCATCCAGTCGGCGCTCGACATCCACACCTCGGTGTTGCTGCCGGTGCCGAAGGCGAAGACGCGCGAGTGCTCGAGGAAGCGATCGATGATGCTGGTGACGCGGATGCGTTCGCTGACGCCGGGCATGCCGGGGCGCAGGCAGCAGATGCCGCGCACGAGCAGCTCGATTTCCACCCCCGCCTGGCTCGCCGCGTACAGCGCGCGAATCGTGGCCGGGTCGACGAGGGAGTTGAGCTTGCCGGCGATGCGCGCGGGCTCGCCCTTCTTCGCGCGGTTCATCTGGGTCTCGATGAGCTCGAGCACCTTCGCCTGAAGGTTCATGGGTGCGACGGCGAGCCGCTTCCACGCTGGCGCCGACGAGTAGCCGGTGAGCAGGTTGAAGAGCGCGGTGACGTCATCGGCGATTTCCTGCCGGGCGGTGAACAGCGAGAGGTCGGTGTAGCTGCGCGCGGTCTGCGGGTTGTAGTTGCCCGTGCCGAGGTGGACGTAGCGGCGAATGCCGTTGCCTTCGCGGCGCACCACCATCGTGACCTTGCAGTGCGTCTTCAGGCCAATGAGGCCATAGACGACGTGCACGCCGTTCTCTTCCATGCGGCGGGCCCAGGCGATGTTGTTCGCCTCGTCGAGGCGGGCCTTGAGCTCGACCAGCACCGCCACCTGCTTCCCGTTTTCGGAGGCGCGGACAAGGGCCCGGCCGATGGGGCTGTCGCCACCCGTGGTGCGGTACAGCGTCTGTTTGATCGCGAGGACGTTGGGGTCGTCGGCGGCCTCTTCGATGAAGCGCACCACCGGGTCGAAGGACTCGAACGGGTGGTGGAGAAGAATGTCGCGCTGCCCGACGACCTGAAGAATCGATTCGGCCTCACGCAGGAAGACGGGCACCACCGGAACCATGGGCTCGACGCGGTTCTCTGGGCGTGAATCTGCGTCCGAGAGGCCGCTGAGATCCTGCAGCTGCAGGGGGCCGTTCACCCGGTAGACGTCCGGAGGGGTGAGCTTGAGCGCGTAGGTCAGCTGGGACTCGAGCGCAACCGAGGCGCCGTTGTCGAGCTCGAGGCGAACGGCGGCGCCCCGTTCGCGGCGGCGCAGCTCCTGCTGAATGGTCGATAAGAGGTCTTCCGATTCTTCCTCGTCGATGTCGAGGTCCCAGTTGCGCGTGACGCGGAAACCGACGGTCTGCTCGACTGAGTAGCCGGGGAAGAGATCACCGACGTGAAGGGCGATCAGCTCTTCGAGCAGCAGGAACGCATGGCCGCCCGCGGAAGGCAGCGGGACGATGCGGGCGAGCACGCTGGGCACCTGCACGACGGCCAGCGAGCTCTCGCTCTGTTCCTTCTTCCGGCGGCGGCCCTCGCGGCGGAGCATGACGGCGAGGTTGATCGACTTGTTGCGAAGGTGCGGAAACGGGTGGCCGGGGTCGACCGCCAGCGGAGTCAGCGCGGGGAACACCGACGACTGAAAGTGGGCCTTGGCGGCGGCCTTCTGCTCGGTCGAGAGCTCGGTGCGCGAGAGCACGTTGAGCTTGTTGGCGGCCAGCAGGCCCAGCACCTGGGTCTGCCAGACGTCGTACTGGTCGGCGACCATCGCGTGGGTGCGCTCGGAAATGGCAGCCAGGGCTTCGGTCGGAGCCATGCCGTCGGCCGAGAGCTCGGCGATGCCGTTGGCGACCTGCTGCTTGAGGCCGGCGACGCGCACCATGAAGAACTCGTCGAGGTTGCCGGCCGAGATGACGAGGAACTTGATCCGCTCGTGAAGCGGCAGGGTGGCGTTTCGCGCCTCTGCCAGGACGCGTTCGTTGAAGGCGAGCCACGACATCTCGCGGTTGATGAAAAGCTGGCGGTCGGTCAGTTCCAATGGGTCTCGATGGTGGCAGGAAGACGTCGCACACTCACGTCACAACTCTGACACGTAAGCACGACCCGCGCCGGTAGCCAGAAAGATGGGTTACACACGAAGCGTGACTGCCCGCGCGAGGAAGGAGACCCCGGAAGAGACCCTGGCGGCGATCGACGTCGGGACGAACGCGGTGCGGCTCGAACTCGCGCGGCGGCTGCCCGATGGCTCGCTGGAGACGCTGCACCAGGAAAGAGACCCGGTGCGGCCAGGTGAAGGGCTGTTCAAGACGGGGACGATCAATCGCGAGGTGGCCGATCGTCTGCTGTCTACGCTGCGGCGGTACTCGGCGCTGTGTCGGCGCTATGGGGCGCGGGTCAAGGCGGTGGCGACCAGCGCGGTGCGCGAGGCCAAGAACCGGGAAGAGATCGTGCGGCGCGCGCGCATCGAGGCGCAGCTGAACCTGGAAGTCATCTCGGGGCGGGAAGAGGCGCGGCTGATCTGCCTGGGCGTCCTGCACGGCATGCCGCCGCTGAAGCGTTCGATCTGCGTCGACATCGGGGGTGGGTCGACCGAAGTCGCCTTCGCGATCGGCGAGCGCCCGAAGGATCTCTGGAGCATCCCGCTTGGAGCGGTGCGGCTCACCGAGCTCTTCTCGCTGTCCGGCCAGGTGTCGCACAAGCAGCTGAAGCTGATGCGGCGGTTCGCGCGCGAGGCGGTGGAGGAAGCGCTGACGAAGAAGATCCCGCGCGGGCCGAGCACGGCGTTGGGGAGCAGCGGCACCATTCAGGCGATCGTCGGGTTCGCGCGAAAAGAAGGCATGGGGCACGCGACCACCGAGCAGATCACCGCCGCTGTCGAAGAGCTGGCCGAGATGGACATGCCGAAGCGCCGCAAGCGGTTCGACCCCCGCCGGGCCGACATCGTGGTCGCGGGGGCGGTGATCCTCGAGGCGGTGATGAAGCACCTGAAGCTCGACGCGGTGACGGGCGTCGATCGCGGCCTGCGCGATGGCCTGTTGCAGGACATGGTCAGCAAGCGAAAGGCGGGCGCCCAGGACGAGACGCTTCACGAGGCGGCCGTGGCGGTGGGGCGTCGCTTCGACTTCAGTGAGCAGCACAGCGAGCACGTCACGAAGCTGGCGCTGGCGCTCTTCGACGACCTCGCTCCACTTCATCAGCTGCCGGCTTCGGCGCGGCCCTGGCTGGAAGTGGCGGCGCTGCTGCATGACGTCGGCAACGCGGTGAACTACCAGCGGCACCACAAGCACTCGCAGTACCTGATTCAGAACGCAGACCTGCCAGGCCTCTCGGATCGCGAGCGGATGGTGGTCGGGTGCATCGCGCGGTTCCACCGACGAAGCGCTCCTTCGCTGACCCACGAAGGAATGGCGGGGCTGACGCCGCAAGAGGCGCGCGTGGTGCGGAAGTGCGCGACGCTGCTCCGCGTGGCCGACTCGCTGGATCGCAGCCACCGCCAGCCGGTGACGAAGGTCGAAGGTGCCGTCATCGGCTCGAAGGCGGTGGTGAAGCTCACCTCGCGAACACCGATTGATCTCGAGCTGTGGGACGCGGGGCACGAGCTGGCGCTGTTTCGCGATGTGTTTGGAAAGAGCCTCGTTCTGCAGTCGCAGGGTCGCTAACCGTTAGTTCAACAGGCTCAGCAGGAACTCGTTCGGAGTGCTGAAGAGCACTTCGACCGTGCAGGCGAGGCCCGAGCCGTCGACATTGGCACTGTCGGCCAGGCGCCAGCTGCCGTCCGATCGGAAGCTGACCTCTTTCAGGTGCTCTGCCGCCGCGACGGCCGGCGTCGTCAGCGCGGTCAGTGACCAGTCGGCGCCGTGGGTGGCGGTGGCGATCGACGGGTGCTCGAAGGTGACGACCGCGTCTTTGAGCCGCTGCAGCTCGGGCACGTCTTGCTTGAAGGTGAGGGTGACGGCGGCGGTGAACGGAACCTTCGAGTAGCCGAGGTCGGGCGCCAGCAGCGGGTCGGTGAACGCCTCGACGATCACGGCAGTGAAGACGGAAGACTGGCAGGTGCGCCGCTCGATGCGGCGCGCGCGCGAGAAGAGATCTTTCGGCAGGGGCAGGGCGCGCGTCTCTGGGGTGGCGACGCGAACGCCGTGCTCTAGCGAGCGGGCCTGCTTGAGCACGATGCGCTCGGGGTTCGGCGTGCCGGTGGCGAGCACGGGCCAGCCGGCGAAGACGTGACGGAACTCGAAGTCGAGCACGAGGGTCCGCGACTTCTGGCCCAAAGGAAGCGTGCTGTTCACCTGCTCGAGCCACCTCGTCGCGACGGCCCTGGCGCGGGTGAAGGTCTCGACCAGCGCGGCGTCGGTCATCAACTGCGTGCCGGCCCCAACGACGGTCGAGGCCCGAAGCCTCTGAATCTTCGGGGTCGGATTCGCGGCGTCGACGGTGACCCGGGTGATCTCGGGCAGCGCGGTGGTGGTGGGGTTGGTGACGCTCAACGCGCCGGCCTGAACGTTGAGCTCCATCGTCGAGGAGTCCTTGCCGAGGGTGAAGAGGAAGACGCCGTTCGCCTTTTCCGCCGGGTCGGCGAAGTTGGCGTGGACGACGACGCCCATGTTGCCGCTGCGGTGGTCGACGTTCTCGAGGCGGCGTTCTTCGTACGCTTCGAAAGACCAGTACGACGCCCACGTCTTCTTCAGCGCCCAGTCGAGGCCGTGGTTCTTGTCGTTCGGATCCGGCGCCGACGCAGGGGTGAGGTAGCCGGTGTTCGAGTCGTAGAGGCCGGCGCCGTTGAAGCCTTCGACGTCTTCGGCGGTGCTCGAAGACCTAAACCGCAGGCCCTGCGTCGGGCCGTAGTGGGCGAACTTCGCCTTGAGCGCAGTGGTGATCGGGTCGAGCACAGCGAGGGGGACGGCGAGCTTGCGAATCGCTCCGCGCAGGCCGGAGGCGCGGGCGAAGTCACCGGGCGCGCTGCCGGCGGGGTGCGCGGCGAGGAAGGTGGCCTTGAACGAGACGTCGGACGCGGTCGAAAAGGTCTTGTCGAAGTCGTCGTTGCCTTCGAGCACCAGGAACCGCGCGCGTGCGTCGTTCATGAAGGTGAGGTCGACGAGGATCGCTTCGATCGCGGTCTTCAGCGGCACCATGTGCTCGGCGTAGCCGCGAATCGAGATCGCCATCACCGTGTCGGGCGTCGCTTCAGGGGCGCCCGCGAGCAGGCCCAGGTAGCCCGCCGCCTTTCCGCCGAACGCGGGACGAAGGGCGTCGACCTCGGCCAGCGTGTGCGTCGACAAGTCGTACGTGTACGGCAGCGTCGCGAGGTCGACCTGCTTCACCGCGACGGGCGGCTTGCTCTGCAGCGATTCCCAGGTGGTCAGCTGCTGCTCGGTGATCTGCTTGACGACGAGCTTGTCGGGCAGCGTCGCGCTGATGATCACCGGGGTGCGGTAGTACGCCCAGGTGTCGAGCTCGGCGTCGTCGAAGGCGCCCGCGCGATAGACGTTGGGAATACCGCGGTTCCGGGCGAGCAGGTTGAAGTGCGCCAGCGGCGTCTGCGGAATGGCAGTGATCACGCCGGCCGCAGGCGGCAGGTAGTCGGGCACGTCTTCGAGCATCAGCAGCGACGTCGCGCGCGCGGCTTCCAGCGCAGAGCCCGACGGCAGGCGAAGCAGGCGGCCCGCGGTGAGGCCCGGGCTGTACACCTCGACCTCGCCCGGAGCGGTCAGGTCTTTCTGGCGCAAGATCCGATCGTGGTACCTCAGCTGCCCCGCCTCGACCTGCTTCGCGAAGGCTTCCTGCGCGGGTGAACGCACCACCCAGAAGACCTTGTTCTGGACTTCGGGCGGCAGCGTGGCGTCCAGCGCCTCGAACAACTTGGTCAGCTCGGCGTGATCCACCGTGTCGCCGAACTCGAGCTGAAAGGCCCAGCGCTCGGGGCGGCCCGGCTTCTCGGTGACGTGAAGAAGGGTGCCGGCGCCGAACGAGCGCGGGCGGCGTTCCAGCGCGAGCTCATAGAAGAGGGGGATGTAAAGCCGGCCGCCTTGCACCCACTGCATGCCCAGCGGCAGCACCGTCTGCGTCTTCGCCCAGGTGTAGATCTCGGCGACCGTCGCGAAGCTGTGGCCTTCGACCGCTTTGAGCGACTCGAGGCCCGGCGCCTGCTGTCCGTTCAACAGACGGAAGTAGAACCACTCATCGTGAAGCGTGAAGAAGTTGCTGTCGTAGTAGGCGATGACGGGCTTCGGGGTCTCGAAGTCGCTGAGGACGAACTTCGTCTCGGCGCGGCCGTGCTCCTCGACCTTCAGCGCCTGCCAGGTGGCGAGTGAGTCGATCGAAGGCTTGGTGTGATCGTCAAACGCCGGCTTCTGGGGCGGAGAACACGCAGCGACGGCGAGCAGCAGGGGCAGGGCACGGTTGAGCACGGGTCGGCCTTGAGCAAACGCCGATCCACCTTATTTCTCAATCGGGGCAGGGACTTGGGGCGAAGCCGCCCTCAGATTTCTGGATCTGCCGCGCTACGCAAGGCATTGAAATCAGAGGCTTGGCGATGTTGCAGAAGTGTCACCCCGTGAAGAAAGGGCCGAACGCATACTCACACCCATCATGGCCTGGCAGCTGATCTTCAAAGCCCCGGACGACCTCGATGAGGTTCCGCCGGCGCCTGCCCTGCCACGCAAACCGGTGTCGGTGAAGGTTCAGCTGGACCCAGAAGTGCCCGGGGTCGTGCTGACCGTCGACGACGACGAAGACGACGACTGAGCCTGGGCGAGCTTCCGGCTCCACGGGTGGCGAATGTCGGTGCCCTTCACCATGTAGACGACCATCTCGGCGACGTTGGTGGCGTGATCGCCAATGCGCTCGAGGTGCTTGGCGATGAACATCATCGCTGTCGCGCGGCGGATGTACTTCGGGTCTTCCATCATCAGCCCGAGCAACTCGTTGAAGAGCTGAAGAAACAGCGCATCGAGCACCTCTTCCTGCTTGAGCACGCTCGCGGCGAGATCGACGTCGGCAGCGACAAAGGCGTCCAGCGCCTTCTTGATCTGCTCCTGGGATTCCTGCGCGAGGCGCTGCAGCGGGGTGTTGGCGGGCATCGCCGGGGCTTCGTTCAAGTCGCGCGCGCGTTCGGCGATGTTGACCGCGAGATCCCCGCAGCGCTCGAGGTCAGTGACGATCTTGAGTGCGGTGGTGATCAGGCGAAGGTCAGACGCGGCCGGCTGGCGCAGCGCGAGGATCTTGCGGCAGCGCTCGTCGATGTCGACCTCGAGCCGGTTCACCTCGGCGTCGTCGTCGATCACCGCGCGGGCCATCTTGCTGTCGCGATCGGCCACCGCTTGAACGCTGCGGGCGATCGCCGATTCGATGCGGGCGCCCATCGTCAGCAACAGCTGGCGCAGGTCGGCGAGATCCGTTTCGAAGGACTTGTCGGTGTGTCGCGAGGCCATGGGTTCCTTGCAGGTCAGCCGAACTTGCCGGTGACGTAATCTTCGGTGCGCTTGTTGGTGGGCGTGGTGAACATCAACGCGGTGGGGCCGACCTCGACCATCTCGCCCATGAAGAAGAAGGCAGTGAGATCCGAGACGCGCGCGGCCTGCTGCATGTTGTGGGTGACGATCACGATCGTGTAGCGGGCCTTGAGCTCGCTGATCAGGTCTTCGATCTTCGCGGTGCTCAACGGGTCGAGCGCGCTGGCCGGCTCATCCATCAGCACCACCTCTGGCTCGATCGCGAGCGCCCGCGCGATGCAGAGGCGCTGCTGCTGACCACCCGACAACGCGAGGGCGGAATCTTCGAGGCGATCTTTCACTTCGTCCCACAGCGCGCCCTGCTGCAGGCTCTTCTCGACGCGGCCGGCGAGCTCGCTGCGGTTGTTCATGCCGGCGATGCGCAGGCCGTAGGCGACGTTCTCGAAGATCGACTTCGGGAAGGGGTTTGACTTCTGGAAGACCATGCCGACTCGGCGGCGCAGCTCGACGACGTCGATGCCTCGGTCGTAGATGCTCTTGCCGTCGAGCAGCACGTCGCCGGTGTGCTTGCTGTCGGGGATGAGCTCATTCATCCGGTTGAGCGATCGCAGGAAGGTCGACTTGCCGCAGCCCGACGGGCCGATGAGCGCGAGCACCTGCTTCTCGCCGATGTCGAGGGTGAGGCCCTTCACCGCAACCTTGTCGCCGTAGAACATCGACAGGTTGGTGGCCTGCATCTTCGGCCTGGTGGTGGGGCCTGGTTCGAGGTCGATGGCGGCGCTCATGCGTTGGCTCGGCTGCGGGTGCGGCTGCGAAGAATGACGGCGACGAAGTTCAAGGTGAAGGTCAGCATCAGCAGCACGACCACGGTACCGTAGAGAAGCGGGCGGGTGGCTTCGACGTCGGGCGACTGCGTGGCTAGCACGTACGTGTGGTAGCCGAGGTGCATGAACTGAGAGTTGAGGGTGTTGGGCAGGTCGGGAAGAAAGTAGGCCGCGCCCGTGAGCAGAATCGGAGCGACTTCCCCCGCCCCGCGCGACACCGCGAGAATCGCACCCGTGAGGATGCCGGGGGTGGCGCCGGGCAGGACGACCTTCCACAGCGTCTGCGACCTGGTCGCTCCGAGCGCGAGGCTCGCGTTGCGAAGGTCGCCAGGAACCGCGCGAAGCGCTTCTTCGGTGGCGACGATCACGACGGGCAGGGTGAGCACCGCCAGCGTGAGCGCCGCCCACATCAGGCCGGGCTGACCGTACTTCAGCTCTCCGCCCAGCACCTTGTCCATGTTCTCGCCGACGAAGTGAATGAAGAAGCCGAGGCCGAAGAGCCCGAAGACGATCGACGGCACCCCAGCCAGGTTCTGCACCGCGACGCGCACCGCCGCCGCCACCCGGGACTTCGCCGGGGCGTATTCGTGAAGGTAGATCGCGGTCAGCACGCCCACCGGCATCACGGCGACGGTCATCATCAGGGTCAAGATCGTCGTGCCCCAGATGGCCGGGAAGATGCCGCCGGCGGTCATGCCGTCGGTGGGCGCGCCGCTGAAGAACTCCCAGCTGAGCTTCGACCAGCCACCGCGAATCGCGTCGGTGAGGATCACGCCGAGTGCAAAGATGATCAGCAGCGCAGCGAAGCCACTGACGCCCGAGAAGAACCCCGATTTCAACTTCCGCGGGCTCATACCTTGCCTCCGAGCCGGCGCACGACGCTACGGGTCCATGTGCCCGCGACGAGGTTGAGTACGAAGGTGATCAGGAAGAGCTGCACGCCGATGAAGAACAGCAACGCGTAGTGCGGGCTTCCGACGACGACCTCGCCCATCTCGGCCGCGATGGTGGCCGACAGCGTGCGGGTCGAATCGGTCAGGCCGGGTGAGAAGATCGCCGCGTTGCCGCTGGCCATCAGCACCACCATCGTCTCGCCGATCGCGCGGCCGAGGCCCAGCACGCACGCGGCCAGCACACCGGGCGCGGCAGCAGGGAGGATGACCTTCCAGGCGGTTTCCCAACGGGTCGCGCCCAGCGCAAGGGAGGCCTCGCGGTAGCTGCGGGGCACGGCGGTCAGCGCGTCTTCAGCGACGGTGAAGACGACGGGGATGATCGCCAGCGAGAGCGCGAGCCCCGCCACCAACGCGTTGAGGCGGTAGGTGAGGCCGAAGGTGTTCTGCAGCAGCGAGGCGAGCACCATCAGGCCGAAGAAGCCCAGGACCACCGACGGCACGCCAGCGAGCAGCTCAATCGTCGGCTTGATCCACTCGCGAAGCCTTCGCGGCGCCAGCTCGCTGGTGAACAACGCCGCCAGCACTCCCAGCGGAGCGGCCACCAACATGCCGACCACGCTCACCTTCAGCGTGCCAACGAAGAGCGGAATCAGGCTGACCTTGGGAATGTCCGAGACGGGCTGCCAGACGAACACCGCTGGCTTGCCCTCTTTGAGCACCTGCGGAAGGAACATCTTGGCGAGGCTGACTTCCTTCAACGCCTCGGGGTCGATGAACAGCGGCAGCGCTTCCTTCGCCACGAAGATGAGGATGAGCGCGATCGCCGCCACGCCGGTGAAGGCGACGGCGGTGATCGCCCCTTCGATGATCTTCTCGCGCAGCTGCCACCGCCGTTTGGGCGGAGGCCGCGACGCGACTGATGATGCCGTGGCCATCGGGATCCGCACGGCTACTTCACCGGGAAGTAGCCGACCTTCGTGACGATCGCCTGGCCTTCGGGCGAGAGGCAGAAGTCAATCAACGCCTTCGCGTCACCCGACGCAGACTTGCGCAGGTAGAAGTAGAGGTCGCGAGACAGCGGGTACTTACCGCTCTTCACGTTCTCGAGCGTCGGGGCGACGTCGTTGACGAGCAGTTCCTTGATGCCCTTGGCGTACGCCGCGCCGCCGTAGCCGATGCCGAACTTCTCTTTCGACACCGCGTTCACCACCGCGGCGGTGCCGGGCAGTGTCTGCGCCTGGGCGGTGAAGTCTTCGCCGCCCAGCAGGTTGTCCTTCACGAACACGTAGGTGCCCGATGAGTTCTCGCGAGAGAAGACGACGATCTGCTTGTCGGGGCCACCCACCGCCTTCCAGTTGGTGATCTCGCCCAGGTAGATCTTCTTCAGCTGATCCATGGTCAGCGACTTCAGCGGGTTGCTGTCGTTCACGTAGAAGGTGACGCCGTCCTTGGCGACGGCGATCTCCGTGCCGGCGCTGTTGTGGCGGGCGCGCAGCTTTTCCATCTCGCCTTCCTTCATCGGCCGGCTGCTGGTGGCGATCTCGGTGGTGCCGTTGATCAGCGCGGCGATACCGGTGCCCGAGCCACCGCCGGTGATCTGCACCTTGGCGGTGGGGTTCTTCTTCATGAACTCCTCGGCCCAGCGCTGGGTGAGGATGACCATCGTGTCGGAGCCCTTGACGGTGACGGGCGCTGCAACCGCGGCAGTGAGAGGAGCGACGACAAGCAACATCGAGAGCATGCGTTTCATGAATGACTCCTTAGAACTTCGCCTGCAGTTGAACGGTAAAGACGTTCTGCTTCGGGGAAATGTCAGTGCCCGACGTCGCGACAATCGGCAGCTCGTAGACGACGGTCATCTTCAGGGCTTCATCGAAATAGTGAGAGGCGAGCAGCCCGAAGGTGTGAACCTGGTTGCGGCTCGACGGCTTCGTCGGAGACTTCGAGTCGGCGGCGTTGCGCAGCCCGGTTGCGGGGTCGAAGAAGTCGTAGCGAAAGGCAAGCTGCTCGTGGTCACCGATGTTCTGAACCAGCAGGCCGTACCAGCCCAGCGCGCTCTGGCCGAACACTTCGACGTTGCCCGCCTGGTAGGTGCGGCCGGCGATGAACTCGGCCTTCACCGCGGTGGAGCCGAAGGGGAAGAGGTCCAGGTAGACCTGCGCGTCAAGGCCGATGCGGGTGCGCTCGTAGTGGCGGCCGGGGCCGCTGGCGTCGGTCGGCTTGTAGGTGAGGCCGCCAGAGCCTGAGACGCCGAACGCGATCCACTTGAAGTCGACCGCGACGCGCCCGAAGTAGTCCTTCTCGGTGTCGTTATCGACGCCGATGAAGCCGCGGTTGGCGGTGCCGTTGCCGTCGAAGACGCCAAACCACGCGCGCACCGGGCCGCTCCTGAAGGCGAGCTCGGCGCCAAGGTCGCGCTCGCCGTTGAAGAAGGCGCGGACGACGCGGGTGCGTTCGGGAAACTCGCGCTCGCCGGACGACTGCACGACCTCGTAGCCGAAGGGCCACTTCATCTGGCCCATGGTGAGGCTGAAGTACTTCTTGCCGGTGAAGGGCTCGGTGAGGCCGACTTCCGCGTCCTTCAAGCTCACGCCGGTGGGCGTGGCGTCGACCTGCAGCATGTAGCGGGCGACCTGGCCTGCGTACTCGATCTTCGCGCGGCCGCGGCGCACCGAGAAGCCGTCTTTCACCAGCGGCGCCAGCGAAGCGTCGACGCCGCTGAAGCTGTTCTCGGCGTAGGTGTAGCGCGCCTGAATGTAGCCGCTGATCTTGATCTTGCTGAGCGTGTTGACGACCGCATCGGTGGTGGCGAACTGTTCTTCCAGCGCTTCAACTTTGCCCTGAAGAAAGCCGATCTTCTCTGAGTCGGGCTGCAGGGTGTTGGGCGTGGTCTCTGCAGCGACAGGAACATCAGAAGGGACGCCCGCGTCGGCTTCGCCTTCCTGCGCAAAGGCAGAGGGGGCAGCGAGCAGGCAGAGGGCGAGCAGCTCCTTCACGGGGTGGTTCCTCCGGCGGGGGGCGTGGGGTCTTCAGCGGAGAAGCGGTAGCCGACGCCGCGCACGGTCTCGACCTGCTCGCGGGCAGCCCCCAGCTTTTCGCGCAGGCGCATCATGTGGGTGTCGACGGTGCGGGTCTCGAGGTCGGCCGACAGGCCCCAGACTTCACGCAGCAGCACTTCGCGCGACTGCACCCGGCCGCGGTTGAGGAGCAGGTGGTGCACGAGCTTGAACTCGAGCGCGGTGAGGGCGACTTCCTGGTCTTCGACGAAGGCGCGGTGGGCGGTGAGGTCGAGCTTGAGCTTGCCGGCCTCGAGCGTGAGAACGGGCGCCGCGGCCTGGCGGCGCAGCACCGCCTTCACGCGCAGCACGAGCTCGCGGACGCTGAAGGGCTTGGTGACGTAGTCGTCGGCGCCCGCTTCGAAGCCCTTCACGCGGTCGGGCTCCTCGCCGCGGGCGGTGAGCATCATCACCGGCACCAGCGAGGTGGCCGGGTCCGACTTCAGGCGCCGGCAGACCTCGGCGCCCGAGACATCGGGAAGCATCACGTCCAGCAGCACCAGGTCGGGCTTCTGGGCACGCGCTTTCTGCAGCGCGCCTTCGCCGGTGTGCGCGACATCGACCGTGAACCCGGCGTCTTTGAGGTTGAGCTCGACCAGCGAAGCCAGATCCGGCTCGTCGTCGCAAATGAGGATGCGCTGCATGGACCTTGATCTAAGGGCCGTGCGTATCAGCGTGATGACGCGAAGGTGACGTTTGTGTGACGGGCTACTTCGCGGCCGACAAGGGCGGCGCGGGAAGCTCGTCGGTGGTCGGTTCGTCGTCGTGCCGCGAAATCGGGTTCGGCACGGTGGCGCTGGGGCCCGGCAGGTGATCCGGCGGCGGAGGGATGTTGCCCGACTGCGAGCCAGGAGGCATGCGCAGCGGCGGCAGCGCGGGAAGTCCGGAGTGGCGGCGCGCGGCCTCGGCCAGGGCGAGGTGCTGGCGGTAACGGGCCTCGACCATCTTGTGAATCAGCAGCGGAGCGCCCGGCACCTTGCGATCGGTGAGCGCCTGTGTCGCTCGCCGCACCGGGTAACGCACCCGACGAATCTGAACCCGCCAGCCCCGCGGCGTGTACGTGAACAGCCCCCACGCGGGCCGAAGATCGCCGTCGCGCGGAATGCCCGCTGACGCGACGTCGGCTATCAACATGCGCCCGACGCGGCGGCGATACGGAAAGTGCAGGTGGCCAAAGGCGACCGCGGCGGCGTCGAGGTGCTGCAGGTACCCGCGCAGCTCGGCCTCGTCCATCGTGGGTTCCAGCGAGTCCTCGAGGTTCTTCGGGTTCGCGTGGCAGATGTAGAGGTCCTGCCCTTTGCGCGGCGAGTAGCGCACCGAAAAGGGAAGCGTGCCGAGCCGCTTTACGCGTTCGTCGCCGAGCTCGTTTCGTGTCCAGTCGAGGAGGTCTGTCTTCCAGTGCTCGCGCTCGCGGTAGGCGCCGCCCAGGTAGTTGCCCGCGATGTAGCAATCGGTGTTGCCCATCAACCAGGCGTTGCAGCGATCGAGGAGCAGATCGACGGTCTCTTTCGGGTGCGCGCCGCGCAGCGCAAGATCGCCGGCCGCCACGATCAGGTCGGGCGACTGCTTCTTGATGTCATCGAGAACCGCCTCGCATGCCGGCAGGTTCCCGTGGATGTCGGCGAGGATCGCGACTCGCATGGGCGTGCCGGCAGTCTACTTTGATTGGGTCGGGACGAAAGGAAGCTCGACGAAGAAGGTGCTGCCCTTGCCAGGTGCGCTTTCGACGCGCACATCGCCGTGCATCGCTGCCACCAGGTTCTTCACGATCGAGAGGCCAAGACCCGTGCCGCCCATGTCGCGGCTGCGGCCTTTGTCGACGCGGTAGAAGCGCTCGAACACGCGCGCGAGGTGTTTCTGTTCGATGCCGACGCCGGTGTCGCGAACCGAGATGACGACGCCCCCGGCTCCGGATCTCGCGAAGACGGTGATCGTGCCCTGCGGCGGCGTGAACTTCACCGCGTTGTCCATCAAGTTGATCAGCACCTGCTCGACGCCGCGTTCGTCGGCCAGCGCCATCGTGTCCGGCGGCACCTCGACGGCAAGGGTGACGTTCTTCGAGGTCGCCTTGGGCCGCACGGCCTCAGCGGCGCGTTGGGCGGCCAGCGCCAGATCGACGGGAGCCTCGGCGAGTTGAAACACGCGACCTTCGAGGCGCGAGAGCTCGAGCAGATCTTCGACGAGCTCGGACAAGCGTTCGGACTGCCGGTGGATGATCTCGACCATCTTCGGCGCGTTCGTCGGGTCGGCCAGCGCGCCAGCCTGCAGCGTCTCGGCGTAGCCGCGAATCGCGGTGATGGGCGTGCGCAGCTCGTGGCTGACGTTGGCGACGAAGTCTTTGCGAACCTTCTCGAGGCGGCGCAGCTCGGTGACGTCGAAGAACACCGCCGCGGAACCGCCGACTTCTTTGCGCAGCGGCGTGACGTGAATCTGGAGCACGCGCGGCCGCACGCCTTCGATGTTCACTTCCAGCCGCGACGGCAGGCCGTCCTGGCAGGCGCGGGTGACGGCTTCCTGCAGCTCGGCCGAACGCACGAGCTCGACAGGCCGATGACCCAGCAGCTCGGTGCCGGCGTAGAGCATCGCTTTCAGCGCGTCGTTGTTCTGCACGACGGTGCCGTCGGCGCGCGTGATCCAGAGGCCTTCGGCCAGCCCGTCGACGACGGCGCGCAGGGTGTCGAGCTCGTGGCGCGCGCTGCTGTCGGCATCGATGGGGGCGGGCAGGGCGCCGGGCTTCGCCTCTTCTGGAGCGAACCGGTCGAGGGCCAGCGCCGCGGCGAACACGAGGCCGCCGGTGAAGAGCGCCTGGCCGGGCGTCTCACCGAAGATCATCCCGACCGCGACGGCGAGGGCGGCCACGGCGGCGTGGTTCCAGGTCAGCTGCGTCACGGCCCCAGCTTGTAGCCGACGCCACGAATCGTCTCTAACGCTTCGCCCGCAGGTCCCAACTTTTCCCGTAGCCGCTTGATGTGCGTGTCGACGGTGCGGGTGGTGACGTCGGCGTCGATGCCCCAGACGTCGGAAAGAAGCGTCTCGCGGGTCTGCACGCGCCCCGGCCTCTCGAGGAACGTGCGCAACAGCCGGAACTCGAGCGCGGTGAGCGAGACCGAGATTCCTTTCGCGCGCACCTCGTGGCGGGCTTCGTCGAGCGTGAGGTCGCCGAGCTGAAGGTGCGCCGCGCCGGGGGAATCGTCGAAGCGGCGAAGCACGGCCTTGATGCGGAGCAGCAGCTCTTTGACCGAGAAGGGCTTCACCACGTAGTCGTCGGCGCCCAGCTCGAGCCCGCGAACGCGGTCGGCCTCTTCTCCGCGCGCGGTGACGATGATGATCGGGACCTTGCGGGTCGCCAGCTGGGCTCGAATCATCCGCGCGACCTCGGCTCCCGAGATGTCGGGCAGCATGAGGTCGAGAAGAACAAGGTCGGGCGCCGCTTCGCGAAGGCGCGAGATGGCTGCGGCGCCGGTACGAACCAGGGTGACGGCATGGCCTTCGGCGCCGAGGTTGTAGGCGAGCAGATCAGCCAGATCCTGTTCGTCTTCCACCACGAGGATGCGCGCCATGCGGCTTCCTAACTCAGTTCGAAACGTGGGATAAGCGCCACGCCCGATGTCCGCTGAGTCCGACAAACGCAAGCAGCGCCGTATCCCAGTCGAGCTGTGGATTGAAGCCGCCCGCGACGGAGAGCTCTACTTCCAGCGCGCCAGCAACCTGTCGATCGGGGGCGCGTACTTCACCCAGACGGTGCCGCTGCCGCTGGGCTCGAAGGTGGGCTTGAAGTTCTCGCTGCCCAACGACGCCCACGAGATCGTCTGCGACGGTGAGATCGTGACCGCGAAGGGCCTCGGCATGGGCGTGCTCTTCGTCGGCATCAAGGCGGCCGACCAGGGCCGCATCGAGAAGCTGATCGACCTGCACGAGAAGAAGAAGGTCTAGTTCGTAGGGGCAATCGAGCCCGGTACGCGTGGGTCGCAATCCTTCAGCGGCGTGAGCTGGGTGATCGGAATCGCCAGCTTGCGGGGGTTCAACCCCGGCCCGATCTCGGCCAGGTAGTCACAGGAGCTGCCGGCGAGCTTCGGCGGGTCATCCTTGCTCAGCGCTTCGATCACCAGCGCGTAGTCCTTGCCGACCGGAATCCCGTTGATGCTGACGTCTTTCGCATTGGCGAGGAGGAAGCGAACGGCCGGCACCTCGGCTCCGTTCGGCGCCTGCACCCGGACGAATTGATCGATCGTGGTCTGCTTGACGAGGCAGTCTGTCTGCACCTTGACGCAGTCTCCGCCGCCGAGGCTTCGTCCGTTCTTCACGATCGAGATCTGGAGCTCTTTGATGTCTTTGAGCAGCGCGTCGAGCTTGATCTCGAAAGTCAGCGGCTCGCCCGGGCCGCAGCTGCAGAGAAGAAAGAAGAGCAGGGCGCGCCTCACATGCCCTCGATGGTGATCGTGATCGGCAGCGACCCCGTCTGCTTCTGCGTCGCAAACACGACCACCCCCGTGGTGACCCCGGCGACGCCGACGCCGATGCCAATCCACACCCAGGGATTCTTGTACCAGGGGCTGCTGAGCTCGGGCGGCGGGGCTTCAGAGATGCGCGGGTTGATCCGGAAGGACAGCGGGTTGAACGCGTCGCCCCGCCCGGCGAGGCGGCGCTGCGCGGCGTCGGCGACCTCGACGTAGTACTCGAGCTCGTACGCCGTCTCTTCCTGCGGCACTTCGTACGCGGGGATGGTGGCGAGGAAGTCTTCCTTGCTGCCTTTCTTCCGCGCGAAGTCGATCGAGCTGTACGACTGGTTGCCGGCGCGGCGGAAGAAGAGCTTGGCCTTTGCTCCCAACGAGAGATCTTCGATCTGGGCGTTGATCGCGATGGGCTGGCCGCCGGGCATCGGGTCGAGCACGGGGATGCTTAAGGTCACTGGCCGCACACGCCGCTTCTTCACGTCTTCCTTGATCCGCGCGTAGAGGCCGCGAATCTTCGGCGGCGCGGACTTCGGCAGCTCGTAGTCGGGGCGCGCCTGCAGCAGCTTCTCGAAGGCATCGCGCGCCTTCTCTTCGTTGCCCAGGTAGAGGTGGGCAAGTCCCAGCAGGCGGTACAGCTCGGCCAGCTGATCGTCGGTGAGGTCGGGCTGGTTGAGCCCCTGCTGAATCGTCTTGATCGCGTCTTCGAAGTCGCCGCTGTCGACCTGCGACGTCGCCTTGTCGAGCTCGGGAACCCGTGGAGCGACCTGCGCCGTCACCAGCCGCGCACCTTCAAGCACCGGCGCGTCCGACCAGATCAGTCGGCACGTCGGGCAGGGGCTCGCTGCCGCGGGCAACGCGGTACCCAGCAGAAGAAAAAGTGTGGGCCAGCCCCCTTTCATCGACGTGGAATTGTTTAACACGGCAGATTGGGGCCCTCGGTTTGATTATCCATGGGGTGGCAGGTATGGTCCGCCCCCCTTTCAGGACTACGCACGCAAATGCTCGTAAAGATTGAAGAAATTCAGGACAAGGGCCTCGAGGTAGACGCCCCGGTGTCGCTCGAGTTGCTGGCCGAGGCGCTGGTGCCTTCGGAAGGCTTCAAGGTGGTCAGGGCCGGGAAGCTGGCGGCGCGCTTCAAGAAGGTCGCGAACCGCGTCTTCTTGACGGGCCAGATGAAGGCCGACGTCGTGGCGCCGTGTAAGCGGTGTACGAAAGACGTCGAGCTGTCCGTGCCGGTGGGCTTCTCGCTGCGCATGGTCGACAAGCGCGAAGTCGACCGCGCGGGCCGGGACGACGACGAAGACGCGGGCACCAGTGAGAGCGCGGGCAGCTTCGACCTCGACCAGGCGGACGCCGAGCCCTTCGACGGGAAGACCATCGATCTCGACCCGATCATTCGCGAGCAGGTGTTGCTGGCGTTGCCGGTGTCGGTGCTCTGCCAGGACGACTGCAAAGGCCTGTGCACGGTCTGCGGGCAGGACCTGAACGAAAAGGATTGCGGCTGCGACCGGAAAGTGGTCGACGTGCGCCTCGCGAAGCTCAAAGACATCAAGCTGAACTAACCGAAGCAGTCACAGAGGCAGGGATAGCGTCATGGGTGTTCCGAAGAAACGTACGTCGAAGATGCGCCGCGACCGGCGCCGTGCGGCCAACAACAAGGTCCGTACCCCGGTTCAAGTGATTGCGTGCAGCAGCTGCGGCGCGCCGGTGATGCCGCACCGTGTGTGCGCCGCCTGCGGAAATTACGGGGGTCGCAAAGTGACCGCCGGTAAGGACGAGAAGTAACCCTTCGTCGTTCTCACCTGTCAGCTTCTGACCCTCGACTGCGCGGTGGGCCCCTGACGGCCCATTGCGTGTTGTCGTTTCGCAGCGTCACTCACGTGCGCGCGCGCGTTCGCACCGTGCGCAAATTTGTTCGCGGTGACACGAGATTAAGAGGCGTGTAAGGACGCGCTTCGTCATGACCCGCGCGCAGATCATCGGCACTGGCAGCTATGCCCCCGAGAAGGTGATGACCAACGCCGACCTCGCGAAGCTCGTCGAGACCTCGGACGCCTGGATCGTCGAACGCACCGGCATCAAAGAACGCCGCGTCGCCGCCGAGGACGAAGTGACCTCGGACATGGCGGTGAAGGCGGCAGTTCGTGCCCTCGAGATGGCCGGCACGAAGGCCGAAGATCTCGACATGATCGTGGTCGGCACCATCTCGCCCGACATGCCGATGCCCGCGTGCGCCGCGTTCGTGGCCCACAAGCTGGGCGCGAAGAAGGCTTTTGCTTTCGATGTCTCGGCCGCCTGCGCCGGCTCTCTGTTCGGGATGTCGATCGCCGCGCAGTACATCCAGACGGGTAGTGTAAAGCGCGCCCTGGTGATTGGCGTCGAGCTCTTGACCCGCATCGTCGACTGGGAAGATCGCAACACCTGCGTGCTCTTCGGTGACGCCGCCGGCGCGATGGTGCTCGGCCCGTCGTCGGATCCGAACCGCGGCATCCTCTCGACCCACCTTCACACTGAAGGCGCGCTGACCGACATCCTCTGCATCAAGGGTGGCGGCAGCAAGCACCCGACCAGCGCCGACACCCTGAAGAACAAGCTCCACAAGGTGTCGATGAACGGGCGCGAAGTCTTCAAGTTCGCGGTGCGGTCGCTGACCGACGCGGTCAACGAAGCGCTGACCCACAACCAGATCACTTCTAAGGACGTCACCCACCTGATCGCCCACCAGGCGAACCTGCGCATCATCGACGCGGTGATCGATCGCCTCGACATCTCGCGTGAGAAGGCGTGGCTCAACATCGAGAAGTACGGCAACACCTCGTCGGCTTCGCTGCCGATGACGCTCGACGAGGCCAACCGCGCTGGCCGCCTCAAGCCCAACGACACGATCGCGATGATGGCGATCGGCGCGGGCATGTCGTGGGGCAGCGCCCTGGTGCGCTGGTGAGCAAAGTCGCCTTTGTCTTCCCCGGGCAGGGCAGCCAGACCGTGGGCATGGGCAAGGCCCTGGCCGACGCGTTTCCCGAGGCCAAAGCGGTGTTCGACGCCGCCGACGATGCGCTGGGCGAGAAGCTGTCGTCGCTGTGCTTCGACGGGCCTGACGAAGCGCTGAAGCTCACCGCCAACACCCAGCCGGCGATTCTCACCGTCAGCATCGCGGCGCACGCGGTGTTCTCGAAGCGGTTCGGCGCGCTCCCTTCTTTCGTGGCTGGCCACTCACTCGGTGAGTACTCGGCGCTGGTCGCGGCCAGGGCGCTGCCGCTGGCCGATGCCGTTCGAGCGGTGCGCGCGCGCGGCAGGTTCATGCAGGAAGCAGTGCCCGCGGGCGTCGGCGCGATGGCGGCCGTGCTGGGCCTGCCGCCCGAGAAGGTCAAAGAGATCTGTGACGCGGTGAGCGGCGAGGGGCAGGTGGTCGCTCCGGCGAACTACAACGACCCGGGCCAGACGGTGATCGCAGGCCACGCAGGCGCGGTCGAAAAGGCGGGCGTGAAGCTGAAGGAAGCGGGCGCCAAACGCGTGCTGCCCCTGCCCGTGTCGGCGCCCTTTCACTGTGCGCTGATGCAGCCTGTTGTGCCACGGCTGGGCGAGGTGCTGGCGAAGGTCTCGGTCTCCGCTCCGGTCGTCCCCGTCGTCAGCAATGTCGAGGCGGCCCCGAACTCGGATCCCGCGCGCATCGCCGAGCTGCTGCTGCGCCAGGTGACGGGCAGCGTGCGCTGGGTCGAGTGCGTGCAGACGCTGGAACGCGAAGGCGTGACGAAGGTCATCGAACTCGGGCCCGGCAAGGTGCTGTGCGGCCTGGTGAAGCGGATCAGCAAGAACATCGAATGCGTGAACGTCGAAGATCCGGCCAGCCTCGAGAAGGCGCTGACGGCTTCGTCCAGGGGTGAAGCGTGAAAGACAAGGTTGCGTTGGTCACCGGTGGTTCGCGCGGCATCGGCCGGGCGGTGGCAGTCGAGCTCGCCTCGCGCGGCGCGACCGTCGTGATCAGCTACCAGGGCAACGAGGCCGCCGCTGCCGAGACGGTGAAGATCATCACCGACGCTGGCGGCAAGGCTTCGTCGGTCAAGTTCGACGTCAGCGACTCGACCGCCTGCACCACCGCCGTCGACGCGCTGATCAAAGAGCACACGCGGCTCGACATCCTCGTCAACAACGCGGGCGTCGCGGTCGACGGGTTGATCATGCGGTTCCGGGACGAAGACTGGGACAAGACGATCGACACCAACCTGAAGGGCGCCTGGGCGCTTTGCCGCGCGGCGTGCCGCCCGATGATGAAGCAGCGCGGTGGCGCGATCATCAACCTCACCTCGATCGTCGGTGAGATGGGCAACGCCGGGCAGACGGCCTACGCCGCGTCGAAGGCGGGCCTGATCGGCCTCACCAAGGCGCTGGCGAAAGAGCTCTGCAGCCGGAACATTCGCGTCAACGCCGTCTCGCCCGGGTTCATCAACACCGACATGACGTCGTACATCCCGGAAGAGATGCGCACCAAGATGGTCGACGTCATCCCCCTGGCCCGGCTCGGCACCGCTGAAGAAGTCGCCAAGGCCGTCGCTTTTCTCGCGTCCGCTGACGCGTCGTACATCACGGGTGAGGTGCTGAAGGTCAACGGCGGGATGTACATGTAGCAACGAATGGAAGTGCTTCCTTTTGTGAGGTACCGGGCTGGGCTATAGGCGCGCCCGTTCACGAAGTTTTATTGAAAGAAAACTGAGGGTCCAACACATGTCAGCAACGAACATCGAGGCCAAGGTCAAGTCCATCATTGCCGACCAGCTCGGCGTCGGAGAAGACGAGATCAAGCTCGAGAGCTCCTTCATCGAGGATCTCGGCGCAGACAGCCTCGACATCGTCGAGCTTGTGATGGCGATGGAAGAGGAGTTCGAGGTCGAGATTCCCGACGAAGAGGCCGAGAACATCAAGTCGGTCGGCGACGCCATCAACTACATCAACACCCACAAGAAGTAGGACCCATGTCCCGCCGCGTCGTCATTACCGGAACCGGGCTCATCACTGCGCTCGGAACCGGCACCGAGAAGAACTGGCAGAGCCTCATCGCCGGCAAGTCTGGCGTGGGGAAGATCACGCGCTTCGACGGCGGCAAGCTGAAGGTGAACTTCGCGGGCGAGGTCAAAGACTTCGACGCCACGAAGTTCATCGATCACAAAGAAGCGCGGCGCATGGACCTGTTCTGCCAGTACGCGCTGGCGGCGGCCGAGATGGCGATCACCGAGGCGGGGATCCAGATCGGCACCGAAGACCCGCACACCTACGATCCCGAGATGGTTGGCGTGATCGTGGGCAGTGGCATCGGCGGGCTGATGAGCTTCGAAGAGAGCCACACCAAGGCCTTGTCGAAGGGGTACGACCGGTTGTCGCCCTTCTTCATCCTCCAGATGATCGTCAACATGGCGCCTGGGCGGATCAGCATGAAGCACAACTGCAAGGGCCCGAACTGGTCGCCCGTGTCGGCATGCAGCACCAGCGCCCACGCGATCGGCGAGGCCTACAAGTCGATCAAGATGGGTGAGACGGACGCGATGATCGCCGGCGGCTCGGAAGCGTCGATCACCGGCATGGGCATTGGCGGGTTCGAGTCGATGCGCGCGCTGTCGACGCGGGTCGAGAACCCCGAAGCGGCCAGCCGGCCCTTCGACAAAGACCGCGATGGCTTCGTGATGGGCGAAGGCGCGGGCATCGTGGTGCTGGAAGAGCTCAGCCACGCGATGAAGCGCGGCGCGACCATCATCGCCGAGCTGATCGGCTACGGCGCGAACAGCGACGCCTTCCACGAGACGCAGCCGGCGCCGGGTGGCGAAGGCGCGGTGCGGTGCATGAAGGTCGCTCTGAGGAGCGCTGGCATCAACCCGACCGACGTGAGCTATGTCAACGCGCACGGCACCTCGACACCGTTCAACGACGCCAACGAGACCAAGGCGATCAAGACGGTGTTCGGCGAGCACGCGAAGAAGCTGATGGTCAGCTCGACCAAGTCGATGACGGGCCACATGTTGGGCGCGGCGGGCGGTGCCGAGGCTGTGATTTCGGCGCTGGCGCTGTCTCGCGGAATCCTGCCCCCGACGATCAACTACACGACGCCCGACCCTGAGTGCGACCTGGACTACGTGCCGAACACGGCGCGCGAGGTTCGGGGGGTCGACATCGCGATCAGCAACTCCTTCGGCTTCGGCGGCACCAATGCGGTGCTGGTGATGAAGCGGTTCCAGAAGTAGGCGGCCCCTGATGCGCATCGCGATCGCCTCAGATCATGCCGGCCTCGCGATGAAGGCCGAGCTCGTTGCCGCCTTGAATGACCTTCAGCACGAGGTCGAAGATCTGGGCACCAAAGACGGCGCCTCGGTGGACTACCCGGACTACGCGGCGAAGGTCGCTGACGCGGTGACGTCGAAGCGGGTGCAGCTGGGCGTGCTGATCTGCGGCACCGGCATCGGCATGAGCATCAGCGCGAACAAGGTGCATGGCATTCGCGCTGCGCTCTGCCACACCGAGTTCGAAGCGCGGATGTCGCGCCTGCACAACGACGCGAACGTGCTCTGCCTGGGCCAGCGGGTGACGGGCCTGGGCGTCGCCCGTGGAATCCTCGAGGCGTTTCTGGCCGCGAGCTTCGAAGGCGGCCGCCATGCGCAGCGGGTGGCGAAGATGACGGCCCAGGAGAAGTGATGCGCCTGTTTGCGCTGCTGCTGCTCGCTTCCCTCGGTTCCGCCTGCCGGACCCCCGTTACCGCAAAGGCGAAGACGGCCGACGCACAGCAAGACGTCTACGTGAAGAAGGAATGCGACGTGCGGGTCTTCGAGGCGCTCACCGACCTTCCCGAAGGGGCGACCAACCTCGGCCAGGTGCGGGTGGCGAAGGTGAAGGGCACCACCGACGAAGAGATGTACGTGCTGCTGCTGGAAGAGGTCTGCAAGCTGGGCGGAGACGGTGTGTCGAGCCGCCGGTGGGTCAAGTCGCTGGGGAAGATCAGCGGGCCTCCCACCGAGCTGGAAGCGACCGCCTGGACGCTGCCGTAGAAACATTGCGAATGTGAGGGCAGTCGCGATAGCTCACTTATCGCCCATGTGGACCCAAGCCCCGCTGAAAGAAGCCGACCCCGCGATCTGGAACCTCATCCGCGCCGAGACGTTGCGCCAGGAAGAGGGCCTCGAGCTCATCGCCAGTGAGAACTTCGTCAGCCCGGCTGTGCTGGAAGCGGCCGGCAGCGTGCTCACCAACAAGTACGCCGAGGGCTACCCCGGCAAGCGCTACTACGGCGGCTGCGAAGAGGTCGACAAGGTCGAGCAGCTCGCCATTGATCGCGCGATTCAGCTGTTCGGCGCCGAAGCCGCCAATGTGCAGGCGCACTCGGGCAGCCAGGCGAACATGGCGTCGTACATGGCGGTGATGAAGCCGGGCGACACGATGCTCGCGCTCGACCTCAACTCGGGCGGGCACCTCACCCACGGCGCGTCCTTCAACTTCAGCGGCAAGCTCTACAAGGCTGTGCACTACGGGCTGCAGCGCGAGACCGAGACGATCGACTACGAACAGGCGGCGGCGCTGGCGAAGGAGCACAAGCCGAAGGTCGTCGTCGTCGGCGCGTCGGCGTACCCCCGCGTAATCGACTTCGTGAAGTTTCGCGAGATCGCCTCGTCCGTCGGAGCGACCCTGATGGTCGACATGGCGCACATCGCGGGCCTCGTCGCCGCAGGCGTTCACCCGTCGCCGGTGCCCCTGGCCGACATCGTCACCACCACCACGCACAAGACGCTTCGGGGGCCCCGCAGCGGAATGATCTTGATGAAGGAGCCGCTGGCGAAGGCGATCAACGGGCAGATCTTCCCGGGCATCCAGGGCGGCCCGCTGATGCACATCATCGCTGCGAAGGCGGTCGCTTTCGGCGAGGCGCTGAAGCCCGAGTTCAAGGCGTACCAGCAGCAGATCGTGAAGAACGCACAGGCGCTGGCTGAGGGCCTCAAGTCGCAAGGCCTGCGGCTCTGCTCGGGCGGCACGGACAACCACCTGATGCTGGTCGACCTGCGGCCGAAGAAGCTCACCGGCAAGGTCGGCGAAGAGGTGCTGGGCAAGGCCGGCATCACGGTGAACAAGAACCAGATTCCGTTCGACCCCGAGAAGCCGACGGTGAGCTCGGGCGTGCGCATCGGTACGCCGGCGATCACCACCCGCGGGATGAAAGAGCCGCAGATGGCGCACGTCGCCGCGCTGATCGGCGAAGCGCTGGACAACGCGTCCGACGATGCGGCGCTGGCGCGGGTGAAGGCGAAGGTGAAAGAGCTGGCGACGGGCTACCCGCTGTACAAGTCGCGGCTGGGCTAACGGGCGATGCGCTGTCCGTTCTGCACCACCGATGACACGCGGGTTCTCGACTCGCGGGACTCCAATGAAGGCGCCGTCATTCGCCGCCGACGCGAGTGCGAGGCGTGCAAGCGCCGCTTCACGACCTACGAGCGCGTCGAAGAGCTGAACCCGCTGGTGATCAAGAAAGACGGGCGCCGAGAAGCGTTCGATCGCGAGAAGCTGCTGCTGGGCTTGAAGAAGGCCTGTGAGAAGCGGCCGGTTTCGGTCGAGCAGCTCGACGCGATCATCAGCACCATCGAAAAGAAGCTGCAGGAGTCGGGCGAGAAGGAAATCGCCTCGACGATGATCGGCGAAGAAGTGATGCGGCAGCTGCCCGCGCTCGACGAGGTCGCCTACGTGCGGTTCGCGTCCGTGTACCGCAGCTTCCGCGACATCGCCGAGTTCATGGACGAGCTGAAGGACATCCTCGAAGGGCAGGAGCGGCTGAAGAAAGTCCGCAAATGAAGCCCGGCCCCGACAACCTGATGCGGCTTGCGCTCGAGCAGGCGCGCCGGGGCGTCGGCCGCACCCACCCCAACCCTCCGGTTGGCGCGGTGGTCGTCAAGGGCGGCAAGGTCGTCGGCAAGGGGTTCACCGCGCCCCCCGGCGGGCCCCACGCCGAGATTCGAGCGCTCGCCGACGCCGGGAAGAAGGCGAAGGGTGCCGACCTCTACACGACCCTGGAGCCGTGCGATCACTACGGCAAGACGCCGCCGTGCAGCCTCGCGATCCTCGAAGCGGGCGTGAGGCGCGTGGTGTTCGCGTCGTCGGACCCGAACCCACTGGTGAACGGCAAGGGCGTGCGGCGGCTGAAGAAGGCGGGCGTCGAGGTGGTGGCGCACGTGCTGCGCGACCAGGCCGATCGCCTGTACCGGCCGTTCTTCAAGTTCATGCGCACCGGGTTGCCGTTCGTGACGTTGAAGGCCGCGATGACGCTCGACGGGAAGCTGGCGACGCGCACGGGCGACTCGAAGTGGATCAGCGGGGAAGGCGCGCGGGGCAGGGTGCACGCGCTGCGCAACGAGGTCGACGCGGTGATTGTCGGCGCGGGCACGGTGCAGGCGGATGATCCGCAGCTGACGACGCGCGGCGTGGCGAACGGGAGGGATGCGGTGCGCGTGGTGCTGGATCCGCACCTGCGCACGTCCAGCAACGCGAAGCTGTACACGCAGAAGTCGAAGGCGCGCACGATCGTCGCGACGCTCGAGCCGGCTTACCCACGCACGCAGACGCTGACGGACAAGGGCGTCGAGGTCTGGGCGGTGCCTGGCCGTGGCGAGCAGATCGATCTGAAGGCGCTGCTACAGCGGCTCGGCAAGGCGGGGCTGCTGCATGTGCTCGTCGAAGGCGGCGCCGCAGTGAACGGCAGCTTTTTCGGTGCGCGGCTGTGGGACGAGCTGTGGTTGTTCGTCGCTCCGAAGCTTTTCGGCCACGACGGGCTCACTTTCAGCGGTGGGCTGCAAATCGATTCGGCGGCGAAGGCCGTGCCCCTGCAGATCGCCAGCGTCGATCGCGTCGGCGCAGATCTGCTGCTCGAGATCCTGCCCGGGTAGCCGATACTCGCCGCCATGCGAGCTCTCTGCTTGGCGTGTGTCGTGTTGGCAGTCGGCTGTTCCCCCCAGACGCTGGAGCTCGACGGCGGCTTCGGCGGAGGCGGCGTCGGCTCGGGAGGCGGTGTCGGCTCGGGAGGCGGTGTCGGCGCGGGCGGCGGTGTGGGCGCGGGCGGTGGTGTCGGCGCGGGTGGTGGCGTCGGCGTGGGTGGTGGCGTCGGCGTGGGTGGCGGCGTCGGAACTGGCGGTGGCGCGGGCGCGGGCGGAGGGTCGTTCGCGGGCCTCGATCCGCTCGCAGACGCAGGCTCAGCGGTGCTGGTGTCGGGCGGTTTCCAATTCACGGAGGGGCCGCAGTGGATGCCGGAACTCGGGCGCCTGCTGTTCAGCGACATTCCGGCGAATCGGATCCATCAGCTGGCGCCGCCGAGCACGGTGACGGTGTTCCGGATGCCCAGCGGCAACTCGAACGGTCTCGCGTTGGCGCCGAACGGCGATTTGATCATCTGCCAGCACCAGGGCCGGGTGATTCGTCTGCAGCCGGACGGAGGTACGTCGAACGTGGCGACTGCATTCGACGGAGGCACGCTCAACTCGCCGAACGACGCGATCGTGCGCAGCGATGGGACGATCTACTTCAGCGACCCGACGTACGGCGGCACGGGGACGATTGGGACGCGCGGGGTGTACCGGGTCGCTCCGTCGGGAGCGATGTCGATGGTGTACTCGACGGGCGCGGGCCAGCCGAACGGCGTCGTGTTGTCGCCCGATGAATCGATTCTGTACATCGCCGACTCGCAGCTCTCGGAAGTGCGGCGCTTCGACGTCGCCCCCGACGGGACCACGTCGAACGGCGCCCGCTTCACGCTCACCAGCGCAGGCGGGCCTGGTGGAGGAGGCGGCGACGGCATCACGGTCGACGTGAACGGCAACCTCTACGTCTCGACGTCCGCCGGCGTGAAGGTCTACCGCCCCGACGCCGGCTACCTCGGCGTCGTCCCCGTGCCCCAGCAGCCCACCAACTGCGCGTTCGGCGATCCCGATGGCCGCACCCTGTACATCACCGCGCAGACGGGCCTCTACCGCGTGAGGCTCAACGTCCCAGGGAAGTTCTAGGGCTGTCGCTGAAGGCTGTCGCCGCAGTGCGTCACAAGCTTCGATCGAAGTTGATCGAATGCCTTTCGGACTCGCCGGGGCGGGGAAGCGCCTCCTGCGGCGGATCACCGAGGATGCTCGGGCCTTCCCGCCGCATGAATGGCTACGGCGCGTAAACGAACCGGAAGGCGTTGCCCGGCTGAATTCCCGGCGCGGTGGCCGAGTTGACGTTGACCTTGATCGCCGACCGCCCGTCGGCAGCCTCGAACCACGTGGTCGCCAGTGCGCCGGTAGAGCCGCTGGCGGTGGTCGAGCCCATCGCGCCGAAGATGTATTCGAAGTCACCCGTCGCCTCGTGGATCTTCAGCTGGAAGTTGAGGCTGCTGAGGTTGGTCGCCAGCGAACTGAAGACGCGCCAGTTCTCCCAGGAGATCAGCGTGTAGTCATCGGCGTTGCCCGGAATCGTGTCTGGGTCGAACTGCTGCCAGTACACGCCAGACGCGGTCGGGTTCGCCGACAGGTTGTCCCAGAAGACCGCCAACACTGCATTGGGCGAGGTGATCGCGGGAATCGTCGGGTTGAACGACGTCGACGTCGTGATCATCTGCAGCGACACGTACCCATCGGAGGTGACGTACAGCGGAGCCGCAGCTGTGCCGAGCTGCTGGTTGCCGATCTTCACCGCGCGGCCACCTGCCGCGACGAAGTTCAGCGGCACCACTACCGCGTCCGAAGAATTCAGCACGTTGTTCGCGACCATCGATCCCACCGGAGCCCCCGTCGAGATGATCGACTGGTACACGCCTGTGCCTGGCGCCCTCGTCCACGGGAAGCAGGCCGGGTTCGCCGCCTTCGGAGTTCCCAGCTGCCCGCTGCCGCCGTACGGCGCCACTCCCACGCACATCAGCTCGGTCACACCCGTCGCAAAGATCAGATCCGTGCGTTCCTTCTCGGGCTGCAGCGAAACCCCCGCCGTGCCCGGCGCCGACCACGACAGCCGCGAGTACGGGCTGCCTCCGAAAGTCAGCGCCACCGTGCCCGCCGCGTCCGGCATCGCGATTCCCGTACCGTAGACGTAGTCCACCACCGGCCCGCCCGAGCTCGCTTCGGCCGCGTCGGCCGTCTGTCCCAGCAACAGCGTGCCGTTCGCCGGCAACACCAGCGGCCCCACGATCGTATGCGTCGAGCCACCGCCGACGTCGATCGCCCAACCCGCGAGCTCGATCGCCGTCGACGCGTAGTTCGTGATCTCGAGCCATTCGACGTTGCCGGCCGCCGGATTGTAGTTGGCCTCGGAGATCCGGAACTGGTTCGGCGGCAGCACCACGTCGCTCGTCAGCTCGATGAAGCCCGACGGCGGAATCTTCACGAACCCGGTGATCGGCCCCTTCTGCACCGCGACCGTCGCGGGCAGCGTCGAGTCTGCGAACAACGAATACGTGTCGTTCTCGGCCGGCCGCACGTTGACGACCAGCGCATCCGACTCGTCCGAGTTCACGATGCCCACCGACGGCTCGTCGGGCCCGGTCAGCCCCTGCATCGTCTTGTACGCAAAGACGACCTTCCCGTTCGAGTACACCTGCGCCTGGAAGGTCATCTTGCTGCCGGTGAAGTCGTCGTGCTCCACCTCATTCCACTGCACGATCAGGCGCTGCAGCACGCCGACCGTGTCGACCTGCACGAGGATCTTGCAGAGCGGGTTGCTCGTGATTTGGTACAGGTCTTCCCAGTAGGGGACGATCGCCAACGGATCCAACGACGCGCTTGGCAACGGTGGGTTGGCCGCCGTCGGGTTGTCCGCGCCCGTCACCGCCGTGTCGCTGAACTTGAACCAGCCGTTGATCGAGATCGACAGCTTGCTGCCCGTCACCGGAACTCCGTAGATCGTCGTGCTGAACGGCGCCGGCAGCGTAAAGAGCTTCGCCGTCGTATCCGGCCCGGAGTACGCGATGTCCGTGCCTGTGGTGAGGATGTCGACGAACGCCTCGCCCGGCGCGTTCTTGGCGATCGTCGCCAGCCCCGTCACTTCGTTCGAGCCACCCGGCACGTTGTGGCTGAGCACCTGAATCAGGGCGCCCTGGGGCGCCGAGTCGACCGATAGCGTGAACTTCGCCGGCGTCACCACGGTCACCGCGACCGTCATGTTAGGAACCGAGCCACCGACCTGGTTGTCCGCGGTGAGCTGGTAGGTCGTGCTCGCCTGGTTCGGGTACACCGTCAACGAGCCTTCATCGAGCTGGCCCGTCTGGTCCGACACGACGTAGCGCCCGGGGATCTCGATCTTCACGTGGCGGGCGTTGGTGATCTTCCACGACAGCTTCACCGGCTCACCGCCGTTGGTGATGCCCGCCTTGTCGGCCTTGAACTCGATCGCCACCGGCGCCCCGACGGGGGAAATCGTCTTCGTCTGCACCAGCACGCCACCGCGCGCGTTGGTGGCCCGCAGCTCGACCTGCGTCGCCATCGAAGGGGTCGGCAGCACCGCATTGCCCAGGTCGACCAGCGCCTTCGTCGGCGCGTCGTAGACGACCAGCCCGCCAAAGCTTACCTGCAGGCGATCGGCATTCGCCGTCTTCCATGAGACGTTGAAGGAGCCCGGCACCTGCGCGTACGCCGGCATCTGGAAGTCGAGGATCTTCGGCGCTGCGCCGACGTAGACGACGGCTTTGCGCGTCACCGTGTTGGCCCCGCGCTCAATCACCAGCGTGTAGTTGAGCACCGCGTCCGCGGGCAGCGTCGCTGGCACCGGGTCGGTGAAGCCACCAATTGAGATCTTCGTGGCGTCCGTCTCGATCAGCAGCGGGGTGGTGACGCCTTCGCGGGTGAGGGTGAGCTTCGTCGCTCCGCCCGTCTGCCACGAGAGCGCGACCATGCCCCCCGGCGCCGGCGAGCCCTCGCTGGTGAACGAGAAGATCGCCGGCTGCACGGTGACCGTGGCCGTCGCCTTTCGACCGTCGACGTCGAGCACGTACGTCGTGTCCAGCGACGGCGTGACAGTGACCGTGCCCGACTGCACCTGGCCCTTGAGGTCGACCGGCGCACCGTTGCCGGTGAGGGTGACCGTCGTCGCGCCCGGTGCGCTCCAGACCAGCGAGGCCGATTCCCCCGCCTGCACGTTGCCCGGCACCGCGGCGAAGAGCAGGCGATCAGGTGGCGCGTTGATGCCCACCGAGGTGATCGCCGAGTCACTGCCGCCTTCTCCGCGCGCGGTCAGCACGAACACCACGTCGTTTTCGATCACGTGGTTGTACGCGCCCTGTGTCTGCGCACCGTCGATGGGCAGCGCACCCTTGTCGAGCTGCACCAGCGTCACTGACGTGGCGTTCGTCGTGGTCCACTCGAGCTTCACCGTCTGGCCCGCGTCGACCTGAACCGCTGACGTGGTGAAAGACGTGATGTCCGGAGCAGCAGGCACCACCGCAGGCGGGGTGACCGGTGCGGGACAACCGGCCAGCAGCACCAGCGCAGAGACGAAAATCGAAAGAGCTTTCATGGAGTGAACCGCCAGGCCGTGTTCGGCGCGAGGCCGCCAATGGTGTTGAGGTTGATGACCAGGCTTGAGTCTCCGGTAGGGCTCTCGAGCCAGGTGGTCGCCGTGCTGCCGCTGGTCTCGTTGGGCTTGTTGCCCGCGAGCATCGAGCCGTAGTGGTACTCGATCACGCCGCTGTCGAAGAGCTTCAGCTGGAAGCTCATCGCGCTGCCGGTGGACGCGTAGATGCGGAAGTCGTCCCACGAGATGATCGTGTACGTGGGCATGCGCTGCATCGTGATCTTCCCGTTCGTGTTGCGAACGATCTGATCCCAGAACAACGCCAGCACGCCGTTGGGCGCCGTCGTCGTCACACCCGTGTTGTTCGTCGTGTCGTATGCCGCCGTCAGCACCGGGCCGAAGGTCGCGAACCCGACCATCGAGAGGTTGATCGACGTGTACGGGGTGCCGAAGAACGTGAAAGGCGCCGGCAAAGTCACCGCGCCGATGCCGTTGTAGTCGCTGGCCGTGCCCAGCAGCTCAGTGCCGGTGGTGAAGGTGTTCTCGTAGTTCGGCGCGATCTTCGTCAGCCGGTACGCGTAGCACTGCGACAAGACCCCGGGCGTGCCCTGCTGCTGCGGTGCCTGGGTTCCGAACGAAGCGGTCGAGCTGCAGTTGACCGCGTGGGGCAGGGTGCCTATCGGATCCGTGGACAATAAGACCGGGCCGGGGTCGCCGGCGACCGAGATGCCCACCCCGCCCTGGCCTGCGGACCACGTCAGGCTGGCAATGGGCGAGCCGGCGCTGGTGATGCGCACGGTGCCCGCGCCGTCGGTCATCGAGAAGGTTGGGCCGTAGACGTACTGCACTGCGACGCCATCGTTCTCGGCCGCGACGTTGCTCTGGCCGAGCAACAGCACGCCGCCCGCGGGGATGACGGTGGTGCCGCCCGCGGCGGCAATCGAATGAACGTTGCCGTTGCCGAAGTCGATCGCAAAGCCGGCGAGGTCGAAAGGCTGGCCTGTGCTGTTGAAGACCTCGACCCACTCACCCGTCGCCGCGAGGGGCGCCGCGGGGCTGTGCATCGCCTCAGAGATCACCAGAATGCCTGGCTGCAGGATCTGCGGCGTGTAGCTGACCTTGAGGTAGCTGGTGCCGATCGCCACCCACGCGTTCAGCTGCAGCGCGCTGTCGACCCGGTACGGAGCCGGCGACGTGCGCGGCTCGAAGAAGGTCAGCCCGCTGTTGCTGCCGACGCCGCCGCCGTGTTGCGCGCCGAGGTTGCCCAGCGGGCCCTGCACGCCGACCATGATCGCCGGCGCCGAGGTGAGGGTCATCGTCTGGTATTCGTACTGAACCGTACCCGTCTGGTGGATGCGGGCCTGGAAGGTGACTTCTGAGGTCGCCTGCGCCTTGACCTTCAGCTTGTGCCACTGCACGACGAGCTCGAGGTTCGGCGCTTCACCTCGCACTTCCCAGAAGATCGCCGACTGCGGGCCGTAGCTGAGGTCGAGCCAGTACGGCGCGTAGAGGTGCGGTTCGATCGTCGCATTCGGAATCGACAGGCTCGTCGCGCGCACCAGCGCCGACGGCCCGAAGACCAGGAAGCCATTCGTCGAGACGACGACGTTGCCGCTGAGCCGCTTCCCCCACAGCCACGTCTCGAAGTCGGGCGGGGTGAAGGACAGCACGTTGTTGTCCGCGCTCGCGGTGAAGGCGAGCTTCGTGCCCGTGGCGCTGATGTCGACGAAGTTGGTGGAGGTGGGGCGCAGGGCCGCCGTGGCCTGGGGCACGCCGCTGATCTTCGCGGTGCCGCCGGCGACGTTGACGCCGAGGTTCACGGTCGCTCCGACGACGACGGGGCCAGTGGGTGACTGGACGACCTGCGCGGGGGCGGTGACGGTGACGCTCTGGGTTCCGCTGACAGTGTTGCCCAGCGAGTTATCGGCGCTGAGCACGTAGGTGGTCGGCCCGTTCGGGTACGCCGTGAAGGTGCCCGACTCGGCCGCGGCGCCGTGCACAGTGAAGACCGTGTAGTCGTTGTTGGCGACGATCTTGAGCACGCGCGCGTTCGGCGTGTTCCAGGTGAGGGTGACGGGATCTCCGCCGGCCGCGACGACCGCGGGGGTCGCCGTGAAGGTGGTCAGCGACGTCACGCCAACAGGGGCGACGGTCTTCTTCTGGGAAACCTCGCCGCCGCGCAGGTTGATCGCGCGCAAGCTGTACTCGGTGGCGGTCACCGGCGTGTCGAGCTGCAGGCTGCCCGTGGTCGCTTCGGCCACGGACGGCGTGCGGTAGAGAATCGAGCCGTTGGCGAGAATCTCGACCTGGTCCGACACGGTGACCCAGCCCATCGTGAACTTGCCGCCCAGCACGCCGAAGCCCGGCGCCTTGAACTCGAGGATCCGCGGGGTGTCAGAGATGTAGACCTGCAGCTGCTGCGTGGTGGCCGCCGCGGGGTTCGTGCCTTCGGCCTTGAGCACGTACGTAAAGACGCCGTCGGCCGCAGCGTCGGCCGGCAACGTCTGGCTGAAGCTGCCCGACTTCACCTTTGCCGGGTCGACCTCGGTGACGAGCCCACCGGCCAATGCGCGAGACAACGTCACCTTGGTGGCGCCCTGCGTCTGCCACGAGACGACCACGGTGCCGCCGGGGCGCCCGAAGGAAGGCGTCGCGACGAGGCTCTGCACCACCGGCCGCACCGAGACCTTCACCGGCCTCATCACCGCGTCCGCCTTCAGTGTGTAGGTGGTGTCGAGCTCGGGAGTGACGTTGACCGTGCCGAACCCCGTCTGGCCCTTGAGGTCGATGGGCATGCCCGCGCCGTCGAGAATCGAGACCTCGCGTGCGTTGCCCGCCGACCACGCGAGCACGGTCGACTCCCCGGCAGTGACGATCTCGGGGACAGCAGTGAAGAGCAGCTGCGCCGTGCCGCGCACCTCCACGCGAGCGGCCGCGCTGTCTGACAAGCCGCGCGCGTTGACGGCCCGCAGCACGAAGAGGCGATCATTGCTGACGTCGACCATCAAGGTGCCCGAGGTCTGGTCGGCGGCAGCCAGGACGCCGGTGACGCTGTCGGTTACCTCGATCGCGGTGGCGTTCTTCGTCTGCCAGGTGAGGGTCGCCTTGCCGGCGGCGTCGAGCACCGCAGGAGACGCAGTGAAAGACAGGACCTCGGGCGCAGGCGGCAGCACCTCGGGCTCCGGGGCCTTCGGGCACCCGAGCAAAACTGCGGCGAGAGAGAAATAGAGGGCGGTTCGCAGGTTCATGGAAGTGCTCACGGCTGGGGGACGAACCGGTAACCGGTGTTGGGAAAGATGACGTCAGCGACGTTGATGTTGATCGGCAGCGCCGCTTCGCCGTTGAGCTGCTCGATCCACGTGGTGGCCGACAACCCAGTCGACCGGGTCAGCGCGGTCGGGGTCGGGGTCATCGTGCCGTAGTGGAACTCGATCACCCCGCTGTCGAAGAGCTTCAGCTGGAACGAGAGGTCACCCCCGCTTGGGAAGCTGAACCTGAAGTTCTGCCAGCTGACTACGGTGTACGCCGGCTTGCGCGCGATCAGCAGCTTGCCGGTGGGCAGCTTCACGAGGTCGTCCCAGAACACCGCCAGGCTTCCATTCGGAGCGGCGATCGTCGGCTTCACCGCGTTCGTCGTCAGCGACGCCGTCAGCGGAGGCCCGAAGGTCGCCACGCCGTCCATCGACAGGTTGATCTCGTTGAAGACGGTGTCGAAGTAGCGGAAGGGCGCAGGCAGCGTCGCGACCCCGTACCCGGTGGTGGCTGATACGGTTGAAAGCACCTCGGTGCCATCGGCCGAGATGTCTTCGAACGCTCCCGAGATCGGAACTACCGCGTACTCGAAGCACGTCTCGTTCGGCAGACCCGGCGTGCCGATGTTGCCGTTCGGGTTGAAGGTCTTCGTGCGCGTGCAGCCCAGGGCGACGCCGTTGGTGTCGATCGCGGCTTCGGCGCTCTGCACGGAGGTGCCGACCACCGAGTCGGCCCACGTGAGCACCGAGACGTCGGTCGAGCCCAGGGTAAGCCGCAGCGTGTCTGCGGAGGCCAGCGGTACGTCGGTGAGCTGCAGCGTCACTCCCGCGTCTCCGTTCAAGAGCGGGTCGGTGCTGTCGCCCACCACCAGGTAGCCGTTGCCGGGAAGCGTGGCTCCGGCGGCGAACTCGAAGCCCGTGGCCGAGCCGAGGCTGCGCAGCTTGAGCCCGCCCAGATCCAGCGGCAGCGACTGCGGGTTGAAGAGCTCGACCCACTTGCCGCCCGGGAAGCTGAGGTCGGGCTGGGGCATTGCCTCGCGCACGCCGACGGCGCCGGGGCCGAAGACGTTCAGCGGCACCAGGCCCTGCACGTAGTCGCTGCCCTTCGCAAAGGTCAGCGAATAGAGCGCCGTGCGCGCGGCCTTCGCGACCGCCGTGCCCGTGGCCGCGTTGCTGGTCAGCCACTCGAGCTCGAGGCCTTCACCCACCGACGCGCTGTCGAATGAGTGCTGGGCGAAGAACTCGTCTCTCGCCACCTGGATGCCGATGGTCGCCGACTGGCCGAGGCCCTGCGACACGGTGTCCTGCAGCGTCTTGTAGAGGAAGTAGACGGCGCCCGTTTCCGACAGCTGCGCCTGGAAGGTGA
Source organism: Myxococcales bacterium (assembly GCA_038206395.1). GTDB lineage: Bacteria > Myxococcota > Myxococcia > Myxococcales > Myxococcaceae > JAGSPQ01. The sequence continues at coordinate 34,278 of JBBRAX010000014.1, read as the reverse complement.
GGTGGCTCATCGGGTCGGACTTCAAGCGGACGTCCGTCCACTGCACGACGAGCACGCGGGGAAAAGCCGCGCCCGCGACGAGGTAGCTGACGTTGCCGGCGCCGAGCACGAGGTCGTCCCAGAAGACCGCGGCCATCGGAGGCACCGCGGGGTCGAGCGCGAGGCTGACGTTGGCCGGCAGGGGTGAGGTGCTGCCGAAGCCGACGAAGCCATTGGTCGACACGGTGAAGTTGTCGAACACGCGGCCGAGAATCGGGAAGCGGAAGCCTTCCGCCGAAGGGATGACGGCCGTCGCGTCGTCTGCGTTCGAGAAAGCCAGCGGCTTGACGCCCACGCTTGCGGCGAGGTCGATGAAGCGGGTGGACGCGTTGATGGGCGTCGCGGTGGTCAGTGGGACGCCGTAGATGGCCGAGAAGCCCGCCACCGAACCGAGGTCCCAGGCGAAGGTGACGTCAGTGCCAGGCGTGGTGGGGCTGGGGGTGGCGTTCACTTGCGCGGGCGACGTGACGTTGATCGTTCTTTCGAGCTGGTCGACGTCACCGGCCAGGTTGCGCGCGGCGAAGACGTACGTGGTGGTGCGGCCCGGGTAGACCGAGGCCATGCCGGCCGCGACGCGCGCGGGCGTGTTGGTGACGAAAGCGGTCGGGCCCTGCTTGAGGTAAATCTGCAGCTCGCTGGCGTCCTGCGTGGTCCACGCGGCGGTGGCCGAGGCGCCGGCGGCTCCCACGGCAGCGGGCAGGGTGGCGGTCAGCAGCTTCGGCGGCTTCACCGACAGCACCTGGCGCGCGGCCTTCACGGTGAGCCCGCGGAAGCTGGTCGCCACCAGCTCGACCACGGCGTCTTTCGCCGGCATCGTCAGCCGGAAGCTGCCGCTGGCGATCGCGACGGTGTTCGACGGCAGCGGCTCGTAGACCAGAAGGCCGTCGATCAGCAGCTTCACGCCGATCGCGTTGGTGGTGTTCCAGCTGATGGTCACTTGCTTGCCCACGGTCGCCGCCGAAGGCGAGCTCAGGGCGTCGATGCGCGGCCCCGACCCGACGAAACCTTCGGCGAGGCGGCTCAACGTCACCGCGGGATCCGTCGACTTCACGGTGAGCGTGAACTTCAGCGGGAAGCCCTCGGGAAGCTGCAGCGGCGCGCCACCGTCAGGCGTGCCCGCGTCACTGGTGCCCATGCCGGCGTCGGCGCTGAGCTCGGCGGGCACGGTAAAGTCGAGGGTGCCTTCGTTGACGCGCAAGGCCTCGGTGGTGCGAAGCAGCTCGCCGAAGTTCGCCTCGTTGATGACGAGCTCGTCGGCGCCACCCGTCTTCCACGAGAGGGTGATCTTCTCGCCGCTGCGTGCGGCGGTCGGGGTCAGCTCGAACTGCGTCAGCACCGGGCGGACCTTCACGTGCGCTTCGGCAGTCACCGCGCCTGCGTCACCAGCGAAGGCCTCGAGCCGGTAAGTCGACGTCTTTGCGGGGACGACGTGCGTCACGCCCGAAGGGCCAGGCAACGTCGACCTGGTTCCGTCGCCCGCGACGAGCGCGATCTTCGAGGCATTCAGCGCCGAGTAGACCAGCTGCACTTCATCACCGGCTTCCACCTCGGCCGGCACCGCGACCACGAAGACATCGGCCAGCTGCTCGCCGACCGCGATCTGCACGAACCGCGCGTCGCGGCCGCCATCGCCTTCCGCGCGCAGCACGTACAGCGAGGACTTCGAAGGCTTCACCGTGGCCGACCCGGAAGCGACGCTGCCGTTGACGGGAACCTCGCCGCCCGACGGGTCAGTGAGACTGACGGCCTTTGCGCCGGTGGTGGTGAAGGACAGGGTGACTTCTTCGCCCGCCTGCACACTGCTGCGGCTCGCAGTGAAAGCGATGATTTTCGGAGGCGCGGGAGCCGGGTCGGCGGGAATCGGTGCAGGGCACGCCGCTAGCATCAGGGTGGCGCTGAGCGCCGAGAGTCGGATCATCATGGTGCTTAACTTCCTCGAAGGAGCGGCCTTGAACTTCACCCTCTACCCGTTAATTCAATCGCAAACACTACGTCAAAAAGCCCCACGTCGCAGTGAGCCCCACACATGTCACCCTTTGGCCGGCGCGAACGGCGCAGGTAGCATGCGCCGATGATTCACGAACTCTGGCTCGCGCTGCGCGGCACGCACATGCAGTCAGCGAAGCGGCCGGGGGCCCTGGCGCTGCAGCCCATCAACCCGGCCTGGATTCGTGAAGGTTCGCCGCAAGCGAGCGCGACGATGCTCACCCAGACCAGCCGCGTTTGCTCGGGAATCTGGGAGTGCACCGCCGGCTCATTCGACTGGACCTTCGACGTCGACGAGGTGGTGCAGATCCTCGAGGGCGAGGTCCACGTCGAGTCAGAAGGGAAGACGCAGATTCTCGCTGCGGGCACGACCGCATTCTTCCCGTGCGGTCTCACCACGCGCTGGCACGTGCCGAAGTACGTGAAGAAGTTCTTCACCCATCAGAGCCCGGGCCGCGTGCTCCAACTCGCCGCGAAAATCGGGAACGCCTTCCGCAAGGGCCTTCAGCCCCTGATGGTGGCGGTGGCAATGGTGCTCACCCCTGAGACGCTGGTGCCCGCTATAGCAGCGTGCCTTTGAGAATCAGGCTCGCGCTGGTGAAGTAGATCAGCACGCCGGTGACGTCGACCAGGGTCGCGACGAAGGGGGCCGAGGCAGTTGCGGGGTCGAGGCCGAGGCGGCGAAGTATGAAGGGCAGCATCGAGCCGCAGAGCACTCCGAAGAGGACGACGCCAAAGAGGCTGAACGCGACGGTGATGGCGATCATCGCGTAGTGCGGCCCGTACAGCTTTTCCCGCATCGGCCAGAAGTAGATGCGCAGGAAGCCGATTGCCGACAGCAGCAGGCCGAGGCCGAGGCCGTTTCGCAGCTCGCGGCCCGCGACCTTCCACCAGTCTTTGAGCTCGATCTCGCGCAGCGCCAGCGCACGGATGATCAGCGAGGTGGCCTGGCTGCCCGAGTTGCCGCCGGAAGAGATGATCAACGGAATGAAGAGGGCCAGCACGACCGCGCGCGCGATCTCTTCCTCGAAGTAGCTCATCGCGGTGGTGGTCAGCATCTCGCCGACAAGCAGCACCGCGAGCCAGCCGCCGCGCTTCTTCACCATGCCGACGAAGCCGATGTCCATGTACGGGGCATCGAGGGCTTCCATGCCGCCGAGGCGCTGAATGTCTTCGGTCGCCTTGGCTTCGGCGACGTCGAGCACGTCGTCGACGGTGATGATGCCCAGCAGCACGCCGCGCGAGTCGGTGACGGGCAGCACCGTGCGGTCGTACTTCTCGAAGGTGGTGATGACTTCTTCGCGGGTCGCGGTCGCCTGAAGCGAGACCAGCTGCCGCGCCGGAATCTCGCCTACCGATTGGGAAGGAGCAGCCATCACCACCTCGCCCAGCCGCACGTCGGCGAGCAGCATGCCCTTGTCGTCGCTGACGTAGAGCACGTTCAGCGTCTCGACCCCTTTGCCGCGCGTCCGCACGTGATCCAGCGCCTCGGCGGCCGTCATCGTCGGGCGCACCGCCAGGTACTCGGGCGTCATGAAGCGGCCGGCGCTGCCTTCCGGGTAGCCCAGCAGCTGCCGGGCGATGCGCAGCTCTTCGGGTTTCAGCGTCTCGAGCGCGCGCTTGGTGACCTCGGCGGGGAGCTCTTCGAAGAGGCGCGTGCGATCGTCGGGCGCCATCTCGTTGAGGATCCCGACCAGCTGATCGCTGGTGAGGGTGCTGACGATCTGGGCCTGTTGATCGAGCGGCAGGTACTCGAAGGCGAGGCTCGCCTTGTCGCGCGGCAGGATCCGGAAGATGACGCCGCTGTCCTCGGGGGGAAGATCCTCGAGGATCTCGGCGATGTCGGGCGCATCCAGCTCTTCGAAAGCGATGCGCAGCGTTTCCCAATCCTTCTTGAGGATCAGCTCCTCGTACTCGGGCTTGAGAAAGTGGCCGAGCACGAGACCTCGATACGCCTTGGAAGAGGGACTAGATGACCTTCTTGAATGCTTCTTCGATCTTCGACTTCGTCGGGCCGGCGAGCTGGTCGACGACTTTGCCACCCTTGAACATCAGCAGGGTGGGGATTGATCGAATGCCGTACTGCATCGCCGTCGCCTGGTTCTCGTCGACGTCGACCTTCACGACAGTGACCTTGCCCTTGTAGGTGGCGGCGAGCTCGTCGAGCGCCGGAGCGATCGCCTTGCACGGCCCGCACCAGGTGGCCCAGAAGTCGACCAGCACGGGCTCGGTGGAGTCGAGGACCTTGGACTTGAACTCTGCATCGCTGACGTTGATCGTGTCTTTGCCCATGGTGGTTCGCGGCTCCGGCTAGAGGTTCAGGTAGCGCAATAATAGCGTCGCAGGTGCGCTGCAAGAGATGCCGGGATAAGAAGAAACCCCGTGAAGCTCTTTCTTCCCCAGAAGACCCTCGAAGACTGGTCGGTGAGCGACAAGGCCGACCTCGAAGAAGGCCGGCTTGTCGTTCGTGAAGGCGCGTCGAACCACGCGGTTACCCCGGCGGTGCACTTCGTGAAGGTCGTCAGCGGCAACGACGCCCACCAGCTCACGGGCCGGGTGAAGACGATGAAGCAGCTCGACGAGCTCGGCGCCGAGCACATGATGGACTCGGTGCTGCTGGGCGAGACGGCGTTCGAGGTGATCCCCGGGTACGTGACCGAAATCCTGGCTCCGCCGCCGGCCGCGAGGCCCGACCCGAAGAAGAAGCAGATCTCGCCCGAAGCGGATTTGCTGGCTGCCTTCATCCTCGACAAGCTGTAGACGCCAGGGAAGATGTCTCTGCAAGGCGTGAAGATCGCGCTGACGGCGTCGCGCGAGCGCTGCGAAGCGATCTCCTTCCTGCTCGAAGACGAAGGCGCCGACCTCGTTCATTTGCGGCTGCTCGAGCTGCGGCCTCCCAGCGATGCCCGACCATTCGCGGCGATGGTCGAACAGCTGCCGCGACACCCCTGGATCCTGCTCTCGTCGCTGGAGGCGGTCGCCGCGCTTTGGGACGGCGCGCGGGTCGCCGGCACGCTGCCGGGCTTGAGCAAGGTGGGCTTCATCGCCGCCGACGCCGCGGTCGCCCGCATGCTCACTGCGCTGGGCCAGCCGCCGCGGTTCCAGCTGCCCGGCCCACTGCCGCTCGAGGCCGACACCGAAGTTCTGGTGCCGCTGGGTGATGCCAGCAGCCCGTGGCCGCGGACGCTGGCCGAAGCCGGCGCACTGGCGATCTCGGTGCTCGCGTGGACACCCGCTGACGTGGCGCTGCCCGACGCGGCTCCACAGCTGATCCTCTTCGAGTCGCCGGGCACGCCATCGGCGCTTCACCGCGATCGGCCGCAGTGGCTCGACGGGGCGGTGCGGGTGGCGGGGTCGGCCTCGGTCGCAGACGAGCTCTTGCGGCTGGGCTTCCCGGCGCACACCGTCGCACGGGGGGGGTCGCTTGAGCTTCTCGACGCGGCGCAGGCGGCCTGGAAGAGGTAACGTTCGCGCCCCCATGCGCAGGCACGCCTTTCTTCTTTTGATCCCCGCGGTGACGTTCGCCGCCTCCATCGTCCCCCACACCCTCGCCCAGCGCGCCGCCGAGTCTGATCGCATCGCGCTGGTGCAGGTGCTATCGCGGCAGACGATCGTGAAGAACGACGATCCGCGCACGATGCGCACGGTCAGCCACCTCGCCGTCGCTGAGAGCTTCAAGGGCGAGGGCGCACCGTACGTCGAGCTGGTGCAGGTGGGCGGGAAGTACGGGCTCTACGAGCTGCACGTGCCGGGCGACGCGAAGCTCGAGGTCGGCGCCACCGCGCTCGTCTTTCTTCGGTGCCCACAGCCCAACATCTGCTCGCTGGTGGCGCTCGGCGCCGGCGCGCTGCAGATGGTCGAGGGCAAGCTGCTGGTGCCCGACCTCGCGACAGGCACGGTGAGCCCGCAGACGCTGGCCGAGGTCGTGCGGCAGCTGCAGCCGGCGAAGGAGAAGAAGCCTTGAAGCGCCTGGCCGCCGTCGCGCTGATGCTCGGCTCTTCGTTGGCGCTCGCCCAGTTCACGACGCCCCAGTACCTGCCCTTCAAGATGGTGAACGGGCAGTCGGATCCCTTTCGCTATTACCTCGACAACCGCACCGCGACGCCTGGCAACCTGAGCCTCCAGTCGGTGCAGACGGCGACGCTGAACGCGTGGGACACCTGGAACGCGGTCAGCTGCGCGGTGCCGAAGACGGTGAGCAACGGCTTCACCAGCGGAATCGTGCCCGACCCTTCGGATCCGTACGACGCGTTCAACGTGAACCCGGTGTGGATCGTGTCGAACACCGACAAGTACTACTTTCCGTTGTTCGGCAGCTCGTACGTGAAAGGCACCGCGCTGCCCTTCAGCTTCGCGGGCATGCTGGTGAACTGCGACGTGTACCTGAACGGGGTCGGCATCAACTGGTCAGTGTCTCCGGCGACGCCGGCGGGAAGCGTCGACCTCGAGACGGTGCTGCTCCATGAGATGGGGCACTGCCTCGGCCTCGAGCATTGGCAGGAGCCCGGTGGAGTGCCCAACGTGATGACGGGCGCAGTACAAGAAGGTTTCCAGCGCCGCTCGCTGGCCAGCCCCGAAGACGTGTCGGCGCTGTGCGATCGCAACCCGGTGCAGGGAGGGGTGGGCTCGCCGTGTCTCGCCGACGGCGGCTGCGGCGGATCCGTTGGCCAGAAGTGCGTCAACCAGCCCCTGACCAGCGGCTTCGCGAAGTTCTGCACCGTCGGCTGCACCACCGGCACCGGCGCCGTCTGCGAGCTGCCGCTGTACTGCGAGCCGTCGACCTTCTTCAACCCTGCCTCGAACGGCGCTTGCCTTCGCGCGACGAACACGGTGACCAAGGTCGGCGCCGCCTGCACGCTCGACAACCAGTGCAACTCGTCGCTCGGCAAGTGCCAGCCGGAAGACACGCACCCGTCGGGCTACAAGCGCTGGTTTCAGGGCTACTGCTACCAGACGTGCGCGGTCGGCCAGCCGATGTGCCCTGCGGGCAGCCAGTGCACCAACATCGGTGAGCCCGTGCCGATCTGCCTGCTGTCGTGCCGCGTGGGCCTGGCCGACTGCCGCAACGGCTACTCGTGCGCGCAGACCGTCAATGGCGGTGTCTGCATTCCTTCATGCTTCGCCGATGCCGACTGCGGCGACGTCGTGAACGTCCAGTGCCGCACCTGCGACGGGCTCTGCGTCGGGCGGCAGAACAACTCGGGCCGCATCGGGGACCTCTGCACGATGGACGCGCAGTGCGGCGCCGGCCAGGTCTGTACCGCGCTGGATCCTTCGAAGCCGACCAAGCAGTGCACCATCGGCTGCGCGGCAGGGTGTGGCACGTGCCCGACGGGCTCAGGTTGCCAGCCGCTGCCTCCGAGCAACTCGCTGGCGTGTCTGCGCACCTGCACCGGGGCCGGCACCTGTCCGCTGGGCGCGCGCTGCGCGAACCTGCCCACGGGCCGCGCCTGCCTGCCGGCCTGCACCAACAGCCTCGACTGCCCGGTGGGCCAGGATTGCAACAATGGCGAGTGTTACAACCCGGGCGAAGACGACGCCGGCTGTGGCGCTTTCTGCGGCATGGTCGACGCGGGCAAGCCGATTCCTCCCATCAAGAAAGACGCGGGCACGGGCGGTGGCGGCACGGGCGGCTGCGGCTGTTCGACTTCCGGCGAGCTGTCGGGCCTGCTCGCGATGCTCTTCGTCGGGTTCGGGTTGTCGCGGCGTGGCCTGAGGAAGCAGTGACGCAGGCGCCTCCCGCCGCGCGCATGCCGCAGGACTTCAGCCTCGACTTCGTGCTCAAGGCGCTGGTCGCGGTTCGCGCGTTGAACGTCGACCAGGCGAACGAGATCCTCACCCAGGAAGTGGCGGCGCGGGCGCGGGTGGTGAAGACGTCGGGCCTCGAGAAGTACGACGTCTCGCCGATCGAGATCGTCGCGGCTTTCGCGATGCCAAAGCTGGATCAAGATCGCTTGAGCGAGCTCGTCGCGAAGGCCGCGAACATCGGCTACCGCAAAATCGACCCGCTGAAGCTCGACCAGAGCGCAGTGACCCGCATCATCTCGCGGCCGTACGCGCAGAAGAACGTGATCCTGCCGCTGGCCGTCGAGGCGGGCACGTTGATCGTCGCCGTCGCGAACCCCTTCAGCCCTCAGCTGTTCCAGGATCTGCAGCGGCTCGCGGCGATGAAGGTGGTGCCGGTGCTCTCGGCGAAGGCCGACATCTTGAAGGGCATCGCCGACGTCTACGGGTTCCGGCGCACGCTGGCCGCCGCCGCCAGTGACTTCGCCGACACCGCCGCTGTCAGCAGCAACTTCGAGCAGTTGGTGCAGCTGTCTTCCGGGCAGGAGCTCGACGCCTCCGACAAGCCCGTCGTGCAGGCGGTGGAATTCCTGCTGCGGTACGCGTTCGACAACCGCGCGTCCGACATTCACATCGAGCCCAAGCGCGACAAGTCGACGGTGCGCTTCCGCATCGATGGCGTGCTTCACAACGTCTACACGCTGCCGAACCAGGTCCACCCGCCGGTGGTGTCGCGCATCAAGATGATCTCGCGCATCGACATCAGCGAGAAGCGCAAGCCCCAGGACGGCCGGATCAAGATCGATCGCGAAGGCCGCGAGGTCGAGCTCCGGGTCTCCACGCTGCCGACCGCCTTTGGCGAGAAGGTGGTGATGCGCATCTTCGACCCCGAGTCGCTGGCCACCGATCTGTCGGCGCTGGGGTTCGACCCGGTCGAACGGCAGATCTTCGAGTCGTGGATCGCGCAACCGCACGGCCTCATCCTCGTCACGGGCCCAACGGGCAGCGGCAAGACGACGACTCTTTATTCGGCCTTGAAGGCGCTGGCAGGGCCCGACGTCAACGTCACCACCATCGAAGACCCGATCGAGATGGTGTGGGAAGCGTTCAACCAGGTGCAGGTGCAGCCGAAGCTCGGCCTCGATTTCGCCGGAGCGCTGCGCCACATCCTTCGGCAGGATCCCGACATCATCATGGTCGGCGAGATTCGCGATCCCGAGACCGCCGAGAACGCCATCCAGTCGGCGCTCACCGGCCACCTCGTGCTCTCGACGCTGCACACCAACGACTCGGTGGGCGCCGTGGGCCGGCTCGTCGACCTCAAGGTCCCCCCCTTCTTGCTCGCGTCGAGCTTGCTGGGCGTGATGGCGCAGCGGCTGTTGCGGAAGATCTGCATTCACTGCTCGATTCCCGTCGCGTTGGCGCGGGAAGAGATCGAAGCGCTGCAGGTGCCGGTGCCGCTGCTCGAAGGCGGGCTGCAGGCGGCGCGCGGCAAGGGCTGCGTGAAGTGCCGCGGCACCGGGTACCTGGGCCGCACGGGCATCTTCGAGCTCTTCTCGGCGACGTCGGAAGTCCGGCAGCTGGTCAGCAGCGGCGGATCTGCGTCCGATCTCACCGCGGCGGCGAGGCGGGCTGGCTTGAGGTCACTGCGTGAAGCGGCGGTGCTGAAGCTCGCGCAAGGGCTGACGTCGTTCGAAGAGGTCCTTCGAATGACTTCCACCGCCCAGTGGTAGGTTGCTTTGGCAATGTTCCGGGCCGGGTGTCTGCTGGTTTTGCTGCTCGCGCCCATGGCGCGCGCGGGCGTCGACGCCGAGCCGCCTCCGCTGACGCCGAAGCTGAACCTGGGCGAGAAGTTCCTGGTTCGCGCCTTCGAAGCGAACAGTGCCGCGAAGAAGCAGGCGCAGCCGCTGACCCAGGTGACGGTCGACCGGATGAACGAAGCACAGCTGAACCTCGTCCAGGAAAGAGATCTGCCGGAACACCTTGCGACGCCTCCGGGCTGTGGGCTGGATGGCGCCTGTGCCAACGGGCTGGCGATCGCCTCGGGCGCGCGGTTCATCGTCAACGGGCGCATCGACCTCTTCGACGATCGCTACCTGATCAGCGCGTCGGTGTTCGATCACCAGAAGTCGGAAGTGCGGATCAAGTCGCAGCGCGAGGTGACCGATGCCGGGCTGCTGATGCAGGCGATGAACGAGATCGCCGACGAGCTGCTGGCGCCATTCGGGGTGCCCCCGAAGGTCGAGCTCAAGCTGGCCGATCGCGTCGACGCGCTGGGCTTCAACCTGGGGCTGAAGCTCGGCACCACGCTACTGACGAGCCTGTTCCGGCTGGCGCCCGTCGGTGAGCTCGAGCTCGGCTTTCGCGTCTCGTACGCCTGGCTCGTCTTCCTGCAGATTGGCTTCGGCGTCGCCTTCGATCAGACGATTCAGACCAGCGTCGGCCTCACCCCGGGCCTGCTGGGCGTGCGCTACCACTTCAGATCCGACAAGAACCTCCAGCCCACGGTGGGCGGAGGTGTGGGCGTGATCAGCACGATCAACGCCGCGCAGGGGAAGACGCGTCTCAGCCTGATCTTCAACGTCGGGGCGCTGTACCTCGTCACCCAGCACGTCAGCGCCAGCATGGAGGTCTCGATGGATGTGCTGGGCCTCGCGTACGGTGTGGCCGAGAAGACGAGCGCACTCACGGGCTTGAACTTTGGCGTGTCGCTGGGCATCAACTACCGCTTCTAGAAACAGGGACTTCCTACAAAATGCGCCATCTGCCTGTCGCCGCCGCGCTGCTCTGGTTGACCGCTTGCCCCTCGAAGGAAGAACAGGGGCCTGACCCGAAGGCGCAGGCCGACGGGCTCTACCTCGCGGGAACCGCCGCCTACATGAAGGGCGACTTCAAGCAGGCGCATGATCATTACGCCGAAGTGAAGAAGCTGAACCCGAAGGATCCCCGGCTGCCAGCCGCCGAAGGCGAGGTCTACCTTGCCGAGGTGAAGCTCGACGATGCGCTGAAGAGCTTCGACGAAGCGGTCAAGCTCGAGCCGAAGCGGGCGACCACCTGGAGCCGCATCGGCTTCATCCACTCGCTCAAAGGCAACCCCACGGAAGCGAAGGAAGCGCTGACGAAGGCGCTCGAGCTCAACCCTCGCGACTTCAACGCGCTCGAGTCGGTGGCCGAGATGGATCTGAAAGAAGGGAAGCTCGACGAAGCGGTGAAGCACTTTCTCGGCGCGTCGGAAGCGGCGCCCGACACGGTGAAGCCGGCGCTGGTGATGCGCGCAGTCGAAGAGCTGACGAAGGGGAACCGCGAGCCCGACGCGCTGAAGCTGCTGGAAGAATCGGTGAAGAAGGGCGTGCACTCGCCCGAGCTGTACAACGAGCTCGGCGATCGCCTGGTCGCGGCGGCCCAGTTGCCCGAGGCCGTCGAGGCGTACACGATGGCCGCGAAGGGCACTCCCAATGATCCCGCACTTTGGGAACTCGTCGGCGAGCTGCAGATGCGCCTCGACAAGCCGGCCGACGCCGAGGCCGCGTTTCGGGAGTCGCTGCGGATCAAGGATCGCGGCGTCGTCCACGCCTCGCTGGCCCGCATCTGCCGGGCGCGAAAGGACGCGGCGTGCCTGAAGGCGGAGCTCGATCTCGCGCTGACGAAGGCGTCGGGCGAAGAGCCGCGCGAGCTGATCGACATCGCCGACCTGCTCGCCTCAGTGGGCCGCAAGCCCGACGCGCTGGCGCTGCTGAAGGGGTTTGCGGACGAGGAAGATCAGCAGGGCGACGGGGCGCTGCAGCTGAAAGTCGCGAGGCTTGCGAAGGACGTCGGCGACAAGGCGGCCGTGAAGACCGCCTGCGATCGCGTGCTGGACGGCGGCGTGAAGCGCTGCCCCTAGGCTTTTCCGCCCAGCATCTTCCGGTACACGCCGACCACGGTGCCGAGGATCTGCGTCTGCTTGAACTCGGACTTGTGGACGTAGATCGGCTGGAAGTCTTTGTTCGCGGGCTGGAAGCGGACGCGATCGCCTTCCGGGAAGTAGCGCTTCACCGTCGCCTCGTCCTCGATCAGCGCGACGACGATCTCTCCTGGTGACGCCGACGCCGTCTTGCGAACGAACAGGTAGTCGCCGTCGAAGATGCCGTCGTCGATCATCGACTGGCCTTTGACCCTCAACGCGAACACCTCTTTCCCCGCGCCACCCAGCAGGAAGCTGTCGATGCGCACCGAGTCTTCGACGTTCTCGGTCGCGAGCAGCGGCGCGCCGGCGGCGACGCGGCCAAGCAGCGGGACCTCGATCATCCCCGACTCGCGCTTGTTGTTGCCCATGCCCAGCACCATGCGCGCGCGCTTCGTCGGCACCAGGCTGCGGCTCTGCTGCTCGCCGCGGGTGAGGTAGCCCTTGCGCTCCAACGCCTTGAGGTGGTCGTTCACGCCGTTGGTCGAACGGATGTCCATCTCTTCGCCAATCTCTCGAATGGTCGGCGGAAACCCGCGATCTTCAGAGCCACGCACGATGAACTGCAGGATTTCTTTCTGGCGGTCGGTGAGCTCGTCCATGGCAGCCTCAGGGTGGGGCAGGGGTTCAAACGTTCAGGTGAACGCAGGTTCCCTGAACATGTGGGTAGTGTCAATTTTTGGAACGCCAAAGACGTTCAACCCCCCGTCAGGCGTAGGGTTTGGTATCCGAAGGCTGCCGATGCTGCGACTCGCTAAAACGGGGCTGGTGCTGTGGGTGCTGGCAGGCGCCGGTCTTGCCGCATGTGATGGCCACCTGAACAAAAAAGGCTTCTTCCAGAAAGGGAGCCTTCGGTACCGGGTCGCCGCTCCCGATGCGTCGCAGTGGCAGCAGCTGAAGTTCGCGGGCAACGATCTCGCCTGGGTCCACCTGGGCAGCGCGCACGTGCTCTCGATGAACGCCACCTGCCAGGACCACGGCGACCCGGGCCTCGACGTGCTCACCACCCACCTGATGTTCGGCTTTTCCGAGCGCACGCTGAAGTCGCGCACGCAGCAGCTGCTCGACGGCCGCGAGGCGATGCTCTCGAATTACGAGGCGAAGCTCGACGGCGTGCCGGTAGAGATCGACGTCGCCGTCTTGAAGAAAGACGACTGCGTGCACGACTTCATCTACGTCTCGCCGCCCGGCCGCGCGCAGGAACACAAGCCCGAGTTCGACCGTTTGCTCTCGCAGTTCACTGCGGAGCATTTTTGAGCGCCGACCCGCCACCGCCCCCGCCTTCTGAACCGCAGGGCGAGACCACCCAGGTCCATTCGCTGCAGCCCGAGTTCGGGGACATGGTGCAGCAGGAGCTCGAGTCGCTGCTGCCCTTCACCGCGCGCGTCCGTCAGTTCTTCGAAGTGATGGGGGGCATGGTGGTGATGTCGGGCCGCGCGATCGCCCGCGCCTTTCGCCCGCCCTTCGGCCTCGGCGACCTCTCGTATCAGATGGTCGCGCTTGGCCAGCGGTCACTGTCGATCGCCACCCTCGTCGCGATCTTCGCGGGCCTCGTCATCTCGCTGCAGTTCGCCTACTTCCTCGCGCGCTTCGGCGTGCAGCACACCGTCGGCAAGGTCGTGGTGCTGACGCTCTTCCGCGAGCTCGGCCCCGTGCTCACCGCGCTGACCGTCGGGGCCCGCATCGGCTCGGGCATCACCGCCGAGCTCGGCTCGATGAAGGTGACCGAGCAGCTCGACGCGATCGCGGCGCTGGGCGCCGACCCGATCAAGAAGCTCGTCGGCCCCCGGTTGATCGCTTGCACCGTCGTCCTGCCCGTGCTTACCGCGCTGGCCGACGTGTTCGGCCTCGTCGCCGGCTCGCTGGTCGTCTACAGCGAGTACGACATTCCGCTCGAGCAGTTCTACCGATCGGTGGTCGAGACGGCGACGCTGGCCGACTTCGGGTCGGGCATCGCGAAGAGCGCGATCTTCGGCTTCGTGATCGGCAGCGTCGGCTGCTTCAAGGGCTTCAACGTCACCGGCGGCACCGAAGGCGTCGGCCGCGCTACCACCGAGACCGTCGCGATCTCTTCGGTCGCGATCTGCCTTTCTGACTTCTTCCTGACCAAGCTCTTCCTCTCGCTTTGAAGACGCTCATTGAATACCAGGATGTCTACAAGGCGTTCGGGAAGAAGAAGATCTTCGAAGGCCTGGACCTCGAGATCCAGCAGGGCGAGACGCTGACGATCATCGGCGGCTCCGGCAGCGGCAAGAGCGTGCTGCTCAAGTGCCTCATCGGGCTGCTCTACCCCGACGCGGGCGCCGTGCTGTTCGACGGCAACGACGTGACGCAGATGAACGAAAAAGGCCTGCGCGGCGTGCGCAAGCGCGTGTCGATGGTGTTCCAGAGCTCGGCGCTCTTCGATTCCCTGAACGTCGGCGAGAACATCGCGTACCCGCTGCGCGAGAACATGCGCGACCTGTCGGAAGACGAGATTCGCGAGCGCGTGGCGAAGAAGCTCGAGCTGGTGAACCTGCCCGGAATCGAGGCGATGAAGCCGTCTGATCTGTCGGGCGGCATGCGCAAGCGCGTCGGCCTCGCGCGCGCGATCGCAACGGATCCGGAAGTGATCTTGTGGGACGAGCCGACCACCGGCCTCGACCCGATCAGCACGCGCATCATCGACGAGCTGATCATCTCGATGAAGAAGACGCTGGGCGCCACCAGCGTGGTGGTGACGCACGACATGGACAGCGCTTTTCGGGTCAGTGACCGCATGGCGATGCTGGCGCGCCGGAAGATCGTGGAATCGGGAACTGTTTCCCAGATGCAGAGCTCGAAGAATCCTGACGTTCGGGCATTCTTCGACGCGAGGAAGTGAAGGGGATCGATGGCCACCCAGAGTCCAGCAGAACGCGACCGCAGAATCGTCATCCGGGCGGGGCTCTTCGTCGGGCTCGGCCTGCTGCTGGCGGCCATCGTCATCTTCCTCATCGGCAAAGAACGAAACCTCTTCGACAAGCAGGTCGTCTACTTCGGCGCTTTCGAGAACGTCGATGGCCTCGTGCTGGACGCGCCGGTGCGGCTCGGTGGGCTGCAGGTGGGGCGGGTGACGAAGATCAAGTTCGCGCCCGACCTGGGCGACAAGCGCATCATGGTGACGATGGAAGTGGCGACCCAGTTCCGCGATCGCATTCGCCGCGACTCGGTGGCGCGCGTGACGGGCCGCGGCGTGCTCGGCGACAAGGCGGTCGACATCTCGCTGGGCTCGCCCGAGGCCGAAGCGATTTCCGGCAACGGCGAGATCACCACTGGCACCTCGGGCGACATCTCGAGCTTGCTGAAGGCCACGGGCGAAATCATCGACAACGCCGTCGGCATCACGCGCGATTTGAAGTCAGGCGTCGCGGCCTACACGGCGCCCGAAGTCCGCAACGACGTCGCGGTGCTGGTGAAGAGCGCGCGCAACATCGTGGAAGAGATCGAAGGCGGGAAGGGTGTCTTCCACGCGCTCATCTACGACAAGCGCACCGCCGACGACATTCGCGCGATGATCGCGTCGGCCAGCTCGAGCGCCGCGCGCCTCGACTCAGCGATTGGCAACGCCGAAGCGATCTTGAAAGACATCCGTACCGGCGACGGCACAGCCCACGCGCTGATCTACGACCAGAAGGTGGCGAAGGCGATCAACAGCCTCGGCGACGCAGCGAGCGAAGTGTCCACCCTGATTCACGACGCCAAGACCAGCAAAGACGGCGCCGTGTATCAGCTCGTCTATGGCGACGCGCGCTCGATGCTCGCCGACCTCGGCATCGCGGCCCGCGACATCAAAGACATCACCACCAAAATCAAGGCGGGCGAAGGCTCGCTGGGCGGGGTGATCAACGACCCCACCGTCTACGAGGATCTGAAAGAGGTGCTCGGCAACGTGAAGCGCAACCGCATCCTGCGCGAGCTCGTTCGGCTGTCGATCAGCAATGGCGAGAACCTCGACAAGGTGGGGAAGCCTGCGCCTGCGCCGCAGAAGTGAGCTGTAAGCGCTGGGCCTACGTCGCCGCGTTGTTGGTCACCTCTGCTGGCACGCGTAAACTCTGACCCACCTTGCCGCGCCCCACTTTGTTGTTCGTCGATGACGAGGCAAACGTTCTCGAAGTCCTCACCCGGATGTTCGAGAAGCGCTTCGAGATCGTCTGCGCAAGCTCGGGCCCCGAGGCGCTGAAGATCCTCAAGAGCCGGCCGATCGACCTGCTGCTGACAGATCAGAAGATGCCCGAGATGACGGGCATTCAGCTCGCGCGCGCGGCGCGAGAGCTCGGCATCGAAGTGACGACGATTCTGCTCACCGCGTACACCGACCCGGGCGAGATCATCGCCGCGATCAACGAGGGCCAGGTCTACCGGTACGTCACCAAGCCGTGGGACGTGAACGACCTGTCGATGACGGTGAAGAACGCGATCGAGTCTGTCGAGCTGAAGAAGGAAAAGAACCGGCTGCTCGAGAGCCTTCACAAGCGCATCGAGGCGCTGAACGTTCTGTACGAGGTCAGCCGCACCAGCGCCGGCGACGCGCACTCGTTGGACGCGATCGTCGATCGCCTGTTGTCGGTGGTCGGCCGGGTGCTGCCGCACGATGTGAGCGCCGTGGTGATCGACGCGGGCGACGGCACCAATGCCTCGCTGCGAATTCGCTGTCGCTCGGTCGTCTCGGAAAAGGCCCTCATTCACGTGAAGGAATCGGTGCTCTCGGCCCATCGCAAGAGCGCCGGGGTGCTGCTTCCGGAAGAAAAGATGCTGACCCGCATCACGGGCACCACGACTGCGGATCCGGCGGCGCCCTCGGGTTTTCCCAGCGCGTTGTCGGTGCCGCTGGTCGCCACCGGCCGGGTGGCAGGCACGCTGTCGATTTTCTCGGGCGAGGCGACCTACGCGCTCGAAGACGGCGAGCTGCTGGACCTGCTGGTCAACCAGACCACCGACGCGATCGATCACCTGCGCGCCGCCGAGCTGTCGGCCCGCCGCCGCATCGAACGCATGGTCGAGGCGATGGCCGACGGCGTGCTGCTGCTCGACGAGAAGAACGAGCTCGTCGTCGTCAACCCGGCTGCGCGGCGCTTCCTTCAGCTGGGTGATGACCCGGCGCACCTGACCCCGAAGCACCTGGCCGAGAAGCTGGGGTTCGCGCCGTGGGACATGGTGCGGGGCTGGGAATACGGTGGGCAGAAGTCCTTTCGCGACGAGCTCAAGCTGTTCGAACGCACGGTCGCGCTGACGGTGAACCCCGTCGCCGAAGAGTCGGGCCTGCTGCGCGGCGTGGTGGTGGGCTTGCGCGACATCAGCGAACAGAAGGCGCTCGAAGAGCGCAAAGACGAGTTCGTGCAGATGGTCAGCCACGAGCTGCGCACACCGCTGACGTCGATCACTGGGGCGCTCGACCTGGTGCTGAACCACATCACCGGCGAGGTGAACCTGAAGCAGCGCCGCTTCCTCGACATGGCGCGCGAGTCGACCGAGAAGCTCAACGCGCTGGTCGACGATCTGCTCGACCTCTCGAAGTTCGCGAACAAGAAGATGCGGATGAGCTTCGAGTTCACGCACCTCGACGAGGTCGTGAGGCGCGCGGTCGAGAAGTACGGCCCGGCGATGCACCAGAAGCGGCTGAACGTCAGCGTCAAGTCGGCCGACGGCCCGGTGAAGGTGCTGGTCGACCCGGGCCGCATCCACCAGGTGCTCAACAACCTGCTCACGAACGCGGTGAAGTTCACGCCCGACGGCGGCGAGGTGGCGATCGAGCTGACGCAGGCGCCGGACGCTCCGGGGTTCGTGTCGTTGAGCGTGTCGAACACCGGCGACCCGATCGCCGAAGGGGATCTCGAGAGGATCTTCGACCGCTTCGAGCAGGCCCGGTCGCGGGCGACGCGCGCGATTCGCGGCACGGGCCTGGGGCTGTCGATCTGCCGGAACATCGTCGAAGGCCACGGCGGCCGCATCTGGGCCGAGCCCGTGCTGGCCGGAGCGCGCTTCGTCACCGTGCTCCCGGTCGAGCCTGGCGTCGAGAAGCTGAACCCGGTCGATCACCCGGACCCGCTGCCCACCGTCGGCCCCCGCATCACGCGAGGCACGGTGCTGGTCGTCGAAGACAACCCGACGCTGGCGTGGATCCTCAAAGCGACGCTGATCGCGCGGCAGTTCCGCGTCGTCATCGCGCACTCGGGCGAAGAGGCACTGGCGGTGGCGCGGAAGCTGAAGCCCGACGTGATCACGCTCGACATCCGGCTTCCCGACATCGACGGCCTGAAGCTGGCCGACATCTTCCGGCACGACCCCGAGACGCGGCACGCGCGGGTGATGGTGATCTCGGGCTTCCACGAGCGCGAGGCAGCGATGCGCGCCGGGGCCAGTGGGTTCTTGCTGAAGCCGATCAAGCCCGACACGCTGGTCGCTTCGGTCGAGTCACTGATGGCGGTGACGACGCGGCGCAAGGGCAGCGTGCTGGTGATCGATGACGACGCGCAGATTCGCGCGATCTGCGTCGAGGTGCTGCACAACCTGGGCTTCCAGGCCGACCAGGCGGCGACGCTGGCCGAGGCGCGGCAGGCGATCGTCGACCACCGGCCCGACCTGCTGTTGCTGGACGTGATGCTCCCCGACGGCGATGGCTTCAGCTTCTTCGAGGCGCTGAAGGCCGAGCGTGCGTCGAGCCCGCTGTCGGTGATCTTCGTCTCTGCCCGCACCGAGACGACGTCGAAGGTCCGCGCGCTGAAGCTGGGCGGTGACGACTACCTGACCAAGCCCTTCGATGCGCTCGAGCTCGGAGCGCGGGTCGAGTCGGTGCTGCGCCGCCGCACGGAAGAAGGGTCGCCGTCGCCGACCACGATGCTGCCGGGGTCGATGGCGATCGAGCGCGAGGTGCAGCGGCGGCTGAAGGCGCGCGAGCCTTTCGCGTTCTGCTACCTCGATCTCGACAACCTCAAGGCCTACAACGACTACTACGGGTTCGCGAAGGCCGACGGCGTCGTGCGGCAGACGGCAGATCTGATGCGCGAGATCATGGGGCAGCACGGCCAGCCGGGTGACTTCCTCGGGCACGTCGCGGGCGATGACTTCGTCTTCATCACCACGAACGAGACGTGCGACGTGATCTGCCAGAAGGCGATCGACGCGTTCGATCGAATCATCCCGCTCTACTACGACCGGACGGATCGCGACCGCGGCTACATCGAGACGGACGATCGCTTCGGCGAGAAGCGGCGGTTTCCGATCATGAGCGTGTCGGTGGTGGCGGTGATGTCAACGGGGCAGGCCGACCACTCAGACCTCGCCCGCCAGGCCGCAGAGCTGAAGAAGCGCGCGAAGGCGGTGGTGGGCAGCGTCTTCCTCCGCAACGACCGCGACCTGCCGGCCATTCAGAGCGCGTGACGTGCGGCTCTCGCAGCAGCTGATTCTCTTCATGCTGGCGGCCGCCGTGCTGCCCCTGTCGGCAGTCGGCTTCTGGCTGCTCAACCGTTCGGAGGCCGAGCTGTCGGCCCGGCTGGAGCACGAGCAGCGCGCTGTCGCCGAGGCCGCCGCCGAAGGGGCCGCCGCACAGCTGATGTCGGCGATCGATGGGCTCTCGACCTCGGCCGCGCTCTTCGACTGGGGAGGCATCGCGCCCGATGAGCTGCGCGGGGGGCTCACGCTTCTCGCCGCGCAGTCCGAGCTCATCGCCGCCGTATCGCTGGTCGACCCGAAGCGCAAGATGCCGCTGCCCACGGTTGCGGGGGGTGAAAGGCACCCCGCATACGATGGGGTGACGCCGCTGAGCACGGCCTTCGATTTTCCGGCACTGGGGCTTCGCGGCCAGAAGGGGCAGGCGGCGGTGGGGCCGGCGGTGATGCTGGGCTCGTCGCCTGCGCTGCCGGTGGCGGTGCAGGTGAGCGCGAATGAAAAGGACTCGGCGTTCATCGTCGCTTTCATCGGGGTCGACGCAGTGCAGGCGCGGCTCGTGGCGCGGGCGTCACCGACGGCGGGCGAGCTGCAGCTTGTGGATGGCGAAGGGCGCGTCGTGGCGGGTACGGCGGCTCGGGCGCGGCTGCAACCGCTCGCAGCCACCCGAGCCACCGACCGGGTCGCGAGAGCAACGGTGCCCGAGCAGCTGGGGCTCACCGTCGTCGTGTCGCTGCCCGACGCGGTCGCGATGGCGCCGGTGCGCGCGCTGCGGCAGTCCGTGCTGGTCGGCATCGGAGTGACGCTGGCCTTCCTGGTCACGGTGGGGCTGCTCTTCACCCGGCGCCTGAATCGACGGCTCGGGCAGGTCGGTGGAGCGGCCGAGGCTTACGCGCGCGGCGAGCTCTCGACCCGGCTTCAGGTGGGTGGGCAGGACGAGCTGGCCGAGCTGGCCGACACGTTCAACCGCATGGGCACCGAGCTCGAGGCGGCGCGTGGGCGGCTCTTGAAGTGGAACGACGAGCTCAAGGTGAAGGTCGACGAGGCGCTGGCAGATCTTCGATCGGCGCAGGGGCAGCTGATCGAGGCCCAGAAGCTGGCGGCGTTGGGTCAGCTGGGGGCGGGCGTCGCCCACGAGATCAACAACCCGCTGTGCGGCATTCTCGGCAACGCGCAGCTGATGATGCTCGACCGCACCGAGTCCGACGCCGACTTCGATCTGCTCAAGAAGATCGAAGAGAGCGCCAAGCGGTGCCGCGACATCACCCAGAACCTGCTTCGCTTCTCGCAGAGCAGCGCGCGCGCCGACCGCCGCCCGGTGGATCTCAACGCCGTCCTCCGCAGCTGCCTCGCGTTCGAGCAGCCGCGGTTCGACGAAGGCCAGGTGACCGTTCGCCCGGCGCTGGCTGAGGCGCCAATGCAGGTGTGGGCGGACCCCGAGCTGATCTCTCAGGTGATTTCCCAGCTGGCATCCAACGCGCGCACCGCGATGATCAAGTCGCCGGTGAGGACGCTGGACGTGGTGACGCGCGCGGAAGGCGCCGAGGTCTGGCTCGAGGTGACGGACTCGGGCCGCGGAATTCCGGAAGGAAATCTGGCGCGGGTGTTCGAGCCGTTCTTCACCACGAAAGACGTGTGGTCGAACATCGGGCTGGGCCTGTCGGTCGCGTACCGCATCGTCACCGAGCACGAGGGCCGGATCGAGGTGACGAGCACCGCAGGGCAGGGCGCGCGGTTCACGGTGCGGCTGCCGAGGTATGACCCCGCCCGGCACCAGGCCCCGTCGACTGCGACGTCGAAAGACTTTGCCGCAGGCGGGCAGGGAGTAGGAATCACCCGGTGAGCGACGTGCCCGCCCCCAGGAAGCGCCGGAACCTGCCCTTCGTGCTCGGGCTGGTGGCGATTCTGCTGTCCGTGCCGATCGCGTGGCGGCTGTTCCTCAGCGCGCCGGACGCGGTGGGGGTGACTCCGCCGCCTTCGCCCGTGGCCATTCAGGCAGTGGCTGCGGGTCCGAAGAAGACTGAGCTGAAGCTGACCCAGGTGACGGGGCAGGTGCAGATCAAGCGGGCTATGGGCGAGTGGGCCGACGCGAAAGACGGCGACACGCTGAACCCGTCGGACGGCGTTCGGACGGCAGATGGCAGCTACGCGGTGGTCGTCGGCGGCGAGTACTGGGAAGTGAAGATGGATCCTGGCACCGAGGTCGAGATCGGCGAGCTCTCGGAGTCCATTTCGAAGCTGTTGCTCGAGAGCGGCATGGCGCGCGCCACGGTGAAGGGCTCGGGCCGGCACACGTTCGAAGTTCGCGCGGCGAAGGGCGACGCGGTGGCGCGGACGGACGGCGGTGTGTTCACCATCGCGAGCAACGGCAACGGCACCGTCGCGGTCGGCACGCAGGAAGGCGCGGTCGAGTTCGTGGGCAAGGGGCGGGTGGTGATCGTTCGCGCGGGCCAGCAGTCGATTGTCCGCCCCGGCCAGGCGCCCAGCGAGCCGGTGTCGATTCCGTCGAGCCTGCTGCTGAAGGTCGCTCTGCCGGGAAGGTCTGTCGTCAACAAGTCGAAGCTCGTCGTCGTGGGCACCACCGAGCCGGGCGCGCGCGTCGAGGTCGGCGGACACATGGTCAAGGCCGACGAGAAGGGGCGGTTCGAGACGACGCTCAAGCTGAAAGAAGGCCGGAACGCGATCGACGTGAAGGGGCACTCGGTCGGTGCGCTCGATGCCACGTCCACCCATTCGATCGAGCTCGATACGACAGTGCGGAAGACGACGATCGACAAGAACCTCTGGGGCACGCAGAAGAAGTAGCCCGTTCGCCCTCCGGAACCTCAACGACGGAGGTGGCTCATCCCTCGACTTCTCTCGGGATGAACGCAGGCCGGCGTGCTTCCAGTGCAGCGAACGACTCGGGCGCCATCGCGGCAGTGCCGAGCTTGCGATCGGGAGCGACCTTCTCGCCATGAAAGTCGCTGCCGCTGGTCGGGACGAGGTCGAGCTCCGCGGCCCACTTCAAAAACCGTTCGCGGACGTGCTGAGGGTGATCCGAGTGGTTGGCCTCGAGGCCGTCGAGCCCTTCGCGCTTCATCTGATCGAGCTCGAACCGCTGCACCTTCGAGGTGCCGGGGTGCGCGAGCGTCGCGGTGCCACCGGCCTGATGAATGAGCGCGATCGCGTCTGCCGACGTCACCTCGAACCGCGGCGCCGCGGCCGGCTTCCCGTCACCCAGGAACCGATCGAACGCCTCTTTCGTGTCGATGCACCAATGCCCTTCGACGAACACGCGCGCGAGGTGCGGCCTTCCCAGGTGCGCGTCGCCCGCGATCGCCTTCACGTGCTCCATCGTGATCGGGAAGCCCAGCGCCTGAACCTTCGCGACCATCAGCACCATTCGCTTCTCGCGCTCGATTCTCAAGGCGTCGGCGAACTGCGAGAGCTTCGGGTTCGCGCGGTCGACGAAGTGCCCCAGCACGTGCACTTCCTTCTTCCCCACGAACGCCGACACCTCGATGCCTGGAATCAGCCGGATCGAATGCCGGCTCGCCGCCACGTCGCAGGCGTCGAGCCCCGCGACCGTGTCGTGATCCGTCACCGCGAGCGTCGTGATGCCCGCGTCGGCCGCCAGCTGCAGCAGCTCGTCGGGGGTGTACTGCCCGTCGGAGGCAGTGGTGTGCGAGTGCAGGTCGATCATTGCCCGCCGACGCTACCTTGAGTTGCGGCAGGTAGGGGCGTCTGACACATTGGTCGGGTGCAGCACCCCCTGCAGATCTCCCGGCGCATCGAATACGGCCTGCGCGCGATGTTGTTCCTCGCGTCCCAGCCCGTGGGCGCGATCGTGCCTTTTCGGGAAATCGCGCAAGCCATGGACGTGCCGAAGGACTTCCTCGCGAAGATCTTGAAGAAGCTCGTGAAGGAAAAGCTGGCCTCGTCATCCCGCGGCGCGCACGGCGGCTATGCCCTTGGCCGCGCTGCCGGCGACATCTCGTTTCTCAACGTGATCGAAGCCGTCGAGGGCCCGGTGAAGGTCAACCTCTGCAGCGACAAGAACGATCACGTCGGCTGCAACTTCAGCGGCGGCTGCACGATGACCAGCGTCTGGCGCCTCGGGCAGGAAAGGATGCTCGAGGTCTACCGGCACGCGCGCCTCGACAAGCTGGCGATGTCGAGCCTTCGCGAAGATCCGCTGCGCGCTCACTGACCTTCGCGCAACACCCCCACCGAAATCGACAGCGAGTCCTCGACGCACGAGGCGACGTGCCACCACCGCGCGGGGATGTAGACCCAGTCGCCAGCGTTCAGCTTCGCGCCCGAGATCGGCGTCGTCTCGCCGCGCACCTTGCCGAAGTCCGGGTTCGTGCCGACGGGAGTGAGCCGGTCGGTGGTGTTGTCGCGGAAGAAGTATTCTTTGATGCCATTCGTCTGCGCGATGAACACCTCTTCGAAGTCGTAGTGCCAGTCGAAGCCGTGCGTGCCCGCGGGCGTCACGAAGAGTTGGATGTGCGCCTCGCCGCCCACGTCCTTCGCGAACTGCGCCGCCAGTGCAGCGAGGCCTTCGTCGTGGCGCTCGGCGCGGCGAATGACGAGGCCGATGCCTCTGGCCAGCAGCGCGTGGGTCTGCTTGAGCGTCGTGGGCACCGGGGCGTCGACCAGCTTCCCCAAGGCGACGACCAGCCCGTCGGGCTTCGACGCGAGCACGCGGCCCAGCGTGTCCCAACCGAAGAGCGGAACCGTGTGCTTCGCCGACGAAGGGAACGCGAGCGGCGCCTTGCCCAGCTGCTTCCGCAGGAACACCTCGACCGGCACGGGCTTCAACCACTCAGCGAGCATGCCCTGCGGTGTTTACGCCTTCAGGAAGGGCAGCGGGTCGCCATTGTTGGCCCACATCGAGTCCGGGTACGCCTGCTCGGTGGTGAGCGAGGCCCAGTTCACCTTCGCGTAGCGGTAGCCGTAGCCCCCGTGATCCGCCTCGGCCCAGTCGGCCTGGGGAATGCCGAAGGCGCGAAGGTTCATGCCCAACCACTGGTGGTAGAAGAGCCCCGGAAATTCCTTCTCGGTCGCGGCCGGCGCCAGCGGCGTCGCCGTCTTCCGGTAGTCGACGTGGATGCCGGTGTTGAAGTAGCCGCCCGCTCCGCCGAAGGTGATCACCGGCATCGAGAAGTTGCTGTGGGTGATGTTGCCGGACTCCTGGCTCCACACGAGCAGCGAGTGATCCAGCAGCGTGCCGCCCGCGCCATCGCTGACCGCGTCGAGCTTGCGGGCGAGATCGAGGAACACGTCCTGAAAGAAGCGCTGGTGGGCGGCGGCGATGGTGCCCTGGGCAGCGCCCGCGGCGAGGTCGGCCTTGTGCGCGATGTCCTGGTGCCAGTCGCCCGCGTAGGTCGAGAAGGTCGGGTCGACCTTCACGGTGGCGATGCGCGAGAGGCCGCACGAGAAGGCGGCGACCGTGACGTCGTTCAGCCGCTGGTACCAGCTGGCGTGCTTCACCGGGTCGACGTCGAAGTTGCCGCCGTACAGCGAGTGGTTGCTGGTGGCCGGGCGCGGCGGCTGCTGGCAGGTGACGGCCGAGGTGACCTTCAGGCGCCGCTGCAGCTCGTCGAGGCGCGCGAGGTGATCATCGAGGCGCTGCTTGTCGGCGACCGAGAGTCTTCGGTTCCCGTCGCGCAGGCGCTTGTAGCTCTCGAGCACCTTGTCGACGATCGGCGCTCGGGGAGCGGGACCCATGCCCGAGCCAGGAGGGAAGAGCTGATCGAAGAGCTGCAGCGAGTCGTCGGTGGCGACGACTTCTTGAATCGCGCCGGTCTTCAACGTCGGGTTGGCGTGGTTGTACGAGATGCGGCGGCCCATCGTGAGCGCGCGCTGCCGCACGCCGTCCAGCGTCGGGTAGAACGCGGGCGAGTACGCCATGATCTGATCGATGGTGCGCCGCGGGTGGCCCTGCAGAATGGTGCCGTCGCCGCCGTTGCCGTCATTGCGCGCGAAGTTGCCGAGGTGACCGCCCGAGTGGTGCGCGATGTAGCAGGGGATGTCGAGCCCCTGGATCACGTTCATCTTCGCGGCGAGCCCTGCGGTGAGCGCGTTCGACGGCGCCGACAGCACCGGCGAAAGCTGCGCGACGCCTGCGTTCACGCTCAAAGCCAGCGGCGACCGCTTCACCGCGCGGCCCGCGACCATCTGCGTCTGCGCATTCGCGGCCGCGACCGGGAACATGTTCGCCGTCCAGATGCCGCCGTGGTCGGTGCAGAAGTGAACGAAGTACTTCGGAGCGACCGCTTGCCCCATCGCCCGCCCCGAGGAAAGCAGCGAGGGCAGGGTGGGCAGCGCCAGCGAGATGCCGCCGAGGCCTTTGAGGAAATGGCGACGATTCATTACGGGATCCTCCGGCTCTTGAAAGACGGGTCGAGCGCGGCCTTCATCCAGAGATCTCCAAGGGCAGCGCCACTGCGCGCCGCGTCGTCCAGCGCCTTCAGCACACAGCCGTCTTTCACCAGGTCTTCCTCACGGCCATACACGAACCGGAAGTACTGCTTCGTGAAGCACGTCTCGAACTTGCCCGACTGGGCGAGAAGCTTCGTCACCTCGGCGGCGCCGGCCGCAGGCGTGGGGTCGGCCGAGATGATGCGCGGGACGCTGGCGGTGTTGACGGGCCTGGTCGCGACCACGGCCCCCAGCGCGTTGAACAGCCTCTGTTCGGTGCGGGCGCGGCCCAGCGAGTCGAAGTTCTCGGTCGAGAATCCTGTCGGGTTGAGCAGGCTGGTGTGACAGCCGGCGCAGTTGGTGCCCTGCTGCTGGGTCAGCTTCTCGACGACTTCCCGCGTCGTCAGGTCCGGAGCGAGCTCGGGCGGGGTCGCCGCCGCGTTCGCCGGCGGCGCGGGGATGGATTCACACATCAGCGCGTTGCGGATCCGGAAGCCCTTCATCACCGGGCGGGTGCTGGCCGAGCCCGTCGCGAGGAAAGCGGCGCGGGTAATCAGGCCCGCGCGGGAGGGCTGCGTCTGCTCGACGGGCTCGCCCGACGTCCACCTGGGGTCCCCGTAGATGGCCGCGAGGGCATCGTTCTTCGCCAGCGCCTTGCGGCTCGTCAGCACGTCCGAAAGCGGGCCCTTCGATCGCGCGACGTGGCGTGCGAGGTCGAGGATCTCGTCGGTCATCGCTTGCCGCAGCGCGGGCGTCGGCACCTGGGATCCGACGAAGGCGTCGAACACCGGGTCGCCGATGCGCGCGTCGAGTGCTCCCAGCTCATCGAGGCGGAACCACTGCGCGAAGAACGTGTCCATCGCCGCGTCGCTGCGCGGGTCGTCGAACAGCCGCCTCACCTGCGCCTGGTACTCGGTGTCGGTGAGCAGCGCGCCCGAGGCAGCGGTCGCGATCAGCGCGGCATCAGGGGTCGTCTGCCAGAAGTGGAAAGAGAGCCGGGCCGCCAGCTCGTACGCATCGAGCGCGTAGAGGTCGCCCTTCACCGCGGCCGCTCCGGATTCGAGGTGGTAGATAAAGCCGGGCGCCGACAGGAGCAGCGCGACGACGTCGGCGAGCGCTGCAGGATCCACAGGGGTCATACCGGCGACGGACTTG
Source organism: Myxococcales bacterium (assembly GCA_038206395.1). Classification (GTDB taxonomy): domain Bacteria; phylum Myxococcota; class Myxococcia; order Myxococcales; family Myxococcaceae; genus JAGSPQ01. The sequence goes on along the minus strand of JBBRAX010000014.1, from coordinate 7,559 downwards.
TAGAAGTCGACGTCGGCGGTGTCGAGCGGGCGGCGCTGGGTGAGCGCTCCGAGCTTCGTCACGAAGGTGGTCAGGCACTGGGCGTCGTTGGCCGTCGATGCGTCGGTGGCGCAGGCGCCGGCGAGCTCGGTGCGGCGGGCGGCGGTCGAGGTCAGCTCTTTGCCAATCGCGACGGCGACGTCGTTGGTCGAATCGATGTGGCTCTGCTGCAGCGCCTGATCGAGCCGATAGAAGCCGCCGTGCCTTTCCGACCCCGGGCCCACGACGCGATCGGCCGGGTACTTCGCGATCAACGAATTCACCGCGGTCAGCACCGCGTTGCCCGACGCCGGCATCACCGCGCGCACGATGTCTCGAACCGAGTTGGTGTACTCGACCTGCGAGAGCCGCTTCAGGGGCTGGGCGATCGCCGCTTCGTCCGGCTTGCACACGAAAGGCGTCGGCATCGTGGCGTAGCCGCCGCCGGCGCCGCTGACGCCTCCGCCAGTGCCCGTCGCGATTCCACCACCCGAGCCGCTTCCTCGGCCTCCGCCGACGCCTTCATCGAGCGGATCCGGGTTGCCGATGGCGCCTTCACAAGCCGTGAGGGCGAGCGCCGCGATGCAGAGCCATTTCATCATCACCCCTCATTGAGCCCCCACCCGTCGGGGACGGCTCAAATCGTGGGTGAATCGTCGGACTTTCCCGCGAAAGGCGCGAGGTGGGACGTTGTGCGCCTTACGGCCCAATCTGCAGTTGGACGTTGCCCGTGATGCCAGACTTCTGGTTCGCGTTGTCCCACACGTCCAGGGTGAGGCGCAGGTTGCCCTGGGTCACGCCGTCAAGAGAGAGGGTGACCTCCTGGCCGGCGTCGCGCGCCTCGTTCGACAGGGTGGCGGTGTTGGAGACCAGGCCCGGCACCTTGCCGAACTGGTAGCCGGCCAATGGCCGTTGCTGCCCGCCGTCGGGCTGCGGGTCGTAGCTGTCCTTGCCGCTGATGGTCAGCAGCCTGGTGCCGCCCGGACCCGCGGGAAGCGAGGCGAGGCTAAAGCTGATCTTCGGCATCGTGCAGGCAGTGTCCGACGGCAGGCAGGCCTTGACGACGGCGACGGGCAGCTGATCCAGCGGCGACTGGCTGTAGAGCTGAACGATGTAGCCGGGCGGGGTGGAGAAGGCGCCGTCGTTGGTGCTGATGCGCAGCGAGCCGACCTGCGTGCCGCCCGAGACAGGCTTCTTGTACTGGACGGTCGTCTTCAGCTCAGCGCCCGGGGCGATCTTCGTGCCAGGCGCGATGATTGGGTCGATGATGCTGAAGAAGGGGCTGGGCGCGTCGACGATCGCGATGCTGGCGATGATCAGGTCGCCGCAGGCGGCTCCGTTCTTGATCGTCACTTCCTTCGCCGACAGCTCAGTCGCGGGGGCCGCGAAGTCGAGCCGCGCCTGGCCAATGGTCGTGTCGATCGCCGGCTCCGTCGTGAGGCACGGCTTCTTGCCGCCCGACAGCGAGATCACCGCGCGGCCTGCCGAGCCGGGAATGCCGTTGGGAACCACCGACGCAGAGATCGTCAGCAGGTCCTGGATGTACAGCGGCATCTCGGTGTGGCTGACCTCGAGCGGGGCCGAGTCACCCGGCATGATCGTGACGCCCTTCAGCGCGGTGCCGGTGATGGTGAGGCGGTTGTCCTGGCCCGCGGTCTGGCTGTTGTTGCTCTTGAAGGTGGTCGAGTCGATCTTCACCGCGACGTTGCCTTCGTTCTTCAACAGGAATTTTGCCTTGCCCGCGATCTTCGCCACGTTGCCGCAGAGATCCGTCAGGTCGGCGAAGTCGCAGCGGGTCGGCGTCGTGTCGATCGCCGGCTTCAGCGCGCTGCCGCTGAGCAGGATGTCGAAGCCGCCCTTGTTGTTGTCGCCGTCCTTCGCATTCGGATCGTTCGTCTTCACGCGCAGCGTCGCGAACCGCACCAGGTTGCCTGAGCCGTCGTCGACCGGAGCGAACCGAAGCTTCACGGTGGTCGTCTGCAGCCCACCCGCCTGCGTCAGCACGAGGGGCGTCGCCACGGTCGGCAGAATCGACGGAGACTCGATGAAGTACGCGTTGCTCTGGCCCGCGACGCTCACGATCTCGAGGCCCGTGATCTTCAGTGACGGGCAGCCCGCGTTGGTGATCTTCAGGTCGACCGTCGCGGCTTCCGCGAAGAGCGTGTCGATGAAGTTCTGCTCGCATACCAGGCCTTCCAGGCACTCCTTCAGCGCGCCGGCGCTGTCGACCGTCGAGACCTTGATCGTCGGCTGGGCCGCGAAGTCCGAACCGGTGCCGACGAGGTCGACCTTCTTGTCGTCCGTGCCTTCCACCTCGTCACTGATCACGAGCTGGGCGCGAACGACGCCCTTTTTCGTCGGCGAGAACGACAGGGTGAGGATCTGGTCAGACAGCGCCTCGACGCTGGTGGGGCTCACGGGGACGGCCTTCAACGGGTCCTGCTTGAACGCGTCTTTGCCGTCGCCCGTGAAAGACAGCGTCAGCCCGCCTGAGACCTTGCCGCGGTTGCTGATCGTGACCTTCTTCTCGTCAGGGAAGACGTCCGTCACGGGTTTGCCGGCTTCGTCGAGCGTCGGGCACGCCTCGAAGCTCAGAGCGACCGGCATGGCGGCGTAGTCGGGCAGGGTGTCGGGCGTCGGGGGCTTGCTGCACCGGCACCCGGCAACGGACATCAGAACGGCAGCGACGAAGAGATGTTGGATCTTCACAGTGGAAACTCCAGAAGGCGGCCTGAAAGGAGGCGTTGTATACCCAAAGCCCCCCATGGCCACCAAGACCCAGACGCAGCTTCGAAAGGGATACAGCAACTCACGCAAAGTCGACCCGAAGCCGATCACCGGCAAAGAGTCGGCGGTCGAGCTGCTCGAGACGGCTTTCGGCGCCTACGTGGGCCGGCAGGAACGCACGGCCTTCGAGCTGATGCGTCGCACGCTCGACGAGAACGCGTCGGTCTTCATGACCCTGTCCGGCGCGATGACCCCCGCCGGCCTCCACAGCAGCTGCCTGATTCCGATGGTGGAAGCGGGGATCATCTCGAGCCTCACCACCACCGGCGCGAACCTGTACCACGACGCCCACCGCGTCATCGGCCATGGCATTCGCGAGGTGAACCCGAACGCTGGCGACCTGCAGTACCGCCTCGCGCGCGTGATCCGCATCTACGACCTGGGCTTCTGGGAAGAGGCGCTGCTCGACACCGACCGGCTCTTCTCGGCCATCATTCGCGGCCCCGACTTCCAGAAGAAGATGACGACCCCTGAGTTCCACTACCTGCTCGGCAAGCACATCAACGCGATCGAAGAAGAGCTGGGCGTGAAGCAGCCGTCGCTGCTCGCCACCTGCTACCGGTACGGGGTGCCGATCTTCGTGGGCGCCGTGCAGGACGGCTCGATCTTCCTCAACGTGGTGAAGCTCAAGCGCCTTTTGGGCGACGCCTTCAAGTTCGAGATCGACATCAACGCCGACGTCTACGCGATGGCGGCGATCCAGCACTACTGTCGGCACCACCACAGCAAGCGCATGGCGGTCTGGATCCTCGGCGGTGGCGTGCCGAAGAACTACACGCTGCAGGGCGAGCCGCTGTTGGATCAAATTCTCAACGTCCCGACGCAGGGCTTCGACATCGACGTGCAGTTCTGCGTCGACCCCGTCGACAACGGAGCGCTCTCGAGCTGCCCCGCCGGCGAAGGCCACACCTGGGGCAAGGTCAGCGTCGACGCTGTCGAGACCGGCAGCGTCTACGTGCACTGCGATCTCACCGCCGTGTTCCCCTGGCTCACCCACGCACTGCTGTCGCTGAAGCAGTCGCGCCGGAAGCCGTTTCGCCTGATGGACAAGCTGGACGAGGCGGTGAAGCTGCTCGACAAGGACGTCGAGAAGCAGCGCAAGAAGCTGATGAAGACCCTGGACTGGGACGTGTCGGAAGCGAAGTAGCGCTAAGAAGGGGCGATGCGACCCGTTCTCGCGGCCCTTCTTCTGACCAGCACCACCGTCTTCGCGAACGCCTCCGGAGCGATTGGGTACTCCGGCGGCCCCCCTGGCAACAGCAACTGCAACGGCTGCCACAGCGGTGGCGGCGCTCCGACGGTCACCATCACCGGGCCCGCGACGCTCGGCGCCGGCGCGACCGGCAACTACACGCTGACGGTCAGCGGTGGGGCCGGCAGCCGCTTCGGCATGAACGTCTCGAGCTCGAGCACGTCGGCGGCGCTCAACCCGGTTTCCGGCAACGTCGGCATGGGCTTCGGCGAGCTGCACCAGACAGCGGCGTCGACGTCGGGCACTTTCAATTTCTCGCTGACGGCGCCTCCGTTCGCGGGCACGGTGACGCTCTACGGCACGGGCAACTCGTGCAACGGCGATGGGTCGACGGGCGGCGACCGCAGCACCAGCACGACTCTCGCAGTGACGGTGACGGCGGGCAGCGGGCAGAACGCCCCGGTGATCACGGCCGCACCGCAAGCGATGCAGAGCCCGGTGACGTCGCGCCTGGTGAACGTCACGGTCGCAGCGAACGATGACGGCATGGAAGCGAACCTCTCGTACACCTGGTCTGCCACGGGGCCAGCGCTGGTGACCTTCAGCCCGAACGGCAACAACGCCGCGAAGGCGAGCCAGGCGTCTTTCAGCAAGGAAGGGCAGTACCAGTTCTCGGTGGTGGTGCGTGACGGGACGAACAGGACGGCAGTGGGGCTTGACGGCGGCACGCCGGGGTTCCCGCTGACGGTGAATCAGCAGTACTCGCTGCTGCGGATGACGCCGGCGTCGGCGCAGGTCGCATTGGGCGGAACGCTGCAGTACACGGTGACGGCGCGCGATCAGTTCGACGCGGTGCTCACGAGCCAGCCGACGATCATCTACATGGTCCCGGCGGGCGGCGGCACGATCAGCGCGACGGGGCTGCTCAAGGCGCAGAATGGCGTGGGCGGAGACTTCGTCGTCACGGCGAACGCCCCGCCGATCACCACGTCTTCGCTTTTTGCCGTCGGCAAGGCGCCGGGCAACGCGGGCGCGGACAAGGTGCCGCCGACGGTGAGCCTGGTCGCTCCGAACATGGGCGGGCAGATGCTGTCGCCGGGCCTGGCGATGGAAGCGACCGCGTTCGACAACAACGGCGTGGCCGAGGTGCGGTTCGAGGTCGCGGCGGTGGTGGTGGCGACGGTGACGAACGGGCCGCCGTGGAAGGCGACCTACGTGACGAAGGCGGGGATTCCGTCGGGGGCACAGGCGCTGGAAGCCGTCGCGAAAGACCTCGCGGGCAACGAGTCGCGGTCGACGTCGATTCCGGTGATCGTCCCCGTCAGCGCAGGCACGGGCGGCGGAGCAGGGGCGGGCGGCGGCGCAGGGACGGGCGGCGGAACCGGCGCGGCGGGCGGCGGCACGGGCGGATCCGGCACCGGTGGTGGCGGCTCGAGCGGCGGTGGCTGCAGCTGCAACACGGCTCCGATGGGACTCGGGGCGTTCGGGCTGCTGGCGATGCTGACGCGCCGGCGCCGCAGCCTCTGAAGCAGTCTACATCGCGGGCCAGAAGAGGGGCGCGAACGACGAGATCCAGGTGTTGTCGTTGAGCATCTTCGGAAACACGACGACGTTCCTCCAGCCGAGCTTCACCAGCTCGAGGCGTTGGGTTGCGTCGAGGTGAGCTCGGCGGCGCGCCAGGTGATAGCTCGCTCCGTCGGCGAACAAAGCGATCTTCCGCTTCACCCAGGCGAAGTCGATGTGGGCGAACGGGCGCTCCGGTTCCTTGAACACGGGGTACTGCAGCGTTGGCGCTTCGATGCCCGCGATGCGAATCATCTGCAGCAGCTTCGTCTCGAACGCGCTGCCCGTCGCCTCGCCGCCGAAGCGCAGCGCGACCAGCACGTCGAGCCTGCCGGCGTTGAGGCGGCCGCGCGTGGGAATCGACGAGAGGAACTCCGACATCTCGAGGAAGAGCTCGGGGCGCCCGCGAGCCGCCGAGTCGAGCGCGATCTCGAGCGGCGCTTCTTTCAGCGACGCCTCGAGGTCGAGCAGCGTGCGGTGCAGCGTCGTCACCGGCACTCCGCTGCGTTTGCAGTAGCCCTCGGGGGTGAGGACCTTTCGTCGGTGAATCGTCACGCCGCGAATCACGATCTGCCGATCGTGGGGAACGGAGATCTCTGGTGCGCGGTCGTCCTTGAAGCCGTCGAGACGCCAGAGCAATGCCGCGCTTCGGTGAGACGCGACTGCACCTGGTCCGGCCGACAGGCAGGCCGCGAGCAATCGTTGTTCGGTGGAGTGGGCAGGTCCGGAACGAAGCCGATAGACACGTGGCGAGACGCGTTCGAACTCGCCGCTGCTCAGGCGACGGTCGATTGCGTTGGAAGACAGCCCCGACGCCAGCGCCTGGGCGCGGGTCACCAACCCCATCTGCGCCCGAGCGAAAGCGTCGAGCTTGCTGCGAGTGTCGTCCCCCATGCCCTGAAGAAAAGCACGCGGGTCTGACATTCAGAGTGAATCGACCCCCGGTGGGCGGGGGTGAATTCACCCAAATGGACTTCGCCTCGAGAGACCCGGCTCGACGCCCCCGTCAAGGCCCGAGGGAGTGGCGAGAGAACCCACCGCGGATCCGATTTCTCCGCGCTGCTCCACGGCAAAGTTGTCTCGGAGGCCCGAGTGTTCCACGTCGGCGCAGAGGTCGCCTTCCGCGAGCGTGGAGTCTCGGTACGCCGCGGGGTTCCGGCGAAACAGCAGGGCCGAGTGCCCAGGCGCGCGGTCGACTTCGGTGCGCTCGTACTCGGCGCGGCGTCACTCGCCCTGTTTCGATGCGTTGCGGATGCTCATCCCTCGACTGCTCTCGGGACGAACGGGCGCGGCTCAATCGCCCGGTACCGTGGCTCTGTGGTGGCGCATCCCTCGACTTCTCTCGGGGCGCTCGGGACGCGGCTACTCGAACGCCAGGGCGCGCTCGAAGTCGGCGGGGTTGGACGCGGCCTCTCGCGCGACATCGAGCGTGATCTGCTTCTCGCGCAAGAGCTGCGCGAGGTGCATGTCGAAGCTCTGGGTGCCGAGGATGTCGTGGTTCTTCTCGAGGTAGTCCTTGATCTCGTGGGTGCGCTTCGGGTCTTTGATGAACTCGACGACCGACAGCGTGGACACCATGATCTCGGCAGCGACGACGCGGCCTTTGCCCGAAGCGTGCGGCAGAAGGCGTTGGCTGACGGTCGACCGAAGATTCTCAGACAGCCGGTTGCGAACGCCGGTCTGCCCTTCGGGCGGGAAGACGGAAACGATGCGGCTGATCGTGCGGTAGCAGTCCGTCGTGTGCACGGTGGACAAAACAAGGTGCCCCGTCTCGGCCGCCTTGAGCGCGATCTCGATCGTCTCTGCGTCGCGCATTTCGCCGACGAGAATCACATCGGGGTCTTGCCGAAGGGCGCCGCGCAGGGCGTTCGCAAAGTTCGGAGTGTCGGGCCCGATTTCCCGCTGGGTCACGCGCGAGAAACGATCTTCGTGAAGGAACTCGATCGGATCCTCGATGGTGAGGATGTGCTTGCGGTAGTGCTGGTTGATGTACCCGACC
>JBBRAX010000013.1:0-121476 GCA_038206395.1 Myxococcales bacterium | reverse complement strand
CTTCTTTCGTGCCTTGAGCCGAGGCAGCAGATCGTCGTCGATGGTGAACGTGGTTCGCATTCCGCGACAGTAGTGAGCGTGATGCAGTGATGCAATCTGCGTCCCATCACCGCATCACCGCACCACCGCGACGTCACCGCGGCGGTGCGGGCGACAAGAGATATACGACGACGCCGACGGCGATAAGCGCCGCCCCACCGACTTCCCAGATGACGGGGTTCTGATACCAGCGTTTCCCGCCGACGACGGCGAGCTGCATCGCCTCATCGGGACCCGCGGCGCGCGCGAGCGTCAGCTGCCCCGCGTCGAGCGCCTCGACGTAGTACCAGGCGGTGAAGCTGGTCGCGTCTTGCGGTGGAGGAATCGAGCCGGTGCACGCGTCGGCCACACACGTCATCAGCGTCGAATGAAAAGGCCCGCTGGCCGAGAGCGCATGGCGCAGCAGCACCCGCTTCACGCGCCCCTGCGGGTCCACCACCTTCGCGCGCACGAAGCCCGGCGCATCAGAATCGACGCGCGGCTCCACCGACACCCGCGCGCGCGTCATGAAGTCCTTTCGCGCCTTGTTCAGAAAGTCGACCTGCCGCGCCGCGGCCGATTCCGGCAGCTCGAGCGCTGGGTCGAGCTCCAGCGCGTTCGCCGCCCGGAGGTCCGCGTTCGCCTCGTCGCCCAGCACCAGCTGAATGAACCCGAGCTCGAACAACGCCTCTGCCCGCTCGCGCGCCGGCCGTTCACCCACCGCGAGGTAGCGCTGGTACTCGACCACCGCTTCTTCGTACCGAAGGCTCTCGGCCAGCCGCCGCGCATCGACCAGCGCCTGTGGCACTTCACCCTGCGCCGGCACCGCGTGAAGAAACGCCCCCGCCTCGGGCGTCAGCACCAGCTGGCGGGGACTGTCAGCGGCGGCCAGCAGGCACAGAAGCCACGTCGAGAGCATCATCGGCGCGGCACGTGTACCACTTGAGCCTGCTAGTTGGAACGGCGGCGGCGCAGCACCGCGCCCAGCAGCCCCAGCGCCATCAGCTCGAGCCCGCCCACCGCGCTGCAGCCACCGCGGGCGACCATCTCGGGGTCCTTCGGCTTCGGAACCGAGTTGCCGCCGAGCTTGCGGATAATCTTCAGCTTGCCCAGCGCCGTCTCGGTACTCAGCCCCTGGGCGATCGCCTCGAGGGTGTTCTCGCCTTCGATGACCGGCACCGTCGCCGTGAAGCCGTTCGCGCCCAGCAGCTCGCCCTGAACGCCGTTGACCTTCACGCTCGCCGGACTAAATCCGTTCACCGTCCCGTACACCGTGACCATGTCCGTGGTGACCGTCGCGCCGTTCATTGGATCCGTAAACGCAATGCCGACGTCGGTGGGGACCATGTCCTCACCCGGCTGCAGTCCGAGCTTCTTGGTCGCGCGCTGGTCATCCGGAATCGTGAGGGTCTCCGAGTAGGTGAGGAAGCCCGTCGCCTTGACGAACAGCACGTGGTCCGTCGCGACGGCCGACGCCGCCAACGAGTACGCGCCCGTCGCATCCGTCGTCGACGTCGAGATGACCGCGCCCGTGCCCACCTCACGAAGCTGAACCACGGCGCCCGTCACGCGCTGTGCTTCGTCGTCCGCCACGTGGATGAAGCCCGAGACGCCCGCGTTGAAGGTCGCGGTGCTGGTCGCCGTGCCGACGTTGCCCGCCGCGTCCTTCGCGGAAATCTTCAAGGTGTTCGTGCCCGGCTTCAGCTTCACTTCGATTGAGAACGCTCCACCGGTGACCGGCACGTTCGTCGCCGTGCCGCCGTTGATGGACAGCGCGATGGTCGCCACCGGCCCGCCGTTGTCGCTCGCGTTGCCCGTGAGGTTGAACACCGCGAGGTCCAGCGACGCCTTGTCGGCCGGGAAGGAGATCGCCACCTGCGGCGCCTGCTGGTCTGGCCCCGTCATGCCCGTCAACCCCACCGAGCCCCAGACCACCGTGCTCGCCAGCACCGTGCGCGCGACCGAGTTCGCCGAGAAGCCGGCCTTCGTCACGTTCACCGTGTAGTTGGCCGGCGGCAGCGTGAAGACGTACGCGCCATCGGCCGCCGTGGTGACCGTCTGACCGCCAGCGGTGACGACCGCCCCCGCGATGGCGACGCTCATGTCCGCCGGGTTCGCTGCGTTGAAGGCGAAAATCTTTCCGCGCAGCGTGCCGGTGGTCGCGGTGGGGTTGATTTCCATCGAGCCCCAGACCTGCGCGCCCGCGACGACCGTGCGGGTCGCCGTGTTGCTGCCGAAGCCCGCCTTGCTCACGCTGGCCGTGTACGAGCCGGCCGGCACCGTGAACTGGTAGAGGCCGTCGACGCCGGTGGTGACCGTCTGGCTGCCCACGGTGACGACCGCTCCAGCGACGCGGCTCGCCGCGTTACCGCTGGTGTAGATGGCGCCGAGGAGCACGCCAGTGCCGGGAGTCGTGGGAGTCGAGCCGAGCACCAGGCCCATGTACTTCGTCCAGTTCCACCCGCTGCCCGGGTCCGTGTGGCCGCCGGTGTTGCAGGGGCTCGCGACTTCCGCGTGGCCGATGATGTGGGCGCGGTCTTTCGGGATGCCGTGACGGTCGGCGATCCACCGGGTCAGCTTCGCCGACTCGGTGTACATCGCGTTCGTGTACCACTGGCCCGGATTGGCGACGAAGCCCTCGTGCTCGATGCCGACGCTCTTCGAGTTGTAACACTGGGCGTGCCACGCAGTGTTCGAGTGCTGCACCATCTGGGTAATCTGCCCGTCCGAGCTGCGCACCAGGTAGTGCGACGACACCTGCGACGACGGGTTCTGGAACCAGCTGATGCTGCCCGAATAGCTGCCCTGCATCGTGTGAATCAGCACGTACTGGTAGCTGGTGCGGCCCGACGAGTAGTGCGGCGATTGCTTGTACTGCGCGATGCCCGGGTAGTCGCCCAGCGCATCGCGGCGCGAGCCCACCGCCGAGTGCTTGCGCCAATCGGCCACCTTCGCCTCGAGCGCGACGGTGCCGTTGAGCGACGGAACCTCGAAGCCCTGCTCGAGCCGCACGTAGACGTCGGCCGCGTAGTCGTTCGCCACCGGCGCCGAGTCGATGCCCGGGTACATCGAGACCGCCTGGAACCAGTCGCCCAGCGCGTACGACGACAGCTCGGGGTACGACCGGAAGGACTTGTCGGCCAGCTCGCGCAGCACCGCCGCCGCGCCGCGAATGTTCGATACCGGGTCGACCTTCAGCCGGGCCGCGTCCACGCCCGTGATGGCCGACGCGCGCGAAAGCATCTTCCAGTCGTCGCGCTCGACCAGGTTCATCACGCCGTACCCGCCGTTCACGCTGCCTGGGCTGTTTCCGTCGACGCGGGTTTCGATCCACGCAATCGACTTCAGCAGCTCGACTGGCACCTGAAACTCAGCCGACGCATCGGCGAACGCGGCCTCGAGCGCCGAGGTGCCCTTCGACGGCGACGGCTCAACGGGCAGCTCGTTTCCGCAGGCGGCCGAGAGCACGACGAGGGCGACAAGGGCGAACTTCGCGGATTGATGGACCATGCCCCGCGAAGATCCAATTTGGGTGCCATCAGCAGGCCCGGCGCACCCGCTCGGCAGGCCTCGGCACCGCGCTCCAACCCACGGCCATCACTGATGAATCAGCCGTCACCCGCGGGTGACAACCGGGGCTGCACCGAATGCGTAACGCGGGTTGGTGACGGGTTGCTCTGGCCAGAGGCAGGTGGACTGTCCTTCTCTGCGACGTCACCCGCGGGTGACGTCACGGAATCGATTTGCACTGCGCCGGCTTCAGGGCGCGATCGCAGACTTGATGGGGTCCGCATTGGCCGTCGGTGCCGCACTCGCAGCCGGTTTGACCGCACTGGTCGCTGCGCACCACGTCGCACGCCGTGCACACGTTCACCGTCACGTTTCGCTTGCAGCGTGGCCAGACAGCCGGGATGCAGCGCATGTCCGAGCAGCACTGCAAGGGGCCATTGCAGCTGGCGCAGTTGACCGAGCTCGAACACACCCCCGGCATCGGCGCGAAGGGTGGCAGCGTCGACGGCTTGCTGCACGACAGCTCGCCTGCGTCCACGGTTCCGCCAGTGACGACCTGCGTGCACGGCATGCAGTCGACGCCTGAGGCGCCGCACTGCGACTGAAGGGATTTGCAGGTGGCCCCTGCGCAGCAGCCCTGGCATTGCGAGAACGAATCACACACGCACGCGCTCAGGCCGTTGGCGTTGGTGGCGCAGCGCTGCCCGGGCTGGCATTGCGTCAGGGTGCCGCAGGAACAGCTGCCGTTGACGCAGACGTTGCTGCGCGACGAGTCGCACTCCACCGAACAGAAATCGCCCGGCTTGCCGCACTGCAACAGCGCGAAGTTGAAGAACGCGATCGCCGCGCCCGCGTCAAAGGTGAAGCGGTTCGGCGCGAGGCACGTGGTGGTGCCCGGTGAGCAGCAGCCGCCATCGCACGCGCAGCGCAGCACGCCGCCGTCAGGAAGCCCGGCGTCGAAGGACCCAGCGTCGAGGCCCGCGTCCGTGCTCGGGCCTGCGTCGGGCTCTTCATCGAAGAATGGAGACATGTCGATTGTCATCGTCTTCTGCCGGCCCTTCTCGATCACCTGGCTGTCGAAGCCGAACTGAACGAACCGGTTCGCGCTGTCGACCGTGTACACCGAGACGGTGGCGCGCTCTCCGGCGAGCTCGAGCGAGCTTGTACGCCTCGGAGTACAGCGTCAGCGCGCCGTTGAAGTCGCCGACGTCGTGGGCCTTCATGCCGTCTTTGTAGAGCGCCTTCGCCTTCGACTCGGAAGCCGGGTCGGCGTGCGCGGCGAGCGGACCCAGCGCCAGCAGCAGCGCGAGCCCGACGGAAAGCGACACGTCAGTTGCTGAAAGGATCACCCTGCCCATCACGCGTCACCTTCTTGCGGGTCGGCTTCTTGACGGAAGACTTCAATGGCGGCGCTGGGTCGGCCTTCGGGCTCGCCTGCAAATCGACCGAGAGCGACGCGTTTGCCGTGAGCGCCACCGTCCGCTCGGTCGCCTGGTGGCCATCGAGCTCGAGCCGCAGCGCGACGGGCGCCTCGACGCGCGCCGCATCGACTTTCAGCGGCGTGACGCCCAGCACCGCGCCGTCCTCGACGCGAATGACCTTCGCCCCGGCGGGCCGGCTGGCGACCTCGAGCGTGACGGTCGTGGCGGCAGCAGGCACCGATGGCGGCACGGGCCCCTGCGGCTTCTCGACCACCACGACCGCTTCCTCGGGCGGTGGCGTGAGCACGAAGAACCCCGCAGCACCGAGCAGCAACGCAACCCCGAAGGCCGCCACGATGCGAGGCGCACGGGCGGTTGCCGGAAGCACGTCGGGCATGATGGGCTCGACCGAACGGCCGGGGCGCACGAAGGGCTCGAGCGCAGCGGCGAGCTCAGACGCGTCGCTGTACCGGTCTTCCGGCTTCTTCTGAAGGCACTTGCTGACGACGTCGGCGAGGGCGCGCGGAATCGGTTCGCCGCCCTTCGTTACTGAGGGCAGCGGCGGCGGCAGCTTCGTGGTGATTTCGACCACCAGCTTCCCGAAGGTGTCGCCCTTGAAAGGTTGCTCGCCGGCCAGCAGCTCGTAGAGCACGAGGCCGACTGCGTAGAGGTCGACGCGAAGGTCGGTCGAGATGCCCAGCGCCTGCTCGGGCGCCATGTACTCGGGCGTGCCGATGACGATGCCGGCCTGGGTGCTGCTGGTGGGGAGGCTGGCCAGCGGCTTGAGCAGCTTGGCGACGCCGAAGTCGAGGACCTTCACGTAGTCCTTGTCGCCCTCGCGCTCGTGAAGAAAAATGTTCTCGGGCTTGATGTCGCGGTGCACGACGCCAAGTGCATGCGCGGCGCCCAGGGCCAGGGTCACCTGCTGAATGATGCGCGAGACCCGCTGCACCGGCATCGGGCCAATCGCCAGCTCGTCGGCCAGCGCGCGGCCGTGGAGCACTTCCATCACGCAGTACACGCGCGGCGTGCCATCGGCCGTGAGCTCTTCCCCGAAGTCGTGCACCTCGACGATGTGCTCGTTCTTGATTGCGTTGACCGCGGTCGCTTCCTGAATGAAGCGCTGCACCAGGTCTTTGTGCCGCGCGTGCTCGGACTTCAGCACCTTGATCGCCGCTTCACGCCCGATGCGGTTGTGCCTGGCGAGGTAGACGCGGCCCATCGCGCCTTCGCCAATCAACCGCTCGAGCGCGTAGGTGCCCAGCGTCTGGCCCGACAAGTCTTCCTCGACGATGTCGACCTCGACGACCTCTTGGGCGCGGGCTTTGCCATGGGAGATGCGGGTCGCTCCGGCCCACTTCTGTCGCACCGCCTCGAGCGCTTCCTGCAGCCCCGCAGCGGTGGTCGCGGCGGTGATGCCCTGGCGAACGGCGGAATCGAAAGGGTGATGCGCGTCGGGCACCGCGAGGCTGCTCAGCAGTGAGGCGAGGGCGCGAACGTCGGTGGCCGCCGTCGCTCCGGGCGCGCGCGAGAGGGGAGCCAGCGACGCGTCGAGCATCGCGCCGGCCGGGGTAATGAGAATCTCATGGGCATTGAGCGCGCCGAGCACGAGGCCTGCGTCGTGAAGCGCCGCGAGCGCCCCGCACAGGGGAATGCCGAGGTCGACCAGCGCTTCGACCGTCAGCGGCATGGCCTGCTCCAGCGGCACGCCGTCAGCGAAGTCGGTGAGCACGTACACCTGCCCATCTTTCATCCGGCCAGCCGACCGCACCTGCAACAGGCCGGGCGCGCTGACCTCGGTGAGCAGCCGCGACTCGGCGATGAAGCGGTTCATCCGGTCTTCGTTCTGCGCGAGCTCAGGCTTCACGCAGCGCACCACCATCGGCAGGTCGAACCCTTTGACCTGGGCAACGAAGGCATCCGAGTGGGCATCGGACGCCAGCTGCCGCAGAACCTTGAGGCTCGATGTTCCGGAAGTCACAGGAGTCGCAGCGAAGATGCTCTAGCCAACACACAAATCCGGCCGAAGGTTTCAAGGCCAACAGTAGCCTACTCTTCCCCCAGCGCCTTCGAGAGCACCTGTGCGGTGAAGTTCACGAGGGGGATGATGCGCTGGTAGTTCATTCGGGTCGGGCCGATGACCCCGACCGTGCCGAGCACTGTCTCGCCGCTGGTGTAAGGGGTGGCGATGACGCTGACGTCGCCCTGAGAGCTGAACTCGCTCTCGGCGCCGATGAAAATCTGCATCTCACGGCCGCGCTGCACCCGGTCGAGCAGGGACAAGAGCTTGTGCTTCTCGTCGAGCGCCTTGAACAGGGTGCGCATCCGCTTCACGTCGTCGGCGAACTCGGGGGCTTCGAGAAAGGTGCCGGTGCCTTCGATCAGCATCCGCTCGGGGCCAGTCAAGTCGGTGGCTGCGGCACCCAGCTTCAGCGCTTTGGAGGTGAGCACGTCGTACTGCGCGCGCTCGGCGTCGAGCTCGGTGAGGATTCGGCCGCGCACGTCTTCGATGTTCACGCCCTGGCGAAGCAGGTCATTGAGGTAGTTCGACGCCTGCACCAGCTCTTCGGCCGAGACGGGAAAGTCGATGTGGACGAGCTTGTTCTGCACCTGCCCGCCCTGCCCCACGAGGATGGCGAGGACGCGGTCGTCGCGCAGCCGCACCAGCTCGATTTTGGTGACCATCAGGGCGCTGGGCCGAGGGGTCAGCACCACGGCCGCGTGGTGAGACAGCTGGTAGAGGACCTTGCTCGCTTCGCTCAGGCGCTCTTCGACGTTGGTGTTCGAGAGGCCGAGCTCAATCAGCTTGCGGTCGTTGGTGTTGGGCTCGCGCAGCTGCAGCAGGGTGTCGACGAAGAAGCGGTAGCCACGGTCGGTGGGCACCCGGCCGGCCGAGGTGTGGGGCTTCTCGAGGTAGCCGAGCTCTTCCAGCTCGGCGAGGACGTTGCGCATCGTCGCGGGCGAGACATCGAAGTCCCCGCGGCGCGTCAGCTGCGAGCTGCCGACGGGCTCACCCTTCGAGATGAACTCTTCGACCACCACCCGGAGGACTTCTTTCGCGCGTTCGTCGATCTCGTCAGCCATTTCCGTTTCCGATTCAGGCAAGGTGACGCGCGAATGGCAAGCTGGAGCGTCTACATCGTGCGCTGTTGCGATGGTTCCCTCTACACGGGAGTCAGCAACGATGTTCCCGCCCGGGTCGACCGCCACAACGCCGGGCGAGGCGCCCGCTACACGCGTTCCCGGTTGCCGGTCGAGCTGGTGTGGCGCAAGAAGGTGAAAGACAGGCCGGCGGCGCTGCGGCTGGAGTACGCGATGAAGCAGCTGCCGCGCGCAGAGAAGGTGAAGCTCGTCATCAAGGGGCCGGCGCGACGGGCGAAGAAGCGGCGGTCGCCTTCTTCTTCCGGCGCACGCTGAAGAACACGCCGACGGCGATGCCGAGCACAGTGCCGCCGAGGCCGCCGTACAGCTGGTAGCTGATCAACCCGCTGGTCGCCTTCTGCACGGTGTCGAGGCAGGGGCGGTTGAGTTGAATGTCGTTCGAGAAACCGCAGAGGCCGTTGGTGAGCATCGCTGGCGCCGTCAGCGTGCCGAGCACGATGCCGATCAACGTACCGACGACCGCGAACGTGAGCACAGCGCGGAAGTTGGACATAAAGCGGTGTGTATCTCAGTTAAGGTGCGCGCGTGACCCTCGTCCTCGGCCTGCTGCTGCAGTTCCTCGCGCTGACGTGTTTCGTCTTCGTCTTGATTCACGCGTTCCAGCGCAGCGTCGGCACGGGCTTCATGGTCTTGCTGATTCCAATCGTCACCGTCGTCTACGGCTTCAGCCAGTTCGAGCACCGCTTCAAGGGGCCGATTCTGGCGGGCTGGCTGGGTGGCTTCGTCGCGGCCATCGTGCTGCGGACGATGGCCCTCTACGCCGCCTGAGGGGGCTTCCCCCCACCCTGGCGCATCAGCGCTCCAATTCGCAGGGTTCGTTACATGCCCAACTGGCCGTAACTGTGTCTGGCCCGGGCCTTGCTATGGGTCTTCCGCATGATCCGCGCACTCACTGCCTTCGTCCTCGTCGCCTCCCTGCCAGCCTGGGCCGTCGGAGAGCACATCGCGGTCACCGGCCCGGCGCGAGAGCAGCTGAGTCAGACCCTCTGCATCTCGATGGAGTGCTCCGGCGGCGGCGACTACACGGTCTCGAGCAAGCTCGTCGGCAACAAGATGGAGCTGAAGGTCATCGGCCCGACGGGCACCCGGTTCAGCGTCACGCTTCCGGTGGATGACAACGGCCGCCTGCTGAACAGCGATGCGATGACGGCGACTTCGCAGCTCGTACAGGCGATCGAGAATCCGCAGGCGCAGAAGGAAGCCGCGGTCGAGAAGCCGAAGGCGACTGCAAAGAAGGCGAAGGTTGCGAAGGCGACGTCGAAGAAGGCGAAGCCGGTGCGGGTAGCCGCACGCAAAGTGACGCGGGGCTAGGTCGCACGTCGTCCGTTCATCCCGAGAGCAGTCGAGGGATGAGCCGCCTCCCCGATTCCGGTACAGGATGCGCGCGATGCCACCTCCGGCGGGCGCGCGCTGCTCGACACATCCGACAGTCGCCGCGGTCGACGTGTGTCAGCGCTGCGGCCGGTTCGTCTGTGGTGACTGCGCGAACGTTCGCAACGAAGACCTGTACTGCAGCGAGTGCACGCCGCGGGTCGACGCGAAGCCTCCGTCGACCGCGCGCTGGGCGCTGGCCTTCGCGCTGCTGCCCGTGCCCCTGCTGTTCGGGTTCCGTCGGCTGCACGTGCCGTTGCCAGGCTTCGTGCTCGCGATGCTGGCGTTCGCCGTCGCGGCGAAGCTGCTCTCGCAGTCGCGCGATGGGAAAGCCGCGAACTGGCTGACGTGGGGGCTGCAGGCGGTCAACGTCGCCTGGTTCGTGGTTCAGCTGCTGTTTTGAATCAGCCGCGTGAGCTCGTCGATGCGCACCGGCTTGACCAGGTGCTTGTTGAACCCAGCCTGCTCGGCCTTCGCCTTTGCCTCGGGCCCGCTGTAGCCGGTCAGTGCGATCAAGGTCACCGAGCAACCCCCTGCGCGCGCCTGCCGGGCGACCTCGTAGCCATCGAGCCCGGGCAGCCCAACGTCGACGAGCGCGACATCGGGCGGTTCCTTCAACAGCTTCGCAAGCCCACTGGGGCCATCAATGGCAACGGTGACCTCGATGCCAAGATCGGTGAGCAGCTCGCTCATCGACTCGCGAATGTCTACGTTGTCTTCAATCAACAGAACCCGTCTCGGCATGACGGCGCCACCTTAGACACCCCGGGCTTCAGGCTTCCAGACGTACTTGTGCTGCTGTAACTGGAAACGGACAGGCAGGCGGTCTTCGATGACCCACTCCGCGAGCGCCTGCGGGGAGAGCTTCCCGAACACCGTCGAGAACAGCATTCCATACGGGCGGGACGCGAGGCGGTGGGTCTGAATCATGCCCTTCGCCCAGTCGTAGTCCTCGCGGCTGCCGATCACGAACTTGAGCTCGTCGTTGCCATTCATGCTGTCGAGGTTGCGCAGGTCGTTGCGGTCGCTCTCGCCTGACGAGGGCGTCTTGAGGTCGACAATCTTCTGCACCGCCGGCGGCACCTCGCGCACGTCGATGCTGCCCGACGTCTCGAGCATCACCGTGTAGCCCTGGGCCAGCAGCGTCTCCATCAGCGGGTACACCGCCGGCTGCAGCAGTGGCTCGCCGCCGGTGAGCTCGACCCGCTTCACCCCCAGCGCCTCGACCTTCGCGACGATGTCGGTCAAGGCCATGCGATCGCCGTTGTAGAAGCTGTGCTCGCTGTCGCAGTAGCTGCAGCGCAGGTGGCAGCCCGTGAGCCGGATGAACGTGCACAGCAGCCCCTGGTGCGACGATTCCCCCTGCAGCGACAGGTAGATTTCGTTCACCCGTAGCGACGTGGCGGCAGGCTTCCGGTTCGGCTCGAGGTGGGGGCGGGCGGCTAGCAAGGCGGTTGGGCTCATACCTGAACTGGTCAGGCCGCGAAAACGCCAAGCGTCTGCGCCGCATCACAACCATCACCACCGAGGGCCAGCTGTACGCCACGCTGCTTCTGCGCAAGCTGCGTCCGGCCACTCACCTCGGCTTCACCGAGCTGTGGAGCTTCGATGTCGACACTTTCGTGTTCGACGGGCACGCCCAGCGGGTCGCGAGGCCCGATGTGCCGCCCGTCTTCCGGTTGATCCGCGACGAGACCAACACGCGGCTCGAGGAAGACGTGCGCGCGGGCTGCTGTTCATCGGGCCGCCCGGCAACGGCAAGACGCAGGCGCTCAAGGCGCTGCTGAAGGAAATCGGCCTGCCGGTGCTGTACGTGAAGACCTTCAAGGAACGAAACGAGGACGCGAAGAACATCCGCAACGTGTTCGCCCGCGCGCGGAAGGCGGCGCTGCTCTCAGCCGCGCTCGTCTGGGTCGACGACGCCCGGCCCGGCGCGATGGACGAGATTTCTGCCCGCGTCGTGAAGGGGTTGAAGAAAGAGATGGAGAGCGCGCACGTCGTGCTCGGGCCCGACGCCGGGGCCGCTCGGCAGATTGGTTTCAGCGATCGCGCGTGAGCCTGGCTGGCGCCGGGTGTCACCCGACGAGGGCGAGGGCCCGGAGCTAACGGTTCGTCTTGATGTCGGGGGGCTTGTTTCCCACTGGCGGAGCCTTCGCGACCTTCTTTTTGACCAGCTGGGCCGACAGCAACCGTTCGCCGACCTCGGTGAGGTTCAGGTCTTTCGGCTCGAAGCCCTCGCGTGAGACGCGCAGCTGCAGCGGCAGCTCGGCCACCGCGTACGCCAGCTCGATCGGCGTTGACCCGACCCGGCGGCCGGCGAGCTCCACGTCGGCGCCAGAAGGATCGCTGTCAATCTTGAAGGTCACCTTCGCGGGCTCGGCCACCACGGGCAGCTTCACCGGGTCTGCGATCACCACCGGCGCCGGCACCGCGTCCTGCCCGCGCGTGAAGTACGCCAGCGCCGCGACACCCACGAGCGCGACGCCGCCGATTCCCAGCCACTGCGCCCGCGACGGCTTCTTCCCCGGCCCCAGCGCCTCGGTGCCCTTGCTGGTGCTCGTCTTCGCGTGAAGCTCCGGAGCCCCCGTCGGCGCCGTCGTCTTTGCCGAACCATTCCAGTCGAGCTCGGTCTCGCTCGTCAGGTCATCCAGCGACGCCGCGTTCGCCTCGAGGTTGATCCGGTCGGCGTAGAAAGGCTGAAGAAAAGCGACCAGGTGCGCCGAGCTTGCGGGCATCGACTTCTTCATCGCGAACTCTTCGAGCGCGAGCCGGAAGGCCGCCGCGTCCGGGTACCGGTCGTCCGGGTTCTTCTCGAGCGCCTTCAGCACAATCGGGTCGAGGTCCACCGGCAGCGTCGGGTCGACCTGCGACGGCGGAGGCACCTGGCACGCCTTCACCAGCCGCTGCGTCATCACGTCGTTGTCGCCCTTGAAGAGCCGCTTGTTGGTGAGCAATTCCCACAACACGATGCCCAGCGCGAACACGTCACTGCGGGCGTCGATGTCGAGCCCTTCGGCCTGCTCGGGCGACATGTACGGGAACTTGCCCTTCAAGATGCCCGTCGCGGTGTGCTGCGCGCGGCCGGCGGCCTTGGCGACGCCGAAGTCGATGAGCTTCACCGCCCCATCGAAGCCGACGAGCACGTTCTGCGGCGACACATCGCGGTGCACGAGGTGCAGCGGCACGCCCTTCGAGTCGCGGCCCTTGTGGGCGTAGTCGAGGCCGGCGGCGGCGTCGGCGATGACGCGAAGAATGACTCCCAGCGGCAGGGTCTGCCCCGCGGCGGCGACGCGCTTGGTGAGACGGCGAATGTCCTCGCCGGCGATGTATTCCATCACCAGGTAGTGAATGCCGCGCTCTTCACCGAACTCGAAAATCTGCGCGATGTTCGGGTGGTTCAGCCGCATCGTGATCTTCGCTTCGTCCTGAAACATGGTGAAGAACTCTTCGTCCTCGACCAGGTGCGGAAGAATGCGCTTGAGCACGACGAGCTTCTCGAAGCCTTCCTGGCCGGTGCGGGCGAGGAAGACCTGCCCCATCCCACCGGAGGCGAGCTTCTTGAGCAGCTGGTATCGCCCGAACTGAATCGCCATCGTCGCGGCTTGAAACCTTACCCGTTAACGCTGGAAAACAATGCTCAGGCCTTCAACTTGTAACCTGAGCTCAGCAGCCGCCAGGCAAGCGCGGTCGAGCCGAACGCCAGCACCAGCAGAATGGTCATCCCCAGGGTGCGGGGCAGGGGCAGCCCGAGCATCCCCGCGCGAAGGCCGACCACCATGTGCACCACGGGGTTGAAGTTGCTGATGGTGCGGAAGGGCTCCTGCAGGCGGTCGACCGAGTAGAAGACGCCGCCAAGGAAGGTCAGCGGCAGCATCACGAAGGTCGGGAAGAAGTTGATCTGCTCGAACTTGTCGGCCCACAGGCCAGCCAGCAACCCGAGCATCGAGAAGACGTACGCGGACAGCAGCAGGAACGCGGCGGTCTCGAACGGGTGAACGAGGTGGAAGCCGGTGAAGTACAGCGTCACTCCCCAGGTGGCGAGGCCGACGATGAGGCCGCGGGCCATCGCTCCGGTGACGAAGCCAATCATCAGCTCGGTCGGCCCCAACGGAGCGACCAGCAAGTCCACCACCGTCCCCTGAATCTTGGTGATGAACAGCGAGCTGCTCGAGTTGAGGAACGCGTTGTTCGCGGTGCCGAGAAACACGAGCCCTGGGACGATGAAGACGAGGTACGGCACGCCGTCGGTTTGCACCTGCGAGCCGCCGAGGGTGAAGCCGAACACAAGAAAGTACAGAGACGTCGAAATCAGCGGAGAGAACACCGTCTGCCCTGGAACCTTCAGGAAGCGGCGCACCTCTTTGCCAAGCAACGTCTTCACGCCCGTCACGTTCATGGCTTTGCCTCGGGCGCCAGGCCGCTGTTGTGCAGCACATGCAGCAGGATGTCTTCGAGCCGCGCGGGCTTGATGGCGACATCGGTGATGGGAAGGTTCGCGGCGTAGAGCGCGGCCAGCAGCGTCGCGGCAGGCGGGCCGTCGTGGCGCTCGAGGTAACGAAAAGACTTGTTGTCCTCAGAGAGCTTCGCCTGCGGGTGCAGCGCGCCGACGGGAATCTCAGGAATCGCGTTGGCGAAAGAGACCTCGAGGTGGCGTTCGCCCAGGCGCTTCATCAGCGTCGTCTTGCTCTCGACCAGCAGCAGCTTGCCGCGGTCGATGATGCCCACGCGGTCGGCGAGCTCTTCTGCTTCTTCGAGGTAGTGCGTGGTGAGGACGACGGTCGTGCCCTGGGCGCGAAGGGTGCGAACGTAATTCCAGAGGTCGCGGCGCAGCTCGACGTCGACGCCGGCCGTGGGCTCGTCGAGGAACACGAGCTTGGGGCGGTGGACCAGGGCCTTGGCGATGAGCAGCCGCCGCTTCATGCCGCCCGAGAGCGCGCGGGTCTGCGACTCGGCCTTCGAGAGCAGGTTCAGCGCGCTGAGCACCTCGTCGATGCGGGCGTCGTCGCGGGGGCGGCCGTAGTAGCCCTGCTGGATTCGCAGCGACTCGCGCACGCTGAAGAAGGGGTCGAAGTTCACTTCCTGCGGGACGAGGCCGACGTCGTAGCGCGGGGTCAGCGGGTCGGTGTCGAGGTCGATGCCGAACAGGCGAATCCGGCCCGACGTCTTCTTCGCGGTGCCGCAGACGGTCGCAATCAGCGTCGTCTTGCCGGCGCCGTTCGGGCCGAGCAAGGCAAAGATTTCGCCCGCGGGAATCGACAGCGAGACGGAGTCGAGGGCAGTGAGCTTCGGGTACCGCTTCGTCAGCTGCTCGACTTCGAGCACAGGGGTGGACATGGGCTGCAACTCCCTTAACGCTTTGCTGGTCGTCTGGCTGTCCAGATTCGCGGTCCCTCGCGGTGGATGCGCTGCCGAACGATGAAGGGAAAACACGCGGGGTTGCCTCGGCCGCCCGTTTGCCCCGTGCGCGTACTTCATCGGGGGAACACCAAATGATTCGTGTCATCTGGCTGGCCGCGCTCGCCGCGGTCATCGGCTGTGGGCCGTCGTCTGCACTTGTTCGTTGTGAGGAAGGGCTCTGCGGCGACGAGGCCCCGTCGCTGACCTTCGACGAGCCACGGGCCGGCACGCTGGTGCCAGGCGACACGCTGAGAATCCAGGGGTGGGTCACGGACGACGAAGGGGCCGTGTCGCTCGAGTTGTCGCTGAACGCCGGGAAGACGTGGTCGAAGGTGCCGCTGCGCAGTGAGCGGTTCGACGCGAAGGTGGCGCTGCCGGTGCTGGATGGCGCGCCGCTGGAGCTCATTCTGCGGGCCACCGATTCGCGGCAACACGTCACGCGCGCGGGGGTGAAGGTGCGCGTCGACAACGTGGCACCGGTGGTGACAGTGGAGGTTCCGGCGGTCGTGAACGCTGCGGCTGCGGAGGTGAAAGGAGCGGCCAGCGACGGCTCGGGACTCGCGTCGCTGAGCGTGAACACCGGCGAGGGTGAGGTGGCGATCGAAGGCTTCCCGTACGCCTGGCCGGGCTCGGCCGACGACGGAGTGCCGCGGCAGGTGACGGTGACGGCGATCGACCTCGCGGGGAACCGGACGGTGGTGTCGCGCGAGGTGATGGTCGACGTGGTGCCGCCGGTGCTCTCGATTGCTGTGCCTCGGGACCAGGCGATTCTCGGCCAGGCGTTCTTCGCGAACGGGCGGGTTGAGGGGACGGCGCGCGGCGTCGCGAAGGTGCAGGTGAGTTTCGGAGCCGCGGCTCCTCTTGACGTTCACGTCATCGGCGGCGCGTGGTCGGTGGCCTGGGTGCCGCCGCCTACGCTCGACTTCGTGGCGCAAGGCATCGACGTGCTGGCGATCGACGCGGCGGGAAACGTGGCGCGGGAGTCGCGGGCGGTGATGGTCGACGTGGTGGCTCCGGTGCTCACAGTCGTGTCTCCTTTGAGCGGCGCGCGGCTCAATGCGGCGAGCTTTCCGGGTGGTGATGGCGTCGAGGTGAAGGTGGCGGTGACCGATGGAGATCCGCAGACGTCGGTGAATGGCGGCGCGCCGCTGACGGTGTTGACGTCGCTGCTCGACAACCCGAAGGCGTACGCCGTGGCGTTGACGGCGCGTGACCGGGCGGGGAACAGCGCAGCGGCGGCGGTGGCCTTCACGGTCGACCGCGTGGCTCCGTCGGTGATTTCGCGCGTGCCGTCGGTCGAGTCGCGCAACGCGGCGGCGGTGGCGTCGGTGGAGTTCAGCGAGGACGTGACGGGCGGGCCGGGGTTGATGATTTCCGGAGGCAGCGGCTCGTGGACGACCGGGCGCCACTTCGAAGTCACGGGGCTCGAGGCAGACGCGGTATATGCGTCGACGCTCGGAGCGCTGGTCGATGCGTTCGGAAATCCAGTCGCGGCCGCGGCGCCGGTGCGATTTCACACCGCTCCGAAGCTGCCGGTGACCGGCGTGCTCGGCAACGACGTGTGGCAGTTCGAGGCGGCGGCCGATGCGGATGGGGTGGTGACGTTGCTCACGCGGTCTGCGTCCACGCCAGCGACCTACCGCTGGACGCGGGTGAATTCGAAGACGGGCGCGCTCGAGGACCTGGTGGCCCCGATGGTCGGGTTCGACCTCACCGACGTCGCGGTGTACGGCGAGGCGCAGGTTCTTCCCGACCTGTCGGCCCGGCGGGTCAGCGCGGCGACGACGGTGCGGGCGGGGCCTTTCGTCGAGCGCCGGGCGCTGAGCGTCGAGGACGGGGCGCCGGTGGTGGTGACGCAGGGGATGGTCGGCGTGGTGCCGCGCGCGGCCTTCGCGAGCGAAGGGCCGGGGCTCGCGGGAATTGGGTTTCTCAAGTGGTCCGGCGGCACGTCGTCGTATGCGCGCGGAGGAATGGTGGAGGTGGGCCTCGGGCTCGATTCACCGACCGCGATGGGCTTCGCCGCGAGCCGCTGGGAAGTCATCAGCGCGCGCAACGGCGTGTTCCAGCGACGCGCGTTCGGCTGTTCGACGGTGCTCGGCTCGACGTCGTGCGGCCCTGGGGCGCTGCAGCAGTGGACGGACGTCGGCGTGGATGCGTCGGCGTCGTTCGCGGTGTCCGACGCGTGCACGGTCGCGCTCTACGACACCAGCACCGGCGTGCGCAGGCAGCGGCTCGACGCGTCGTGCGTGGGCCGCGATTGCGGGGTGTCGCTGCAGGCAGACTTGCCTCAGGTCGAGCAGCTGCGGGTCGCGCGCGACGCGGAAGGCGGCTTCGTCGCTGCGAAGCGGGTGCCCGGCGGCGGAGTGAAGCTGATGCGGATGGCGTGCAGCGGGACGTTCATCGAGGTGCCGGGCGGAACGGTTGCAGTCCCCCTGGGCGCAGCGTTCGAGCCGGTGGCGCTCGGCAGCAAGGCGGCGCTGCTCTACGTCGACACGGGGTTCACGCTGAAGCTGTTCGCGCCCTGAGCGCTGCTAGTCTGCGCGGCCATGCGGACGAAAATCCTGATGGCGATGGGCCTGGTGGCGCTGGGAGCCGGCTGCTCACCGCCAGCGGAGCGGTGCGGCGAAGAAATCTGCACGGCGACGCAGCGGTGCACGGCCGAGAAGAAGTGCGTCACCGACGAGACGCCAACCATCACCCTCGAGGCCCCGATCGAGATGAACTTCGTGTCCATCGACACCGTGGAGGTCAAAGGCAAGGCGACGGACGACGAGAAGCCGCCCATCGTCGAGCTCTCGGGCAACGGCACCACCTTCGTCCCGGTGAAGCTGAACGACGACGGCACCTTCACCCAGGTGCTGACGCTGCCGAAGGTCGACGGCTCTTCCGCCACCGTCACCGCGCGCGCCCGCGACAGCAAGAAGCAGGAGGCCAAAGTCACCCGCATCCTCAAGGTCGACAACACCGCGCCCACCTGCATCCTCGACGCGCCGCTGGACATGACGACCACCAACCAGACGGGCACGCTGAAGGCGACGATGCATGCGGCCGACGGCTCGCTGGCCCTCGAGAACCCCCGCATCTCGACCGACGACGGAGCGACCTTCACCCCGCTCTCGACCGCCACCCCCGGCACGTACGAGCACCTCTGGACGCTGCCGATCGAGAACGGAGTGCAGCACGTCGTCGTCTTCCGCGTCGACGACATGTACGGGCACACCTGCGAGGCCAAGGCCTCTGTCTTCATCGACAACGTGAAGCCCACCGTCGCGTTCACCACGCCGGCGGCGGGCTCCTTGCTGGGCCCTGGGTTCTTCACGGCCGCGACGAAAATCGGCGGCACGGCGGGCGACGGAATGCGGCTGCTGAAGTCGGTGACGCTCGACTTCGCCGACGGCGCCGGCCCGCGGCCCGCATCGGTCGTGGGGGTGAACTGGTCGCTGTCGGTGCCTGCCCCTGCGGCGGACGACTACAAGACGCACGTCGCGACCGTGCTCGCCACCGACCTCGCCAACAACACCGCGACCGCCACGCTTTCCGTCATCGTCGACGTGAAGCCGCCCGTGCTCACTTTCACCGCGCCGGCCGCGAACGCGAAGCTCAACGTCACGTCCTTCACCACCAGCAACAACGCGCCGCTGGCGTGGACGCTGACCGACGGCGACCCGACCCTGAACCTGGGCCTCGTGCTCACCGACGGAGGCTTCGTGAGCCCGCCCGTGCTGCCGACGTCCGCCACCGACAACCCGAAGACGTACGCGCCGGTGCTGCGCGCGAACGACCGGGCCGGCAACACCACCACCGCGACCGTTACCTTCACCGTCGACCGCGTGCTGCCCACCGTCACCGCCTTCTTCCCCGCGAACGACACCCGCATGTACGGAGGCAACATCGCCGCTGACTTCAGCGAGCCGATGACCTTCGGCGCTGGGCTCGCCACCAACCCCAACCTTCCCGGCAGCTGGTCGACCCCGCAGCACTTCGAGATCGCGAACCTCGCGGAAGACACCATCTACACGGTGACCACGGGCCTCACCGTCACCGACCTTCACGGCAACCAGGTGGTGCCCATCAACTACCGGCTGCACACCGAGACGGCGGTGCCCGCCAGCGGCGCATCGCTGGGCACAGGCTACGTCGAGGTGCTCGACGCGCAGGCCGACGCGGAAGGCGTGTTGAACGTCACCGCGCGGCGGCTCGTGAGCGGCGACGTCGACTGGGTGCAGGTGAACGCGCGCACCGGCGTCGCGAGCGTCATCGACACGCTCTCTGGTGCCGGGGTGGTCGGAAACCTGGTCGCCGCGCGAAGCGTGCAGCCCGACCTGACCTCGCGGCGCCTCGCGGGCCTCTGGTTCAACGACGGCGCGGCGACCAACCTCGTCCGCTACAACGTGAACGGCGGCGGGCCGCAGACGATTGCGGGAGCGCAGGCGTTCATTCCGACCCCTGGGTTCCCGGGCGAAGGTTCGACGGTCGGCGACTTCGGTTACTTCCAGGGCGGCGCCTACAAGCGCAGCGGCCGCGCGGACGTCGCGACGGGGCTGCCAGATGTCGATCGCGTCTCGGTGACGGACACGCGCTGGGAGTTGGTGCGTCACGTCGGGGGCGGAACGCAGTCGATGGGTTTTGGCTGCGTCGCGGGCTGCGCGGTGACCGCAGTGAAGACGCTGGGCGGCGGGGGCTCGGGCATCCCCAACTCGGCGGCGTCGAAGTCGTGCTCGATTCACGGCTACTTGAATGGCGTGAACGAGATGACGACGATGTTCCGGTACCAGCCGGGCTGTGGCGGCACGATGAATCCGTGCGCTCCGGACATCAGCGAGGCCGACAACTTCGACCAGGTGGTGCCCGACCCCGCGGCCGATGGCACCTTCTACGGCTACAGCACCGTCGGCGTCGGCGTGTTTCAAATCAAGAAGCGGGTGCTCTCGGCGGCCAACTGCTCGGGCGCAGTCACCAACGTCGGCGCCCCCATCACGCTGGGCGCGCTGCAGGGCCAGCCGCGCCTCGTCGTGGTTCGCGGCACGCCGGGCCTCATCTTCGCCGACCCGAACCGCCTGCTGCGCTTCATCGGGCCGTAACCTCTACGGGCAGACGGTGTCGCTGCCGCTGGCTGCCGCAATCTTCGGCCCCGCCGCGGTGCCCACGCCCAAAAGGAAGCAGGTGTACTGCTGCTGCACCTCGGGCATGTCGAAGGCGACGTAGTGCCCGAGCTCGAAGGGCGCCGGGTACTGCACGATGCCGCCGGTGACGCCGTTCAAGTTCTTCTCGATCGGGTACGGCACGGTGGTGCGGCCGGCGAGCGCCATCGAGGCGGGAATCGTCGGGTCGACCTCGGCCCCCGTCTCGGTCGCGTGCAGCGAGACGGCGGTGGCGGTCTCGGCGTTCGGGTGGAAGTAGCCGTCGCGAATACCGGCGGTCATGAAGAAGGGCTTCGGGGTGTGGCCCGGGTGGGGCTCGGCAGCGACGTGCCGTGCTTTCGCCGAAGGGTCCGCGAGGTCCCACAGGTTCTGGAACAGGTGGAGCATCGGGTGGCTGCGGCGAAGCTTCTGCGCGCCTGTCGAGTCAATCAGCAGCTCGATGAAGGGCTTGAGCTCGACCGGCTCGAGCGCGCTGTTCGCAATCTCGACGAGGCTGCCGCCGGCGCCTGAGAAGACGTAGCCCTGGATGCGGGGGTCGACCGTCGCGATGGGGATGCCGAAGGTGCTGCCCATCGAGTGGCCCATCGCGCTCAGGCGGGAGGAGTCGAAGCGGATGAGACCGTCGGCCGCTCCGTTGGCGTTGAAGTTGGGCGACAGCGACGCGGGCACTTCGATTTTGGGGATGAGGCGGGTGAGGTAGACGACCTCCATCGCTCCCACCTGCATGTTGTCGATGGTGACTTCGATGTTGCCGAACAGGTTGTAGAGCTCGAGGCCCGAGGTGTCGGGGGGCGTCTTGCGGCCGCCATGCAGCGGGAAGTCGAAGCCGAGCGCGGCGATGCCGCGGCGCGCGAGGAACTCGGCCGGACCCGAGCCCAGCGGAGGCTCCATGTCCCGGTATTCCTTCTTCTGCGGCCGCGGCCCACGGTCGATGGCCTCTCGCCACTCACCGCCGGAGCCATGGAAGTAAATCATCAGCGGGTAGCCCGCGGCGGGCATCGGCGACTTCGGAATCGTGAGCGCCAGTCGCATCTGCTGCTCGCCGACGCGCTTCGGCGTGCCCGCGTCGTCGTACACAATCCGCCCGAGGCCCGGCCGGTCGCCCGACTGAACCTGCGGCACCGTGTAGAGGCCCGACACCCACTGGTAGCTCTGAAAATTGTCCTCGAGTTTCCACTGCGCATCGACCTTGGGAGCGGGCTCTTTCTCGACCCAGTCGGCCAGCTTTCGCAAGGTCGCCGAAGGGTCGAAGGTCTTGAACACCGTCGCGGCCACCACCTTCGAGACATCGCGCTTCTCTTTCGTAAGCCACACGCGCAGCGGCTCGAACGCCTGGGCGGCATCGGCGTTGGCCTCGGCCGTCTTCAGCAGCGCGTTGTGAAAAGAGAGCGAGCGCCCCAGCGGCTTGCCCGCGGCGTCCTTTACCTTGTCGGTCACCACCACCGCGTACGTCGTCAGCGGGCGGCGCACGTGGCCGTAGACGGGGATGACCTCGAGCAGGTTCGCGGGCGACAGCTCTTCGGCGTCGGCGTTGAAGCTGACGTTCACCGGCAGGCGCTTGCCGTAGTCGGGAGACGCGGCGTCGACGTCGACGAGGTAGACGGCCGCTTCGGCGTCCAACGACTGGGCCGCGGTGGGAAACGACGCCGGGTCGAGCTTGCCGCTGGTGGTGAAGAAGATGCCCGAGGTGACGCCCCAGCCGGTGAGCCGCGCCTCGGCCGCCTTGAGCCACATGTCGACGAGGGCCGACCGTTTGCCGGGGTAGCGCTCGAGGTTGAAGCTGCCATCGGCCTGGCGGCGCAGGTCAGACGGAAAAGGCAGCGACCAGAAGTTGGTGGTGCCAGGCTCGAAGACGGCCTTCGTATCCCGCGAGACGAAGGCGTCGCTGCCGCCGCCTGTGCAGCCCACCGTCAAGAGAAGAACCCCGAGTGCGCATCGGATCATCTGCAACCCTATAGCCCGGCCGCACAGAGAGGCGCAGTAGCGGGTCCCGCATGGGACCCGCAGCCGAGCGAGCGGCCCAAACAAGACAGGGCCGCACAGAGAGGCGCAGTAGCGGGTCCCGCATGGGACCCGCAGCCGAGCGAGCGGCCCAATCAAGACAGCCAGTTGGCAGTGCAAACCCCCGCGGTGCTTGAGATTTGGGGGGGAGGCTGCCTATCTGCCGGACATGGCCGATAACTTCATTTTCACCATGCAGGACCTCCGCAAGGTGAAGGGCGGAAAAGAGATTCTCAAGGGCATCTGGCTGTCGTTCTTCCCGGGCGCGAAGATTGGCGTCATCGGGCCGAACGGCTCAGGAAAGTCGACGCTGCTGCGCATCATGGCGGGGCTCGACAACGAGTTCATGGGCACGGCCCGCGCGGACCCGAAGGTGCGGGTCGGCTTTCTGCAGCAAGAGCCGCAGCTAGACCCGACGCTGGACGTGAAGGGCAACGTCGAGCTGGGGGTAAAGCCGATTACGGACCTGCTGAAGCGCTTCAACGAAGTCTCGGACGCGATGGGGCTGCCCGACGCTGACTTCGACAAGCTGCTCGCCGAGCAGGCGCGCTTGCAGGACAAGATCGACGCGTCGAACGGCTGGGAAATCGAAAGGAAGCTCGAGATTGCGATGGACGCGCTGCGCTGCCCGCCCAGCGACGCGAAGGTCGACAAGCTGTCAGGCGGTGAGAAGCGGCGCGTGGCGCTGTGTCGAATTCTTCTCGAGAAGCCCGACCTGCTGCTGCTGGACGAGCCGACCAACCACCTCGACGCCGAGTCGGTGGCGTGGCTCGAGCAGCACTTGAAGGAATACCCGGGCACCGTCGTGTCCATCACCCACGACCGCTACTTCCTCGACAACGTCGCCGGCTGGATTCTCGAGCTCGACAAGGGCGAGGGTGTTCCGTGGAAGGGCAACTACAGCAGCTGGCTCGACCAGAAGCAGAAGCGGCTGCAGCAGGAAGAGAAGACGGAATCGTCGCGGCAGAAGTTCCTCTCGCGCGAGCTGGCGTGGGTCAACTCGTCGCAGAAGGCGCGGCAGGCGAAGGGCAAGGCGCGCCTGTCTCGCTACGAGGAAATGGTCGAGCAGCAGCAGCGAGAGGCGAAGCGCGAGGGCACGGGTGAAATCTACATTCCGCCCGGGCCCAAGCTCGGCGGCCTCGTCATCGAGGTGAAGAACCTGCGCAAGAGCTTCGGTGACCGCCTGTTGGTCGATGACCTCTCGTTCAAGCTCCCGCCCAACGGCATCGTCGGCGTCATTGGGCCCAACGGTGCGGGCAAGACGACGCTGTTCCGGATGCTGCTGGGCCTCGAGAAGCCGGACTCAGGCGAGCTGAAGATTGGTGAGACGGTGAAGATTGCGTACGTCGACCAGTCGCGCGACGCGCTGAACGGCGAGAACTCGGTGTTCACCGAAATCTCGGGCGGGCTCGACCAGCTCGACCTGGGCGGCCGCATCGTCCAGTCGCGCGCGTACCTTGCGGGCTTCGCCTTCAAGGGCGCCGACCAGCAGAAGCGGGTGAAAGACCTGTCGGGCGGCGAGCGCAACCGTGTGCACCTCGCAAAGCTGCTCAAAGAGAACGGCAACCTGCTGCTGCTGGACGAGCCGACCAACGACCTCGACGTCGAGACGCTGCGAAGCCTCGAAGAAGGGCTCGAAGGGTTCGCGGGCTGCGCGGTCATCATCAGCCACGACCGCTGGTTCCTCGACCGCGTCGCGACGCACATCCTCGCGTTCGAGGGCGACAGCAAGGCGTTCTGGTTCGAAGGGAACTTCCAGGACTACGAGGAAGACAAGAAGAAGCGGCTGGGCGCCGACGCGCTGATGCCGAAGCGAATCAAGTATCGCCCGCTGGTACGCAAGTAATGGCGAAGGAGAAGAGCGTCACCGTCACCCAGATTCGCCTCGAGCAGAGCCACGCCGAAGACCTGGTGCTGGCGCAGAGCGCGTTGATTGGGGAAAGGGCGGTGGCGTGGGCGCGGCTCGCGATGCTGCTGCTCATCGGAGCGGCCACCGCCGTCGTTGCGCGGCTCACCAACACTGAGCTGCCTGCGAGTCTTTCGCGGCAGCTGCTGGTGCTCACCTACTTCACGTTCACCGCCGTCACGGTGTGGGTGGTGCACCGAAAGATGAAGCCGTCGCTGAAGCACGCGACGTGGATTCCCTTCAGCTTCATCTTCGTCGACGCGGGCTTCTTCGTCGGGCAGACGTACATCGCGAAGACGCTGGGCGAGACACCGCACCCGGAAATCGTGGTCGCCACCTTTGCGCTGTTGATCAGCTTCTCGGTCGCGCGCGCGCGGATGCTTCACGTCGTGACGTCGACGCTGCTGTCGATGGTGGCGGTGGCGGCGATTGCGTACTGGCAGGGCTGGGCCGACCCGGTGTGGACGATGTTCTCGTGCAGCTGCCTGTTCGCGTTGGGGATGTTGATCGCCTTCACCAACCGCCGCACGCGCACGATGTTCGAAGAGATTCGCCGCCGCGAGAACCTGTCGCGCTTTCTTCCCCGGCAGGTGGTCGATCGCGTGCTCGCGTCGGGCGGCGATTCGCTGCAGCCGGTGCAGCGCGAAGTGACTGTGCTGTTCAGCGACATCCGCAGCTTCACCACGATGAGCGAGAACATGCCGCCCAAGGCGGTGCTCGAGTTCCTCGACGTCTACTTCGGGCACATGGGCCAAATCGTCCGCGGCCACGAGGGCATGCTGAACAAGTTCCTGGGCGATGGGCTGCTCGCGGTGTGGGGCGTGCCGGATCACCAGACGGACCACGCCGAGCGCGCGATCAAGGCCGCGATCGACATGCGGACGAAGATGGTCGAGCTGAACGCCGACCGCGAAAAGGCGGGCATCGCGGGGTTCAAGATCGGCATCGGCGTTCACACGGGCGTCGTCGCGGCGGGCATGTTGGGCGGGGCCGACCAGCGCGAGTACACGGTCATCGGTGACGCAGTGAACCTCGCCTCGCGCATCGAGGGCCTCACCAAGCAGCTGGGCACCGACATTCTCGCCAGTCAGAGCGCCTGGCAGGCGGGTGGCCAGCGCTTCACGGGTGACCGCGTCGGCGAAGAGCACGTGAAGGGCCGCGGCGAAGCGGTGGTCGTGTACGCGGTGCGCGGTTACGCGGGAGCGCCATGAAGATTGTCGTCATCGGTGGAGGGCCCTCGGGCCTCTACTTCTCGCTGTTGATGAAGAAGGCGTTTCCCGAGTCGGACATCACGGTGCACGAGAAGAACCGCGCCAACGACACCTTCGGCTGGGGCGTCGTGTTCTCAGAAGAGACGCTGGGCCGGTTTCAAGAGGCCGATGCGCCGAGCTACGAAAAGATTGAAGCCAGCTTCAAGTACTGGGACGACATCGAGACGTACTACGGCGGCACCTGCGTCACTTCGACGGGGCACGGCTTCTGCGGCCTCTCGCGCCGGCACCTGTTGACGATTCTTCAAGAGCGCTGCACCCAGGTCGGCGTGACGCTGCAGTTCCAGAGCGACGTCACCCCCGACAATCTTCCCGCGGCCGACCTCGTCGTCGTTGCGGACGGCGTTCACAGCCCGATGCGCGACAAGCACGCCGCGGTGTTCAAGCCGACGATTGACTGGCGCAAGTGCAAGTTCACCTGGCTCGGCACGGACAAGCCGCTGAAGGCCTTCACCTTCGTCTTCAAGAACACGCCGCACGGGCTGTTTCAGGTTCACGCGTACCCGTTCGAAGACAAGCTCTCGACGTGGATTGTCGAGTGCCGCGAAGAGGTCTGGAAGAAGGCCGGCCTCGACACGATGTCGGAAGCGCAGAGCGTCGCGTTTCTCGAGGGGCTGTTCGCGGAAGAGCTGGGCGGCCACAAGCTGCTCGCCAATAAGTCCATCTGGCGCACGTTTCCGACCATTCGCTGCGAGCAGTGGTTTCACGAGAACGTGGTGTTGATGGGCGACGCGGTGCACACGGCGCACTTCTCGATCGGCAGCGGCACCAAGCTCGCGATGGAAGATGCGATTGCGCTGGCGGCGGCATTTCAGCGGCACGGCACGGCGAAGCCTGAGCTGCCGGCGGTGCTGGCAGCCTACCAGGAAGAGAGGCAGCTCGAGACGTTGAAGCTGCAGCGCGCAGCGCAGACGAGCCTCGAGTGGTTCGAGAACTCGGGCCGCTTCGTCGAGCAGCACCCGCTGCAGTTCACCTTCAACCTGCTCACGCGCAGCCGCCGCATCACGTGGGACAACCTGCGGGCGCGCGACCCGAAGCTGATGCGCGAGGTCGACGCGTGGTTCGCGGAGCAGGCGGGCACGGCGCGGAGGAAGGACGGGAGCGCTCCGCCGCCGCTGTTCGCTCCGCTGCAGCTGCGCGGGATGGCGCTGCGCGACCGGGTGGTGGTGTCGCCGATGTGTGAGTACGTCGCGAAGGAAGGCACGGTCGACGACTGGCACCTGGTGCACCTGGGCAGCCGCGCGATGGGCGGAGCGGGCCTGGTGATGACCGAGATGACGGACGTCTCGCCCGAGGGCCGCATCACCTACGGGTGCGCGGGGTTGTGGAACGACGGGCACACGGCGGCGTGGAAGCGGGTGGTCGACTTCATTCACGGCCAGAGCTTCGCGAAGGTCGGCGTGCAGCTGGCGCACGCGGGGCGCAAGGCGAGCTGCCGCTTGCCGTGGGAAGGAGATCGGCCGCTGACGAAGGAAGAAGGGGCGTGGCAGACGTTCGGCCCGTCGGCGATTCCGTTCAACCAGGGCTGGCACACGCCGAAGGAAATGGACGCGGCGGACCTGGCGAAGGTGGTGGCGGACTTCACGGCGGCGACGAAGCGTGCGCAGAGCGCCGGGTTCGACTTCATCGAGCTTCACGCGGCGCACGGCTACCTGCTGTCGAGCTTCTTGTCTCCGCTGTCGAACCGGCGCACCGATGGGTACGGCGGCTCGCTGGAGAAGCGGATGAAGTTCCCGCTCGAGGTGTTCGACGCGGTGCGCGCGGTGTGGCCTGCTGAGAAGCCGCTGGGCATTCGCATCTCGGCGTCCGACTGGCTGGGCGATGACGGGATGACGGTCGAAGACGCGGTGGCAGTCGCGCGGGCGTTCAAGGCGCACGGGTGTGACGTCATCGACGTGTCGAGCGCGGGCAACGTGCCCGAGTCGAAGCCTGAGTACGGGCGGATGTACCAGGTGCCGTTTTCGGAAGCCGTCCGCTTCGGTGCGCAGCTTCCGACGATGGCGGTCGGGGCAATCTTGAGCGCCGACCACGTGAACAGCATTCTTGCTGCGGGGCGGGCCGACCTCTGCGCGATCGCGCGCGAGCACCTGTCTGACCCGTACTTCACCGCGCGGCACGCGCAGGCCGAGAAGGTCGACTCGTTTGAGTGGCCCAAGCCGTACCTCGCCGTTCGGCCGAAGTAGTCGGCCGCGGCCGGGAATCGCTTCGGGCGGCGACTTTCCCAAAGTGCGTCCAAGCCCTAATTTTTTATTAGGGCTAACGCGTAATTCCGTAAAGTCGCCGGCGCGCGCGTTCCCAGGGTGGACCCTCGACGATTCGGTTGGCCCGGCTTCTGCGCCTGATTTGACATCCGGTCCTTAGAATCCCGAAAGTTCTCGAGGAGCGTTCAAGTTACGTTCGCGCAGCCCCGACCAACGGCTCAGAGCGAGCGTCACCGACCTACTCCGCCGTCTTCGCTTCGATGTCGTCGTTGCGTTGCTGATCGCCCTTCTCCAACGCCTTCGCCTTCTCGCGCACGTTCTCGAGGTTCCGTTTCGGGGCGTGGGCGACGCGGTCTTCCAGGCTCTCGACCTTCGTCTTGTAGAGCGCATAGTAGGCCATGTAACCGAGGGTGGAGAACGCGGCGATCGCGACGAGGAGCTTGGCCATTGCCGGCATCTTGCCTTCAAATCAATGCGCTGGAAATTCCCCCAGAACGTCAGGGGTTCTTCCAGAAGGCGACCGCAACCAAGGCTTGCACGAAAAGACAATGTTCTTGCGGCGCATCCTCTTGAGAGCAGTCAGCGTCGCCCCGAAGCAGAGCCTGGCCGGTGCGCGGCGGGCTCTGCTTCACTTTTTTTGAAGCCCCCACTCGTCGAGTCGGGTGATGCGGCCCGCGGCGTAGCTGAACGCCCCCGGAATTCCGTCGGACGAGGCCTCGAGCCCCGACAACTTCTCGACGTTCACCGCGTCGTCCTGCCGACACAGCAACACCAGCTCGCGCAGGCCCAGGTACACGCGCAGCGGCGTCTGCCCCAGCCGTTCTTCGAGGTACCGCTGGTGCGTCGGCGACAACAGCCGGGCGGCGTCGTGCCCATCGCCCCCCGCCACGGCCCACAACCCAGTGCTCGCGTCGGAAAGGCGCAGCGCCCCTGACTCGAGCGCGATGGGGCGCAGCTGCGGCGGCTCGACCCCCAGGTTCTTCCAGGCCGCGGCGTCGAGCTCTTCGAGCGTCAGCCGGTGCGACCGCACCACCCCTTCGGGGATGTAGCGGACGAGCTCGGGGTCTTTGAGCGTGAAGAACACGTGCAGCCCGGCAGGCCCTTCGCGGTGGGCGGCGCCAACGGCGCGGTCGAGGAAAGAAGGGTCGCGCAGCACGGGCAGCACCGTGGCGAGCAGCGGCAGCCGGCCGGCCGGAATTCCCAGCGACCTTTCTGCCAGCTCGCGGGCGAGAATCTCGACGGCGATGTCCAACGACTTGGCTCCATCGAGGAAGCCGCGGTACAGCGACTTCAGGTCGAGCCGCCCGACGCCGCCCTTCCCCATCCGCACCAGCAGCTGGTCTTTCTGCAGCAGGTGCGGCGTCGACTGCGCGAACAGCTGCTTGACGAGCCTTTCCGTAAAATCGTTGAGGAGCGGAATGCTCTCGGGGGGCAGCACGTCACCCGAGTCGAGCTCGGCCGACAGCTGCTGCGCCTCGCCATCGAAAGGGTCGACCCTCAGCACCTGGCTCACCAGCGCGCGCGCTTTCGCAATCTCTCCGCGGCGCATCGCCAGCACGGCCAGCGCCTTGAGCGCCTCGGGGTCACCCGGGTTCAACCGCAGCGCGTGCTGTAGCGGCGCCTCGGCCTCGCCGTACCTTTCTTGCGAGACGTAGGCGCGCGCCCGGGCCAGCGCGACCTGGACGTCGTGCGGAAAATCGCGAGACAGCGCATCGAGCACGGCCATCGCGTCCTGCACCGCGTCACGTTCGAGCAGCGCCTGCGCCATCGCCGTGCGCAACACCCGGCCGCCGTCTTTGCGCGCGTACGCAGACAACGCCTCGAGCTCGGCGTCGCTCAGCGGTTCTCCGTCTTCCACCTTTTCGAGCAGCGCCACCAACGCGGGTTCTGGCTTCACCGGCTCGATGGTATGGCAGCGGCATGACCGACGCGATTCGGAAGGTGACGCTGATCAACGGTGACGGCATCGGGCCGGAAGTGATGGAGGCCACCCGCCAGGTGTTGGTCGCGGCCAAAGCCCCGCTGGAGTTCGAGCACCAGGACGCGGGCGCCGAGACGGTGAGCCGCCACGGCACCAACCTGCCCGACGTGACCATCGAGTCGGTGATGCGCAACGGGGTGGGGCTCAAGGGCCCGACCGCGACGGGCATCGGCGGCGGCCTGGTCTCGGCGAACGTCGGCATCCGCAAGCGGCTCGACCTCTACGCCAGCCTGCGGCCCATCAAGTCGGTGCCCAACGTGAAGACCCGCTACGAGGACGTCGACCTCATCGTCGTGCGCGAGAACACCGAAGACCTCTACGCGGGCCTCGAGCACATCGTGGTGCCGGGCGTGGTCGAGAGCCTGAAAATCATCACCGAGAAGGCGAGCTCGCGCATCTGCCGCTTCGCCTTCGAGCACGCGGTGAAGATGGGGCGGAAGAAGGTCACCGCCGTGCACAAGGCGAACATCATGAAGCTGTCTGACGGGCTCTTCCTCGACTGCTTCCGCCGCGCCGCGCGCGACTTCCCGAGCATCGCGTCGGAAGAGGTCATCGTCGACGCGCTGTGCATGCAGCTGGTGAAGGACCCTTCGCGCTACGACGTGATGGTGATGGAAAACCTGTATGGCGACATCATCAGCGACCTCTGCGCCGGCCTGGTCGGCGGGCTCGGCCTCGTCCCAGGCGCCAACATCGGAGCGAAGCTGGCGATGTTCGAGGCCGTTCATGGCACCGCTCCGGACATCGCGGGCAAGGGGCTGGCGAACCCGACGGCGATGCTGATGTCAGCCGTGATGATGCTCGACTGGTTGGGGATGCCTTCACTGGCGCGGCAAATCGAGACGGCCGTCTTCAAGGTGTACTCGGCGGGCAAGGTGCGCACGGGCGACCTGGGCGGCACGGCGACGACGGCCGAGTTCACGCAGGCGATCATTCAGGCGCTTTGAGAAGGGTGGTCGTCCTGCTGGTGCTGGCGGCTTGTGCGCCGCGCGGCCCGGCACCGTTGAGCCCGGCGCAGCTGCAGTCACGGGCGAGCCGGGCGATTCCGGCCGACTTCGACGAGGTCTTCGATGCGGCGTGGCTGACGCTCGAGGCGTCTGGGTGGAAGGTGCTCGAGCACGACCGTCGCGCGGGCACGCTGGTCACCGACGTGGTGGTCGGCGCGTCGGGGCTGGGCCGGGGTTGGGCGGCCGACGTCTCGCAAGCCGGAGCGACGGTTTCTCTCACCCTGCTCCCCCGCGTTTTTCAGAACGACCAGGAGCTGACGCCGCAGATGCACTGGACGCTGGAAGGCCCGGGCGGCGAGCTCGAGAGGTGGGACGCGCTGTTCGGGCCGATTGCCGCGCTGACAGACGCCTGGAAGTCACACCCTGAGCTCGGGCTGTCGAACTCACGCGGAGAGGTCGACGCGGTGGGGGTGCGGCTGCTGGTGCCCGGCTGGGCGCGCTTCGACTTCTCCACTGACCGCTGGACGATGGTGATGCGAGGCGCGGCGAAGGGGGTGACGTCGGCGTTGATGTACCGCATCGAGCGACGCCGTCCCTTGGCAGACCCCGCGCCAGTGGTGCACGAGGTGCTCGAGCTGGCGCTTCATGCTCCGGGGAAGGTCATCGCGCCGTCTGACTGGCAGGTGGCCAACGACGCGTGGGGCCACACCGGCTTTGGCGAGGTGATGGTGGGCGCGCAGCTGACGCCGACGGCGGTGCACTGGCGGCGCTGGGAAGCCGGAGACAACGCGTGGCTGTTGCGGGTGGTCGCGGTGTGCCCCGACGGAGACGAAGCGTGCGAGGCGGACGTGCGGCGGGTGGTCGAGAGCGCGGTGAGCACGGCGCCGGTGCGTGACCAGTTCCGGTAGAAAACTCAAAGGGGTCAGCGAAGGGCGCTAGAGTTTTTCGTCCATGACGACTTCGCTTCCCGAAGGAAGGCTTCACGCGCTGGTGAACGAGTGCGCCGCAGTCGTGAAGGCCAGGGCCCCTGGGTTCCAACCGAAGGTGGCGCTGATTCTGGGCAGTGGCCTGGGCGGTTTTGCTGACACGCTCACCGACAAGGTCGCGATTCCGTACGCCGAGCTGCCGAACTTCCCGCAGTCGTCGGTGGCGGGGCACGCGGGCCGGTTGGTGCTGGGGACGCGCGACGGCGTGCCGGTGATGGCGATGCAGGGCCGGGTGCATTTCTACGAAGGCTACGCGCCGTGGCAGGTCGCTTTCCCCGCGCGCGTGTTGTGCAGCTTCAAGCCAGGCGTGCTGGTGGTGACGAACGCGGCGGGCGGCATCAACCTGGGCTTCAAGGTCGGCGACCTGATGGCGATCAGCGACCATCTGAATCTGTCGGGCTGGAACCCGCTGGTCGGGCCGAACGAGGAAACGTTGGGGCCGCGGTTCCCCGACATGAGCCACGCGTACGACCCGAAGCTGCTCGCG
Source organism: Myxococcales bacterium (assembly GCA_038206395.1). GTDB lineage: Bacteria > Myxococcota > Myxococcia > Myxococcales > Myxococcaceae > JAGSPQ01. Next base: position 89,676 of record JBBRAX010000013.1, on the reverse strand, counting down.
GTGCTCGAGGGCTGCGCCGCGTCAGAAAAGATTTCGCTGAGGAAAGGCATCTACGCGCAGCTGTCGGGCCCGTCGTACGAGACACCGGCCGAGATTCGAATGCTGCGCACGCTGGGCGCCGACGCGGTGGGGATGTCGACGGTGCCCGAAGTCATCGTCGCTTCGCACATGGGCGTGAAGGTCGCGGGCGTGAGCTGCGTGACCAACCTCGCGGCGGGCATCGGCAACCAGAAGCTGTCGCACGAGGAAGTGTCAGAGACAGCGAACCTGGTGAAGGACGTCTTCATGCGGCTGCTGGGCCGGTTCGTGGTCGAGGCGGCGAAGAATGGCTGATCGCCGAAAAATACTGCGCGACGACGAGCGCCGCGACAGCCCGCGCGTGCCGATGACTTTCCTGGTGCGCGACACCACCGAGGGCGGCAGCTACCTCGAGCGCGAGGGCGACCTCTCGTTGGGCGGCATCTACTGGAAGGGGCGTTACCCGCCGTTCGGCACCCAGGTCGAGGTGCGGTTCCGGCTGCCGGGCGTGCCGAAAGAGATTCGCGCGAAGGGCGAAATCATTCGCGTGATGGAGAAGGGGCACGACCTCGACTTCCACGTGCGGTTCGTCGAGCTCGATGTCTCAGACGAGCTCGCGATGGCGCGGCACATCGAAAACTTCGGCCGTTAACCAGCCGAAGGGCGCGGCGCAGCGACGCGGCGGCTCGGACGCGACGACGACACCAGCGACTGAGAGAGGTCATTGCGCGAGAGGGCGCTCGAGAGGCCTTGCTTCATCAGCTCGGCGAGCTTCTCGGAAAGGCGGTTCGCGTCGACGTCGCCGCTTTCGATGATGAGCGCCTCGACGTGGAGGCCGGTCACCGAGAGGACCAGGTTGATGAGGTGCTGCGACATCGGGTCGCTGTTCAGCGATTCGCCGTAGCGCATCATTCGCGCCGCGACCCACGAGGCGCCTTCGGGCGGCAGGTCTTTGCTGGCGACGACCTGGGTGGCGAGGCGCTCCCACCCGGCGGTGCTCGACTCGATGAGGCAGGTGATGAGCAGCGCGGCTGGGCCGTCAGAGAAGGCACCCAGCGCTTCCCGCACGGCCTGGCGGGCGACGCCGTCAGAGGCGTCGCGCATCACGTCGGCCAGCGTCTGCCCGGCGTGAAGGCCCGTGGCCACCTTCGCCGCGGCAGACGGCCCGAGCTTGCTCAGCGGATTCAATGACTTGATGGTCTGGAAGAAGGTCATGGGGGGCTCGAAGGCTCCCTTTGATTCTCCCCGGGTGGACCCTTCAGGATTGCGAGGGTTCTGTCAGCGACAGTTACTTTCGCGGATCATTTTTCGCGCACGGCCATTCTTCTGGTTTTTGGAAGCACTCGCGCACAACATTCAACAAGACAAATGTACCGCACGGCATTACTTGCCCGCTCCCTCAATCCAGGAGCTCTGGAAAGAGCAAGGAGCGTTCGCGTGAGATGGAAAGAGCAGGGCCCCGAACTCGGCGACGTAGATCCGGCTGAAGTCCTGCGCGAGTTCAAGAAGCGCGCGAAGGAGAGCTGGCGAAAGAGCGCTGTCCTGGCGTTTGTTGTCGTGGCGGCGATCGGCGTGGCGACGTCGTACTACCAGGTCGAGCCCGACGAGGTGGGCGTCATTCGCCAGTTTGGCCGCTACTCCCATACCACCGACCCTGGGCCTCACTTCCGCCTGCCGTTCGGCCTCGAGGCCGTGACGAAGGTTCCAATCCAGCGACAGCTGAAGCTCGAGTTCGGGTTTCGGACCCCGGCTGGCGCTCCGGTTGGCGCTCGGCAGGGACGCACGGATGAGGCAGAGATGTCGCGGGAATCGCTGATGCTTACCGGGGACCTCAACGTCGCGGTCGTCGAGTGGATCGTGCAGTACAAGGTGAGCGACCCGTACAAGTTCCTCTTCAAGGTTCGCAACGTCGACGAGAACCTGCGGAGCCTCGCCGAGGCCTCGATGCGGCTGGTGGTGGGTGACCACTCGGTGAACGAGGTGCTCACCACGGGCCGTCAGAAGATCGCGACCGAGAGCAAAGAGCTGCTTCAGAGGCTTGCTGACCGCTACGAAACCGGGGTCGATATCCAGCAAGTCGTCTTGCAGGACGTCAACCCGCCCAACCCGGTGAAGCCTTCATTCAACGAGGTCAACCAGGCGATTCAGGAAAAGGAGCGGGCGATCAATGAGGCCCATGCGGAGCTGAACAAGGAGATTCCCCGCGCGAAGGGAGAGGCCGAGCAGGCGGTTCAAGGTGCAGAAGGGTACGCCATCGAGCGGGTCAACCGCGCCAAAGGCGAGAGCGATCGATTCGCGCTCATCTACGACGAGTACAAGAAGGCGCCCGACGTGACTCGTCGGCGCTTGTACCTGGAGACGATGGCCGAAATCCTGCCGCGCGTGGGGCAGAAGGTCATCGTGGATGACGAGTCGACCAAAGGCCTGACTCCGATTCTCCAGATGGGTTCAGCGGTATCTCCCCAAACGGCGGCCGTCGCCAAGGATGCCAAACGATGAAGCGCTCTGCGTATGGATTGGGGGTGCTTCTTCTTGGGCTGAGCTCGAGCGGATGTGCCTGTTACACGCTCGACGAAACAGAGCTGGCGGTCATCACGCGCTTTGGCGAGCCAATCGGAGCGGCGATCGTTCAGCCGGGGTTCCACTTCAAGCTCCCCCTGGCAGACACAGTGAATCGGTTCGAGAAGCGTTGGCTCGAATGGTCGGGAGAGCCCAACGAGATTCCCACCAAGGACAAGAAGTACATCTGGGTCGACAGCTTCGCGCGGTGGCGCATCGCAGACCCACTGCGCTTCTTCCAGCGGATGCGCGACGAGCGCACGGCCCAATCGCGCCTCGACGACATGATCGACGGTGAAACCCGAAACGCAATCGCCAGCTACAACCTGATCGAAGTCGTTCGAGCGTCGAGCCGCGAGTTCGAAGACGAGGAGTACACCGAGATCAAGGAACTTCAGGAAGCCGGGGCGAAGATCGAGGTCGGCCGCGACAAAATCACCCGACGGATCCTCGAACGGGCTTCAGCCGTGGTGTCTGAGTTTGGCGTCGAGCTCGTTGATGTGCAGATTCGACGAATCAACTACGTGAACGAAGTTCAAGTGAAGGTGTTCGACCGGATGATTTCCGAGCGTCAGCGAATTGCTGAACGGTCAAGGTCTGAAGGAATGGGCAAGTCGGCAGAGATTCGCGGCCAGAAGGAGCGAGAGCTCAAGGGCATCCAGTCGGAGGCCTACAAGCGTGCGCAGGAAATCCAGGGCAAAGCAGACGCGGAAGCGAGCCGAATCTACGCGGACGTGTTCGGCCGCGACCCAGAGTTCTACCAATTCGTTCGAACGTTGGAGGCCTACCGGTCTTCGCTCGACAGTTCGACCTCGTTGTTCCTTGGAACCGACTCTGACTTTTACCGATACCTGCGGCACGCGTCCAAGCCACTGAAATAGGCCTGCTCGGCCCCGGAAAGAACATGTCCAGCCTGCGAGACCGCGCGCGCATCTTTGTCGAGAGCCCGCGCTTCGACGTGGCGATCATCGTCCTGGTCCTGGCCAACGCCTTGACGCTGGGCATGGAAGCCTCGCCCGAATTGAGCGCGGCGTTTGGCCCCGCACTCCACGTGTTCGACCGCGTGGCCTTGAGCGTGTTCGTGGGTGAGCTGCTCTTGCGGATGTTCGTCTACCGGGGCCTCTTCTTCCGCGATCCGTGGCGGGTGTTCGACCTCGTCATCGTTGGCATCGCGCTGCTGCCGGCCAGCGGCGTGTTCAGCGTGCTGCGCGCCCTGCGCGTGCTGCGGGCGCTTCGGCTCGTGTCCATGGTTCCCTCGATGCGCGGCGTGGTGGGAGCCCTTCTGGCCGCTGTCCCGGGCATGGCGTCGATCATCGGCCTGATGGGCCTCGTCCTCTACGTCTCGTCAGTGATCGCCACCCAGCTGTTCGGAAAAATCTCGCCGGACCTCTTCGGAAGCATCGGCGCCTCGTTGTTCACGCTGTTCCAGGTGATGACGGTGGAGGGCTGGCCAGACATCGCGCGCCTGGTGATGGTGCAGGCACCGTACGCGTGGATCTTCTTCGTCATCTACCTCCTCGTGGCCACCTTCATGGTCCTCAACCTGTTCATCGCGGTGGTGGTGAACGCGATGCAGCTTCAGGTCGCGGAAGAGCTGAAGGGCGAGGAGAAGGCCCATACAGAAATCATCCTCCGAGAGATTGGTGCCCTGCGGAAAGAGATCGAAGGCCTGCGCGGAGCCCCCAGGGGCTGACCCAGCTAGCGGGTTCTGAAATGATCAAAGCCCTTCGAGGCGACGTCGCAGCCGTCGAGGGTCACGCCGGTGCCCTCGAGGACCTCGCCGATGCAGGTGAACCCGGCGCCTAAGTCGCGGCCGGAGCTGACGAGCAGCTGGTAGTCCTCTCCGCCGTTCAGCGCCCAGTCGAGGCCGCGCGGATGCTTTTGAATCAAGGGGTGAATCGGCAGCGCGGCGGAAGCGAGGTTCGCGCGGACGCCTGACGCGGTGCAGAGGTGGCCGAGGTCGGCGAGCAGGCCGTCAGAGATGTCGATCGCGGCCGACGCGTTTCTTCGCGCGGCCTGGAGCCCGAGCTTCACCTGGGGCGTGGGCCGACGCTGCATCGCGCGGAGCTTCGGCAGGTGGAGCCCCGCAGCGGCGCCGCCCAGCGTCCCTGTCACGTAGAGCAGCTGTCCTGGTTTTGCTTTCGAGCGCAGCAGCGGGCGCTTCGCTTCTCCGGCGAGCGTCAGCGTGAGGGTGAGCACGGGCGAAGCGGTCACGTTTCCGCCCAGCAGCTGCAGGCCGTGCTCGACCGCCAGCGGCCGCAGGCCCGTCGCGAGCGCGCGCAGGTCATTGGCGGTGAAGGTCTTCGGCAGGCCGAGGGCGCAGAGCCACCACGTGGGCTTGGCTCCCATTGCGGCGAGGTCAGACAGGTTCACCGCCAACGCCTTGTGGCCGATGTCCGCGAGGCTGAACGCGGGGCGGGTGAAGTGGATGTTCTCGACCACCGCGTCGGTGGTCACGCACGTCGGGGCGCGCGAAGGCGGCAGCACGGCGCAGTCGTCTCCTGGGCCGTGCGGTGCGCGAGGGTGTGGAAGCAGCGAGGTGAAGATGTCGATTCGCTCGAACTCGGTCACGGCGACGAGGATAGCGGAGCTCGTCCTGTGGGTCCGTCTCACTGATCGCGGGGATTCATTCGTGCACGCCGCGCGCAGGGGCGATCCAGCAACTGCGCCCCGCTGAACTCCACGAATCCAGCGCCCGCCTCGAGGCGCATGGCCGCCTTCCAGCGGTTTGGGTTCCGACTGCGCGAGCGCGTAGAGGTGTGCGCGCTTGGCCAGGCGCGAGCAGCTTCGATGGTTTCGAAGGGCAAGTCAGAAGACTCTTCGTCGTGCACGTCCCAGCCGACGATGCGACGGCTGAAGATGTCGACCACCATGTACAGCTTGTTGGCCGGACGCCAACCCGATTTCAGTCCCAATCTTCACTTCGTCGGCGAGGCCTCTAGCTTCAATGCGATCCTGACTCCCTACGCCGGCCTCTACACGAGGTTCTTGAGGATCACCACGGCGGTGATGGTGGTGGCCAGCAGCAGCATGCCGGTGAACGCCTCCGTGGCTCAACGCCGTGCTGTTCCTGGTCGCTTCGGTGATCATCTGGGGCTCGGGCACCCGCCTCGAGAAGCTCGCCGCGACCTTGTCGGAGCGCACCGGCCTGGGATGCTCTAGCGATCCTCCCCGGCTTCAGCGCCTGAAGGCTACGGCCTGAAGCACCCGGTCGCGCCTGAAGGGCAGATCCGCTGCCAGTTGGCGGCCAGGTTCGTGAAGGTGAACGTCGGCCGCACCGCGGTTGGGGTGGGGGTCGCCACGTTCGCGGTGCCCAGCTGGCCCCAGCAGTAGAGCTTGCCGGTGTCGAGCAGCGCGCACGAGTTCTGGTAGCTGGTGACCGCGACGGCGATCGCCTTCGTTCCGGGGGGCGGGAAGTTGGGCACCGCGGTGAGCGGCTGGTCGGCGATCGAGGTGGTGGAGTAGCCGAGTTTGCCGCCCGACGCCCTTCCCCAGCAGTAGACGGCTCCGAGCGAGTCGATCGCGCAGCCGTGATCCGCCGCGTAGGAGACCTTCTCGAGCACGGCGCCGCTGGGGGCGTTGACGTACTTGGTCGAGTACGAGCCGTTGCTCCCGCTGTAGCCGCCCGAGCAGGCGATCTGATCGGGCGAGCTGGTGGTGATGACGCAGAGGTAGTCCCTGGCCACCGACATGTCCTTCACGCCCGAGCGGAACATCGACGGCGTAGGCGAGGGGTTGATGGCCCAGGGGTTCGAGCCGGTGTTGGTCTGCCAGCCGTCGCCCCAGCGCCAGACGTCTCCCGTGGCCGTGAGGGCAAACCCGCGGCTGTCGTTGTGGCCGATCTTCACGACGTTCGTCGGCAGGTTCGGCAGCGGCAGGAAGGTGGGGGAGTACGAAGGGGTGAGGCCGACGCCGAGGTCTCCGTTGTAGTTGGATCTGCCGGCGCAGTAGACGGTGCCGGTGCTCGAGAGGGCGCAGAGGATGTCGTAGCTGGCGGCCAGGTACACGAGGTCCGGTGTGCCGCTCTGGATGAACGTGTTGCACTGGGTGAGCCCGCTGAGCTCGTTCACGGAGCAGGTGATCTCGTTGCCGACGTCGAAGGTCGCGGCGAGGGCCTGCTTCGGGTAGCACGAGGCGCCGACGCGGAAGTGGCTCGGTGCACACTCGAAGCTGCAGGCGCTGGCGGTGCACGTGGTGGTCGCGTGCGCGGGAGGCGCGGCGCAAGGGGTGCAGCTGGCGCCGCACGAGTTGATCGAGGTGTTCGAGACGCAGACGCCGCCGCACTTGTGGAAGCCGGGGTTGCACTCGCAGGCGTGGGTGACGAGGTTGCAGGTGTTCTCGTTCGGGCCAGCGCACTGGGCGTTCGAGCCGCAGCCGACTTTGCAGGCTCCGTCCGAGCCGCAGAAGTTGCCCGCCGGACAGCTGTTGGCGCTGCAGACGCAGGTGTGGCTCGGCAGGTGGCAGGTGTTGTTCTGGCCGCTGCACTGGCTGTTCTGCTCGCAGCCCGCAGCGCAGGCGCGCGCGGCCGTGCAGTAGCTCGAGGCGCCGCAGCTGCCTGCCTTGCACCCGCAGGTGCGGGACGTGGTGTCGCAGGTGTTGAGCGGGCCCGAGCACTGGGTGTCGAGCACGCAGCCGGCCTTGCACTGGTTGCTGGACAGATCGCAGTAGTAGCCGAGCGAGGGGCAGGGCTGCTCGGTGCAGTCGGCCGGCAGAATCGAGCACTGCCCCGCGGAGCAGCCCGAGGTGCAGACGGTCGCGCAGCTGCCGCAGTGGTTGGCATCGCTCCGGGGATCCACGCAGGCGGTGCCGCAGGCGATCAGCGGCGCCGCGCACACCAGCCCGCCGCCTCCGCCCGCGCCACCGCCGACGCCGCTGCCACCACCGGCTCCTCCACCGGCGCCGCAGGTTCCGGCCGAGCAGGTCGCGCAGTTCAGGCACGCCGCGCCAGCGGTACCACACGCCGACGGCTCGGTTCCCCCTTCGCAGATCTCACCGTTGCAGCAGCCATTGCATGTCTCGGGTCCGCACCACGGCGCGGAGGGCCCGCCGCAGCCGCTCGCCAGCACCAGCAATCCCACCAGGGCAGCGCTTCGCATCATCGATTGGTTCATGGGTTCTCTCGTCACGAAGGGCCCGGCGTCGTGCCGGCCGCGGAGGTCAAGGCGGCAAGGCAGGGCACCGCCCACGCCACAGTCGGAGCTGTTCTCGAGCCCGACGTCGTAGCGTCCGGGGAGCAGGCGCAGTTTGTAGCTGGCAGCGCCACTGCCGCTGAGCGGGCGAGAGACGGGCGCCGACCCGAAGGTGGCGAAGCGCAGCACTCCACGCGTTCATCGAGATCGTTCCAAGCAGCGTGACCGGCGGCACGCGAGCAGGGTTTGGTTGAGGAGAGGGCGCATGGCGGTCTGCTATCCAGACCCCGCCATCGGGTTTTCGGTGCAAACCAATTTGAGCCGTCCCAGCTGAAGGGGTCAGTCGCTGGTGAGCACGAACCCGAGGATCGAGCCCAGGGCCGCGTCGCCCAGCTTGTAGAAGTCGGACTCGAAGCGGGTCGTCTTCGCCTGGGCCTCGAGTGACTTCGCGTGGGCGCCCGGTGGTGGTGAAGGACGCGAAGCTGTTGCGCGCCGTGGAGCGGCGGAACTGGAGGCTGTGCTGAAGCGGCTGCGGCGGCTCTTCGAGGGCCTCGAGGCGCGCTCTTCCGCCCGCGTCCTCTTCAGCGCACGAGGTTCGGGCCTTCGAGCCGGTAGGCGCCGGCCTTGAGCGCGGTCGCGAGCGACTCGTGCGCCGAGGCGAGCGGCTTGAACTCGAGCCGGTGCGGCAGCATGCCGCCGTAGAACAGGCTCTTCCCGTCGGGCGAAAAGGCGATCGACCAGACGCGGCCTTCGTCGCTGAAGAAGCGGGCGAGCTCTTGTTGCGACTCGACGCTCCACAGCCGCAGCATTCCGTCCCAGCCGCCCGAGGCGAGCATCTTTCCGTCGGGGGAGAACGCCACCGCGGAGGCCTGCTCGAGGTGCCCGCGGAGCATCGCGAGGTTCCGGCCCGTCGCCACGTCCCAGATGCCGACCCTGCGATCCCAGCTCGCCGACGCGAGCAGCTTTCCGTCCGGTGAAAACACGACCCGCCGGACTCCGTGCTCGTGGCCTTCGAGCGAACGCACCTGCTGCCAGGTCGTCGTGTTCCAGAAGCGGATCTGCCTGTCGTAGCTGGCGGTCGCCAGCAGCGCGCTGTCGGGCGAGAACACCACGGAGAAGACCCCGGTCGGCCCGAGCGGTAGCGCGTTCACCTGCTTGCGGGTCTGCGCGTCGAAGATGGCCACTGGCCCGTTGACCATCGAGACGACGGCCCACTTTCCGTCGGCCGAAAAGTGGGTCGAGGTGAGCTCGACGTCAGCAGGAAACTCGAACTGCTCGAGGTCCGTGTGGTGCTCGAGGTCCTGCCAGCACAACCGGTTCACGAGGCACACGCCCAGCAGTTGCTTCTGGTCAGGGCTGACGGACAGCGCGCTCATCGCAACCCCCGGGGCCTTCAGCGCATGCTGGGTGGCCAGCGCGGGATCGAAGCTCGCGAGCGGCCGTACCTCGTAGCCCCGCGCGAACGGCGTGACCAGCTGGCCCGTCGCCGGCAACGTTATGAGCGAGTCCAGGCGCAGCGCTGAATCCTCGGGGAAGCTCGCCTCGAAGGTGCGCAGGAAGATGTCGCCTTCCTCACCCGCCGAGGCGATCTGCCTGTCGTCGGTGAACACGACCGCGTTGATCTCTTTCTCGCCCCGGTACGACGCGCTCACCAGCGCCCGCCAGTTTGGCCCGCCTTTGACGCGCGGATTCGCGCCCGCAAACCAGAGCCGCGTGGCCTTGTCGGTTCCTCCCGAGGCGAGCAGCTGGCTGCTCGGGGAGAAATCCACCGAGTAGACTTTCTGCTCATGACCGACCAGCGGCACGGGCAGGTAGTCGTCGTTCGTCGCTCCGCCGTCCTCTCTCTGGCTGCCGTCGCGTGGAAGGTCGTCTTTGTTCTCGAGCCGAGCGAGCTCGTAGAGAAGCACCGTGCCGTCGCGAGATCCGGTGGCCATCTCTTTCCCATTGGGGGAAAACCGCACCGAGAGCACCGCGTCTTTGTGGTCCTTGCGCTTGAACAGGAGCGTGAAGCGGCCATCGGCCGACCAGAATCGGGTCTTCCTGTCCCAGCCGACCGAGACGATCTTCTGCCCATCAGGCGTGAAGCCGACCCCGTAGACCGGCCCACCGAGAGCGTCGATGCCGGCGTCCGCGGGTGGGGTGCGATGGATCGCGCGGTCGCCAAGCGACACGAGCCAGACCGACCGGTCTTCCCCGCCCAGGACCAACTGGCTGCCATCGAAGTTGAACGCAGCCGCGTTGAAGGACCCCTTGCTGGCGACGAGGACCTCGCCCGGCGTGCCGGCCTCCAGGTCCCACCGCCGCGCCGTGCCGTCTTCCGAGGTCGTCACCAGCCAGCGCCCGTCGGGAGAGAACGTGACCGAGGTCACCGGTCGCTGATGGCCAGTGAGGATGCGCTTCGTCTCGCCCGTCTTCACGTCCCACAGCCGCGCGGTGCGATCGAAAGACGCCGACGCCAACGTGAGCCCGTCCGGAGAGCGCGCCAGCCCGAGCACCGACCCGCTGTGTCCCCGCAGCCGCCGCACGTGGACCTCGGCCCGGTTCGCCGCGAGCATCGCGCCCAGCCGCGCGTCGGCCCGGTCTTCCTGCGCGCGGGCGGCGGCGTAGTAGGCGGCGGCCGCATCCCACTGCAGGTTCTCTTCGGCGTACCGCGCGCGAGCGACGAAGACCTCGGCGAGCCACGACTTGGCTTGCCCATAGCTGTGGAGGACGAAGGCCGACGACAGGCCCAGCAGCACCAGCGCGATCAGCCCAACGCCAGTGGCTGTCTTGTGGCGCGCGGCGAACAGGCGCACCTGCTCGAGCAGCGAGTACCGGTAGGCGTGCACCGGCAGGTTGGCGAGCCACGCCGACACGTCGCTGGCGAGCGCCTCGGCCGATGCGTACCGGCGCGCGGGGTCCCGCTCGAGCGCCTGCATCGCGACCGCGGCGAGCGCTCGCGGAGCATCCGGCGTCTGCGTCAACACTGGCGTGACCGGCTCGGTCTTCACCCGGGTGACGACCTGTTGCGCGGTCGCTCCGAGGAAGGGCGGGGAGCCGGTGAGGATCTCGTAGAGCATCGCGCCGAGGCTCCAGATGTCGCTGCGCTCGCTGACGCGGTCGTGGGCGCCCAGCGCCTGCTCCGGGCTCATGTACGACGGCGTGCCCATCACGTGGCCAACGAGGCTCACCACGCCGTCGTCGAGTTGCGGGTTGGGGACGCCGCCTTCCGACGTGTCGCCCTGGATCCGGCCCAGACCCCAGTCGAGGACGACCGTCTCGCCGAGCGCACCGATGACCACGTTGTCGGGCTTGAGGTCGCGGTGGAGGACGCCACGCGAGTGGGCGTGCGCGACCGCGTTGCAGACGGCGACGAAGTTGGGCAGCAGAAGCAGGCGGCTGGCTGGGGTCTGTGCGTCGGACAGCGCGGCGCGAAGGGTGCGTACCCGCTTGGCTTCCTGCGACGGGCGGATCAGCCGTTGGGTGCAGTAGTACGTGCCGTCGAGCCGCCGGCCGATCTCGTGAATCGGCACGATGTTCGGGTGGTCGAGCCGGGCAGTGATGCGCGCCTCGCGCAAGAAGCGGAGCACCGTCTGCCCCTGCAGCGTCGGCGGGCTGTTCAGCGGCAGGTGCGGCACCTTCATCGCGACTTCGCGGCCCAGGTGGTGATCGAACGCGACGAAGACCTTCGCTTGCCCGCCGCGACCCAGCTCGCGGATCAGCCGGTAGCGGCCGGGTGCTTCTTCAGTGACGGACAGCTCTCCCCCCGAGGCCTTGCCACTGTCTCCCGGCGCGGTGTCCGCGACCGCCTCGATCGCCGCGAGCGCCTCGGCGTTGAACGCGAGCGCGCGACACTTCTCACAGCCGACGAGGTGCTGCGCGACCTGCACCAGCCGGCGCGGATCGAGCCGCGCGGCGGTGAAGTCGGCCAGGTCGGCGCTCGAAGGGCAGGGTTCCATCCGCGGCTGCGCACTATAGTGTTGGTCGCCCGCAACCGCGTTCGGGCAGCCTCCGGGACTCGGAGGGCGCACGAGGCCTCTGCCCACCTGGACGACGTGCTGCCCAAGGTGGCCTTCAGAGATCGCCAGACGAGCGCCGAACAGGTTTGGTCACTGCGTAACCACCTGATCGCGCAGATGGCGGGGCTCAGTACATCTCTGTGGATGAACCGAGCCCCCGGCACCAGGGCCGGAGGCTCGTTTCCTCCGCCCGCTACCTCTTCGCGGGCGGGCCTGCGCGACCTTGTTCGGTCGGACCTTCACTCGCCATCGCGGCCGCCTGCAGGGTTCGCAGGGTGGTTGGGCCCGCGACCGCGAGGTGCGGCTTGAGACGGTCGTACTTCTTCTTGCCGAACCCCTTCACCTGCACGATTTCCTCCGGGCGGGTGAAGGGCGTCTTCTTGCGGAACTCGATGATCCGAGCCGCTGCCTTCGCCCCCACGCCGGGCAGCAGGTCGAGCTGCGCCGCCGTCGCCTGATTCAGGTTGATGACTCCCGACACCTGCTTCGCCGGCTTTCGTGGAGCCGCCTCCGCGTTGCCGAGCCCCAGAAAAACAACCGCCGCCACCGCCACCATCGTCATTGCCTGTTTCATTTCAGTGTCCCCCCATGAATTGTGAATCTGTCTGCGCCTCGAGCTGCTCTTCCGCCTTCTCGTTCGTCGAGCCGGCGTACTCCCGCCGTTCTCCTGCTTCCCGGATGTGAAGCTTTCCGTCGATGGGGAGCACGTCGAGCGTCACGTTGGCCGAGCCATCTCGATTGGCCCACGCGTACCCGGCGCGAATCCACACCGCTGCCCCGCTGCTGTCGGCCTTGCGAACCGAAAACACGGTGTACTTTTTTCCGAACTCCATTCTTGGCTTCCTCACTTTTCGAGAAGCCGTCCCACCCCGGGACGGTGTTTCTCGAGGGAGCAGCGCACGTGCCAGCCGCACGTCAGAGGGGCGGGGCAGGCGCGAAACCCGATTCGTCCCGCATCGCGGAGCGGCACGGATGCTCCACTCCCCCGCCTCGGCACCGCGGCTTTGCGCAGGCTCATCCCTCGACTTCTCTCGGGATGAACGGAAGGTTCTCTCGGGATGAACGGCCGCTGCTGATCAGCCGCCTTTGGGCGGAGCCAGCTTCGACGGCTTCTTCGACTTACCCTTCGGCGGCGCCGTCTTCACCGCAGGCTTCGGCGGCGGCGGCACCACCACTTCGACCACTGGAATCCCGGCATCGAAGACCTCGACCTCGACCACGGCGCCCGCATCGGCGACCTCGAGCACCACTGGGGCCACGCGCACCGGGGGAGGCGGGGGCAGCTCGACCTCTTTCGCCCTCCGCATCGACGGCCCGTAGAGCGCGCCACCCGCGATGAGCCCCGAGAAGACGAGCATGCCCAGCGCGGTGAGCACGATGCGCCGGCGCCGGCTCTTGTAGATGGCGAGCACCTTCAGCGCCGCGCGCGCCGAGTTCGGGCGGTCTTCCGCGCGCGCGCTGACCATCAGGGTCACGAAGTCCGTCATCCACTCGGGCACTTTGCCTTCGGTCGCGACCTCGCCCGGCACGCCGCCGTAAAGCGCCTCGTGCAGCACCACGCCGATGCCGTACAGGTCGGACAGCGGGCCGCTTTTCCCCCAGCGCTGCTCGGGCGCCATGTACCGCAGCGAGCCGAGAATCGCCGCCGACTCGGTGAGCGTCGACTGCCCGTCGAACCGCGCGATGCCGAAGTCGCAGAGCTTCGGGCCATCGGCGGCGAGCAGAATGTTTCCCGGCTTGATGTCGCGGTGCACCAGGCCAGCGTCGTGAACGGCGACCAGCGCCTCCAGCAGCGCGCGCGCCAGCTTCTCGGCGTCGACCGTCGACATCCGGCCCTTCTTCAACACCTCGCGAAGGTCGGCGCCGTCGATGCGCTCCATCGCGTACCAGCAAAAGCCGCGCTCTTCGCCTTCGTCGAGGATGCGCACCACGCCTTTGTGGTTGATGGCGCGCAGCGCGTGCGCCTCGCGGCGAAACCTCTCGCGAAGCCCCGGCTCGGCGGCCAGCAGCGGCGAGAGCACCTTCACCGCGACCTGAGCTCCGGTGGGGCCCGTCGCTGCGTAGACGGCGCCCATGCCTCCCGCGCCCAGCGTGCGGTCGAGCTTGAAGCCACCCAACGTCTCTGAGGCCAGGTCGATTTGCGGCCACAGCCGCGCCTGCCCGGGCGCGGTGTCGATGCCCGTCAGGTCGACCACCACCCCGCACTGCGTGCAGCCCGCGCACTGGTTCGCGCCCGGAGGCGGCAACGGCGTGCGGCAGCTGGGGCAGAGGAAGTTCATTCGAGCCAGTCGATGCCGTACTCCTGAAGCTTCCGGTCGAGGGTCGGGCGAGAGATGCCCAGCTGCTCGGCCGCCTTTGCTTTCACGCCGCGCGTGCGACGCAGCGCGAGCTGAATCTGTTCCCTTTCCACCGCGCGGATCAACTCGTCCAGCGTTCCGGTCTTGGTTTCACTCGCGCGCGGCGCGACAACTTCGGGCGGCAAGTCCGTAAGCGTCAGCGCCTCACCCGCGCGCAGCACCCAGGCCCGCTCGAGCGCGTTCGACAGCTGCCGCACGTTGCCCGGCCAGTCGCAGCGGGTCAGCGCGTGGGCGAGGTCGGGGCTGAGGTCGACGTCTGCTCCTCCCGCGTGGCGCTTCAGCAAGCGCTTCGCGAGCGGCACGATGTCTTCTCTGCGTTCGCGCAGCGGCGGCAGGGCGATGCGCACGACGTTGAGGCGCCAGAACAAGTCTTCGCGGAAACGCTGCTGCGCCACCTCGGCCTCGAGCGACTTGTTCGTCGCGGCCACCACGCGGACATCGACGGGAATCGGAGCGCGGCCTCCGACCCGCTGGACCAGGCGGTCTTCGAGCACGCGAAGCAGCTTCACCTGCTGCGCCAGCGGAAGCTCGCCGAGCTCGTCGAGGAACAGCGTGCCACCGTCGGCGCGCTCGAAGACGCCAGCGTGCGCGGCGAGCGCGCCGGTGAAGGCGCCCTTCTCGTGGCCGAAGAGCTCGGACTCGACGAGCTGCGGGGAAATGGCGCCGCAGTTGACGGCGACCAGCGGGCCTTTCGCGCGCGCGCTGCTCTGGTGGATGAGGCGGGCGATGACTTCTTTGCCGGTGCCGCTCTCGCCGGTGATGAGCACGGTCGAGAGTGAGCGGGCCGCGGCCTTCGCGACGCGCACGGCCTCGCGCATCGAGGCGCTCTCGGCGACGGGCGCGTCGACTTCCGGGGAAGAGACAACCACCGGCCGCAACGCATTCGCGGCCGCCGTCACGAGCACCGTCGCCAGGGCGAGCTCTTGAGAGTCGAACTCGCGGGTGCGGGTGGCGAAGACGACTCCGAAGGGCTGCCCTTCGCGAAGAAGAGGAGCGGCCAGCACGTGCGCGCGCGCCTTCAACACCCGCGTGGTGTTCGCGTCGGACGATGGGCGGCTCTGCGGCTCGTTGGCGGCGACGGCCTTGAGCGACCGGAAGCAGAGGTCGGCCAGAGGTCGGCTGCCCGAGACGCTGGTGCCGTGCGGGGTGGCGATCCACGGGAGCAGCGCGCCTTCGGGTGAACGCAGACAGACGGCGACCTGTTCAGCGCGAAGGCCTGAGGTGAAGGCTTCGGCGAGCGCGGTGGCGGCTTCGGCGCGGTCGGTGCTCAGCGAGGCGCGAATGAGCAGGCGGCCTGCGGCGGCGAAGTCGGCCTCGCTCGCGTCGGCGGCTAAGATGGTCTGCGCGGGGGCCGCGTGGCTGAGGATGAGCGTCGACTCGCCATCGACGGTGCGAAGGGCCTCGAAGTCGGGGGCGTACGCGACGACGGTCGAGCCGATGCCGACCTGGTCACCGGTGACGAGGGTGCGGGGCGCGGTGAGGCGCTCGCCGTTCACCCAGGTGCCGTTGCGCGAGCCGAGGTCTTTGAGGATGACCGCGTCGCCGTCGCGCTCGAAGGTGCAGTGCTCTCGCGAGACCTTCTCGTCGATGAGCTGAAGGTCGGTTTCCGCGCCGCGGCCGACGACCAGGCGGCGGTCGAGCGTGCGCGTGGTCCCTCGGCGCGGGCCGAACATCACGCAAAGCAGGGGAGCGTCGGGGCCGGCCACCGTCGCTCGACGTTACTGGGTGTCAACGCGGCGTGACATGAAGAGCGCCAGCCGACACCGGAAATGTTCCGTGCCGTTTGAGGCCGTCGTGTTTACCGAAGCGCCGCTCGACCGTGCGGCCCTCACCGGTGCACCGCGTTCGAGTAGCGTCCGCGACGACTTGTTCACCCCGCCACTTCCCGGCTCCTGCACCGCTCTTTCGCATCCATCTTCCTCACCTCGCTGCTGTGCGCATCTGGCAGTCGGGGCGGCACGATGCGCTGGCGCCCAAGCGCCCTTCTGTGTCGACGGCTACCGATGCCCGGAGTCCCGATGAAGACGTGGTTGATGGTCGTGGCGCTTGGCTTCTCGGCCTGCAACCCCGGGAAGACGAAGCGTGGCTCTGCGCCACTGCGCAGGTGCCGATCGGCAGTGCACCCGCAGTGACCGACACCGCGCAGGTCGAGAACCCCACGTTGATAGTGGTCGAGCCGTTGAAGGCCAGCGGCTCAAATGAAGGCGATTCCTATTCCGGCACACGCGCCGTGCTGGTGGCCGAGCCCGACCGCGTTCATATTTTCGACGCGCACCTCAAGCCGTGTGGGGCGGTGCCGGGGCTGAAGCAGCCGAAGGGAATGTGCACCGACGAGGGTGACCGGATCTACATCGCCGATTCGGGGAACAACCGGATTCTCCGCACGCTCGGCGACGGTCAGCTGGATCCGTCTTTCGGCACGGCGGGGGTCTTTCACCACGGCGAAAAACCTGACCCTCGACAATCGTTGATCGGCCTCGGGGACACCATTCTCCCCGCCGAAACGCGCGCCCCGCAGATCGCGTTCATCAACGGCGCCAGCACGCTGGTCGAGTGCTCGTTCGGGCCAGTCCCAGACTGTTCTTCGCAAACGCTGGCCTTCGAGCCGAAGCGGGGGGCGCTGCTCTCGATTACTGTCTTCAGCAGCACCACGAACAGCCTCACCACCTTCGACGGCAGGACGTGATGGGGATTGCGACCCCTCCGCCAGAGCAGATGCTGACCATCCACTGATCGAGGGGCCGGCCAGCGTCACCCAACGTTACCGGGTGTAACGCCGTGTGACGCCGCGAACCCCGGTCGACTTCGCAACCACTCGCCCCTGCTCGTCAAAAGGTGCCGCATGAGAGGTGCACAGCCACGGGCGCATGACGCTCGCGACGGTGCTGATGGCGGTGGTGGCAGCGACGGGAACCCACCAGCGGTGGACGACGGACAACGGGCCGATTCACACCTGGCGCGCGGGGGCAGCGGTGCCGTCGATGGTCGTTGTGTACGTGCACGGGTACCGCGACGACGCGGACTCGGCGTTCGAAGGGCACGGGCTGGCGAAGCAGTTCGCAGAGAGTGGAGTTGAGGCGTTGTTCGTGGTGCCCGAAGCGCCGCAGGGTCCACAGCAGCGCGTGTTCTGGCCCGACCTCGAGAGGCTGCTGGCCGAAGTCGCGCGCGCGCACGGTGTTCCGAAGGCGGACGCGGTGCTGGTCGTCGCGCACAGCGGCGGAAATCGGACGGTGAAGGCGTGGCTGTCGTCGCCGCGGGTGACGAAGGTCGTGCTGCTCGATGGCTTCTACGGTGACCCGAAGCCGTTCGACGCGTGGCTTCGACGCGACGTCGAGCTCGTGATGGTGGGGCAAGCCACGTACGCGAAGGCGGAGGCGTGGCTGCGCGCATTGCCGGCGTCGTCGCGCGCGAAGGTGACGCACCACGCTGCCGGGTGTTCGCACATGGAGCTCGTCACCGCCGGGAAGTGGATTCCCCGGTTGATCACCGCGCCTCCGCAGATTCCGGCCGCGTTGGGCGCGGGCGTTTTCGGCCCTCTGTCGAGCGGAGCCGGCCCGCGTTACAGCTGAGCGCTGTCCCGCGGTTCTCAGGGGTCGCTTCCAAGCAAGAAGCAGATTGGTGTCGAGGGCGGCCAGGAGCGCGCTCTCCGGGGCCATCAGGATCTGCTCCGTCGGACTCCGGGTTCGTCTCGTAGTCGTTACGGGGCAGACAGGCGAGGCATCCAACCCACGCAACTCACTTGCACGCGATCTTCAGCACGTACGCGTTGGTTGCAAGCGCGCTCATGTAGAGCGCTCCGTCGCTGTAGGCCAGGAAGACGCTGGTCCCCGCCGTCGCGTCGAGCCAGCACCCGAAGTCGTGACTTGGCTCTCGCTCCACGAGCCCGACCTGGTCGTGGATCCGATCATCCTGGGAGAGCTCGAGTTGAGGATTCTCCGGCTTTCGAACGGGCGTAAGCGCGCTTCACTCGAGCTTTGGTTCGCACAGACTGTGGGCACGATGCCGTGTCTTCCGTTTACTGCCCAGACAGGCAGAACCTGGGCCCGCCTCCTCTCGGAACTGCGCCGAAAGGGATTTGCGATGCCCATCAAAGACAGCCTGATCGCGGCGACGGCACGAGAACATGGTCTGACTGTTGTCACGCACAACACGCGAGACTTCAGGCGCGCCGGGGTGAAGCTTCTCGATCCGTTCGGTCTCCACTGACCGGTGCAATCGGAAGCTCACGCTCCGCAGACACTCGCAATGCCGCCGCCAACACAGGTCTGATTCGGCGGACACGGTGCCGAGCGCGGGTGCGTACTTTCGGACCCGGTTCAAGTCGGCCACATACAGCTGGCCCGACGGGTCGACGCGCTTGCGGCCATAGCTTTCAGTGCGGCTTCGCCGACCACCGGCGCACTTCGGCCGCGTGTTCCGCGCCGGCCGGCCCTTCGGCCGTAAACAGCGCCAGCGCATCCGCCGCCAGCGTGCGCGCCCGCCCCCGGTGTGGTTTGAGCGCTGCTCGAATCGCACCGGCGCTGTTCCGGGCAAGGTGACGATGGACGACTGGAACCAGCTGCGGCGGATGATGGGCCTGCCGACCATCGCCACCGGAGGCAGCGGGCCCAGCGGGCCCACCGGCTTCGCGCCGATGTACGACTACAAGGCACGAGTAGTGGGTTGAGCTCGACCACCGCCAGCGCGATCACGGCCAGATGATACGCTCGCGCGCAATGGTGGCTCGGCTGGCTTTGCTTGGGGTGCTGATCAGCGCAGTCGCGCTGGCGGCCGAAGACGATCCCCTGCGGCGCGCCCAGACCCACTTTCGCGCAGGCAAGACGCTCTACGACCTGGGCAAGTTCAACGATGCGATCCGTGAGTTTGCCGCCGGCTACGCGCTCGCGCCGCGCCCCGAGTTTCTCATCAACCTCGCGCAGGCCTATCGCCGCGCCGGCCAGCCCGAGCAGTCCAAAGAGATGTTCGAGCGCTACCTCGACAAGGCGCCGCGCGACGCACGCGAACGGCCCCAGGTGCGCGAGATGATCGCCGAGCTCGAGCTGGAGCTGTCTGCCAAGAAGGCCGCCGCTCCGAAAGACCGCCCCGTGCAGGATCGCCCGGTCGTCGCGGTCCTCGTGCCGGCGCCGAAGGTCGACCTCGTTGCGCCTGGCCCCGAGCCGTCCGGCTCGCGTCACCTGGCGTGGATCATCCCGGTCGCGCTCGTCGTCGCAGCCGGAGTCGGGCTGGGGGTGTATGCCGCCACGCGACCGGCTCCCGATGCCTGCGCCGGCGCGGGCGCGCTCGGCTGCTTTGACCTTCGGCCTCGGTGAGTCCTCGGCCTTCAGCCGCTGTCGTTTGCTGCTCGAGCTGCTTGGGCGCGGTGGGGTGGCGAAGCTCGAGGGGGCCGGCGGGTTTTCCCGCACCTGGCTCGGTCGCGAGCCTCCAGCCCAAGCGCAAGCGCAAAGCGGCCGCGAACATCAAAGGCGGCGACGGCGTCGATCCGTTCTCTCAGTAGTCGACCTCCAGTCGACAACGCATGGGGGCCCGAGCCATCACTTCTGGCTCGCCCGATCGCAATCATCCCTGGTGCCGCGAGGTTGCAGCTGCGCTGGAAGCGGCATGGCGAATGCTCAAGCGCTGTCCATGCGTGCGACGACGGTAGGTCTTGGGCTGCTGTTGCTGGCCGGATGTGAGGGAGTCATCGAGGGTCCATTGCAGCCCGGTGTCGCGCCGGGCGCACCTGGGTCGGGCGGTGCAGGTGGGGGGACGACCGTCGCCTGCGTCGTGACCGCCGGCCCAGCAACAGCAGCCCGCGTCCGGCGGCTCACCCGCGCCGAGCTCGACGCCACCTTCTCGCAGCTGCTGGCCCAACCCTTGACGCCGTCGACCTCGTTTCCGATCGACACCTCGTCGGGTGGGTACACCAACCAGGCGGACCATCTTCAAGTGACGCAGGAGTTTGCTGACAAGCTCAACGTCGCGGCCGAGACGATGGCGACCCTCGCGGTCACGAACCTGGCTTCGCTGCTGCCGTGCACGAGCACCGGCGACGAGGTGTGTGCGCGGGCGTTCATCAACGACTTCGTGAAGAAGGCGTACCGACGCGAGGTGACGGCGGAAGAGAGGGCGGGCCTGTTCGCCGTCTACCAGGCGGGCCGCGCGGGGGCGGACTTCAAGGCTGGAATCGGCCTGATGCTGCAGGTCGTCTTTCAGTCGCCCAACTTTCTCTTTCGCACCGAGCTGGGAGCGGCCGCCGTCGCGGGCGCGGCCCCCACCCAGCTGACCTTGGACGAGATCGCCGCCGAGCTGGCGTACCTGGTGACCGGCGCGCCTCCAGACGCGACGCTATCGGCGGCGGCGGATCTCACCAGCCCCGACGGCCGCGAGCGCGAGGTGCTGCGGCTGATGAAGACTCCGCAGGCCCGTCGGCAGGTGAGCGCGTTCTTCTCGCAATGGCTGGGAATCGACCGGCTCGAGAAGCTCGACAAAGACACCACCGTATTTCCGCTCTTCAGCCCGGCGCTCGCGTCGAGCATGCGCCGGGAAACCTCGGCCTTCGTCGAGGACGTGGTCTTCGCCTCCGATGGCACGCTGCGCACCCTCTTCACCGCGAACTACTCGTTCATCGATGCCTCGCTCGCAAAGGTGTACGCCGTCGCAGCGCCGGCTTCCTTCGGCAAGGTGACGCTCGATGGAACGCAGCGGGCGGGGCTGCTCACCCACGCGAGCGTGCTGGCGACCTGGGCGCAGCGGGACCTGAGCTCTCCGGTGCAGCGGGGCAAGCAGGTTCGAACCCGCATCTTCTGCCAGCCCATTGCGCCGCCTCCTCCCGGAGTGAGCCTCGTGCTCCCCTCGACGAACCCCACCGCCGCCACCACCACCCGGGCCAGGTTCGAGCAGCACACCTCGTCCGGCTCGTGCGTTGGCTGCCACAAGTTCATGGACCCGATTGGCTTCGGCTTCGAGAACTACGACGGCATCGGCCAGCACCGCATCACCGAGAACGGAGTGGCCGTCGACGCCTCAGGCGAGCTGACGTTCACCGATTCCAACGGCCCCTTCACCGGCGCCGTCGCGCTGGGGCAGAAGCTGGGCAACAGCGCCGAAGTGCGCGCCTGCTTCACCCGCAACTGGTTTCAGTTCGCGCTCGCCCGCAGCAACACCAACGCAGAGCACTGCAACATCGCGGCGACGTTCGAACGCTTTCAGAAGGGCGAGGCCGGAGTTCGTGACGTGGTCGTCGCCGTCGTTCGTTCCGAAGAATTCACCCACCGGCTGGCCCAGAGGAATTGATCAGATGGCAATCAACAGCTTGACCCGTCGGGCCTTCGTCAAAAGTCTGGGAGCGTTCGGGATGGCGATGCCGTTCGCCCAGATGCTGCACGCGTCGGTGGCAGAGGGGGCGGCTGCCTTCCCGCTGCGGCTGGTGTTGATCTGCAGCCCGCACGGCTCGACGCCCGACTACTGGAACCCCAAAGCCGGAGAGACCGACTTCGACATCTCGTTTGCGAACGCGGCGCTGGCGCCTCTGGCTCCCTACCGCTCGAAGCTCTTCATCCCGGTGGGTGTCGACATGGCGTCGGTCTACGAGTCGTCGGCCAACCCTGGCTATTACGGAGAGCACGCGGGTCACCAGGGCGGGCCGTGCTCCCTCTTCACTGGCACGGCGCCCGTGACGAAGAGCGGAGACCTGTGGCCCACCGGCCCCTCCATCGACCAGTTCCTCGCGGCGACCTACGGCGCGGGGACCAAGTTCCCGTCGCTGCAGCTCGGAGTGGGAGCCCAGGCCGGGTACTCATCGTTCGACAGCTTCTTCTTCGGCGCGGGTGGCGCTCGACTGCCGAGCATCGACAGCCCGCTCGAGGTCTACAACAAGGTCTTCAAGAACCTGATGCTCCCGGGCGGCCCACCCACCCAGCAAGCAGACGCGAAGAAGCGGCTGGTGCTCGACACCGTCAAGGCAGACATCGGGCGGCTGAGCAAACGGCTGGTTGGCCCCGAGAAGCAAAAGCTCGAAGCGCACCTCACGGCGATCGACACGATCGAAAAGCGCATCTCGGCCACCGTGACAGTCGCCTGTCAGAAGCCGGCCGCTCCTGCCGCGGTCAGCGCTGCCACGCTGTCGCAGTACCCGACCATCAGCACCCTGCAGATGGATCTGATTTCGCAGATCATCGCCTGTGACTTGTCGCGCTTCATCTCGCTGCAATACGAGTGGGGAGGCGCCGCGCTGGGCATGCCGTGGATTGGGTTGAACCTGAACACCCACGACGATCTGGCCCACCTGGTGAACGACCCCGGCGCGACCGGCGCGACCGCCCGTCTCAACCTCGCGAAGACGAACGCCTGGTACGCCTCGCAGCTGGCGTACCTGATGGGCCGGCTCGAGGCGATCCCCGAAGGCAACGGCACCGCGCTCGACAACACCATCATCCTGTGGGGCAACGAGCTGGGCAACCCGGCGTCGCACGACAACATCGACCAGCCGTTCGTCATCGCTGGCGGCTGCGGTGGAAAGTTTCGCACCGGACGCTGCGTGAAGTTCTCGCAGGGCGAGGAACAGTTGGCTTCCCAGTACTCGAAGCTCACGCCCCATAACGGCATCCTCGTCGCCATCTGCCAGGCGTTTGGAATGCAGGTCAACGCGTTCGGCCACCCCGGCCTGCAGGGCGCACTGCCCGGTCTGCTTGCGTGACTTCTTCGCCGTTTTGATGGCACTGATCAGCAGATGAAGTCCTTCAGCGACGGCCCCACCGAAGCGAGCGTTCACCAGCGACGGCCGGGCGGCGAGGTGCAGCGCTTCCGGTTGGTGGTGGTGGCAGGCCCCGACGCGCCTCGCAGCTGGACGTCGAGCCGCGATGCCTGCTCGATGGGCTCGCACCCCTCGAACGAGCTGACGCTCAAAGATCCGACTGTCTCTCGCTTCCACTGCGAGCTGCGGGTCGATGCGCATGGCGCGCGGGTCAAGGACCTCGGCAGCAAGAACGGCACCTGGGTCGACGGCGTGGCGGTGGTGGAAGCCTTTTTGCGCGAGGGCAGCGTGATTCGGGTCGGAGATTCCGCGCTCCGCTTCGAGCTGGATCCCGCGCACAACAAGATCGAGGCGTCGACGGCCACCCGCTTCGGCCCCCTGGTGGGCAGCTCGCTGGCGATGCGCACCACCTTCGCCCAGCTCGAGATGGCAGCGAAGGCGGACATCACCGTGCTGCTCGAGGGCGAAACCGGCACCGGCAAAGAGGGGGCGGCGGCGGCCATTCACAGCGCGTCGGCGCGCCGCGACCAGCCGTTCGTCGTCATCGACTGCAGCGCGCTACCGGCGAATTTGATCGGCAGCGAGCTGTTCGGCCACGAACGCGGCGCGTTCACCGGCGCCGACGCCCTGCGCATCGGAGCGTTCGAGGAAGCCTCCGGTGGCACCGTCTTCCTCGACGAGATCGGCGAGCTGCCGCTGGATGTGCAGCCCACGCTGCTGCGCGTCCTCGAAGAGCGTGAAGTGCGCAGGCTCGGCTCGAACGTGCAGACTCCCATCGACGTTCGGGTGATCGCGGCGACGAATCGGGATCTGCGCACCGAGATCAACGAAGGGCGCTTTCGCCCCGATCTCTACTTCCGCCTCGGGGTGCTTCGAATCCAGATGCCGGCGCTGCGAAACCGCGCCGAGGACCTGCCCTTGCTCGCCGAGCACCTGCTCAAAGAGCTGGGCAAGAGCTCCGAGCTGCCGGCCATCTGCACCCCGGAGTTCTTCGCCACCCTCAACGGCTTCGCCTGGCCAGGCAACGTGCGCGAGCTGCGCAACTACCTCGAGCGCTGTCTGCTGTTTCAGCAGGCGCTGCCGTTCGGCCAGCTGGGAGCGGCTCCCGCTGGTCAGGCGTTCACGGTTGACGCTTCGGTGCCCTTCACCCAGGCCCGCCAGCGCTTCATCGAAGACTTCGAACGGCTCTACGTCGCAGCCCTGCTCAAGCTGCATCCTGCGCGGGTGACTGCGGCGGCGAAGGCGGCGGGAATCGACCGCGCATACGTCTACCGCTTGATGAACAAGTATGGGATCAAGACCGGCTCTTGACGGGTTGGTGATGCGCACCGATATTGCGATGCCCCGCTAACCCCCGGGGCGAGGGACCCGCCAGGCGCGACCAACTTCGGGGGAGCAGTGCGGCTAAGGTCGGGGCCATGAGGCTCTGTCTCGCCGTCGTGCTGCTGGCCTGCGCCGCCCACGCGTCGAACCCCACGCTGGCCATCTCGTACTTCGACAACAACTCGACCAGCGAAGAGTACGACGCGCTGCGCAAGGGCCTGGCCGACATGCTGATCACCGACCTGATCTGCGTCTCGGCGGTGCGGGTCGTCGAGCGCGAGAAGCTCAACCTGATCCTCGCCGAGCTCGAGCTCAGCCAGACGAAGGCGATCGACAAGACCACTGCGCTGAAGATGGGGAAGCTGCTCGCCGCGCAGTACGTGCTGACTGGCTCGATGACGATCGCGAACGACAATCTGCGCATCGACGCGAAGGTGCTGAAGATGAGCGACGGCTCGGTCGTCAGCAGCGAGAAGGTCGAGGGGCTGAAGAACGACTTCTTCGCCGTCGAGAAGGATCTCGTCGACGTGCTGGTGAAGGTGCTGCAGCTAAAGCTGTCGCCCGACGAGAAGAGCAAGCTGCGCCGCAACCCCACCCAGAGCTTCGCCGCGTGGAACACCTACTCGCGCGCGCTCGACGCGAAGGACAACGGCAACGCCGAAGAAGCGCGCAAGCTGTTCGCCGAGGCGATCGCGGCCGACCCGAACTACGCGGCGGCGAAGACCGGGCTCGAGAAGATGGGCGCCCTGCAGGAAGTCGCGCGCACGCAGAACGCCGCCCGGGTGGACGCGGCGCTAGCGAAGCTGAACCCGAAGAGCAAGACGTTCGGGAAGGACGTGTTCGAGCTCTCGATGAACCCCGGGCGCGACGAGCGCGGGGTCGCCCAGCTGATCGCGCTGCTGCGGCTGATCGTCGAGCGCGACTGGCGGCCGGTGTATGGCGAGGGCGGTTCGGCGATCTATCCCGAGACGCTCGCCCTCGAGGCGTTCTCGATGAACTACGTCTGGGACCCCGACACGGTCGAGTTGCTGCCGGTGGTGCCCGAGTACCTGCTGCGGAAATACCCGGAAGATCGGCTGCTCACGACGAGCAACATCGCCGACGACCCGAAGACGATTCAGAAGCAGATCGAGCTGAAGAAGAAGATGCCCGAGGTCATGGCCCAAGAGTGGACCAAGCGCGGCGAAGGCTGGAACAAGGCGCACCACGCAAATCAGGCCGCGGCGCAAGAGCTGTTCAGGCTGATCGCGAAGAAGCTGCCGAAGAAATAGCGGCTACTGGTACTGCGCTTGGGGGAGAGCTGGGCGCCCCGGGCCGTGTTCTGGCCGCAGCGACTACAGCTTCTTGAGCGGCGCCATCGGAAACACCGAAACGTAGTGCCCCTTCGGAGCGCTCTCGAGCACCACGTAGGTCTTGCCCACCTGGTACAGGCGCGCCGGGATCTTTCCGGTGTACGCATGCTCTTTCCTTCCGCCTTGATCGGGTAGCCGGGCTTGGCCCGTTCCGAGTCGAGGAAGCCCGACAACCCCGCCGAGACGGGGATCGCCTCACCGCCCTGCTTGAGTGCGGGCGCGATGAAATGCCACCGCTGCTTGATCCCGATGACCGCCTCGCGCCTCGACATGGCTGTGCTGAGCGGCGGAGGCCCCTCGGACCTCCAACCCCACACCCATCTCCTCGTGGACACCTGGCGACAGACGTTTGGCAACAGGGTTCCGAGTTCCACCGAAGTTCTCGAACAGGTAAGGCGGATCGCTCGGCGCTACTTCGCGACGCTGAGCAGGTTGCCGCCTGCAACCCAATACAGCCGGGTGGCATCCTGCGCGAGAGGCGCCGAGGTGAACGCAGTCCGAACGACAGGGACGGTGACGCCTCCGCTCTTCGAGACGCTCAAGAGGCCTCCGTCGGCGTTGTAATTCGTCCAGTACGCGCGGCTCGAGTCGACGACGAGGTCCCCCGAGCTCGCCGAGGACGCGAGGAGCTGGATCGCACCGCCATCCAACGGAAGCCGCAGCACGCTGGCCTGATCAGCCCAGTAGACGCTGTCCGCATCGATCGCAATTCCCATCGGATTCGAACCCGCGTCCGCCGACACGAGGAGCTCCGGCGTGCCACCGACCAGCGCGACGCGAGAGAGGGTTCCACCTGCGGAGTTGGTCCAGTACGCCCAGGTGTCATCCAAGGCCAGTGCGAACGCGGGCCCTGCGGCGAGGGTGGTGACGGTGCCACCAAGCTTCCCGACCTTCTTCACCGCGCTGGTCGAAGTCCAGATCACACGCGTCGCATCGACCGCGATCGCCCACGGATAGTTCTCGCCGGTCGCCAGCGTCGTCGGAGTGCCGCCACCGATTGCGACCTTCATCACTGTCCCTCCCGGCTGGCTGAAGTTCACCCAATACACGTCGGTGCCGTCGACAGCGATGCCGCGCGCGGAGTTCTGCCCCGACGCGAGCGCGATCTGCGCACCGCCGTCGAGCTGCGCCTTCATCACCTTGTTGTTGGCCGTCCAGAAGATGTGCGTCGCGGTGACGGCGATTCCCCAGACGGTCGGCTGGTTGCTCGCGATCTGGGTGATGACGGGCGCGCCTCCGCCTGACCCGCCCGCTCCTCCGACTCCCCCGCCGCCACCGACTCCGCCACCACCGACTCCGCCGCCACCGACTCCGCCGCCACCGACTCCGCCACCATCCGGCACGCCGTGGCAGAAGGCCTGGAGCTGCTTCGCGCAGACCAGTGCCTTCGCGTTCTCGGACGTCAGGTACGAGCACTCCATGCCGCCGAACTTCATCGTGAGTCTCTGCGTCGCGACATTCGTGCAGCTCATCCCGCAATCATTCGCAGTGCAGATGTCAGAGCCGCCCGCGCAACCGAGGAGCAACACACACACTGCGACAGGCGTGAGACGGAACATGGGAGCTCGCTTGAGAAGGATCGGGGGGAGGCAGCGTGGCGTATCGACGCGACCAAAAGCGATTGGCTTCCATCGCTTCCCATCGCTCTCGAACGATTCTGACCGGCCTCACGTACAGAAGGCCGGTCTGGCGGACGTCTGACTCCCACTTCGACGCGTCGGGTGCGGAGGCATTGATCGTCGAAACGAAAGTGTTTCTGAACCCGATGGGCAGCTACGTGCCTTCGCGCAAAGCCGTTTCGGCGGTCGACCTCGCTTTCGGGCGCACCAGCTATCGCTCGAAGAGGGTCCGCTTGCCGCTGCAGGTTTCCCCCAGTGAGCCTCTACGCGCCTGTTCCAACGTCAGACAGAGGAGGAACGGACGGCGGTCCCGACGAATCAGTTATCGAGTTGGATTCAAGAAGTCGGCACCAAGGTATCCGAGGAGCGATGGGCCATGTTCCTTCAAAGCGCACAGCGAAGGTGAAGGTGAGGAAGATCGAAGCGGCAAGGAAGGCTCCCAGTGAGTGTTGGGCGTTGGCGCGGTTCGGGTAGCTACCAGGAGGGGAACGGCAGAGAAGTGGTGGCGACGCAGGGACGTTCGGCCGCACGACGATTCCCGGCGGCAATCCCTACTGACGCGCGCTATCCGCCGATCAACTCTTTGACGAGCTTGGTGAGGTACTCGAAGTCGAGCGGCTTATGAACGATGTACGCGGCGCCCAACCGGTTGGCGCGGTCGTGCGTCGTCGGCCCGGGGAAACCAGTCATCAGAATGAACGGAATCCCCCAGTCGGTGCGGCGCAGCTTGCTGAGCGCCTCGATGCCCGAGAGCAAAGGCATCTGCAGGTCGCTGATGATCAGATCCGGCGTGGTGGTCTCGAGCGCCGCCAGCAGCTCCTGGCCATTGGCGACCTCGTGCACCTGGTAGTTCAAACGGGTGAGCTTGCGCTGCAGCAGCCCACGGAGGTCAGCGTCGTCATCGGCGATCAAAATCTGGCTCACGGCTCGCCAATACCAAACCCTCCGCGCGTCAGGGGGTCGTAATCTGCACCGCCGCCGTCCACTGGCCCGGGCCCGTCGCGTTCACCGCCTGAATCCAGTACCGCGCGACGCCCGCCGGAATCACCTCGTCATCGAACGCCAGCCCCGGCACTTCCGCGAGGTACGCGGGCGGCCCCATCGCGAGCCGGCGGAACACCCTGTAGCGATTTGCCCCACCGCTTCCCGCCACCCACGCGAGGTGCACCTTGCCCGCGACGATGGTCGCGTTCGGATTGCTCGCGATGGGCAGCATCGCGCTCGGCGGCGCAGACACCTCGGGCGAATAGCTGCCCAACGTCATCACGTTTCCGCTCTGTCCCACCACATACGCCGACGCGCCGTTCGGCATCGCGACCGTGCACACCGTCTCGTAGAGGCTCGCCGGCGCGCACGCGGTCATGTACGGCCCGCCCTGCACCGTCGAGGTCCGCAGCGTGTACTGCGACGCACCCGCGACCGGCGCCCACCGCACCGTCACTGCCGCGTTGCCCGCTTCGATGGTCAGCTTTGGCGGCGGCGGCACCGCGTTTGTCGCCGTCACCACCGCAGTCGTCACGCTCCACGCCGAAGAAACCGCGGCCGCCATCGGCTGCACCGCATACCGGTAGGCCTCACCGTTCAACGCATCGTCGTCAAAGAACGTCGCCGCGGCCTGCGTTCCGACTTCGACCCACGGCCCCGTGCCCAGCCGGCGATGCACCTTGTACGCAGTCGCGACGGTGACGCGCGGCCACGACAGCACGTTGGCGTTGTTGCCGGCCACCGGCGTCACCACTGGAATCACCGGCGCCGAGCTCTGCGCGGTGAACATCACCTCAGTCGACGGGGTGCCCGCGCCACCCCCGCCGCTGGACGTCACCACCACGTACAGCGGCGTGCCGTTCGCCGGGGTCAGGTTGCAGTGGGTGTCCCCCATCGCCGTGCACGTTCCCGCGGTGTACGGGCCGCCCGGCGCGAGCGCGCTGGTCACGAGGTACGAGGTCGCGTCGGTCACCGCCTGCCACAGCACCGTCGTCGTCCCGTTTCCGGGTATCGCCGTCACGCCCGAGGGCGCCACCGGCACCAGCGTGCTCGCCACCCGCGCGCCGCTGCTCGGAATCGCCCACGCGCCGTCGCCGCCCGCGTTCGAGGTCTGGAACGCGTAGAAGTACGGAACGCCGTTCGCCAGCGGGTCGACGAAGCTGACCGCCGCCGTCGTCCCCGCAAGCTTCCAGTCGGTCTGCGTCGTGCGGCGGTACACGCGGTAGCCCGTCGCCGTCGGCACCGCATTCCACGCGAAAGCGACCGCCGTGTTGCCACCCGTGAAGGTCGCCGCCGGAGGAACCGCGAAGGTCGAGAGCGGCGTCGCGCTCAGCTCAGCCGACGGCGCGCCCACCGTGGCCGACGGGCCGGTGGCGATGACGACGACGTAGTACGCCGTGCCATTGGTGCCGCCGAGCACGCAGCGCGTGTCCGACGTGGCGCAGCTGGCCTGGTTGTAGGGGCCGCCGGCGGAGAGCGAAGAGATGACGTTGTAGCTGGCCGCGCCCGGCACCGGGTTCCACGACACCATCAGCGCACCGTTGCCTTGCGTCGCAGCGACGTTGGCGGGAATCGACGGCGCGTACGGCGTGGCCCAGACCGCCGGGGCCCCGAGGTTCCCCCAGACGCTGCCGCCACCGGTGCCGACCGCCTGGATGGCGTAGTGGTAGGCGAGCGAGTTGGTGACGAGGTCGACGTAGCTGGGGCCGGTCGGGTTCGAAAGCTGCGCCCAGTCGGTCAACGGGGTGCGGCGATAGACGCGGTACGACATCGCGCCGGTGATGGCGGGCCAGGTGAGGCGAATGCCGCCGTTGCCGGAGACGAGGGTCGCTCCGGGCGCCAGCGGCAGCGTGCCCAGCGCGGTGGCCGAGACCTGGGCTGAGTTGGGACCCGGAAGCGTCGGGCCCTGCGCGCGGAC
This sequence comes from Myxococcales bacterium, assembly GCA_038206395.1. Taxonomy (GTDB): domain Bacteria; phylum Myxococcota; class Myxococcia; order Myxococcales; family Myxococcaceae; genus JAGSPQ01. Next base: position 59,688 of record JBBRAX010000013.1, on the reverse strand, counting down.
GATGAAGTGGGTCAGCGTGCCGTTGGCAACGGTGACGTTGCAGCGCGTCTCGTTGGTCGCGACACAGGTGGCGCCCGAGTACGGACCGCCCGAGGTGGTGCTCGAGCTCACGACGTACGAGACCGCACCGGGCACGGGCGACCAGTTGATCATCACGCTGCCGTTGCCGGGCGTGGCCGCCACTCCCGTCGGAGCCAAAAGCGTCGTCGCCACCTGCGCGACGCCCGAGACTTCGTTCGAGACCGCCGCGTTGACTGCGTTGTTCTGCGCGCGCACGACGTAGAAGTACGTCACGCCCGGCAGCGCGGTGTTGTCGAGGCCCGTGGTGCCGACCGCGGTGTACGGCCCGCCCGAGGTGGTCGACCGAAGCAGCGTGTTCGACGTGTACCCAGCGCTGAGCTCGAACAAGACCGTGACGCCGTTCACGCGGCCAAAGGCGCCGGTGGCGATCGCCGGCCTCGGCGCGAGCGCGGGGCCGGGGGTGACGCTGACGGGGCTCCAGTCGCCCGCGTCCGTGCCGCTGACCGCCGCGACCAGGAAGTTGTAGGTGGTGCCGTTAGAGAGGCCGGTGAGCACCAGGTTGTTGGCGGTGACGCTGATGGGGCCGGTGAAGGCCTGGTTCACCGCGTTCTGCCGGTAGACGAGGTAGCGCGTCGCTGTGCCCACGGCCGACCAGTTGAGCTCAGCCCAGGTGTTTCCCGCGCTCGCCGTGAGCGCAGTGGGAGCAGAAGGCAGCGCCGACGACAGCGCGCAGGTGACCTCGGTCGAGTACGGGCTCGTGCCGCCCGCGATGACGGTCTGCACCACGTAGAAGTAGGTAGTGGCCGGGTTCAACCCCGTGTCGAGGAAGGCGACGTTGGTGACGTTCGCGACCTGGGTGAAAGGGCCCGCGGGCGTCGACGCGCGAAGGACGTTGTAGCTCAGCGCAGAGGTTACGGCGGACCACGCGAGAAGCGCGGTCGTCTTCGCGGCAAGCACGGTGACGTTGATGGGCGCGGCGGCGCCAACAGCCGAGGGCGTGAAGGTCAGCGGAGCGGAAGGCTCCGAGCGGCCGGACGCGGTGATGGCCGACACGGCGTACGAGTAGGCGGTGCCCAGCGCGATGGCACGCTCGGTGGCGAAGGTGGCCTTCGTGCTCGCGACATCGGCGTAAGGGCCCGCGACGGCGGTGGCGCGCGAGAGGATGTAGCCGGTCGCTGCGGCGGTCGCCGTCCACGTCAGCGTCGCATCGCCGGCCCCCTGAATCGCGACAAGCCCGGTGGGAGCCGCCGACGCGGTGGTGAAGGTGAGCACGAAGTTTGCGGCCAGGGCGTTGCCCCCGAGGTCCTTCGCGCCAGTGGTGACGGTGAGCGTGTGCGCGGTCTGGGGCGCCAGCGGCGCAGCTGGCACGAAGGTGAGCAGGTCACCGGTGAGGGTGCGCGTGCCGGCGACGGCGCCGCCCGTGGTGGCGAAGGTGACGGTGGTGGCGCTGACGGTCGAAGGGTCCAGCGCCTCGCTGAAACGCAAGGTGAGGCCGGCCTTCAACGACACCGCCGCTTCTGCCGCGCGTGGGCGGCTGGTCGCGACGGTGGGCGCCGTGAGGTCGATAATCAACGGCGTCGCGGTGGCGACGTTCGACTCGGCGCTCTCTCCGCCGCTGTTCGCCGCCGTCACCACATACGAGTACGGGTTGCCGTTGCTCGGCCCGACATGCACGAAAGGCGGAGCGCCCATCACCGTCAGCTTCGAGCCGTGCGTCTTCGCCACCGTCGCGCTGGTCAGCCAGTAGAGGTGGTAGCGCGTCGCGCCGGCCACCGGCGTCCAGTCGAGCGTCACCTGCCCGTCGCCCGCGACCGCGGTCAGCCCCTGCGGAACGTCGGGCGTGATTTCGACGCCGCCATCGCCGCCCGAACCTCCGCCCATTCCTCCGCCCATTCCTCCGCCCTCGCCTCCTCCTTCACCGCCCGCCATGCCCGCGCCGCCGGTGCCTCCGCCTTTGCCGCCGCCCTTTCCTCCGCTGCCGCCCGCTCCGCCGCCGGTCATGCCGGTGCTGCCGCCTCCACAGGCGAGAAGAGACACCGAGGCTGCGAGCAGGACGAGGTGACGGAAGCGCATGGCTGGAAACTCCCCCGGGTAGAGTTGCCCGGCGGCGAAATACTACCGGCCACCGGGAACCGTCGTACCTTACTTCCAGATGCTCGCCGCCGCGCTCGCCCTGCTGCTGGCCCAGACCTGCCCAGGCTACGGCTCGGGCGCCGACGGCCCGTTGAACGTGAGCAGCGGCACGGTGCAGGTGAACCAGGCCTTCGCGCTCGCGGTGTCCGCGCCGGCCGGCCAGACGCAGGTGACGCTGGAAACGGGAGCAACGGTTGCGAAGCTCGGCCCCGGCACGCTGGTGTTCCTTCACCAGACTCAGGCAGTGACGGCCGATGGCCTGGGCGCGCCGGGTCCGTTCAGCATCACCGGCCTCGGGGTCGGCCGGTACGAGTTCGCGCGCGTGACGGCGGTGGCGGGCCAGACGCTGACGCTCGAGGCGCCGCTGGAACAGACGTTCGCCGCTCCGGGGGCGCAGTTGTTGACCGTGCCGCAACACAAGCACCATCACCGTCTCGAGCGCGGGCTCGGGCTCGCTGGGCGGTGAGAGCGTCAACCTGGGCCCCCCTGCGGCGGTCGATTGAGAACGTGTCGACGGCCGGCGGCGGCGCGGCGTGCAGCGACCTGGGCGGCGGCGGTGGCGGCAACGTCGGCGAAGGAGGCAGCGGCGGGAAGCCGAACTTCGCCCAGCAGTTCGACCCGACCCGCGGGGGCGCGGCGGCGACGCGAACGAACGCGCAGGTGCTCTTCGGCGGGGGCGGCGGCGGTGGCTTCGGAGACCTCGTCAGTCAGGTGGCGACGCCCGGCGGACGCGGCGGCGGCATCGTCTTCGTGCGCGCGCGGGCGATGCTCGGCAACGGGCGAATCATCGTCGACGGGCAGACCGCGACGATGAGCCCCACCAACGGCGCCGGAGCGGTGGGGCGGCCGGCAGCATCGTCCTCGAGCTGAGTGCGTCGCTGTCGTGCGGCTTGCTCACGGCGCGCGGCGGCCGATGGCCAGGCGCTGGGTCCCGTCGAGGTGCTCGCGACAAGGCAGTGGGCGCCTGTGCCTCGACGGTGAGCTGCAGTCGGGCGAGCATGCATTGGTGGTGCAGGCGTTCGACGCGTCGGGCGCGGTGCTGGCCGAAAAAACGGTCGCCTTCCGTTCGAGGAGCCTGCCCCTGGTCGCGGGCTGCGGCTGCGGCAGCACCGGGTTGGCGGGCCTGGCGGCGTTTCTTGCCGTGGCCTTGACCCTGTTCAGGCGACCCCGTACAAGCGCGACGCCTTCGGGTGCCAAGACGGCACGCAAGAGGGAAGCTGGTGGAATTCCAGCGCGGTCCCGCCACTGTGACCGGGCAGCCTCGTAAGAAGTACGAGGCACGAGCCGCTTCAGCGTTGTCGCCACTTCGCGGAATCTCGCGGGGGAAGGTGGAAGCGGACCGCATCGCCCGGAAGCCAGGAAACCTGCCCCAGGGTTGTCGTCGACGTCGCCTTCTCTTTCCGAGCGAGAGAGCAGAGGGCCCCATGGGAAGAACCTCTCTTTTCCTCTGCCTGCTTTGCGCTGCGCCCGCGTTCGGACAGGACCCGGCCGTGCCGCTTCCGCCCGTCGACGTGCCGGTTCCCGACGCCGAGGCGGCCCCCACTTCCGTCACCCGCACCTCACCCAGCGGGCTCGTCACGCTGGTCGACACCAAAGCGCACCAGGGCGAGGCGAAAGACACGGCCGAGCTGCTCGCTCCCGTGCCCGGCGTGGTGCTGTCGGATGCGGGAGGCGTAGGCCAGCGGAAGAGCTTGTCGCTGCGCGGCGCGGGGTCGACCGGCGTGCTGGTGCTGCTCGACGGGATTCCGTTGAGCAGCCCCGGCACCAGCGTCGACCTCTCGCGAATTCCGTCGGTGCTGACCGAAAGGCTCGAGGTGCTTCGCGGCGCAGCGAGCGCACGCTACGGCCCCGGCGCGCTGGGCGGCGTCGTCAACCTCGTCACCCGAAGACCGACGCACGGCGTGCTGCTGGCGGCGGATGCGACATGGGGAAACTTCGACACCTTTCTCGCCTCGGCCTCTGCGTCTGGCGCGCTGTGGGGCGGCGATGGCCTGGTGCTCGTGCACGGCGCCCGCAGCAGCGGCGACTTTGGTTTCCTCTACGACACGCAGCCCGCTCTCGACGGCAACGCGCTGACGCCGATGCTGCGCCGCAACAACCAGGCGTCGACGGGCGGAGCGCTGCTGCGCTACCGCAGAGACCTCGGCGCGCGGTGGTCGGTGGACCTTCTTGGCGAGGCCGGAGGCGACGCGCGGCGGCTTGCGGGCACGGCGCAGAACCCGACGTCTGACGCTTCGCAGGACGCCGCACACGGGCTCCTGGGTGCGCGGGTGACGCGGCGATTCGAAAGCGGTGGAGAAGTGAGCGCGCTCGCCTGGGGCCGGCTCGAAGACTCGACGCTGGTCGGCAGCCCTTTCGGTGAAGGCCCGTGGCACCAGTCAGAAGGCGCGGCCGGCATCGACCTCGCGTACAGCCAGCTCGTCTTCACCCGGCACGGACTTTCTGCGGCAGCAAGCCTCAGCACCGACTGGCTGCGGGCACCCGGTGCGTCGAGCGCGTCGTGGGTCCGTGGCGGCGCGATGGTGGGTGACGAGGTCTTCTTCCTCGACGGGCAGCTGGCGGTGAATGCGTCGCTGCGCATCGACCAGTCGGGGCCCTTCACCGGCTTCTCTCCCCGCGTCGGCGTGCTCGCGCTGCTGCCGCTGGGCTTTGAGGTCCGCGCGAATGCGGGCCAGGCGCACCGGCCGCCCACCTTCCTCGAGCTCTATGTGCTGCAGGGGCACCTGTCGCCGAACCCGAACCTTCGTCCGGAACGCGGACTCTTCGTCGACGCCGCGGCGGGCTTTCGCAGCGAACGGGCCTTCGTCCAGCTGGGCGGCTTCTATGCGCTCTATGAAGACCTCATCACCTACGAGTACTACCCGCCGCTGCTCGCGCGCCCGTACAACTTCCAGGCGGCGCAGGTGATGGGGCTCGAGGCCGAGGGCACCGTCGAGCCGCTGCCGTGGCTGTCGCTGGCGGGCAGCTACACGCTGCTGTCGACGCAGAACCTGAAAGATGATCCGCGCTACTACGGCCGGCAGCTGCCCTACCGCCCGCGCCACAAGCTTCACGCCCGCGCGTCGGTGGGCCCGCGGTGGCTGCGCGCGCGCGGCGAGGTGCTGTGGCAATCAGAGCAATTCACCAACCGTACCGAGACGGTATCGCTGCCCTCGCGCGCGTATCTGAATGCGGGGCTGATTCTGCAGCCCATCACTGGCCGCACCACCGTGTCGGTCGCGCTCGAGCTGAAGAACCTGCTCGACGTCGCGAGCCAGGACCTCGACGGCTACCCGCTTCCTTCGCGCGCCGCGTACCTGAGCTTCAGCGTCGCGTGGGACGACACCGCCTCTTCACTTCCAGTCATTGCTTCGCCTGGCGCTTCACCCTAGGAGCCACACCGTGAAATCATTCTTCAGCCTCGCCCTCGCGCTTTGCGGCGCCGTTCTGCTCACCGGGTGTCCCGACACCGGCATCATCTGCCAGGCGGGCACGGTGCGTTGCGGCCAGGGCTGCGTCGACAGCAACGCCGATGCGAAGAACTGTGGCGGCTGCGGCAGCGCGTGCCGAAGCGGCGAGGTCTGCAGCGCGGCGGCCTGTGTCTGCGCGGCGGGCACCTTCTCGTGCAACGGCGAGTGCGTCGTGCGCGACAACGACGTGAAGAACTGCGGCGCCTGCGGCAAAGCCTGCGCGATGGGCGAGGTGTGCGAGGCCGGAGCGTGCAAGCTCGGCTGCACCGCGTCGCCCACGTCGACGTTGTGCGGCACGTCGTGCGTGAACTTCGGCACCGACGCGATGAACTGCGGCGCGTGCAACGTGAAGTGCGAGAACTCGCAGAGCTGCCACGCGGGCCGTTGTACGTACGACCTGGTCGCCGCGTGTTTCTCGTCGGGCCAGGTGGTGGGGCTGCAGGCGTCGACGGAGTTCCGCGGGCCGGCCGAAGCGCTGGGCACGGCGCCGCAGTCGCTGGCCGCGTTGAATGGCGTGCTGCTGTCGTTGGATGGAATTGATCAGCGGCTGTACCAGGCGCGCCTGCGGTCGGTGGGCGGTCGCGCCTTCGCGAAGCTGCTCGAAGAGAACAAGACGGGCAGCGCGCCTAACCAGGTGGTGGTCGATGGACAGCGCGTCTACGTCGTCAACTCGGCGTCGGGCACGTTGCAGGTGCTGGGCGCTCCGACGGTGAACGTCGATGGCGGCGGCGAGGTCGGCGACGCAGGGATTTCGGGCGGCCAGGCGCTGACGACGCTGAGCGAAATCAACCTTGGCGCGAACACGTACCCGCAGGGCCTGGCGAAGGTCGGCAACAACGCGTGGATTCCTTTGTACGGCGGCTTCGGAGCGGCCAACGCCGGCGCCGGCCAGAAGGTGGTGCGCGTCGACGTGACCGACCCGACGTTGCCGATCGTGCGTGAGACCATCGACCTGTCGACCTTGAACCTGAAGCCCTTCGACGGTGGCTCGCCGGTCGCGCGGCCGTACGCGATTCTCGCGCGCAACGGCAACGTGTACGTGGCGCTGAACAACCTGAACGCGACGACCTACGTGCCCGAAGGTCCGGGCCTGCTCGCGAAGATCGATCTGCTCAGCAAGGCAGTCACCGTCATCGACCTCGGCGGTGACAAGTGCCTCAACCCGGGCTGGCTCGCCAGTGATGGCGTCAACCTGCTGGTCAGCTGCCTCGGAGCGGCCGAGTACAGTGGTGCCCCCGACTTCGCGTTGTTGCGCACCGCGAAATCGGGCGTGGTGCTGCTCGACACGAATGACCAGCGCCGGGGCACGTGGGAGCCGTCGTGTCCCGCGGGCGCCGATGGTGGCCCAGGCTGCACGCCGATTCTTCCCTCGCGCTTCACGGTGTCGAACGGGCGCGCGTACGTCGGCGACCAGAACGGCGGCCGGGTGTTCGTGCTCGACATCGTGGGCACGCAGTTGGTCGAGCGCCGCGGCTACTTCGGCGACGCGGGCCTGCCAATCTCTGCCTGCGCGCCGGACCCAGTGACGGGCATCGCGAACGTCAGCGACGTCTTCGCAGTTCCGTGACGAAGGCGCTGCTCGCGCTGGTCATGCTGGCGTCCGCGGATGCGGGCACGGTCTGGCTGGGGCCCCGTCTTCAGGCGCCACCCCAACGCGTCGTCACGATTGCGCCGTCGCTCACCGACACGGTGCTGGCGCTGGGCAAGGGCGAATTGCTGGTAGGCGTGTCACGCTTCGATGAAGCGCCCGAGGTCGCGGCGTTGAAGCGCGTGGGCGGGTTCAATGATCCGTCGGTCGAGGCGGTCGTCGCGCTGAAGACCCAGCTGGTGCTCGTGCAGATGGCGCCGTCGAACCAGAAGCCGGTAGAGAAGATGGCCGAGCTCGGAATCTCGGTGCTCGCGGTGCCCCTGACGACGGTCGCCGACGTGCAGGAAGCGACGCTGCGCATCGGCGAGGCGCTGGGAGCCGCGGCGGAAGCGAAAGCGCTGGTGGCGAAGGTGGCGGCGGTTCGAGACGAGGTTCGGGCACGCGCGAAGGGGCGGAAGGCGGTGCGGGTGCTCGTCGTCTACGGCTTTCAGCCGCTGGTCGTCGCCGGGCCCGGGAGCTTCGCGCACGAGCTGCTCAGCGATACCGGCGCAGTGAACGTGGCGCAGGCGTCGGTGTCCGCGTACCCGGTGTTCTCACCCGAGGCCGCCCTGGCGCTGAAGCCCGACGTCGTGCTCGATGCCGCCGATGTCAGCACCGCGAAAGACGGGCTGCGCGGGCTGCTCAAGTCGGCGCGCTGGGTGAAGCCGAAGTCGAAGGACCTGCTGCAGCCCGGGCCCGGGTTGGGGCGCGGCCTGCTCGAGCTCGAAGGGCTGCTCTACCCGTAGCCGCGACTACCCCCCCCTAACGGCCCCCAACGGCCCGCCTCTTCCGGCCTCCGGCCAATGCCCGAGGAAGCGGCTACGCCTTGCTCTTCAGCCCGTGCCGGCGGACGAGGCGGTGCAGGTAGGCGCGATCCATCCCGGCGGCGCGCGCCGCCTCGGAAATCTTCCCCGAGTGCGCCTTCAGCAGCGCCTCGACGTACTCGCGTTCGAACTGCTCGAGCGCCACGCGCCGCCCTTCCGCGTACGAACGCTTCGCATCGACGCGCGGAGGCAGCCCTTCCCGCGCCGTCTCGTGCGGCGTCAGCGGCGCCTGCATCAGCATGCAGCGCTCGACGTGGTTGAAGAGCTCGCGCACGTTGCCGGGCCACGAGCCCAGCTGCAGCCGCCGCATAAAATCATCGCTGCGCATCGGCGCCGCTTCTTCCGCGGGTGGGGCCGTCGTGGCCAGAAAGTCTTCGACCAGGTCGGGGATGTCTTCGAGGCGCTGACGAAGCGGCGGCATGTTGACGCGCGCGACGGCGAGCCGGAAGAACAGCTCAGTTCGGAACTTGCTGTGATTGACGAGCTGCCGCAGGTCCTTTCGCGTCGACGCAATCAACCGCGCCCGCACCGCCACCACTGCCGTCGAGTTCGTCCGCCGCAGCTCGCCCTTCTCGAGCACCGGCATCAGTCGCCCCTGCAACCGCAGCGAGAGCTCGCCCACCTCGTCGAGGAGCAGCGTCCCCCACCCCGCTTCCTCGAACGCCGAGAGCCGCTGCCCATCGATGCCGAACAGCGCTTCTTCCAGCGCGGCGTCTGACAGCGACGCGCAGTCCACCGTGATGAAGGGCTGCAGCTTGCGCGCGCTGTTGGCGTGAATCTGTTCCGCGGCAGTCGTCTTGCCCGTGCCCGTCTCGCCTTCGATCAACAGCGGGCGGCTCGTCTCGGCCGCACGTTCCAACTGCGCAAAGCACGCGCGCATCACCGGCGAGCCACCGATGAGCGTGCCGAACTGGTCATTGCGGGAAAGCGGCAGGTCGCTCTTCTCGGCGAGCAGACGGAAGCTGATCGTCACCGAGTCGGCGAGCTTGATCAGACTGCCGTCGCGCAGAATCACCTCGCGCGCGCCGACGCCGTCGACCTCCGTCCCGTTCGACGAGCCCACGTCCTTCAGCCACGCGCCGTTCGCGTCCATGCCGACTTCGCAGTGGAAGCGCGACACCGACGGGTGGTCGATGACGAGGTCGTTGAGGTGGTGCGTACCAATCTGACAGCGGCCCGAGGAAATCTGAACGGGCTCGGAATTACCGTCGAGGCGCTGCAGCAAGAACCGCCGCAGGCCGGGCACCTCCATCGCTTTCTGGGCCTTCACCGTTCCGGCCGGACTCAATCGGCGAAGCGAGTTCGTCATCCCGCAAGGCGTAGCCGGCCGCGGGGGCTATGCGCAACGCTTCCAGCAGCACGACCATCAACTCTTCATCAACTTCGCATCACCGTCGGAAGGGTACCGTCCTCTGTAGAGGCCCCGAACGCGTGGATGAGCGCAGCGGCGCTCACGCCGCGGACTTCGCCGGCAGCGGCGCGGGGTCGTAGTCGAGGTTCGGAGCGAGCCAACGTTCGACCTGGTCGATCGGCATGTTCTTGCGGCGGGCGTAGTCCTCGACCTGGTCGCGGTTCAGCTTGCCGATGCCAAAGTACTTCGCTTCGGGGTGGTTGAAGTACAGGCCGCTGACGCTGCTCGCGGGGAGCATCGCCATGCTCTCGGTGAGCTCGATGCCGGTGGTGGCGGTCGCGTCGAGCAGCTCGAACAGCGTCGTCTTCTCGCTGTGGTCCGGGTTCGCCGGGTAGCCGGGCGCGGGGCGAATGCCGCGGTAGTTCTCGCGAATGAGCTCCTGGTTGGTGAACCTCTCGTTGCGCCCGTAACCGCAAAAGTCGCGCGCGCGCTTGTGCATCGCTTCCGCCAGCGCCTCGGCCAGCCGGTCACCCAGGGCCTGCGCCATGATGGCGGAGTAGTCGTCGAGCTTCGCGCGCAGCTCGGCGGCGAACTTCTCGACGCCGTGGCCCGCGGTCACCGCGAAGCCGCCGACGTAGTCGATGCGCCCGCTTTCCTTCGGCGCCACGTAGTCCGAGAGGCAGAGGTTGAATTGGTCTGGCTGCTTCTCGGCCTGCTGCCGCAGCATGCACAGCTTCGCGCGAACCCTGGTGCGCTGAACGTCGGTGTAGAGCTCGATGTCGTCGCCGACCGCGTTGGCGGGGAAGAAGCCGATGGTCGCCGTCGCGGTGAAGCGCTTGTCGGCCTCGATGCGCTTGAGCATCGCCTGCGCGTCCGCGTACAGCTTGCGCGCCTCTTCGCCGACCAGCGGGTCTTCGAGTATCTGCGGGAAGCGACCGTGCAATTCCCACGCGCTGAAGAACGGCGCCCAGTCGATGAAGGGGATGATTTCCGCCAGCGGGACATCGGTGAGCACGCGCGTGCCGAGGAACTCAGGCACGGGAATGTCGATGATCGCCCAGTCGAAGGCCTGCTTCTTTGCGCGCGCCGCCTCGAGCGAAATCTGCTTCCGCGCCGCGCGCCTGGCCGCGAAGTCGTCACGCGCGAGGGCCTGCTTGCGATTCACCTCGGCGAGGAACTTGGGCTTCTGCTCGGTCGACAGCAGCGCGCTGACCACGTTCACCACCCGCGACGCGTCGAGCACGTGCACCACCCCATGCAGATATTCCGGAGCGATCTTCACCGAGGTGTGCGGCAGGCTCGTCGTCGCTCCGCCAATCAGCAGCGGGACATCGAAGCCTTCGCGCTTGAGCTCGCGCGCGACGTGCACCATCTCGTCCAGCGACGGAGTGATGAGGCCCGACAGCCCGACGACGTCCACCTTGTGCAGCTTCGCGGCGGCGAGAATCTTTTCGCACGACACCATCACGCCCAGGTCGATGACCTCGTAGTTGTTACAGGCGAGCACGACGCCGACGATGTTCTTGCCGATGTCATGAACGTCACCCTTCACCGTGGACAGCAGCACCTTGCCCTGCGCCTTCGCCGTGCCGCCCGCCGCGATGGAAAGCCGCTTCTCTTCTTCCATGAACGGGGTCAGCCAGGCGACGGCCCGCTTCATCACGCGCGCGCTCTTCACCACCTGGGGCAGGAACATCTTCCCCGCGCCGAACAGGTCGCCGACGACGCGCATGCCGTCCATCAGCGGGCCTTCGATGATGTCCAGCGGGCGCTTGAACTGAAGGCGCGCCTCCTCGGTGTCTGCCTCGATGAAAGCGTCGATGCCTTTCACGAGGGCGTGCGAGAGGCGGCTGGCGACGGTGTCGTTGCGCCAGGCGAGGTCTTCCTTCATTTCCGTCTTCGACTCGCCCCCGTGCTGGGCCTTGAGCGCGTCGGCGATCGCGACGAGCCTGTCGGTCGCGTCGGGGCGCCGGTTGAGCAGCACGTCTTCGACGCGCTCGAGCAGGTCCTTCGGAATCTCTTCGTACACGCCGAGCATGCCGGCGTTGACGATGCCCATGTCCATGCCGGCGCGGAACGCGTGGAACAAGAACGCTGCGTGAATCGCCTCGCGCACGGGGTTGTTGCCGCGGAAGGAGAACGAGACGTTCGAGACGCCGCCCGAGATTTTCGCGAAAGGAAGCGTCTGTTTGATCAGCTTCGTCGCTTCGAAGAAGTCGACCGCATAGTTGTTGTGCTCTTCGATGCCCGTCGCCACGGTGAGGATGTTGGGGTCGAAGATGATGTCTTCGGGCGGGAAGTCGGCCTGGTCGACCAGCAGCCGGTACGCGCGGGTGCAGATGCGGACCTTGTCGTCGCGGCTCGCCGCCTGGCCTTGCTCGTCGAAGGCCATCACGACCGCCGCGGCCCCGTAGCGGCGAATCAGCTTCGCGCGACGCAGGAACTCGGCCTCGCCGTCCTTCAGCGAGATGGAATTGACGATGCCCTTGCCCTGCAGGCAGCGAAGGCCGACCTCGAGCACCGACCACTTCGAGCTGTCGATCATCACCGGCACGCGGCAGATTTCCGGCTCGGCGGCGATGAGGTTCAAGAACTTCTCCATCGTGGCTTCGCCGTCCGTCATCCCTTCGTCGACGTTGACGTCGATGATGTTCGCGCCGTTCTCGACCTGCTGCCGCGCCACCGCGAGGCAGGTATTCCAGTCGCCGGCCTTCAGCGCCTTGGCGAACTTCGGGCTGCCGGTGATGTTGGTGCGCTCGCCGATAATCAAGAACTGAGAGGCGTTCGGGGCTGCAGGTTCTGTCTTGCTCATAGATGTTTTGAGTACCAACGAAATGAGGTGAGCCGTTTTGACTGCCCCGCATGGGGCAGTCAGGCGAGACGAATGAGCCAGATCACGGAAGCGCCATCGGCTCCAGGCCGCTCAACCGGAGGACCTGCGGAGGCATGCCGCTGACCTGGTGCTTCGGAGCCTTCTTCACTGCCTTCGCGATCGCCGCGATGTGCGCCGGGGTCGAGCCGCAGCACCCGCCGACGATGTTGAGCCAGCCCTGCTCGGCGAACTCACCGACGATGGCGGCCATCTGCTCGGGCGTCTGGTCGTACCCGCCGAACGCATTCGGCAACCCCGCGTTCGGGTAGCAAGACACGTAGCACTCGGCGATCTGCGCCAGCTCTTCGATGTATGGGCGCATCTCTTTCCCGCCCAGCGCGCAGTTGATGCCGACGCTAAAGGGCTTCGCGTGCCGAATCGAGTTGTAGAAGGCGCCGATGGTCTGGCCCGACAGGGTGCGGCCCGAGGCGTCGGTGATGGTGACCGAAATCATCACCGGCACGCGCGACCCGAGCTCGTCGAAGCAGCACTCGATCGCGAACAACGCGGCCTTCGCATTCAGGGTGTCGAAGATCGTCTCGACCAGCAGCGCATCGACGCCGCCCTTCAGCAGCGCGCGCACCTGCTCGGTGTACGCCTCGACCACCTGGTTCCAGGTGACGGCGCGGTAGTCGGGCCGGTTCACGTCGGGCGACATCGAGAGCGTCCGATTCAGTGGGCCAATCGCCCCGGCGACGTAGCAGCGGCGGCCAGGCGTCTTCGCCTCGGCAGTCCTGGCAGCGCGGCGGGCACACGCGACGGCGGCGAGGTTCAGGTCCGTCACCACTGTCTCGAGGTGGTAGTCGGCCTGCGCGATGCTGGTCGAGCTGAAGGTGTTCGTCTCGACCACGTCAGCCCCCGCCTCGAAGTACTTGCTGTGAATCTCTTCGATGACGTCAGGCCGGGTGAGGCACAGCAGGTCGTTGTTGCCCTTCAAGTCCTGCGGGTGCTTCGCGAAGCGCTCGCCGCGGAAGTCAGCCTCGGTGAGCGGGTAGGTCTGGACCATCGAGCCCATCGCTCCGTCGAGAATGACGATGCGCTCGTAGAAGAGGTGCTCGAGGGTCTTCGATTGAAGGATCGCGTCCATGTTGGCCTCAGTGGGGAAACGGCTTGCGGGTGCGCCCGCGGGTACCGGTGAGAAGGAAAGCGCGAAAGGCCGAGCCGCCGTCGCGCGCCGAAGGGGTGAGCTTCACGTCGCTGAACCCCGCCGCCGCCATCGCGGTGACAAGCGTCGAGGGGTCGAAGCCCAGGTGGTGATGCCCGAGCCGCGCCTTCACCCACAGCTGGTCGTGCGGCATCAACTCCAGCACCACCACGCGGCCGCCGGGCTTCAGCACCTTCGCCGCGCCCTCGAGCACGCGCCCGGGGTGCTCGACGTGGTGCAGGCTCTGCGACATCACGACCAGGTCTTTGCCGTTCAAGTTCTTCGGCAGCGCGTGAAGGTCGGCCTCGACGAAGTGGATGTTGTCGACCCCTTCGCGGCGGGCGCGCACCCGGGCGGCCTCGAGCGCGACGCTGCTGCGGTCGATGGCGGTGACGTGGCTCGCCCAGCGCGACAGCTCGACCGAGAGGACGCCCGTACCGCAGCCGAAGTCCACCACGTCCAGCGGCGGCAGCAGCGACGACAGCGCGTTCGCCCACAACATCCACGACTGCCCGGGCTCGAGCAGCTTCTCGTTCAGGGTGTGGCGGTCTTCCCGGCGCTCGAGCAGCTCGGTGAGCCGCGCCCCGTCACCGTGCGCGTCGTGCGCGTCGCAAGCAAGGCGGATGAGCGGGAAGCGGGGGTCGTTCGCGTCGACGGCCAGCGAGTAGTAGGTGAAGCCCGCCTGCCTTTCCTCGCGAATCAGCTCGAGCCCTTTGAGCTTCGCGAGGTGGTGAGAGACAGACGACTGGGCCACGCCGACCACCTGCATCACCTCGGTGACGTTCAGCTTCGTCTCGGCGAGCAGCCGCATGATTCGCAGCCGCGTCGGGTCGCCCAGCACGCTGAAGGTCTTCGACAGGTCCATATCGATGCATGGTGTTATATCGATTCAGACCCTTGATCAAGCATCTGCCCCTGATGAAGCCTCAGTCTTTGACGCGTCGCTCCCCCCGGCCTTAACTCGGCCTTCCTTGGCTCCCCTCTCACGCGAACGCACCTCGACCGGCATGGCCCGCCGCGAGCCTGTCACCCAGCAGCTGCTGCGCGCCGCTGACGAGAAGCACACGCAGCTGTCGCTGCACATGAAGATTCTGGCCGGGTACATGGTGCTCGGCGTCACGCTGGTCGGCTTCTTCTTCGTCGCCGAACAGCTGGGCTGGCCCTGGACGTTGCGCCTCACCCTCTCGCTCGGCCTCACGCTCATCCTCGCCATCGCGCTGCCCTGGTCACTGGGTGCCTCGCGCGTTCGCCGCTTGTCCATCGCCGCGCTCGAGGTGTCCCGCGGCGACCTGTCGCACTCGATGCGACCTGAGAACTTCGGCCTACGCGACGACATCGACGAGCTCGCCGGCGCCATCGCCAACATGCAGGAAAACCTGCGCGAGCTCGTGCGGCACATTCACAACACCGCCGAATCCGTCGCCGACTCGGCCACCGAGCTCTCTCGCAGCAGCGAAGCGGTGAACGTGCAGGCGTCCGAAGTCGGCCTGTCGATGAAGAGCATCGCCCGCGGCGCCGAGTCGCAGTCCGTGCTCGTCGCCCGCGCCTCGAAGACCATCACCGAGATGGCCGCCGCCGTCGTGCGCGCCGCCGGCTCTGCCGACGAGTCCGCCAAGGCCGCCGCCGCCACCCGCGCCGCCGCGGAAGAAGGCTCGAACGCCGCCCGCCTCGCCGGCGACAAGGTGAAGAAGGTGTTCAGCCGCATCGAGACGGCCAGCCAGGAAGTCTTCGCGTTCGGTGAGAAGACGCAGGAGATTTCAAAAATCGTCGACGTCATCACCCAGGTCGCACAGCAGACGAACCTGCTCGCGTTGAACGCCACCATCGAAGCGGCGCGCGCCGGTGAGTACGGCCGCGGGTTCGCCGTCGTCGCCGACGAAGTGAGAAAGCTCGCCGAGAGCGCGGGCCGCAGCGCCGAACAGATTTCCCGCCTCGCCCGCGACATCTCGGGCCAGTCAGCCGCTGTCGTGACGGCGATGAAGCAAGGCATCGAAGAGCTCGCGCAGGGCCGAGAAGACCTCAGCACCATCGTGCGCAGCATGGGCAGCATCACCGACACGGCGCGCGACGGCGCCGAGAAGGTCGGCCTGATTTCCGAAGCAGCGCGGGAACAGCAGCGCGGCAGCGAAGCGATGGTCGGCGCCATCTCGGAAATTTCGCAGGTCGCCAAGGCGAACGCCGTCGCCACCGAGGGCGTGCGCACCGCGATGGATTCACAGAGCCAGCAGGTCGCTCGCCTCACCGCCGCCGCGCAAGAGCTCACCAACCTTTCCGAAGAGCTGCAGAACGTCGTCAGCCGCTTCCGCCTCAACTGATGCCCGTCGACGCGCCAGCACTGCGGAAGCGGGCGGCCACCTCACCGGGGCGCGCGAGATGACGGTGACCATCGAGGGCTCGACCCCTCCTGCTGCTGTCTTCCGCGTCCGCTGGAACGCCGGGAAGAAGTAGCCACGGCCGATGCGCCACGTTCTTTTCCGCGTCGACAAGGGGCTCTACGCAATCGCGCTGTCCGCGGTGCGAGAGGTGGTCCCCGCGCCCACCCGCTTCACCCGCATTCCCCGCGCCCCTGCCGCCGTGAAAGGCGTCATCAACCTGCGCGGCCGGGTGGTGACGGTGGTCGAGCTCTCTGCCCTGCTCGGCGTGCCGCCGCCCACCACTGCCCAGTTGCTGCTGCTCGACCGGGGCCGCCGCGAGCTCGGGCTGATGGTCGCCGCCGTCGAAGGAATCGAGGCGCTCGAGAAGTTCGCGCCGCCGCCCCCGCGCGCGTCGGCCGCGGTTCGAGGAGTCGCCCGGCTGGGCGCCCAGGCCGTCACCGTGCTGGATCCCGATGGCATCGACACCGCTGTAGCCGCGGCCTTCAACAGAAGTTAACGTCGCGCCTCTTTCGAAACTCTCGGGGGAATGGAGACAGTATGGCGAAGCGAGTCCTGGTGGTTGATGACGCCATTTTCATGCGGAACATCATCAAGGACATCTTCGCCTCTGGAGGGTTCGAGGTCGTCGGTGAGGCCGCCAACGGCCTCGAGGCGGTCGCGAAGTTCAAAGAGCTGAAGCCTGACCTCACGACGATGGACCTCGTGATGCCCTTCAAGAACGGCATCGAGGCCACCCGCGAAATCCTCAAGGTCGACGGCAAAGCCGTGGTCGTGATGTGCAGCGCGCTGGGCCAGGAAGCGATGGTGATGGAAGCGATCGAAGCCGGCGCCGTCGACTTCATCGTCAAGCCGCCCCGCGCCGAAGACGTGCTGGCAGTGGTGAAGAAGGTCCTCGGCGAGGCGTAGCCTGCCGCCTGTCGACACCTCGAAGTACCTCGCTCTTTTCATCGGCGAGGCGACCGAGCACCTCGACGCCCTGGGCCGCGAGCTGTCGGCGTTCGAGAACCTCACCCCTCCGCAGCGCCCCCACGCCATCGACGCGCTGTTCCGCCATGCGCACTCGGTAAAGGGCATGGCCGCGTCGATGGGCTACGAGACGACCGCCACGCTCTCGCACCGGCTCGAAGACCTGCTCGCGCTGGTGCGCGACAACCCGGCCCTGCTCCAACCTACCGATGTCGACCTGCTGCTCGCGGGCGTCGACGGGTTGATGGCGAACGTGAAGCAGGCCAGCGCCGCCGAGGCCTTCAGCGCGCATCCCGAGCTGCTGCTGCGCTACGACGCGCGCCTTCGCGAGCTCGACGGGCGGCCCGCGCCGAAGGCCGCCGAAGCGCCCGCGCCGACGCCCGCAGCCCCTCTTTCGCTCATCCACCCGCGCATGCTCGTCAAGGTGCGCATCTCGCCCCAGTGCGCGACGCCCGGCGTGCGCGGCTTCCTCGTCTACAAGCGGCTCTCGACGCTGGGCCAGGTGTTCGACCTGAAGCCGCCGCTGGAAGAAGTGAAGGCGGGCAAGCTGGTCGAAGGCGTCATCACCCTCGAGCTCGAGACGGCCGACGGAGAAGCGAAGGTTTCGCAGACGCTGCACACCATCGCTGACGTCGAGGTGCTGGTGGTGCGCCCCGTGGGAGCCGAGCCCGCTGCGCCGCCTGAGCCAGCCGAAGGCTCTACGCGCATCGTCGGTCAAGAGCCTGCCCGCACTGTTCGCGTCCGCACCGAGCTGCTCGACCAGTTCCTCGACGCTGCCGGAGAGCTGCTGCTGGCGACGGCCCGCGTTCGCGAGGTCGGCAAGGGGCTGCCGTCGAACGTGCGCCCACCGCTGGACGAATCGGTCGACCGGCTGCACGCGCTGGTGCGCGAGCTTCACGACAAGGTAATGAAAGCGCGAATGACGCCGCTGGCGGTGGTGACCGACCGGCTGCCGCGCGCGAGCCGTGACATCGCCAGGCGCCGCAACCGCGACGTCGAGCTGAAGCTGTCGGGCACCGAAATCGAGCTCGACCGCGCAATCGTCGACGAGCTGGCCGACCCGCTGCTGCACCTGCTTCGCAACGCCATCGACCACGGCATCGAGCAGCCCGAAGCGCGCGTCGCCGTCGGCAAGCCTCCCCGCGGAGTGGTGGCGCTGACGGTGCGCCGCAACAAAGACCGCGTGGTGCTCGAAGTGGAAGATGACGGCCGCGGGATGGATGGAGCGAAGCTGCGCACAGCAGCGGTCGAGCGTGGGCTGTTCACGGCAGAGGAAGCGGCGCGGCTGACTCCGCAGGCGGCGTTGATGCTGTGCTGTCTGCCGGGCGTGTCGACCGCGGCAGACGTCACCGACATCTCGGGCCGCGGCGTGGGCATGGATGCGGTGAAGCGCGCGGTCGAGACGGCGGGCGGCTCGCTGGAAATCGAGAGCAACCTGGGCCACGGCACCCGCATTCGCCTGCACCTGCCGTTGACGGTCGCGGTGGTGAACCTGCTGCTCGTCGGCGTCGGCGATGAAATTCTCGGCCTGCCGATTGCCAAGGTGCTGGGCGTGGTCGAGGAAAAGCCGTCGCGCCTGTCGTTCAGCCAGAAGAACCCGCTGCTGCCCTTCGGCACGGGCATGGTGCCGGTGCACCCGCTGGCGCGGCTGTTGGAGCTCGACACCCAGCCAGAAAACACGGACGCGTCGCGGTTCTTCGTCGTGGTCGACGGCGACGAAGGTCGCGTGGCGCTCGAAGTCGACCGGCTGTTGGGGCAGGAAGAGGTGGTGCTCAAAGCGCTGACCCGCCCGCTGGACCAGGTGCCCGGCCTCGCGGGCGTCACGATTCTCGGCAACGGGCGGCCGGTCTTCATTCTCGACGTGACGCGGCTGGTGCCGGCAGAGGCCCGCGCGTGACGCTGGCGGCTCCGACGGCGATGCAGCAGGACGCGCTGGCCGAGGTGGCGAACATCGGCAGTGGCCACGCGGCCTCGATGCTGGCGCGCCTGATTTCCGGGCTCGGCATCATGGTCGACGTGCCGCGCGTGTCGCTGGTCGACTCGGCGCAGCTGGTCTCGCTGCTGGGCGGCGCGGGAACCGAAGTCCTCGCCGCCGAATTTTCAATCGATGGCGGCCTGCCCGGCCGGCTGTTCTGGGTGCTGCCCCGCGAAGACGCCCGCCGGCTCGCGGGGCGGTTGCTTCGGCGGCCGACCGCGGGGGGGCCGTTGAATGTCGACGAGGCAGCGGCGCTCACCGAGGCGTCGAACATCGTCGCGTCGGCGTGCCTCACCGTCGTCGGCGGGTTGCTGCGGCTGAAGCTGCTGCCTTCCCCGCCTGACCTCGCCGAAGGAGAAGTCGGCAAGCTGCTGGGCTCGGGGAAGAGCTCGTTCGACGCCGTCGTGCTCGAGGCGCGGTTTGCGTCCACCGACTCGCCCGGCTTCGTCGGCCAGTTGATGATGGTGTTCGGCGCCGAAGGCATGCGGACGCTGCTCGCCCAGCTGGGCGTTTAGTTACCGCTTCCCCTTTCCGCCGAAGACCAGCCCGCCCAGGCCGAGCACCGTCAGCACCACGCCCGCGACAATCAGCGTCGTCGCGCGGTCGCTGGGGTTGCCGGTGAAGAGCTTCGAGACTTCAGAGCCGATGGAGTTCGACGCGTTGTTGCCCATCACCAGCAAGACCACTCCGCCGGCCAGCACTGCGAGAGACACGATTCGAATCATGGCGCCGTGACTATCAGCTCCGACGTCTTTCGCGGCTTTCCTGCCTCGAGCGCGTACAGCTCGGCGTGCATTCGCTTCTCGGTCAGCGTCAGCAGCCCCGCTGAAGGCTTCACCTTGAACCGCGCGGGCCCCGCGCTGCCGGGGTTGAAGAAGAGAATTCCGTCTTTGAGGACCAGCAGCGGTGCGTGGCTGTGCCCGGTGACGACGACCTTCGGCTTCTCGGCCTGCAGCAGAAACTGCACCGCCAGCGACGGCGCCTCGACCGAAGGAAGAATGTGGACGACGAGCACCGGCACGCCGGCGAACCTTTCCACCCGCGCCGCAGGCAGCGCCTCGGCCCACGGCCCTTCGTCGTTGTTGCCGCGCACCGCCCGCAAGGGAGCGATGAGTGCCAGCGCCTGGAGCACCCCGGCGCCGACGACGTCGCCCGCGTGAACGATGGCGTCGACGCCCGCGAAGAGCGCGGCCAGCGCCGGGTCCACCTTGCCGTGCGTGTCCGAGACGACGCCGATTCGCATCCGGTCAGACTCTACGCCGTCGGCAGCACCACCCGCACCGTCGTCCCCATGCCCATCACGCTCTGAGTTTTTCGTCCTATCGACAGCCGCAGCCGCGCTGCGCGTACTTGCGGGCTCCGCCCGGAGGGTTTGAAGAGAACTCGCAAGCGGGTTCTGAGCAAAAAACTGCCCGTCGCCGGGGCGCCTCGTAGACAATGCGTCAATGGCGCGACTGCTCGGGATTCGAATCAAGAACTACAGGGCTCTCCAGGAACTGAAGCTGGGCCAGGTTATTTACGGGAAGGGCGAGTCTCTTCCCAGGCTGGTCTGTCTGATCGGCCCGAATGGATCTGGCAAATCCACCCTGCTCGATGCATTCGGTTTCGTCGCAGACTGTCTGCTTGAGGGCGTAGAGTCAGCTTGCGACAAACCGGCGCGAGGCGGATTTGACCGCCTTCGCACCCAAGGGGAGGTGGGTCCCATTGAGTTCGAACTGTTCTTTGAGGACGACGATCCGAAACGGCCAATTGTCTATAATCTTCAAATTGACGTGGTCGATGGTGTCCCCGCGGTCATAGGAGAAACCCTGCGACAAAGACAACAAGGCGAGACGGTTGGGAAGCCCTATTACTTCCTGAAACTAAAGAATGGCCAGGGCAAGGTCTGGACTGGTCAGTCTGTCGAAGTAAAGGCTCAGAGCGAAGACTCTAAGCGCGTGGAGTTCGCAGATCAAGACAAACTCGGAATCACGACGTTGGGAAATCTATCAGAGCACCCGCGAATCGTGCGCCTACGCAGTTACATTGAGCAGTGGTATCTCTCGTATTTTATTCCAGAGGCAGCGCGCGCGTTGCCGGCCGCCGGCGCGCAACGGTCACTGGATCGAACGGGCTCCAATGTCGGGAACGTCTTGCAGTACTTCGAGCGCCAGTACCCACAAGAGTTCAGTGATATTCTGAAACGTCTGGCGAAGGCAATTCCGGGCCTAACCAAAATTACTCCCGAAGTAAGTACCGACAAACGACTACTTTTGAAGTTTGACGAGAATGGATATAAAGACCCATTCTACCAACAGAGCATGTCAGACGGCACCCTTAAGATGCTTGCCTATGCAGTTCTACTGGAAGATCCAGCGCCTCGCCCTTTTATTGGAATTGAGGAGCCCGAGAACGGCCTGTATGTTCGACTGGTAGAGAAGCTTGCGGGGCAGCTCTCTTCGCGAGCGACTGGTCCGAATACTCAGACTCAAATATTGGTTACTACACACTCGCCGTACTTTGTCGATGCGTTGCAGCCAGAACAGGTTTGGCTGATTAGAAAGAACAGCAAAGGGCACGCAACTGCTAGCCGGGCTGCTGACAACGAGATGGTTAAGAAGCTCAGTGCCGAAGGAGTTCCACTTGGCTCTTTGTGGTACAGCAACTATCTAGACGACGGGACTCCGGAGTGACGATCCACGTATTGGTCGAGGGGCCGTCTGAACGGACTCTTATTGAGCCCTGGTCTGCACGTCTCCTCGCCGGCGAGCGGGTCACGGTCCATCCTCATCAGGGTAAGGGAAGGCTACCCGCGGATCTCAATGCAGCGCCTCGACGAACGGGACGGGGACTCCTCGATCAGCTGCCAGCGACTTTGCGTGGATATTCTGAAGCGCTCAATCCGCAGAGCGACGGAGTCGTCGTCCTCTTGGACGCCGATGATGACAACCCGGACGATCTTAAAGCTTCAATTGAGGCTGCGGTGAGTGCAGTCGCCCCGAATCTGCGCGTTCACGTGCTGGTAGCGGTAGAAGAAACCGAAGCATTTTATCTGGGAGACTTGCGAGGACTTAAAAGGGCCTTTCCTGGCGCAGACATGAAGGCTGCGCAGAGATACGAGCCCGATTCAATTTGCGGAACATGGGAGCTTTTCGGGAAGATCGTAGGTGACGGAGGGGGCAATAAGGTTGCTTGGGCTTCATCAATGGCTCCAAATCTCACTATTCAGGCCAAAGAAAGTCGGTCACCTTCGTTCAAGACACTTGTGGCTGCGCTCCTCGAACTTTCGAAGGTCGCCGCAGAGAGCCCTAAACGCCCTACGTTCAGACACCTTCCCCGTAGAAAGGATCACAGCGGGAAGCGGTAACGGGGCGCATCCGGTCAGACTCTACGCCGTCGGCAGCACCACCCGCACCGTCGTCCCCATGCCCATCACGCTCTGAATCGAAATCTGCCCGCCGAGGCGCGTCACCGTGCCGTGGCAGATGGAAAGCCCGAGGCCGGTGCCCTTGCCGACTGACTTGGTGGTGAAGAAGGGCTCGTAGACGCGCTCGAGCAGGCTGGGCGACATGCCGACGCCGTTGTCGGTGACTTCGATGGCGACCTGCTTGTCCTCGGTGACCCAGGCGTGGAGGACGACGCGGTTGTTCACTGCGCCGATGGCGAGCGCCTCGGTTGCGTTGACGAGCAGGTTGACCAGCGACTTCTTGAGGCTCATCTCGTTGGCGATCACCTTTGGCAGCGCCTCGAGCCGCACCACCATCTCTCCGCGAGACGGCACTTCTTTGACCGCGAGGTCCATCGCCTGGGCGATGAGCTGCACCAGGTCGACCGAGGCCAGCGACTCTTCGCCCGCGCGCGAGAACGCGGTGATGTCGGTGACGATGCGCTTGATGCGTTCGGCGCCAGTGGTGGCGTCGACGCCGAGCTCGAGCAGGTCCAGAAGCTTCGCCTCGGGGAGTCCCAGCTGCGTGAGCTCGTCGCGCAGCAGGGTGAGGTTCGAGATGACCGAGCTCAACGGGTTGTTGATTTCGTGGGCGATGCCGTCAGACAGGGTGCCAATCGCCTGCAGCTTCTGCACGTGGCGCAGCTCGGCGTTGGCTTCTTCGAGGTTGGCTTCGGCGACCCTTCGCACGGTGACGTCGCGGGCGAAGACGGTGATGCCGATGGCTTTGCCGTCGGGTCCCGGCACGCGCGTCACCGAGACCTCGAGGTGGCGCTGGGCACCCGGCAGACCGAAAGACTCTTCGTACTGAAGCGTCTCGCCTTTGAGCACGCGGGGAATGCGCGCCATCCACGGGTCGACGCGCTCGGGGCGGGTGTGCTTCAGAAAGGGCATCCCGTACTCGATGGAGTAGCCCAGGTACTTCTTCGCGAACGCGTGGCTCGCCGAGTTCCACCGCACCATGCGGCACTCGAGGTCGAGCAGGAAGACGATGTCGGGCGTGTTGTCGATGATGCTGACGAGGCGCGCTTCGTTCTCCAGCGAGGCGACCAGCGCGCCTTCCATGGTGGCGTGGGCGCGGCGGTAGGCGGCAGTCTGGAGCCAGCTGAGGCCGCCGATAATGATGGCTGCATCGATGGTGATTTGGGTGACGATCGCGAGCCGGTGGTTGGGGATGGCGTCGCGCGGAATGACCCAGCCCTGCTGATGGAGGAAGAACGCGCCCACCTCGGTGACGATGGTCCAGCCGGTGAGCGCCACGCCGGCGCGCGGGCCGAGCAGCAAGAAGGCGAGGCACGGCAGGACGAGGACGACTGGGTTCTGCAGCAGACTCAACCCGTCCTGGTGCAGGCCGAGGAAGACGAGCGCTGCGCCGACCGCGAAGCACTGGAGGATGGCCACCCACTGCACGTGCCCGCGTCGCACCAGCAGGATTCCGACCAGGTCCACGAGCAGCATCGCCACTGCAATCTGACGCCCGGGCGAAGTGTCGCCAAGCAGATAGCCGGTGATCAGCAGCAGCGGCATCACCCCGCCGACGACGACGCAGCTGCCGACGAGGATGCGGGCGCGGGCGACTTCGTCGGCGTCCCACGCGCCGATGTTCCCCAGGCGATCCAGCCCCTCCAACAATCGCTGGCTGATCGACCGCGCACCCATGACAGGTGGGCAATTCACCGTTCATGCCGATCAGAAAGGTCAATGACAGTGGGGCTTGGCGGGTCATCCCGCAGGTGGGAGTTGACCCACGGGGCGCCCTTCACCCACGGGCCTACGCGAGGCTATTTCTTCGCGAGCTCGGACTTCAGCTCTTTGACCATCGCTTCCCAGGCGGCGACGTTGTCATCTGCGCTCCGCGCCTTCTGCTCATCGGGCGTCTCGGCCTTTCGACTGGCCAGCTTTTCCTCGGCGTTCTTCAGATACATCTGTCCAACACGTGTCTGAACCGCGGCAACACCACCGGTCTCGAAAGCCTCGGAGTACGCGTTCAGCTGAGCCGTGTAGCTGGCCTTATCTTTCGGGTCACCCAGCGCGGACCACACCTGCGCCTGTGCCACGTTGCCTTCGGTTTCTCCCGCGATGGACGTCGCGCCCTTGCCGCCGCAGCAGTCGCTGCCCTGGTGAAGGTGGACGCCCTCGTGGGCGAGGACGGCCGCCAGCGCCTCCGGCGTCTTCAACAGGTCCTGCTTCAAGTTCATCTCGCCGTTCTGGGTCGAACCGAGGCCCGTCTTCAGGTTCGCTTTGATTTTGTCGTCGATGAGCGCCGTGCGCAGCTTCTCGACGACTTTCGGGTTCTTCTTTCCCCACTCGGTCTGCGCCGCGAGCTCGATACCGACCGCCACCGAAGCGACCCGGGTCAGCTCGCCCGCGCGCAACAGTGGCTTCAACGACTCCAGCGCGCTCTTCGGCATTCCCTTCAACAGGTCGACCGCGTCCTGCGCCGACATCGAGCTCTTCAGCAGCGCACCGACAACCTTCGGATCCGTGACTTTGCCGGCCTTCACCTGGGCAATCAGCTCTGCGCGTTCACCCTTCGGACCCGGCGAGAGCTTGAACACCTCGTCCAGCGTCTCGGCCGCTGTCTTCGCTTTCATCATGTTGCCCTGCACGTCGGCGAAGACTTTGCCGACCGCGCCTTCGGCGTCTGGCGTCGGCCCGGTGAGCAACTGAGACAGCTGGGGGCTCGAGTTGCCGGCCTGCTGCGCGAGGCGTGAGCCGGAAATCAGGTCTTTCAAATCGGCCCGCTCGGCGACCACCGGCTTGTGCGCCACGTACCGGCCACTGACCGACATCAACTTCTTCTTCTGTGCCTCGAACCCGGAGCTCGCAGGAGGCGTGGCACGCGCGACTGGGGTCTCGGTCTTCGCCACGGTGCTCGCGGCGGCGGTCTGCACCTTCAAAGCGATGCTCGGCTTCGCACTGTCGATTCGGGGGGCCATGCCAGGCCCATCAGCAAGCCCACGGCCAACCCGCAACTGCCCGGCTTTTCAGGTGAGAGAGGGGCCGCTGACCGCCGTGTCGCGTGACTGTCGCGCGACAGCGTTCAGTGGGTGCCGTCGATGACGTCGAGAATCTGCGAGAAGTTCGACATCACGTGGGTGGCCTTCAGCGGCAGCTGGCCCGACTCGTAGACGCTGGCCGCGTGCCGCCGGGTGACCGAGGGAGCCGAAATCGTGTCGAGCCGCTCGCGGTACTCGAGGCTGATGTAGGTGCCGTACTCGGCCCAGCAGTCGACCGCTCCGACCTCGCGCGCCACGCCGATGTCCTTCTTCAGCGAGTCGCCGATGACGAGCACCTCGGCAGGGTCCGTCGACCACGTCCTGCAAATCTGCAGCAGGCCCTTCGGGTTCGGCTTCTCATAGTCGCGTGGCAGCTCGATGACGGGGCACGCCGCGCGGTAGTGGCCTCGCTCTTCCTTCTGCAGAATTTCCGGAGCGACCAGCGTCTGCCCCTCGGGCGTCGCCGGCAGCTGGAACCCCGGCAGCGTGTAGAGGCTGCCCAGGTACAGGTCGAAGCCCATGCGCTTGGCGCGCTGCTCGGCCGGGTTGCGGGGCGCGTCGGTGAGCGCGACGACGGGAATCTTCCGTTCCTTCAGCTGCTCCAGCGTCTCGATGACGCCCTTGTACGGCTTCATGTACTTCTTCCGCGCCTCGGCAAATGCCATGCGCGCTGGCTCGATGATCAGCTTGTCGAAAGAGCCGAACTCGGGGAATTGCTCGTAGATGGTGCTTTCCTGCAGGGCGAACGGGTACTCGTTGCTCTCGTACTTCGCGTACACGGTCTTCAGCGACTGGACGACCTTGATTCGCGGGAACCCGGTGGCCTGGCACACGGCGGCGACCAGCGCCTCCATCGCGGGGACGATGTAGTCGACCCACGAGTACAGCGTGTTGTCCATGTCGGTGACGACGAGGCGAACGGGCATGTGCGCGTTTATCACGCTGGGCCCAGGGCTTTTGCCATACTGCTGACCTCGCATGTGGCAGCTCATCATCAACGGCCCCGGCTACTTCGATACCGCGTACGAGCTCCCCGAAGGCGTGACCCATATGGGCCGCGCCGACGAGAACGACATCGTGCTGTCTGGCGATCTCGTCTCGCGGAAGCACGCCCGCATCACCGTCAAAGGCGACGCGCTGCAGGCCGAAGACCTGGGCAGCCGCAACGGCAGCAAGGTGAATGGCACTGCGCTGACTGGCACGTCGCCGCTGGTCGCGGGCGACATCCTGCAGGTCGGCGAAAACTCGCTGGTCATCAAGCAGCCAACCACCGTCGAGAACGCGGCGACCGAGATGGTCGACCTCGGCGCCAACGGAGCGGTGAAGCGCTTCGGCCGCGGCATCGACATCGGCTCGGCCGTCATCCTCGCCCGCGACGTGCGCGACAGCGTGGTGATGAGGGTGCTCGACAACATCTCGCCCTTCAACGCGTCGTCGATGCCCTTCGCAACCGACAGCGACATCCTCGAGGATGATCAGCCGAAGACGCATGAGGTCGACCTCGACGCCGCGGCGAGGAAGACGCCGATCGCCTGGCACTCGCTGGTGCTGCTCTTCAAGGTCGCCGAGAAGCTCGCCACCGCGACCTCGCTGAAGCAGTTCCTCGAAGACGTCACCGACCGCGTGATGGAACGCTGCGGAGCGACCACCGGCGTCGTCCTCCTGCGCCACTCGTCGGGCGTGATGGTGCCCGCGGCAGTGCGCCACGGCGGCAAGCTCGAGAAGGGCGAAGTACCGGTGTCCGACGCAGTGGTCGACGCAGCGCTGGGAAAGGGCGCGGCGATTGCCGTCAACGACGTGCGCGACGACCAACGTTTTGCCGAGCGCGAGTCCGTCGTCCTCTACGGCGTCGACCAGGTGCTCTGCATTCCCATCGGCACCGGCATGCCGTGGGCAGGCGTGCTGTACCTGAACCGGGCGGGCATCAGCACCGAGCCGGTGGAAGACCTGCTGGACGTGGCGACCGCCGTCGCGCAGCTCATCTACACGGGCGTGCAGAAGTTCGAAGAGCGCATGCCGACCACCGACCTGCACCTGCGCAAAGCGCTCGAGCGATTCCACGCGCCAGACATCGTCGAGCGCCGCGTCGCAGAGCTGAAGGGCAAGGGCGCGAAGCTGACCTCACTCGAAGAGCAGCAGGTGACGGTGTTCTTCGCAGACATCGCGGGGTTCTCGGCGATTGCGCAGAAGGTCGCTCCGGAACGCGTGGTCGAGCTGTTGAACGAGTTCTACCAGCGGGCGACGACGACGATTTTCAGCTTCGAAGGCACGGTCGACAAGTTCCTCGGCGATGGCGTGATGGCGCTGTTTGGTGCGCCGTACTCGAAGGGCGACGATGCGCTGCGCGCGGTGCGGTGCGCGGTGGCGCTGAAGATGGACTGGGACAAGGCGATGTCGAAGCGCCCGCCGCGCGAACGGTGCGAGCTCAAGATTGGGCTCAACACCGGCAAGGTGCTCGCGGGCACAGTCGGCAGTGAAGCGCGGCTCGACTACACGGCCATCGGTGAGCCAGTGAACATCGCGTCGTGGGTCTGCGCGACGGCCGAAGCGGGGCAGGTGTTGATTACGGGCAAGACGCTGGCCGCCATCGGCGCGCGCTTCGACGTGACGCCGCTGGGTGAGCGTCCGCTGTCGGGCAGCAAGGTGCGCACCGCCGTCTTCGAGGTCATCGAGGAAGACAACGGCTCGGGCACGCTCTCGGGTGTGAAGACTTAGCTACTTGGCGACGCGGTAAATCATCGAGTCACCGAAGCCCGCGCCCGCCGACCAGTACACGTACTTCCCGTCGGCCGCCCAGACAGTGGTCGCCTGGGCGTCGTGGGCAGCGATGACGGGTGACAGCTGTTGAGGCGGGCCGCCGCACATTCCGACGCGGTACATCGCGTCGTTCTGCTTGAAGTAGAGGTACGCGCCGTCGGTGGTGAGGCCCTCGGGCAAGTCGAGCCCGGTCACGACGTCCTGAGCGACCGCGTTCGGGTTGCCGAACTCGTAGCGCCGCAGCTTGCCGTTGGGCGTGGCTCTCTTCTCAGTCCAGTAGACGAAGTCGCCCGACCGCACGAGAAAGGAGTTGGGCGTTGCTGCCGAGACGAGCTTGATTTTGGTCGCGTCGCCGCCGGTGCCTGTGCGCGGCGCTTCGTAGAGCGCGATGTTGGTGAGCGAGGTTCGCGCCTCCATCCAGAGCAGCCTGGTGGGCGTGACGACGAGGTCGTAGGCGAGCCCGAGGCCACCGACGAGCAGCGTGTCCTGGGTGTCGGTGCGGCCACGACGCTTGATGCCGGCTCCGGCGACGGTGCCCGGGGTGGTGTGCTTGTTGTGAACCCAGAAGTAGGTGTCATCGACCACCTGCAGCGAATCGAAGCGCGTGCCAGCGTCGGTCTCGAAACGCGTGGTGATGGTTCCTGCGTCCGTGGCGGACACCTGGAAGACGCGGCTCGGATTCCCCTCGAGGCCGAAGAGAACGTCGGGGCCGTCGAGCGCCAGCCCCCGCATCGGCGACCACCGAGACGTTGTTGTAGCCGACGAGCTGGGTGCCCTTCACATCGGCGCCCGGCTCGAGCGGCGCGGTGCGCAGCTCCGAGAGGTCGCTGTTGCCCCAGCAAGTCACCGTGAAGAGACGGTCGGTGGTGCCAGAGACGGCGAGAAGAAGGCCGCTGACAGTGCGAGGCGCATGAAGACTTCCCTTTCAGAGACAGCCGGCGGGCTGCATCGAAATGTAGTTGGCCCGGCTGTCGGCGTAAGTGCCGCCACCCGAGTAGTCCTGAACAATGTTGACGAAGAGAATCCGGCAGAAGCCGTCGTCCCACTTCGCGCTCTTCACCCAGGCCATGCCGAACTTGTAGCGAACGCTGGGCGTGCCGTTGTTGAGCTTCTCGATGTCCCAGTTCGCCTGCTTCACGCCCATTCCGAGAAACTGGGCGTCGGGCACTTGCTGCTTCACCGCTTCGGTGATCAGCCCCTCTTCTCCCGAGTCGTGGTTCTTGTAGCCAAGCGGCCGGTACCGCGGCAGCGTGAGCTTCGCTGCGGCCCCGATGTCGTCGAACACCGGCACGAGGCACGGGTAGTCCTTCTCGGCGATCTTGTGCGAGCTGAACCAGTCTTTGCGAAAACTCGGTGAGATTCCCGCGAGAAGGTACTCGTTGCGACGGTCACTCAGCTCGCGCACGTAGTAGTCGCGCGTTCCCGACTTGTACTCCTCGGCTTCGCGCAGCGTCTTAAACGCGTCGCGGTAGTGAGACGAGAAGAAGCCACCCCCGCATCCCTTCGGCGGAGTCGCCGTGAGGGCGCTGTGCACCACCGGGCTGTCGTCTGGCGGAAGCGCCTCAACGTCACTCCCCTTCCTGCAACCGTTGACCGCCAACACACCTACGCACATCGCTGCTGTAAACGCTCGGTTCACAAACCCTCCCCGTGACTCTCACTCTAGACGTTTCGATCGTGAAATCGCGTGTTGTACGCTCGCGCCCATGGGCATCGAAGGCATCAAGTCGGGAGTGTCGAATCTCATTTCCACCGCGCAGAAGAAGATCCAGGAGGTCGCGAAGCCCGCTGCTCCGCCGGCGCCGTCAGCACCGGCCGCGAAACCGACCGAAGGATTTGCTGACCCGAAAAAGAAGCCGATGTCGATCACCGGTAAGTACGTCGCGCACAGCCCCGCCGCCTCCGAAGTGAAGAGCGACCTCAAGGCAGAGATTGCCAGCATGCGTTCGCTCGCCAACTCGGGCATGGCCGTGAACTCCATCACCGCCCCGGCCACCGAGAAGGCCTCGGGCGGAGACGCGGACGCGCTGAAGAAGGCCGTCGCCAGCGGCAGCGATACGGACATCCGCAAGCTCGTCAACGCCAACCCCGCCCTCGCGAAGTCGCTGTCGACCGACGAGAAGGGCAAGGCCCTCGAGACGCTGCGCAGCGGCTACTGCACCGAAGCCGACTCAAAGGCGATGGCGAACATCGTTCGCAGCTGCGAGACGAAGGGCGAGCTGCGCGCAACCCTGCAGGCTGCGTCGGGTGGTACCGGGCAGGCCGAGATGCACAAGTTCGACAAGCAGATGACGGACACGCACCCGTGCCTGATTGCCGACCTGCTCAACCCGCAGAACACGAGCCTGCCGGAAGCGCACCCGGACTCGGTGAGCGGGAAGGACCACATCACCGAGACCAACGGCTTCCCCACCGCAGACATGAACGAGAAGGTGAGCCTCGCGAAGGGCGACGAAGCGGGCCGAAAGAAGTTCCTCGAGGGACTCACCCAGGTCGACTCGAAGCGGAAGAAGGACGATGCCCACACGAACGGGTGCGCCGCCGTGACGGTGGTCGCGTCCGCGCTGCAGAGCGATGACCCGAAGGCTTCGATGTCGAAGCTCTGCGACTACAACCTCAAGAACATGAGTGCCCGCGAAGGAACGACGAAGCTCGACTCCCAGAAAGAGAAGCTGACCGAGCTGAAGAAACGCATCGACGCCGGCGGGCCCATCACCAAGGCCGACGCGAACCTGCTGCAGGAAACGACGTACAACACGATGCTGACGAAGGAAAAGGACGTCCCGGGCGCCAATAACAGCAACGAGATGATTGACCTCCGCGCCGTCGAGCCCTTCTTGAAGGACTCGGGCATCGGAACCTCGGGTGGCAAGCCTGCCCTGGTCGACATCGACCAGGCGCCGGACAAGAAGGGAAAGAAGCACGGCGACCACTACGTGCTCGTGCGCGACAGCGGCGAAATCTACGACCCGTGGCCCCGAAAAGACGGAAAGCAAATCATCCCGGCCGGCTCGGAAGACGCCAAGCGCTACCAGGCCGGTGTCATCGCTCCTGACTGAAAAGAAGGTGCTGAACCGCGAATGGAACTTCCGGGAACGCCTTCCCAGCCGGGTGAATCTGCTCGAGCGGTTGGTGGTGGTGCTGGTCAGGCCTGAAGGCCCGCTGAACGTGGGCAGCGTGGCGCGCCTGTGCGGCAACTTCGGCTGCTCGCTGCGCCTGGTGAGTCCGATCGCAGATCGCACGGGCCTCGAGGCGATCATGATGTCGCACCCGTCAGAGCTCCTTCTCGACCGGGCGCCAATCTTCGGTTCGTTGGCCGAGGCGTTGCGAGACGTGTCGTTGGCAGTCGGCACGTCCGCGCGAATTGCCGACGCCGCGTCCGCACCGTGGCTCTCCGTGCCGCGCGCGCGGCTGATGATCCCCGACGCCAGCGAAACGCTGGCCCTCGTCTTCGGCAACGAGCGCACCGGCCTCGCGATCGACGAAGCGCAGCTGTGCCCGCGGTTGATCCGCTTGCCGACGCCGGGCCCGACCGAGAGCCTGAACCTGAGCCACGCGGTCGCAGTCACGCTCGCCCTCTTCAACGCCGCGACCGAGCGCGACGACGCCACGTTCCGCGCGCCCGCCGCCGCGCGACAGGCGCTGATCAACACCCTCGACCAACAGCTCGAGGCGCGGCAATTCTTTCGCGGAGACACCCGCCGCCGCGACGCCTTCGCTCCGCGCCTCAAAGAGCTCACCGACAAGATGGACCTCAGCGAGCGTGATTTTTCGCTGCTGCAAGACTTGCTGCGCGTGCTGTGCGAGGACCCGAAGCGCCCGTGATGAAGAGGCTGCCCTGGGAACAAGGAACGTCGCCGCTGATGCTCGCTCCGATGCAGGGCGTGACGAACCGCGCGGTGCGCCAGGTGTTCGCGCAGTGGGTGAAGCCCGACGTGCTCTTCACCGAGTTCATGCGTGTGCGCCCCGGCTCGACCTCGGGCCTGGCGCGCCTGTCGGAAGGCGATCTCGACGACGCGAAGGCGCACGAGCACGGAACCCCTCTCGTCGTGCAGTTGATCGGCCGCGACCAGGGCCCGCTGGTCGAAGCCGCGATCGCCGCGCAAGACGCGGGAGCGATTCACTTGAACCTCAACATGGGCTGCCCCTACGGCCGGATGAACGTCGGCTGCGGCGGCGGCATGTTGGAGCGACCCGCCGAGCTCCCCTCGATTCTCCGGGCCCTTCGCGAGACCATCGCCGGCACCTTCTCAATCAAGGTCCGCGCCGGCTACGACGACCCCGCGCAGATCTTCTCGCTGCTGCCTCTGTTCGAGGACGCCGGCGTCGACTTCCTCGTCCTCCACGCCCGCACCGTGGCGCAGCGCTACGAAGGAAGCGCCGACCACGGCATCACCGCGCGCGTCGTGAAGCAGACGAAGCTGCCCGTGATTGCGAACGGCGACATCAACACCGCGGAAGACGGCGCCCGCATTCGCCGCGAAACGAACGCCGCCGGCCTGATGCTGGGCCGGGGAGCGATGCGCGATCCGCTGCTCTTCGAGCGCCTCCGCGGCCGCGCGCCGGCCCAGCCTTCATCTGACGAGCTGCTCTCTTCGCACCAGCGCTACCTGCGCCGCCTCGCCGAGCAGTACGGAGCGCTCTTCTGCGGCGACGCCCAGGTGCTCGCGAAGCTGAAGAGCTCGATGGTGGTGATGGGGCTGCCCGAAGAGAGCCGGCCTTTCCGTTCTCTTCGAAAAGCAAAGACGGTGCGCGCGTTCTGCGAAGCGCTCGATCAGCTCGCCTGATCAAGGCGACAGCAACGTCGAGTCGATGTGCTTCGCGCAGAAGGTCTTCGCGGCCGCGAGGTGCGACGCGTTGGTGATGGTGCGGAAGCGAATCGCCGCGCCGCTCTGGTCCTTTCTTCCGCAGCTCGCCTGCGTGCTGAGCATCGCCGCGTAGGACAACCCAACCGGCGACAGCGGCAGCCGGTTCGTGCGGTCAGAAACTTCGACCGCTTCCTTGAACTTCCGGTCTCGCACGAGTCCTTCCAGCTCGGCGAGCTGCGCGAGCTCATCGGCCGGCGGCACCGCGAGCTTCCGCGGAGCGACCGCAACCACTGGCGCTGGCGCCCCGACGCCCGCATCCATCACCACCACGACGGGTGGAGGCAGCACCGCAGCCGCGCCCGCATCGACCACGCCGACTTCTTCGATCAACGTCGGCACCACCGGAATCGCGATCATCCGCGGTGGCCGGGTGAAGAAGTAGACGGCCGCGGCGGCAACCACCACCACAACGCCGAGCCCGGCAAACAACGGCGTCCGCGAAGGTGCAGGTGGAATGGCGACGGCAATCAGCGCGCGCGCCGCAGCAGAAGCGGGCGCAGCGGTCGCTCCCATCATCAACGAATCGCTGGAGCCATCGCCCGGCGGCGCAACGCCCGACCGGGCACTTCGGTGCTCCACCATGCGCACCGCGGGGAGCGGCGACCCCGTGAGCTCTTCGATGAACGCCGCCACGTCCGGGTAGCGCTGGGTGCGGTCTTTGTTCAGCGCGCGCTCGACCGCAGCAACGACGTTCGGCGGAAGCCCGGGCTTCAGCACGGAAATCGGCTGGTGCGGCTCGTACGCAATCTTGAAAACGAGCTGCGCGATGCTCTCGGCGACGAAGGGCTGCGCGCCGGTGAGCATCTCGTACGCGATGGCGCCGAGCGCGAAGACGTCACTCTGCGGCCCGACGTCCTTGTTGTTCCCCAGCGCCTGCTCGGGAGACATGTACGCGGGCGTGCCGACCAACACCGCTTCCTGCGTCTGCAGCGTGTTCGAGTCGACGACCTTCGAGATGCCGAAGTCGAGCACCTTCACCACCTCGCCCATCGGCTCGGAGACGACGAAGATGTTGTCGGGCTTCAGGTCGCGGTGAACGACGCCATGCGCATGGGCCGCCTGCAGCGCGCTGCCGACCTGCCGAAGGATTCGCTGCACGTCGGCAACGTCCATCGGGTGGCGCAGCCGCGACGCGAGGCTCTCGCCCTGCAGGAACTCGAGCACCAGGTACGGAGACCCGTCGGGCAGCGTGTTGAAGTCGTGCACCTCGACGATGTTCGGGTGGTTGATGCGCGTCGCCACCTCGGCCTCGCGGCGGAACCTCGCCAGCGCATCGGCCGACAGCGGCTTGCCGTTGAGGTGCAGGACCTTGATGGCGACCTGCTTGCCCGGCAGGCGGCGGTGGCTGGCGAGCCAGACTTCGCCCATTCCTCCGCGACCTATCAGCCGGGTGACTTCGTACGTGTCTGCCAACACGCTGCCGACGTCGAGCGAACCCACTCTGGTTAACTGCGCCCCATGAAGTCGGGCGACTATAGTCCGCACCATGAAATTGGCCGCCCTGCTGACGTCATTGTTGGTGTCCGCTGCTCCGAAGGCTCCTCCCGCTGCGCCGGTCGAACAGCCTCCTGTCTTCGAGGATGCGGCGGTGAAGGCGAGGCTGAAGGTGGTGACGGACGGAAAGTCGCACTACGTCGCGTTCGACCCGGCGGGCACCTACCGCGGCCCGTTCTTTTACGGCGACGGTAAGACGTTCTACCTGCTGCGTTCCCCGGGTGGCGGGGCGCAGGGCAACGAGACCTTCAGCGCGTCGCTGTGGGACCCGCGCATCGACTGGAAGGTGAACGGCTACGCGAGCTTCGAGCTGAAGGACGGCAAGTACAGCGTCAGCTGCCCGCCGAAGACGACCGCGTTGACGGTGGTCGCGGCGGACGAAGCGAAGAAGCTGCTCGAAGGCGCGACGCTGTACCAGGCGAAGTGGCAGCGCCTGCCGCACAAGCTCGCGCGCGACGACAAGGGCAACTACTACTTCGTCGACTGCGCCCGCGATGACGGCGGCCGTGCACAGAGCTGCGAGCGCGACTGGCGCCTCTACGTTGGGCAGCGCGGGAAGATGAAGCTGCAGCAGATGACGAACATCGTGCACGACACCCAGGGCGAGATTTTCTCGACCAAGACCGGTGAGCTTCGCCTCGTGCTCACGGATGACCTGAAGGCCCCCGAAGCCGCCACCAAGGACTCGGGGTTGAAGTGGATCGCCGGCAAGGCGACCAGCGCGTTGATCAACGTGCCCGTCGATGTGAACGGGCGCATGATTTACACCGAGCTCGGCATCTACGACCGCGAGCGGCTCGGCACCCCCTGCGACGACTTGTAGTCAGGGAGCGCCGAGGCGACGGTTACTTCTTCCCCATCACGAAGATGCCGGGGTCGCGCGGCGTCATGCCGAGCTCGCGGTAGGTGAAGACGGACGCCGCGCCGGTGCCAGTGATGCAGTAGTCGTAGGTCTTCGCCTGCGCGGTGGCCGGGTCGGTCGTGAACTGGTTCACACCCTTCGTGTAGGGGACGGCGCCGCTGGTGAGCGCCTGGAAGGTGAAGTCGCAGACGCAGCCGCCAGCGATGCCGTTGGTGCAGGTCGCGGTCTTCGCGATGCTCGCCAGGCCCGACTGAATCTGGGCGCAGGTGACGATCGCGTTGGTGCACGACGAGGGGATGTTCGCGACGCCCGAGATGTTGGTGTTGATCGCGCGAGCGACGTTCGCGGTGGTGAAGATGACCGAGCCGCGCGAGTCACCCGTCATGCTGGTGAAGGTGACCGACGGGCACAGCTGCTTCACCTGCGCGAAGAGCGCGTCTGTCGAGACGCAGCCCGCGCTGTATTCCCACTTGCCGACCACGTCGCCGCCGCAGGCCGTCAACGCCGGGCAGGTGGGCTGGAAGGTCAGCGTGATCAACGGCGCCTGAGCCCCGCCGCCTGTGCCCGAACCACCACCCGTACCCGAACCACCACCCGTACCCGAACCACCACCTGTGCCTGCTCCACCGCCCGTGCCCACTCCACCGCCCGTGCCCACTCCACCACCCGTGCCGGTTCCACCGCCCGTGCTGGTTCCACCGCCCGTGCCCGTTCCACCGCCCGTGCCCGTCCCGCCGCCCGTGCCTGTACCGCCGCCCGTGCCAGAACCTCCCCCCGTGCCGGAACCTCCGCCAGTGCCTCCGGTGGTCGAGCTGCCACATGCCATCAACGAGACGACCGCAACTGCCACGAGCAGGTTCTTCATGGGTGAGACCTCCGAGGGGGAAAACACGGCAGGGATTGTGACGTCAGATGCCGCGCCTGCAACTTCTGATCAGCTAAGCGGTGAGCTTCTCCGACAACGCCCAAAGCGCTTCTTCGAGCTTTTCGTCTCTCGCCTGCGGCGCCGCCTCGACCTCGCGGCTGTCTGAGTAGTAGCGGCCCGACACCTGCGCCAGCTCGGGAGCCGTCGCGCAGTACACGCTCGTTTCCGCTCCCTGGCTCAACGTCCCGGCCTGCATCGCGCCAAAGCCCTTCTTCAAGAGCTTGGTGGCGATGACGCCGGGGTGGAGCGAGTACGTGGTGACCGCAGTCCCCTCGAGCCGCCGCGCCAGCGCCCGGGTGAAGAGCACGTTGGCCTGCTTCGACGACGCGTAGACGGTGTAGCCATCGAAGCCGCGCTTCTGCTCGAAGTCCGACAAGTCGAGCTTGCCGCGCTGGTGCGCCGTCGAGGCCACGTTCACCACCCGCCCCTGCTTTGCCCGCCTCACTGCCGGCAGCAACGCCTGCGTCAGGACGAAGGGCGCCAGGTGGTTCACCGCCATCGTCAGCTCGTGCCCGTCGGCCGACTCGCGCCTTTCCGTCTCGAAGACGCCCGCATTGTTGATGAGCACGTCGAGCGCCGCCCCACCCAGCGCCGCCTCGACCTGCCCCGCCAGCGCCTTCACCTGCTTCAGGTCGGCCAGGTCGCCCCAGACGGCCAGCGCTTTTTCTCCCACCTGCGCTGCCGCCGGCTTTGCCTTCGCCTCCGACCGGCCGTGGACCAGCACCGTAAACCCCCGTTGATCCAGTTCCTTTGCCGTCGCGAGGCCGATTCCGTCGGTCGCGCCCGTCACCAGTGCGTGCAGTGCCATCGCGAATCCCTAGCGCCCCCGAAAAGCCCGAGCAACGATGGAGTGCCAACGCAGAACATTGTTCAATGCCCCCGTTGCATCAGCCCACCACCCAGACGCGGTTGCGACCGTTCAAGCCGACCCAATTCGGCCGGTACACCCTGCTCATGCCTTTGGCGACGGGTGGCATGGGCGAGATTTTTCTCGCGCGGCTCGAAGGGGTGCAGGGCTTCGAGAAGCAGTGCGTCATCAAGAAAATCCTGCCGCACCTGACGCAGGAAGAAGACTTCGTCACCCGCTTCGTGAACGAGGCGAAGACGCTGGTGCAGCTGCAGCATGGGTCGATTGCGCAGGTCCTCGACATGGGGCTGCACGAGGGCGAGCCGTACCTGGCGCTCGAGTTCGTCGACGGCAAAGACATGCGAAAGGTCGCCGCCCGGGCGCGCGAACGGAACATGCCGCTGCCGCTGACCTTCGTCCTCTACACGATGGGCCGCGTGCTCGACGCGCTCGCCTACGCGCACCGCAAACGCGACGACGAAGAGAAGGAAATCGGGCTGGTGCACCGCGACGTGAGCCCGCAGAACATCCTCATCTCGTACGAGGGTGAGGTGAAGGTGATCGACTTCGGCCTCGCCAAGTCGACGCTGAACGTCGCGCGCACGAGCCCGGGCCTGGTGCTCGGCAAGTTCCTCTACATGTCGCCCGAGCAGGCGCGGCACACCAAGGTCGATCGCCGCACTGACCTCTACTCAGTGGGCCTGTGCCTCTACGAGCTGGTCGCCGGCAAGAACCCGTTCGACGACGTGCCGCCGGGCGAGCTGATGGCAAAGGTCTCGACGCCGAACATCCCGAACATTCAGCAAATCGAGCCGCTGTGTCCCGGCCCGGTCGCGCAGACGGTGATGAAGGCGCTCGCGGTCGACCCGGCAAATCGGTACCAGACCGCCGAAGAGTTCCGCGGAAAGTTGATGTCGGTGCTGGTCGACATCGACCCCTCGGCGGGCCCCGAGAGCTGCAGCCGGTTCATGCGCGAGGCCTTCAGCGCCGAGTACAACAGCGAACGGAAGTTGCTCGCCTCGTTGCGCGAGCAGCGCGTGCCCTTCGTGCCGCCGCCCGTTCGCGAACCCGAGGCCCTCGGAGCGAAGAAGGAAGTCAGCACCGCCGTTCGCAACCTCACCGAGATGGCGAAGCGGTCGATGGAGATGAACATCGGCGAAGAGCTGACGCCGATGCCGACGGATCCGCGCCAGCTGAAGGGCAAGGAAGCGCCCGAGTGGACGCCGACCCCGCTGGTCCGCTCGCTCGAAGAGCAGCCCGAGCTTCCCCGCACCGGCCCGGCGAAATTGCGGCCGAATGAACGGCCGACGGCTCCCAGCAGTGGGTTGTCTTTCGCGCCGACGCCGCGCCTGAAGGAAGACGACGGCCGCTCGGCGAAGGTGGATCGCGAGACGATGCCGAGCATCAACCTGCAGCTGAGCGCCGCGGTGCCGCCGATGCTCGAGGGGGTGCGGCCGTCGGGCTCGGTGCCCATCATCGGGCAGCTGCTCGCGCCGATTCCGGTGCTGCAGAAGGCGTCGCCCTGGAGCGCGAACGAGACCACCACTCCCGCGGGGCTGCCTCTCGAGGGGGCGCGCGGCGAGTCGCCGATGTCGCTGCCCGCAGTCATCACCTCCGAGCCTTCCGAAGTCTACGAGCCAGGGCGGATGCCGATCGCGTCGTCGCCACTGGCGACGCCGATGCCGATGGAAGGGCGCCGCGCGTCGCTACCGTCGCGCGCCGCGGTGGTTGCGCCGCTGCCGCAGGCGCTGAAGAACCGGCCGCCTCCGGAAGATGGCGGCGACTCGACGGGAAAGACGACGGCGTCGCGCAGTGGCTTTATGTGGGTGGTGATTCCGCTGTTCGCGGTGCTGGGCGTCGCGGGCTTCGTGCTCCATGACCTGTACCAGGAGCAGCTCGAGGGGGGCGTTCGGGAAATGGAACGCAACCAGACGCCGCGCGCGACGTCGCCGCAAGACGGCCGGCGCCGCGAAGTCGAGCCGCGCGCGATGCCCGACCTGGAGCCGATGGAGCCAGCGCCTGAGGTGACGACGCCTCCTCCCGAGCCGCCCGCTGCCGTGGTTCCAGACGCGGGACCTGCCGCCGTCGCTGCGCCGCCGGTGGTGGACGAATCGCCAGATGAAGTGGCCCCGTTGGCGCCCCCGGGGCCGAAGACCGCGCCGAAGTCGAAGCGCAAGAAGCCCTGAAACCGTAGGCCCACGCGGGCTGCAGGGAACTTTTTGCCGTGCTAGAGGTTCCTGTCCGTCGTGGCGAATCCAGCCGCAAAGACTCCCTCCTCCGTCCCCGCATCGCCTGCGGCAGCGTCATCGGCTGCCCCAACTGCGGCGAAGAAGAAGTTCAACGTCGTGCTCTACGTCATCGTCCCAGTGCTCGTCCTCGCGGCGATTGGCATTGGCGTCGCGTGGGAAGACTTCCGCGCCAAGATGGAAGCCTCGCAGCAGGGCCAGGGCGGGGAAGATCGTCTGGGCGTCGTCGATGGTCCGCGCGGAGCTCAGAACGAACGGAAGTCGCGTGAGCTGAAGCCCAAAGAAGCGCTGCCTCCTCCTCCACCTGTGCTGGACGAAGACGAGCTGACCGGGCTGGGGAAGAAGAAGCGGCCGCCTCCGCCGAAGATCTACCCGCCGGCCGAGAAGGCGTGGCGCGCAGTGAAGGCCGACTACGACAAGCTCGAAGCGCGCAACGATGCGACGGCCAAGAAGTACCGGCTTCGAATTCTGACGATGGAAGACCGCAAGGACAAACTGCCGGAAGCCGCGTTCGTGAAGGAAGCCGCGGCGATGGAAGAGCAGCTGAAGAGCGAGCTGGCGAAGCCCGAGAACCAGTGAGCTGTCTGTCGCTGGCCTCGGTGACCGCCGGCTACGGCGCGAAGCCTGTCTTGCATTCCGTGTCTCTGGAAGTGGCGCCCGGCCAGCTGTGGGCGTTGCTCGGGCCGAACGGCGCGGGAAAGAGCACGGTGGTGAAGGCGTCGCTGGGGCTGTTGCGGGTGCAGGGCACGGTGCGGACGTGTGGGCTGAACCCGTCGGAAGCGGCGCGGACGGCGCTGGCGAAGCAGGTGGCGTGGGTGCCGCAGTCGCCAGCGGAAGAAGGCTCGGCGTTCACGGGGCTCGAGCTGGCGTTGATGGGACGCGCGCCGCACCTCGGGGCCTGGGGCCTGCCATCGGCGCTGGATGTCGCGCGGGCGCAGGCCGCGCTGGCGGAGCTCGGCGTGGCGCACCTGGCCAATCGGCCGCTGACGGAAGCGTCGGGGGGTGAACGGCGGCTGGTGTGGCTGGCGCGCGCGCTGGTGCAGGCGCCGCAGCTGTTGTTGCTGGACGAGCCGACGGCGTTCCTCGACGTGCGGCACCAGGTGGCGGTGCTGCGTCACGTGCGGACGCGGGTGAATGCGGGGCTCGCGGCGCTGGCGGTGTTGCATGACGTGAATCAGGCGGCGGCGTGGGCGACGCACGCGATGCTGCTGAAAGCTGGGCGCGTGCAGGCCGCGGGGCCGGCGCGCGAGGTGCTGACGAAGGATGCGCTGACGGCGCTCTACGAGGTGCCGATAGACGCGCTCGCCGCGAATGGCCGCACGTTCTTCGTGCTGACGGACGCGGCCCCGTGACGCCGGAATCGGACGTGGAGAGCGCGAGCCGCCACCAAAGCGTCGTGATCGCCGCCGTCGCGTCGGTCGTCGTGCACGTGGTGCTCGGCACGCTGCTGTGGCGCAAGCCGGCCGAGCTCGTGCTCGAGCACGAGCCGGTGAACGTGGAAGTGATCCGCCTCGCCGGAGTGCTGGCCCCATCGAGGCAGTCGCCTGCGCTGGCCGCGGAAGCAGCACCGAAGCCACGAGCCCCGGAGCTACTGACGCAGACAGAGCCCCGTTCAGCCCGAGAGAATCGCCCCGGTTCATCCCCAACGCCCGCTCCCCGTTCATCCCGAGAGCAGTCGAGGGATGAGCCGCCTCAGCGTCAGGGACCAGAAGCCGCGGACGCCAAAGCACCGGACTCGGAAGAAGGTGCGAGATCATCCCTCGACTTCTCTCGGGATGAACGGGGGGCGGACGCTCGGGATGAACAGGGGGCTGCTCTTGCTCCGGAACCGACGCTCGACACCGCGGCGCTCTCACGTCGCCTCCAGACGGTCGCCCTGCGCTGCTACCCCGCGGCGGCGCGCCGCTTTCGTCAGACGGGGCAAGCACAGGTGCGGTTCTGCGTCGACGGCGCGGGGGCCTTGCGCGAATCGAAGGTGACGCAGACGGCAGGCTCGTCACTGCTGGACCACGCCGCGAGCGACTGCGTCATCCCGGGCGCAGCGCCGTTCGGACCCGAAGCGTTCGATCGCTGCTTCACGGTGCCCGTCCGCTTCTCTCCTTAAGGTACGGTCTCGCGCCGATGAGCCTCCCCCTGCTCGCCGCCAGCGTCCTCGTCGTCCTCTTCCTCGGGTACCGCTTCTACGGCCGCTTCATCGCGCGCCAGTACGCCCTCGACGACGCGAACCCGACCCCCGCGGTGAGAATCAACGACGGGGTCGACTTCGTGCCGACCCAACCGTTCTACCTGCTGGGTCAGCACTTCTCGGCGATCGCCGCGGCCGGCCCCATCGCTGGCCCCATTCTCGCGGCGCAGCAGTTCGGCTGGCTGCCGGCCATCCTCTGGATTTGCGTCGGCGTCGTCTTCATCGGCGCGGTTCACGACCTCTCGACGCTCATCGCCTCAATCCGCCACGGTGGCGGGAGCATTGCCGAAGTCATCCGCGAACAGCTCGGCCCCGGCGCCGGCGTCACGATGATGGCGTTCATCTGGCTCGCGCTCGTCTACGTCATCGTCGCTTTCACCGACGTCACCGTCAGCACCTTCGTCGCCGGAGACCCCGACCTCGCAGGCCTGAAGTTCGAGTTCAACCAGGGCGGCGCAGTCGCTGTCGCCGCGACGCTGTACCTGTTGCTCGCGATCTTGATGGGCCTGGTCGAGAAGTTCCTCAAGCCGAAGCTCTGGCTGCAGACCATCATCTTCGTGCCCTCGACGCTGGTGATGGTCTGGCTCGGCACGAAGCTCTCGACGCTGCTCGTCTTCGGCCCCGTCACGTGGGCGGTGTTGATTCTCGGCTACTGCTTCGTCGCCTCGCTCACGCCCGTCTGGTTGCTGCTGCAGCCGCGCGGCTACCTCGGCGGCTTCGTCCTCTACCTCGCGCTCGCGGTCGGCATCATCGGCATCTTCTTCGGGGGCTTCGACGTGCAACTGCCCGCGTTCAAGGGCTTCGACACACCGGGCGCCACCGGCCTGCTCTTCCCGTTTCTCTTCGTCACCATCGCGTGCGGCGCGTGCAGCGGGTTCCACGGCCTCGTCTGCAGCGGCACCACCAGCAAGCAAATCAGCAAAGAGTCGCACTGCCACCCCGTCGGCTACGGCGCGATGCTGCTCGAAGGCTTCGTCGCCCTCATCGCCCTCGCGACGGTGATGATTGCCACCAACGCCGAGGTGGCCGGCAAGCCCGCGGGCACGGTGTACGGAATCGGCATCGGCCGCTTCATCGCCGTCCTCCTCGGGCCCGAGCACCTGCCACTCGCAATCACCTTCGGCGCGATGGCGTTCTCGACCTTCGTCTTCGACACCCTCGACGTCTCGACGCGGCTCGGGCGCTACATCGTTCAAGAATTGTTTGGACTCAAAGGAATCGCCGGAGCGGTCATCGGCACTGGCCTCACCGTCGGCGTCCCGCTGGCCTTCCTGCTCGCCGCCGAGCCCGGCAGCTACAAGAAGTTCTGGGTGCTCTTCGGCACCAGCAACCAACTGCTCGCCGCGCTGTCGTTGATGGGAATCAGCGTGTGGCTCAAGCGGTCGCACAAGCGCTACTGGTACACGCTGGCCCCGATGGTCTTCGTCTCAGCCATCACCTTCACCTCGCTGGTGCTGCAGGTGCACGCGGCCTTCTTCGTCGCCGGCACGTCGGTGGTGTCGAAGGTGAATGGCGCCGTCGCGGCGGTATTGTTCGTGCTCGCGGCGACGCTGATGACCCAGGGCACGAAGGCGCTGCTGCAGAAGACCCCTCAACCGATGGTGGCTCAGACATGAAGAAGCTTCTCTTCGCGGTGGCAGTGCTGGGCGTCGCGTGCGGAACGCCGTCGAATCCGAGCGATGGAGGCGCCGGTGGGTCGGGAGGCGCCGGTGGGTCGGGTGGAGGGTCGAGCGAAGACGCAGGGGTGGACGCGGGCATGGACGACGGCGGCACGCCTGACTGCACGGACCACCTGACGAGCGACGTGATGATTCCGATGCGCGACGGCAAGACGTTGTCGGCGTTCGTGCGGAAGCCGAAGGACGCGCGCTGCAAGTTGCCGACGGTGTTGATCCAGACGCCGTAC
Source organism: Myxococcales bacterium (assembly GCA_038206395.1). Classification (GTDB taxonomy): domain Bacteria; phylum Myxococcota; class Myxococcia; order Myxococcales; family Myxococcaceae; genus JAGSPQ01. The sequence goes on along the minus strand of JBBRAX010000013.1, from coordinate 16,438 downwards.
AACAAAGAGTCTGCGCGGCTGGGGTGGTTCAGCGGGCTCGACGCGCAGCCGCTCTTCGACTCGAAGGACTACGCGTTCGTGGTGGTCGACTGGCGCGGCTTCTTCGGCAGCGTGGCGGCGCGCGTTGCGGGAAACCAGCCGTACGGCGATGACGGCTTCGACACGGTTGAGTGGATCGCGTCCCAGCCTTTCAGCAACGGCAAGGTCGGCACCTGGGGCGTCTCGGCGCTGTGCGTGCAGCAATACAAGACGGCGGTGATGAAGCCCCCGCACCTCTTTGCGGCAGTGCCCATCTTCTGCAGCATGAACACCACCTACGAGGGCTACTACCCAGGCGGCGTCCTGCGCCGCGAGTACTACGACTTCATCGGCTTCTATTTTGGCGGCGGCGTCATCCTCAACAACCCGTACCGCAACGCGACGTGGCAGTTCGCCGAGAACCTGCTCAAGCCCGCCGACGTGACGGTGCCGATGCTGCTCGTCGCGGGCTGGTACGACCTCGACCCCGTCGGCGAGCTGAAGACGTGGAGCGACCTTTCCACCAGCCCCGCCGCCGCCCAGCACCGGCTGGTCATCGGCGACTGGATTCACTTCGCGGTCGGCGGCGAGAGCGCGGGCGGGCGGATGCTCAGCGCGCAAGAGCTCAAGTTCATCGACAGCAGCAAGCGCATCCAGACGGACTCGCGCGACTTCTTCGATTTGCACCTGCGCGGGCTCACCGCCTCGGCGGCGTCGGGCTGGGCGAAGGTGCGGTACGTGCGCAGCGGTGAAGGCACGTGGGAATCGTCGCCGGTGTGGCCTCCGACAGGGACGACGCCGAAGAACCTGTTTCTCGCGGCCGATGGTGGGCTCGTCGACGCCGCGCCGGCCGCACGCACGGTGACGTTTCCGTACGTGCCGCTGGACCCGTCGCCGACGGTGGGTGGTGGCACGCTGCAGGGCACGCTGGCGCACGGGCCGGCGATGCAGCAGGCGGTGACCTCGCGGCCGGACGCGCGGGTGTTTACCGGCCCACTGCTGGCGGCGCCGCTGCGAATCCGCGGACCGCTGTCGTTGACGCTCGACGTGGCGACAGACCGCGCCGACACCGACCTCGCGGCGCGGCTCACCGATGTGCAGCCCGATGGCGGTCATCTGCTGATCGCCGAAGGCATTCGACGGCTGAAGCTGCGCGGCTCATTTGCGGCGCCGGCGGTCGTCGATGCGGGCGTTCGCTACACGGTGCCAGTCGGGTTCACGTCCGACCTCGCATACACGTTCGCGGCTGGGCACCGCGTGGGGTTGATCATCACCTCGAGCAACTACCCACGGTTCGATCGCAACGCGAACACCGGCGCCGACCTCTTCCCCGACGGCGGATTCCCCGCGTTCGACGCGACCAACACGCTCTACCTCGATGGCGCGTCGAAGCTCGTCCTGCCGGCAGACCCGTAGACCCGCTACCTTTCCTTCTTGGTGAAGACCCAGAGGAAGCGCTCGGCGTCGCGCAGGCTCTCGCACACGAACTTCAGTGGAGCGCCGACGCGCTGAGGCACCACCACGAACCACACGCCATCTACCTTCTCGATTGCTGCACTCGACTTCCCGTCCATGCACGGTGCAATGAGCAACCTCCGCACCACCCGCAACCGCGCGCCAAAGCACCCGCAACACCGGGTGAATCGCGTGACTGAGGTCAGAACTACCCCGGAGGCCAGGTGAGCGAGCGGCCCGCGAGCAGATGAAGGTGAACGTGAAAGACCGTCTGCCCGCCGTCCTTGTTGCAGTTCATCACCGTGCGGTAGCCCGACTCGGCCAGGCCCTTCTCGCGCGCGTACTTCGCGGCGCTGAACACCAGGTGTCCCAGCAGCTCGCGGTCTTCCGTCGTCGCGTCGTTCAGCGTCGAGACGTGCCGCTTCGGAATGAAGAGCGCGTGCGTCGGCGCCTGGGGGTTGATGTCGAGGAAGCCCAGCGACAGCGCGTCCTCGTGCACCTTCTTCACGCCTGGAATCTGCCCATCGATGATTTTGCAGAAGAGACAATCGGCCATGGCGCGCGCTCCTAGCAGACGTCTTACGGCAGGACCCAGCGGTAGTTCGGGTCGGGCACGCATGGCCCCGTCTGAAGCTTCATCAGCTGCATCGGCCCGTCGGTGGCCAGCACTTCGGCCCCCGGCTGCTGCGCCCCGACGCGGGCGATGAGGTAGTTCACCGCGCCTGGCGGCACCTGCATGCCCGGCATGTACAGCGGCGCGTTGCGGTGCAGATACGCGCTGCCCCCCGTCCACGCCAGGTGCGCCTCGAGGAAGAGCCCGCACACGTCTGGCTGCGCGCCCGCCGCCTTCATCAACCGGAACACCGGGCCGTAGTCGTCCCACGCGCTCACGTGCTTCCGTTCGGGATACGCGCCCAGGTCACCGAAGGTCAGCGCCTTCATCCGCGCGGCCGACGCCACCGACGCGAGCAACACGCCGACGAGCACCACCTGCCGCCGCTGCGTCCCGAGTTGGCTGAACCCCACCGCTGCCGCCGCGAACAACAGCGGCAACCCGGGGAGGATGAATCGCAGCTCTTTGTGCGGAATCGCGCTGTGCGCCGCGATGAACACCACCGCCAGCACCACCAGCCCGGGGGCGCGACGCACCGCCAGCAGCAGCCCCACCGCGAGCACAATCGCGAGGCCCGGCATCGAAGAGAAAATCGTCCGCGCGTAGAACATCGGCGGCGACGTGCCCCACTGCGACGCTTTTCCCTCGATGAGGTTGAACTGCAGGTACTTCAGCGCCGAGTGAAACCAGCCGCCGTACTTCGCGCCGGGCGCATCGGCCCAGGTGAACGCATCGAGCGCGCCGTAGGCCAGCGCCCACACCAGCAGCACCCCAAACGCCTCGCCCGCCACCCTCCACTGCTTCCGCGCGAGCAAGATGCCCAGCGCCACCGCGCAGAAGAGGCCGCACTGCAGCCGCAGCAACACCGCGAGGCCCAACAGCGAGGCGCCGATGATTCGATTGCGCCGCGAGGCGTCCTTCTCGAGCAGCAGCCACAGGCCCAACACCACCGGCAGCGCGCTCGCGTTCTCGGCCATGCCGCGGTGCGAGAAGTAGATCGCCGGAGCGCAGAGCATCAACGCGACCGCCGCCACTGCCGCCGGCAACTCCTCCGCACCAAAGGCTCTTGCCAGCCGCCACACCCCGTACCCGCTGCCCACCGCGAGCGCGACGAACGCCACCCGCTGCACGCCGATGTAGCCGGCCGGAAAATCGAGCCCGAACACCTGCGCCAGCTTGAACCAGAAGGCGATGAAGCCCGGCAGCGCGTAGTTGCGCGCGCCCTCGATGAACTCCCACGCCACCATGCCGTAGCCGAACACCAGCCGGTGCGCCGGCTCGAGCGACTGGAAGACCTCGTCGGGCCAGAAGATGCCGTCGTCGGTGAAGGCGACGTACAGGCGCAGCGCCGCTCCGATGGCCAGGCCGAACAGCAGCACCGCTTCTGGGAACGTGGGCCGCCGCATCTAGGGGCGTCAGCCTTTACCAGAGGCGGTTAAGCTTCACGCAGCTTCCATGACTGCAACGCTCCCCAGCATCGAAATCACCCAACTGCTCGAAGCCAACAACGTCGACCTGCGGCTCGAGCTCGTCGCCGGCAAAGAAGGCCTGACCCGGAAAATCGCGTCGTCGCGAATCCAGAAGCCGGGGCTCGCGCTCACCGGCTTCACCGAGCACCTGCACCCCGAACGGATGCAGGTCTTCGGCAACACCGAAATCAGCTACCTGCGCACGCTGAGCGATGAACAGCAGCAGGAAGTCTTGAAGAAGGTGTTCGACGCGCAGCTGGCGTGTGTCGTCGTCACCAAGGGGTTGAAGATTCCCACGGCGCTCAAAGAGGGCTGCGAGACCGCGCACCTCGCGCTGATGCGCACCACCCTCGCCTCTTCGCAGTTCATCAGCCAGGTGCAGGCGTACCTCGAGGAAGCGCTGACCGCGGTCGGCACCCTTCACGGCGTGCTGGTCGACGTGTTCGGCGTCGGCGTGCTGCTGATGGGCAAGTCGGGCATCGGCAAGTCGGAAATCGCGCTCGACCTCGTGATGCGCGGCCATCGCCTCGTCGCCGACGACGTCGTGCACCTCACCCGCCGCCCTGACGGCACCGTCTACGGCCGTGGCAACGAGCTGATTCGCCACCACATGGAAATCCGTGGCCTGGGCATCATCAACATCAAGGACCTCTTCGGCGTCGCCAGCGTGCGCGAGCGGAAGAAGATTGAGCTCGTCATCGAGCTGGTCGAGTGGGACCCGGGCCACGAGTACGACCGCCTGGGCGTCGAGCAGGACGTGATGACCATCGTCGGCGTCGACGTGCCGCACGCCGTCGTCCCCGTTCGCCCGGGCCGCAACATGACGACCATCGTCGAGGTCGCCGCGCGCAACCAGCTGCTGAAAGTGCAGGGCCACCACTCGGCGCAGGAGTTCGCGCAGAAGCTCGAGACGGCCATCGTCCGCGGGAAGCCTCCGCGAAACATGGACCACAGCACCGAGATGAAGGAGGAAGAGGTCGAGTGAACGCTCCGCTTCCTGGAAAGCAGATTGTCGTCATCACTGGAATGTCGGGCTCGGGAAAGTCGACCGCCATCCGCGCGCTGGAAGATGCAGGGTGGTTCTGCATCGACAACCTGCCGGCGCCGCTGCTGCCGAAGGTGACCGAGCTCTCGGCCCCTGGCGGCGAAGACAAGAAGCTCGCCTTCGTCATCGACGTGCGTGAGGGGCGGTTTCTGCAGGACGCTCCGCGCATTCTCGACGAGGCGCGCCGCGCGGGACACCACGTCGAGGTCCTCTTCCTCGACTCATCTGACGAGGCGCTGATTCGCCGCTACAGCGAGACGCGCCGCCGCCACCCGCTGGCCGGCCGCGCGGGAGTCAATGAAGGCATCGCCCGCGAACGCGCCGCGCTCAAAGAGCTGCGCGAACAGGCGCAGCACCTGCTCGACACCTCGGGCCTCACCGTGCACGAGCTGAAGCGCCAGATTCAGACCCGCTTCGGCGGCGATTCGCAGGGCCAGCTCGCGCTGACGCTGATGTCTTTCGGCTTCAAATACGGCGTGCCGAGCCAGGCCGACCTCGTGCTCGACGTGCGGTTCCTGCCGAACCCCTACTTCGTGCCCGAGCTGAAGGCGTTCACCGGCAAAGACGCCAAGGTTTCGGCCTTCGTGATGGACAGGCCCGAGACGAAGGAGTTCCTCGACAAGACGAACGACCTGCTCACCTTCTTGATGCCGAAGTACCAGCGCGAGGGAAAGGCGTACCTGACCGTCGCCATCGGCTGCACCGGCGGCAAGCACCGGTCGGTCGCCGTCACTGCTGCGCTCGCCGAACGCCTGAAGGCCGAGTGGCCGGCCCACGTGTTCGACCGCGACATCGAGAAGGAGTAGCGCTCAACGCTTCTTGCGGCGTTTGCCCAACAGCGCCGATTCACCCACCGCAGCTCCGGAAGCGGCGCGCCGTGGTCGCGGAGTCGAGAAGCCTTCGAAGGCAGTGCCCGGCTTCCAGCCTGGCATCGCGAACGTCGACTTGTTGCAGAGCCCCGACACGCCTTCTTGCCAGGCCAGCAGCATGTGCTTGCCGAGCTCTCGAAATGCGGGGTGCTCTGTCATCGCCTCGCGGACTCTGGGAGCGACCTCCGACACGGCGTCAGAAATCTGCTCGACGCACCGCTGCTGCGCCGCGGCTTCGATTCCGAAAGTGGCGGTGATGAACTTCTTTAGACTGTGCCCGGGCAGCCAGGTCTTCTTGCCCATGAACGAGATGCCAGGCGGGTTGTGTTGATAGCCGGCGTAGACGGTGGTGGTCAGCATGTCGAAGACCGGAGCGGCGACCACGTCTGCGCGTGACGTGTAGGTGAGCGCCACGTTCTTTGAATGGCAGTCCGAGTTTCTCAAGGCATACGTCAGCAACAACGTCGTCGTCAGATGCTGGAAAACCGAGCGCTGCAGTGCGCCTGGGACGTGGTCGCGCACGGCTCGAGCGATGCGCTCCCAGGTCGTCTCGTACTTGTTCGCGGGGCGCAGCCCGAGCAGCGCACAGAAGTCCTCCATGCCCCGGTGCGGCATCCCAGCGGCGTCGAGATCGAAGCGATGGACGACCAGCGCCTGGCCGTCGGCCGAGACTTCGGTGCGAGCAGTCGGCGCGACACGAGCCGCCACCTGCATGCACAGGTGTTCGTTCAGAGCGACGAAGGGCAGCCGGGAGGACGAGCCCTTGATGATGTGGCGCGCGCTGATCAACGTCGCTTTGTCGAGGAACTTGGGGACAACGCCTGACACGCCGCTGCGCGAGTGCGCCCGCACCAGCTCGGCGAACGCCTGTTCTGAGTTGTCGCCCTGCAACAGCGCTTTGATTTCGAGCGGCCCGGGTTGAGCGTCAAGCTTCGCGCCTTGCGCTGCGACTTGAAGCCTTCCCACCATGTTCCGCCCGACGATTGACAGCAGCGCGGTGGGACTCGCGCCGACGTGAGGGCCGAACTCTTCCTGCAGCACCTGCAGCAAGTAGCCTTCGGGCAGGTTCATCTGAAAGATGGGATGCAGGGAGTCGTCCCAGACATACGACTCGACCCGCACCGGCATCGTCAGCGAGACGAAGTCTGAGGGCGCAACGTCAGGGTGGTACGCGAGGACGCTTCGAAAATCGCCTTGCTGTTCGAGCGTGGCCACCTCTCGCCCCAGCACCGAGACCGCGAGCTTCACGCGCCGCCCCTTTCCCGCCGAAGCCCATCGAGGCCGCCGGCCTGCCCCACTTCACCGAATTGCAGCTCGAGGCCCAGCACCGCCAACACGCTCAGCAGCTTCCGAGCGCCCACTTCTGGCAGGCGGCCGCGCTCGAGCCGCGACAGCAACTCTTGCGATACCCCCGCCTGGTCGGCCACCTGCCCCTGCTTCAAATCGAGCGCGAGGCGCCGAGCCCGTACCGCTTCACCCAGCTCGGCGAGGGTCCGCATTCTTCGACGTATACGTCAAAATCAAGCGTAATTCACATCGTTTTTACGTATACGTCAAATCACTCCCGCAGGCCGGGCGCTTCGTGTCCGCTCTTCTGGACGTACTCGGTGTAGCCGCCGCCGTACTGCACCGCGTTGCCGGGGTTCAGTTCCAGCACGCGGTTGGTGAGCGCGCTCAAGAACCGCCGGTCGTGCGAGACCATCAGCAGGGTGCCGTCGAAGTTCTTCAGCGACTCAATCAGCATCTCTTTGGTGGCGAGGTCGAGGTGGTTTGTCGGCTCGTCGAGCACGAGCAGGTTGGGCGGGTCGTAGAGCATCAGCGCCAGCACCAGCCGCGCCTTTTCACCGCCCGACAGCACGCGCACCGACTTCTCGATGTCGTCACCGGGGAAGCCGAAGCTGCCGGCGAGGTTGCGAATCGCTCCTTGCGAGGCGCGCGAGAAGGCGTCCGACAGCGTCTCGAAGACGTTCTTCTTGCCGTCGAGCACTTCCATCGCGTGCTGGGCGAAGTAGCCCATCTTCACGCTCGAGCCGACGGTGACGGTGCCGGTGTCGGGCTGGCTCGCGCCGGCGATCATCTTCAGCAGCGTCGTCTTGCCCGCGCCGTTCACGCCCATCACGCACCAGCGTTCTTTGCGGCGCATCAGGAAGTCGAAGTCTTTGTAGACGACCTTGTCGCCGTAGGCCTTGTTGACCCTGGTGAGCTTCGCGACGTCTTCGCCCGACCGCGGAGGGTCGTTGATGACGAAGCTCAGGGTCTCGGCCTTTCGTGGCATCTCGACGCGCTCGATTTTCTCGAGCTTCTTCACCCGGCTCTGCACGCCGGCCGCATGGGACGCGCGGGCCTTGAAGCGTTCGATGAAGGCGAGCTCGCGCTTGAGCATCGCCTGCTGGCGGTCGTACTGCGCCTGGTCCTGGCGGTTCTGAATCGCGCGCTGCTGAATGTAGAAGTCGTAGTCGCCAGCGTAGGTGTGCAGCTCGCCGCTCTCGATTTCGAGAATGCTGGTGCAGACGCGGTTCATGAATTCCCAGTCGTGGGAAGTCATCAGCAGCGCGCCCTCGTAGCCCTTCAAGAAGGTCTCGAGCCAGATGAGCGACTCGAGGTCTAAGTGGTTCGACGGCTCGTCGAGCAGCATCGCGTCGGGGCGCATCAGCAGGATGCGGGCGAGGGCGACGCGCATCTTCCAGCCGCCAGAGAGCGCTCCGACGTCGCCGTCGGCCATTTCCTGGCTGAAGCCCAGGCCTGCGAGGATTTCGCGCGCCTTGCCTTCGAGCGCGTAGCCGCCGAGCTCGTCGTACCGGGCCTGCACGGTGCCGAAGCGGTCGACCAGCTTGTCCATCTCGTCGGCACGGGCGGGGTCGGCCAGCGCGTTCTCGAGCTCTTTGAGCTCTGCGGCGACGGCAGAGACGGGGCCCGCGCCATCCATCGTCTCGGCAACGACGGACTTGCCGGACATTTCGCCGACGTTCTGGTGGAAGTAGCCGAGGGTGAGGCCGCGATCGACGGAGACCTGGCCCTCGTCGGGCAGCTCTTCCTTCGTAACCATGCGGAACAGGGTCGACTTGCCCGAGCCGTTGGGCCCGACGAGGCCGACCTTCTCGCCTTTGTGGATGGCGGCGGAGGCCTCGACGAAGAGGAGCTGGCGGCCGTGCTGGTAGGAGACGTTTTCGAAGCGGATCATAGGGGGGCTCTGGGCGCGGGGCATACCCCGTTGCGCCTTCGCCCATACAGCGATACTTGAAGGGGGAGGAGTCTCTTCATGATCGGCATCGTCATCGCGGCCCATGGACACCTGGCGCAGGAGCTCGCCAACACGGCGAAGCAAATTATCGGCGACCTGCCGGCGGTCTCGTGCATCAGCGTCGAGCCCGGCTCGTCGATGGAAGACATCCGGGACCACATCAAGGCGGCGGTAAAAGCGGTCGACGACGGCAGCGGCGTGCTGGTGCTGGCCGACCTGCTGGGTGGCTCGCCGTGCAACCAGTCGTTGATGCTGTGCGCGCGCGGAAAGCTGGAAGTGCTGACCGGCGTCAACCTGCCGATGCTGCTGAAGGCGAACTCGATGCGGCTGGCGTCGTCGTCGCTGCACGGGCTGGCCGAGTCGCTGGCGCAGTACGGCCAGCAGAACATCAAGTTGGCGTCTGACTCGGTTACGTCGTCCTGATTCTTCTCACCCGCATCGACAGCCGGCTGATTCACGGGCAGGTGCTGGAAGCGTGGGTGCCGCACCTGAAAATCGCGCGGCTCGTCGTGGCGGATGACGAAGCGGCGAGCAATGCGTTGATGCGGGCGGCGATGACGATGGCGGTGCCCGAGACCGTCGAGGTCGTCATCTCACGCATCGCCCACGCGGACTTCGCGAAGCTGGCGGAAGACGAGGTGCGGACGCTGGTGTTGCTGCGCGACGTCGCGTCCGCCGTGGCTGCGCGGAAGGTGGGCCTGCCTGATGGACCGCTGAACGTCGGCAACGTGCACGCCGGCATCGGGCGCGCGCAGGTGACGCGGGCGGTCTTCTTGAGCGACGTCGAGAAAGACGAGCTGAAGGCGTTGGGGATGAGCGTCAGTCTGCAGGCCGTGCCGAACGAGGAGCCGGTGTCGCTTGGCTGACCGGTAGTTCGCGGCCAGCGAATACGCGGCTACGCGCATGGCACGAGCATGCGGATCCCCGCAGACCTGTCGAAACCAGTCACCCTCCATGTCGTAGAAGATCGTCTCCGGTGAACTGATCTGTGGCTTGAGCGGCGCCTCCGTTCTCGTGTGAAACTCTCGTGCCGTGGCTGCCAGTTCCTCGGCCTCGTCGTGCTCGAGTTCGCGCGCCATCGCGCCCAGCGCGATCAGGTGTGTTCGAGCCAGCGAACCCACTCAGTCTTCCCCATCGCCGAGACCGAGGGCCTCCGGAATTCTTCGTACGACTCCTGCTCGAATCAGGTCGGGTGACTGGTCCGCGAGCTCCGACACTGCACTGCAAACGTCTCGACGTTCTTCTTCTGGGAGGCCTTTTAGGAAGTGGAGACCGGCCGCAATGACGTGCTGGCAGGGACCGTGGTCGATCAACCGCGACATCGCGAACGCCTGGGTGCGCGGCGGCTTCCACGAAGCTTGAGGGGTTTGCAGGTTGCTGTGAACTCCCACCGGCTTCATTCAGCCGCCGGCCGGCGGCCGTCTTGCTAAATAGGGAGTCGTGTCCACCATTCACTCCCGACCCGCTGGCCCGATTCCTTCCACTTCGCGCACCTCGACGGTGCCGGTCTCGGCCCCTCGAACGGAGCACGCGCCTTCGGCTCCAGCCGCGCGGGCCGTCAGCGACGGCTTCGACGTTCTGGGCGCGCGCGCTCGCCGGGCCGATGGCGACAGCTTCGCGCGGGCTGGTGGGCGCCAGTCGACGGCTCCCGAAGCCGCGCGCGAGACCTACCAACGGCACCGCACGGACGCACCACTGTCGTTGTCGAATCGCGCGGATGTCGGTCGACTGATCTCGCGCTCGCCTCAGCTCGATCAGGTCCACGGGGCGGGCAGCGACGAGGTGCGCTGCGGCGGAGCCGCCATGCTCAACGGAATGCTCCTCGACGGGAACTACGCCGCCAACGCCGCCGCGATCCGGGACACCGCAGCTGCGCATCCGCTGCTGACGGTGAGCCACGAGGAGCGCAGTGCGATCGCGGCGATGGAGAGCGGGCGGATGACTCCGAGCGACGCGGCGCACCTGCAGGATCTGATGTACCGAACGGGCCGCGACACCGACGCGCTCGGCCCGACCAATCCGTCTGCGCCTGGCCTGACCGCGTTCCAGATGCGGGGGCTGGCGACCGAGCTGCGAGGACGCGGAGCGTTCTCGGGCAGCGACGAAGTGAACTTCCGGATGAGCGATCTGGGCGACAGCCGCCACTGGACGACGTCGGTTCATCGCACCGACGGCAGCGCGGCGCACGCCGACTCGTGGCCGTCCGACGAGCCGGGGCGCGGCATGGGCTATGGGTATGTCGAGCGCGGAATGGACCTGACCACGACCGGCACGGGCGGACACTTCGACAGCTCGTTCGCGGCCGATGTCACGCTTCGGCCCGACACGGTGTCGCTCCGGTCGTACGGCGCCAGGGCCGCGCGTCCGTCGGTCGACGGCTCGACGGCGGGGTACGTGCTCGATGAGACGCACCGGCTCGCGCCGCGCGCGACGCACATTCCAGACGCGCCCGAGCTCCGCTTGTTCCGCGATCCGGACACTGGCGAGTCGCAGCGGTACGTGAGCCGCGAGCTCCTCGACTTCGCGCGCTCGTCCGACTGAGCGACTTCCGAACACCCATTGGTGTAGCTGTCACGGCTTCAGATCGGGTGGGGTGGCACTTGCTGCAGGTGGGCCGGGAGCAGGGCGAGTACATCGTCTTCCACCTGATGCTCGAACGGCTGTGGCAAACAGACTTCAGCCGCGAGCTGAAGCTGATGGGGGTCGCCACCGCGGACTTGAGGGCGTACGTCGACCGGCTGCCCGAGTCGGTGATGCGGGACTACCGGAAAGAAAGGCCGTACCTGTCATCGATGCTCTCGAAGAACGAGGCGCAGAGCCCCACGCGGGGAACGCGGCGGCTGTTCGAGCGGCGGATGCATGGGCACTACAGCTTCAACCGGCAGTGGACCTTGCGCCTACCCCTCGGTGGGCGGCCACCATTCGCTGGCTGTCGCGGTCCGGATTCAGCCGATGACGCCGTCGAAGACCCCGTACCCGCCCGGGATGAAGAAGTCCTTCCCCGGCTCGAGGCCGAACGCGTTGATCACTGTGGCGGCGACGTCCTGCGAGCGCGGCGGCCGGGTCTCGGTCTGGCCGCCTTCTTCGATCAGCGGCACCGGCACTCCCAGCGGGCTCCCGTTCATCGCCTCGTCGTAGCCACCCACCAGCTGGTTGCCGATGATCGACCCGCCCGCGAGGATCGCGCACGTCGCGGGGTGGTGATCGCTGCCCTGCCTGGGGAAGGTGCGGCCGAAGTCGCTGTAGACGTAGACGATGGTCTCGTCGAGCAGCGTCTTTCCTGGCGCCGCTCCGGGCGTCAGCTGCATCTCGATCAGCATCCGCGCCACCTGCTCGAACGCGATGCGCAGGTGGTTTGCACCAAACTGCGGCCCGCCCACCGAGTGGGTGTCGAACTGGGTGTTGTTGAAGCTCGAGCCATTCATCGAGACCGAGGTGACCAGGTTCGACTTCAGCAGCTGCAGCGCGAGGTCGTACGGGCCCATCGAGGCCGAGCCACCGCACGAGTCCGCGGAGCCGATGCAGGACGACCAGTTGATCGGGTACTCCGCGTTGGCCTTCAGGTGCTCGAAGCCCTTCACCTGGCCGAGCACCGCGACGACGTCACGGGCCAGCGTGCGGCTGGTGCCCTTGTAGGTCTCGTAGAGCTGCTCGAGGACGGCGTCGGCGCCCGGGGACGATTTGCCCTTCAGCCCGCGGGTCGCCTTCAGCAGCGCGGCGTCGACGCGGGTGAGCGGCATCGCCGCGCTCTGCGAGCTGCCGTCGAACTTCAGGCCCGGTTCCATTGTGCGGGCGCGCAGGCCGAGCCATGAAGAGTCCCACTTGTCGCTCAGCGTCGGCTCGATCGACGACGGGCTGCCGATGCGCACCGGGGCGGCGATCGACGGCAGATCCAGCGACGTGGTGTTGATGCCGCCGAGCGAGACGTTGGCGAGCGGACGATCAGGGAAGCGCGAGGCGAGCGCGTTGGCGACGACGGCCTGGATCGCCGGAGCGCGGAACGTGGCGCCCGCGACGCCGCACATCGAAGCGACGATGCCGCTGGTGTGCGCCGCGGTGTTCTGGTCCGCGCCCACGAGCACGGCGATCCGCTCGTAGATTTTGTACATCGGGTCGGCCCACGCGTAGCCCCACGGCCGGAAGTTCTGCGAGCCACCCGACGAGGGCAGCACACCCGCCGCGTCGCTGTGGTTCGCCCAGTTCCAGTACACCGGGCCGCGCAGCTTCCGCTTCACGCCGGGCTGATCGAGATCCACCAGCGAGCGATCGAAGTTCTCGACCTGCGAGGGCTTGTAGCCGTGGGGGGTGAGGCCTCCCGTCGGGGGCACCATGAACTTGGTGATGCCCGCGCTGGTGAACGGCGCGAAGAAGCTCTCCCAGTGGCAGCCACCGCCGATCCAGATGGTGAGCAGCTTGGTCGCCTTCAGCGGCGCCGCGAACGCCGAGCGTCCCATGCCGAACTGCGAGAGCAGCCCGACCTGGGTGGCGCCGAGCGCGGCCTGCATCAGCTTGCGTCTCGAGAGCTTCATGATCAGTAGAGACTCCAGAGCGGGTGGCGGATGAAATACGAGCAGAGGCCGACGTACGCGTTGGTCTGGTTCGTCTCGGCGAGCAACGGGACGAAGACGTCGGCGTGCAGCGCGTCGACGTCGGCGGGAGTCATCGGCTGCGCGAGGAAGTGCAGGCTCCAACGCTCGATGGTGGCCTTGACGCTCGCGGCATCCGACGCCGGAACGCCGCCCGCTGCGAAGAGCGCGGTGTTCCCCGGCTTGGCGAGCGCGAGTCGGCACCAGGCCTGCGCCGTCTGCTGCAGCGTCAACACGTAGGTCGGCGAGATCGACGTGTCGGCCCGCACCTGGCCAATCACCGCGCCGCCGCCCAGGCCCTCGAAGCGGCCGCTGGCCTGCGGCTGGCGGGGAGCCGGCAGCGCGTCCTGGCTCTGCACCGGGTAGCGGGTGTCGCCGCGGGTCTCGGCCATCGGCAACGAGAACTCGCTGGCGACGATGAAGAAGTCGGCGTGATCGAGGCCGAGCTGTTGGTAGAGCGCGCGCTGCATCTGCTGGGCGGACATGCGGGTGATGGGGCGGGCGAGCGGGTCGGGGCGGTTGTCTCGCGCCTGGGCGGTGAGGCCCGTGATCCACGCGCGGATCTCGGCGACGGAAGCGCCAGCCGCGGCGGTGCGCATCGCGTAGGTCTGACCGGCGATCGGCATCTGCTTGAAGGCGCCCGTGCCCTTGCCCTCGAGCAGCTTCATCAGCTCGCTGCCGTCGGGATTTCCTGGATTGACGAGCCGCGGGTCCGACACCAGCAATGCCTGGAACGCGCCGAGCGAGCTGAAGTAGCCGCGCGTGCCGCTTTGGTGGCAGCCGGCGCACTCGGCCTTCAGGCCCTCGTAGATGGTGCGGGTCGCGGCGGTCGCGGGCGTGCCGCAGATCGCCTGCCGCCTGGTTGCCAAAGCGGCCGTCGGTGGATCTCCGCAGCCGCACAGCGCGAGCACGGTCAGCAGCAGGGCACGGTTCATCACAGGCCCCTCTTGAACAGGTCGGACTTCGTCAGCGACTTCACGAACGGGCGCACTGCGCGGCCGTTGTCGACGAAGCGGCGGGTGAGCAGCTCGAGGTAGCCGATCTCCAGCGAAGGATCGATGTCGCGGCCGAGCACCTGCTGGTGGAGGTGGCGGACCACACAGCGATCGAACGCTCCGCTGGCGACGATCATCTTTGCGAAGCCGAGCGGGCCGACCGTGCCGTCGCTGGTCTGCCCGAGCAAGGTCTGCTCTGGCGGAAGGAAGTCGATGAACACGCTCTCGGCGTTGGCCTGAACGTTCGCGGCGGTCGAGGGCGTGAGCGCGGTGTCTGGTTTGTACCAGCGGTTCCAGTGGCTGAACGGATCGCCGCCGAACGGATACTGGCCCGCGCGGAAGTTGGCCCAGTGCCACTTGGTGCCGACGCCGGGCAGGTAGTAGCTCGCGCCCCACCCCTCGAACGCGGCGCCGGCCTTCGCGAAGCGCTTGAAGTGGATCGCCGCCGGGTCGATGCGCTTGTGACAGTGCTGGCAGGGACCTTCGCGGGCCGGATCACTGACGTACGGGTTGAAGGCCTGGCTCGAGGGCGGCGCGAGCACTTCGCAGGCGAACGTCTCGAGGGCGCGCGAGCCTCGGACGCGCTCTCGGGGATAGGCGGCGAGGAAGCCTATCGAAGTGAGCACTCCGGCGGCGGGGACGCCGAGCATCGCGCCGCTCTGGGTGCGCGGATCGAACTTGTAGGCGCGGTCTTCGAGGTACGCCGGGTTGCGGGCCGGCTGCTTGTACTCGCGCCACGCGGTTGGATCGCTCTGGGCGTGTTCTGGGTCGATCGGCACTCCGACGAACTTCGAAGGCCGCCACCAGGTGTCGTCGGTGAGCACCGCGACGTAGCCGCCTTCGAGCGCCTGGTTGATGTGGGCCGCCTGCAGCTCGGTCGGGCCGACCGACCTGCTGTCCAACACCAGGTCGGTCATCGGGCGATCGTGCCAGGCCAGGTGCGCAAACAGCCGGGCCGGCTCTTCCGAGAGCAGGCGGCGTTGGCCGTTGGGATTCCACGACGCGAACGGCGCCCAACCCGGATAGGTGCCGGGGTCGACCCAGCAGCCGACCGCGTTGAGCCCGCAGCCACAGGTGCCGTTGGGGCGGCCATCGCAGGTGATGGGCACGTCGGTGCCAGCCGAGGTGCGCACGGTGCCGGCGTTGGTGGTGTTGGCCGCGTCGCCGACGAGCGTGAGGGTGGTGCCCGGCGCCCACCACGGCTCGACCGAGACGGTGGGCCCGGTGTCGCAGCCCTTCAGGCTGCCGCGGTAGTAGACGTACGCGCCGGCGTTGACGGTGGTTGCGGGGCACTTCTCGAGGACGCGCTGCTGCTTTGGCCCGTACTCCGGCGCGTCGGCGTCGTTGGCGATGAGGGGAATGTTGAACCAGTCGCGCGCGACCTCGAACATCGTCCGGTAGAAGAGCGGCGAGGCGAGCGTGCTGTCGACGAAGGCATCGACGAACGCGCGTGGATCGCTCGAGGCAGCGAGGGCGGACAGCTCGGCATCGGTGGGAGGTGTGCCGCGCAGGGCGAGCGACGCGCGACGCAGCTGTCGGCTGGGGCTGAGCGTGTCATCAGGGCCAGTGCCTCCGTCGGGCTCGATGCACGGCTCTTCGGTGCTGCCCGCGTCGACGCCTGCTTCACCGCCGCTGCCACCCGTGCCTCCGCCGACGCCGGGATTGCCAATCTTCCCGTCGCACGCACAGAGCAACAGCAAGACTGGCAGGAGGAAGCGCATCGGAACAGTTCCCCACCTCAGCAAGGTCTGGTCCACCCCAATCGACCCTGCGCGGCTCATCGGTTGGCCTCGGTTGGCCTCACCAGAAGTGAGGCGTGCAGCCAGCAACTTGTAGGGAGAAGACCCCAGGTGTGGTTGCCTTTCGATCATGGCTCTTCTCTTCTGGGTCAGACGCTTCACGTGCCCTGAAGACGATCACCAAAGCCTGGGCAGTGGAGCAAGATCCTGGGTTGGATTCAGTGGCCTGAGCACGGGCTGGAGTGGGTGCGAAAAAGGTTTTGGTTTTGCTTCACCATTTTCAGCTCAGGTCGGAAGCGAGATCATCCTCGTCAGCAGGCTCCATCGGCTCCGACAGGACCAACGTGACCCAGCATTCGGCTAATCCCGGTTTCATCAGGTTCGCGAGATACTCGCTGGCGATGGACC
>JBBRAX010000012.1:0-122766 GCA_038206395.1 Myxococcales bacterium | reverse complement strand
GTCGACGCTCGAAACCGAAGCCCGGAAGCTCAAGGGCGTCGTGGTGCGCGGCTACCAGGTGCACACGGCGTCCGTCATGGTGCCGGCGCTGATGCGCACCGACAAGTCGAACAACCCTCAGACCCCCATTCGCACCACGTTGACCCACGCGGGGGTTGGCGCCTGTGAGAAGGGCAAGCCCAGCACCGATGCGAATGAGCTGGCGGTGTTCCTGCTCGCCGAAGCTGCGCCGAAATAGAAGGTTGTCGAGCGCGCGCACACGTAAACACCTACAACTGCTGCCTAAACGGAACTGCCCCGTTCCGGCCACTCAAGGGGTGTGACGGCGGCCGTGTCCATTCCTCTCACCGAAGCGACCATCGACTTCAACGTCTTGTACGAGACGCACGTCGACGGCGTGTGGCGGCTGCTGCAGCGGTTTGGCGTGCCCGAAGCGGGGCTCGAAGACGCGGTGCAGGAAGTGTTCATCGTCGCGCATCGGAAGCTGACCGGCTTCCGCGGGGACTCGTCGTTGAAGACCTGGCTGGGCGGCATCTCGGTGCGGGTAGCGAAGGACGCGCGGCGGGCGCAGGGGCGGCGAGGCGCGCTGGCGCAGGCGCACGAATCGCTGGTGCGCGAAGTGCCGCAGCTGGAAGAGACGGTGGGGCAGCGCGAGGCGCTGGCGCAGGTGCTGAAGCTGTTGGACACGCTCGAGGCAGATCAGCGTGAGGTCTTCGTGCTGTCGGAGCTCGAAGGAATGACGGCGCCCGAAATTGCGGAAGCCACGGGGATCAACTTGAACACGCTCTACACGCGGCTTCGGACAGCGCGGCAACGCTTCAACGCCCTCGTGGCGAATCAAGGTGGAGAACTGCCGTGAGCGAACTGAGTCCAGAGTCCTGGGAGTTGATCGAACACAGCCGGCACGCCGGTGGCCCGACTGCAGCGCAGCGCGCCGCGATGAAGCACGCCATCGTCGCTGCCGTGCTGATTCCGTCAGCCGCCGCGGCCAGCACGGCTGGCGCGGTGAAAGCAGCAGGGCTGAGCGTTGCGACAAAGCTTGGCCTGGTCGTCGCGGCGGTGTCAGTGGGCGGGTGGGTGACGTGGCAGGTGATGGCGTCGTCTGCAGAGCCGATTCTGGTTCCTCTGCCGGTCGTCACCGCGGCTCTGGAACCCCCGGTCGTTCGCGAAGAGCCCGTCGTTGTCGCCATGCCGGAAGAGATCGCCGAAGTCATTTCACCGCCTGCGCCGGCGCCGGTGGTGATCGCGAAGCCTGCCGTGAAGCCGCTGGTCGTCGTCGCCGCGGTCGAGCCGGAAGTGAGGCCGGCGCCTCCTGCTCCAGTGCTTGTGCCGACTGAGAAGGAAGTCGAGGCCACGCTGGCGAAAGAGGTCGCCGCGCTCGCTGGAGCGATGGGGGCGGTAGACGGCAAGCAGTTCGCGGTCGCCCTCGAGCAGGTGTCGGGCTACCGCGAGGCGTTTCCGAAAGGGTTGCTCGAGACGGAAGCCGGCGTGCTCGAGGTGCTGGCGCTGTGCGGCCTGAAGCGTGTCGATGAAGCGCGGGAAGCGGCGAGGTCTCTGCCGGTGAATAACCCCGCGGTGCGGCGCCTCGAGCGCTCGTGCATCAGGCCCTCAGGAAAGTAGCTCGACATAATTCGACAGGCTGTGTCGATTGTCCGCCGCGATCTTCGACGTGAAGGTAGAGCCAGGAAATCGCCCGGCCACTGACACAGGGAAGAACCCCCGTGCTTCATGATGCTGATGATTCCAAAGGGTTACGAGAAGGCCCCCCGCGAACGCGATGCCTGGCAGCTAGCGGAGAGGTCGCCGCGCGGCACACGGGGTACCTCGTCGGAGGCACCTCGCCCTTCGGCACCCGAAAGCCCCTGCCCGTCTGCTGCGAAGCGACCATCGCCGGGCTGCCGACGCTGTACATCAACGGCGGAATTCGCGGCTTCCTGGTCGCGATGGCGCCCGCCGAGTTGGTGCGCGTGCTTTCCCCGAAGCTCGTGCGATGCGGGAGTTGACGGCCGAATCGGGACGGAATATCTACGTCGGCAGAAAGGCAGAGGTGACTTAGGCCGGTTGCGATCCCGCGACCGGCCATTTTCTTTTCTGGGGCCATCGTTCGAGGCGCCGTTTAAGAAAGCTGCCATGACTGCGATCGAGATTCACGGCCGGGACAAGTGCCCCTACGCGTGGCGGGCCCGCATCGCCGCTGCGGAGAAGGGAATCGATTACGAGTGGCTGCCTTACGACGTGCCCTCTCCCGACCCGCGGGCGGGGGCGCACAACGCCGACAAGAAGTCGCCGAAGCTGGTCCACGGCGACTTCTCGATCATCGAGTCGATGGTGATTTCGCAGTACCTCAACGAGAGCCACCCGGGCGCAGCGCTTGAGCCGTTGGATGCGAAGGCGCGGGCGCAGGCGCGGGTGAACCAGACGCTGCTCGCCAGGATTGAAGGCGACACGCGGCCGGACCAGCCGGTGACGGATGAGCACCGGAAGAAGGTGGGCCAGGGCTTCGAGGCGCTCGAGGGTGTGCTCGCCGATGGCCGCGCTTTCGTCGGCGGCGAAAGCCCGGGCCTGGCCGACGTGCAGATCTGGCCCTTCCTCGCTGGGTGGCAGAGCAAGGGCGTCACGATTCCCGAGTCGCTGCCGAAGGCGACCGCGTACTGGAAGCGGGTCCAGGCGCGGCCGAGCTTCGAGAAGACGCGGCCTTCGATCAGGCTTTGATCTTCTTGTTGTCCGGGTCGTACAGCGGCCTCATCGACACCATCGCCGGGTAGCGCTTGCCGGCGATCTCGACGTCCCACTTCCCCTGCTCCAGGTACGCGGCGTCGATGGGCTTCCCGCCTTCGAGCATCATCAAGCCGACCGCTCCACCGAGGGTGAAGCCGTACGACGCAGCGCGGATGTAGCCGACGGGCTTGTCGTCACGGCGCACCACTTCGGCGTGGAACATCAGCGGCTGCGGATCCTTCACCAGCACCTGCACGATGCGGCGCTTCAGCGGCCCTTCTGCTTTTTTGGCGAGCACCGCTTCCTTGCCCAGAAACCCGTCGGGCTTCTTCAGGTCGACCGCGAAGCCCAGGCCCGCCTCGAGCACCGAGTCGGTGTTGTCGATGTCGTGGCCGTAGTCGCGGTAGCCCTTTTCCATGCGAAGGCTCGCGAGCGCCTTCAGGCCCGCGTGGCGCAGCCCGAACTTCTCGCCCGCCTCGGTGAGCCGTTCGTAGACGTGAACGCTCTGCTCGGTTGGCACGTAGAGCTCGTAGCCGAGCTCGCCGAGGTAGGTGATGCGGACGCAGAGCGCGCGCGCAAAGCCGAGGTCGATCTCGCGCGCGGTGCGGAAGGGAAACGCTTCGTTCGAGAGGTCGACCGAGGTCAGCGACTGCATCAGCTCGCGCGACCGCGGCCCCTGCACGTTGATCTGCGCGTAGCCCGAGGTGACGTCGGTGACGAAGGCGTGCGCGTCGCCAATGTGCCGCTTCATCCACGTCTCGACGTGGCGGTGCATCGTGTCCGTCGCGACCACCCAGTACTTCTCGTCGCCGAGCTTGGTGACAGTCAGGTCGGCCTCGAGCTTGCCGCCCTCGTTGAGCCACTGCGTGTAGGTGATGATCCCCGACTCGCCGTCGACGTTGTTCGCCGAGAGGTGGTTGAGGATCCGCCCCGCGTCGCGCCCCTGCACGAGGAACTTCGACATGAAAGACATGTCCATCAAGATCACACCTTCTCTCGCGGCGGTGTGCTCGGCCTGCCAGTACGGGAACCAGTTCTGCCGGCCCCACGACAGCGCGTCCGGCTTCGCTTCGACGCCCTTCGGCGCGTACCAGTCGGCGCCTTCCCAACCGCTGACGTCCTTGAAGTAGGCGCCCGCGGCGGCGAGGCGATCGTGAAGCGCAGACCTCTTCGCGCCGCGCGCGGTGAGCATCGAGCGCGTCGGGTAGTGGCACATGTAGACCATGCCCAACGACTCGACGGTGCGGGTGCGGCGGTACTCGGGGTTGCTCTGGTAGGTGTGGAGGCGATCGATGTTGAAGCCGGTGACGTCGACGTCGGGGCGGCCGTTGATGATCCAATGCGCCATCACGCGGCCGAGGCCCCCGCCGGTGAGAATGCCGATCGAGTTGAGGCCGGCCGCGACGAAGTAGTTCTTGAGCTCCGGCGACTCGCCGACCACCGGCTGCAGATCAGGGGTGAAGCTCTCGGGGCCGCAGAAGAACTTCTTCACCCCGGTGTCCATCGTGATCGGCACCCGCTTCATCGCCTTCTCGACGTACGGGCCCATGCGATCCCAGTCGGGGGAAATTTCCCCGAACGAGAAATCCTTCGGCACGCCCTCGATCTTCCACGGCGCGCACTTCGGCTCGAAGAGGCCGACCATCATCCCGCCGCCTTCCTCGCGGAAGTAGCCGTGCGACTCGGGGTCTTCGAGCACCGGCAGCGCGTTGTGCACGCCTAAGATCTTCTCGGTGATGAGGTAGTAGTGCTCGGCCGACTGCAGCGGGACGTTGACCCCAGCCTTCGCCCCGAGCTCGCGGCCCCACATGCCGCCGCAGTTGATGACGTAATCGGCGCTGATGTTGCCGAAGTCGGTGGTGACGCCAGTGACGACGCCGCGCTTCTGCAGCACGCCGGTGACGGTGACCATCTCGATGATCGTGGCGCCCTTCATCCGCGCGCCCTTCGCCATCGACATCGTGACGTCGACGGGGTTCACCCGGCCGTCTTCCTTCACGTAGAAGCCGGCCAGGATGTCGTCGGTGCGTGCCAGCGGAAACAAGTCCTTCACCTGCTTCGCCGAGATCTCGTGCACGTCGACGCCGCAATAGCGGTTGAAAGTCGAGACGCGCCGGTACTCTTCGAGGCGATCGGGCTCGGCGGCGATCTCGATGAAGCCGACCGGCATGAAGCCGGTGGCGAGCTCGGTCTCTGCTTCGAGCCGGGCGTAGAGGTCGCGCGTGTACTTGCGCATCTCGGTCGACGTCTCCGAGGTCGAGCCGAAGGTCACCATCAAGCCGGCCGCGTGCCACGTCGTGCCGGACGTGAGGCGATCGCGCTCGAGCAGCACCACGTCTTTCCAGCCCAGGTGCGCCAGGTGGTACGCGACGGAAGTGCCGATGATGCCGCCGCCGATGACGACGACGCGCGCGTGCTTGGGAAGATTGGGGGGGATCATGTGCGGCGGAAGATAGCGCGCCCCGCGTCATTCACACCCCGCGTTGGCGCTGGGCGCCGGCACGCGGGGAATTCCTTTGGCAAAGCTCTCGAGGAAGCAGCGGTACTCGCGGCGCGCGGCTTCGACCTGGTACGCGACCTCGTGTCCGTCTTCGATGCCGTCTTCCGGATGCTGCACGACGACGCCGGTGAGTCCGCCCGCGAGGTTTCCGCTGGCCGGCAACTTGATGCGCGATCGGCCGGAAAACGGCAGCACGGACTCGAGCGGCGTCTGCGCGGGAAGCTTCGTCTGTTCCACGCTGTCGAAGGTCTCGCCCGCCAGGTCGAGGCCCAGCGACAGGCTCATCGCGTTGGCGATGCGAGGAAGAATGTAGTGGTCGACGAGGCCCTGAAACATCAGCACGTGCTGCGTGGCGTCGCGCGCGTAGACGGCCGAGTCAGCGGGCTCGGCGGCCCACTGCACCAGTGAGAGCACCGGATCTTCCGCGACGAGCCGCTGGTCGCCGCTGTACCCAATCAACGTCTCGGCGAACGGGCGGACCTCGAGTGGTTTGATTTTGTAGATGACGTTCTCGATCCAGCTCGCGCCGCTGCCGCTCAAGATCGCCGCCTTGAACATCGGCTCGTTCGCCATCACCAGCGGAGCGATGGTCGCGCCCATCGAGTGGCCCATCAACGCGAGCTTCGTGGTGTCGAAAGAGACCGTCGCAGCGCCGCCGGCGGTGCGCGCCTCGGGGCACGCGGTCGCGTCGAAGGCCAGGGTCTTCAGCACCTGCGCGAGGATCACGATCTCGAGGGCAGACTGGCGGACGTTGTCGCGAAGCGCTCCGGCGTTGAGGAAGTTGAACATCAGCAACTGCTCGTCGCCTCCAGTGACGTTGCGCGGGCCTCCGTGCGGACCATCGACCATCACTCCCGCGAAGCCTGCGCGCGCGAACTGCATCGCCGGGCCCGAGCCAGCAGTGATTGCCGGGCCCTGGTACGTCGCGTGTTGTCCGCGGTCGACCAGCGGGCGATCGCCTCCGCCACCCGTGCGCAGGAAGACGGTGGTGGGCAGGCCCGCGGCCGGAAGCTGTTTGCGCGGCACGGTGACGACGAGGCGCGAGGTCTCGGTCTTCTGCACCAGCGGCTTCCCTTCGCGGTTGAAGACCCAGCGGCCGCCCATCGTCGAGAACGGCGGCTCGCCCGCCTGGTACACGGGCAACTTCAGCGTGCTCGAGAAGACGCAGAAGTCGTCAAAGGTGTCGGTGAGCGTGAACGCGCCGGGCGCGGGCAGCGGCTTCGAGAGCGCGTCGGCCTTCACCACGCGGAACGCGGCGGTCGGATCATCGGTGGTGAACACCGCGACGCCCGAGAGCTCGCCGACACCCTGCTTCTGCAGCTCGGCCAACGCAGAGACGTAGCGCTCGAGCGTCTTCGCGTTCATGCCTTCCGCAGCGACACCGGCCGTAAGCTTCGCCTGATCGATCGACACACCCAGCGCGTTGCCCTTGCTGTCCTTCAGGTCGCGCAGCACGCCCGCCGCGTAGCGCGTGTTCGGCAGCAGCGGCCGGCCCTGCAGGGGAATAAGGGACAAGAGGTTCGCGCTGCCGTACGGCCCGCCATCGGCGTGAAACGAGACCTGCACCGGAACGCGGACGCCGTAGTCGGGTGACGCAGGGTCGACGCCGACGAGAAACACCGGGCTCTCTTTCGTCACCGACTGCGCCATCGTCGGAAGCGGGCCGGGAGCAGCGGTGAGCTGAAAGAAGACCCCGGCGGTGGTCGAGAAGCCGTGCGCCTCACGGCCGAGAATCGTCAGGCCCTGGTTGAGCAGGTCGACCTTCTTCGGGTTTTGGAAGAGGTCGAGCGCGATCGTCCCGTCGTCCTTCAACAGGTCGTCGCTGGGAAATGGCGCGTCGTAGAGCGTGGCCCGCGTGAAGGTCATCTTCACCGCCACGCCGGAAGTGGCCTGCACGCCGCCGCCGCACGCAGTCGCCAGAACCAATGCACCGAGCGCGAGCAATCGCATAGCCCGGAACCTAACCGAGGAAGCAGTGCCCCAGCCCGCGATACGTCTTCGCGCGCGACTCGATGCGCCCATCGCGCACCAGCAGGTACTCATTGAAGTGCTCGGCGAGCTCGCCCGCTTTGCTGTGGCGGAAGAACACCGGATCGCCTGGGGCCAACGTCACGCCCGGTGGAACGCGAAGCGGCGTCTGCACCTCGCCGGCACCTTCCAGAGGCAGCAACGCGAGCCCTTCGGGCAAAGAAGGAATCGGAAGACGCGAAGGGCCTGCCTCACCCGACGCGATCAAGCCGCCGCCGTGGCAGGTGACGAAGCCGTCGGCGGGAACGCGGGTGACCTGCAACGCAAAGTACGCCGCCGGCTCGACCTGCAGATCCCGGTAGTGGTCGAACAGGTGGCTGTTGAGAAAGCCGGAGCCGACGGTGATTTCGGTGAGCGCCCCTTCACCCGCAGCCCACCGCACGCTTCCCGAGCCGCCGCCGTTGAAGAGCTCGAGCGGAATCGATTCGGCCGCGAACACGCGCGCAAGCTCGGCGCGGCGGCGTTCGACCTGCGGGCGCGACCACAGCTTCAGCAACCGCTTGAATGGGCTGTCGTCCGTCATCCCAGCGATCTGCGCTTCGTACGCCTGCAAGCCCACGAAGCGCAGCGAAGGCGAGGTGAGGATTCGCCGCGCGAGCCCGACGAGGTCGTCGGCCTTTCGCAGCGGGCTGCGGCGCACGCCAAGGTGCAGCGCCTCGATCGGCCGGAAGGACATGTCGACGTCGATGACGACGGGCACGGTGACTCCCGCCGCGGCGGCCACCAGCGACAGCGCGTCCGTCTGCGCCGCCGAGTCCACCGCCACCGCCGCGAACGCGAATTGATTCGCCCGAACCAATGCCGCGAGATCCACCTGCTGCACCGTTGGGTACGCCAGCAAAAGATTCTTGAAACCTTCCTCTGCCAGAAACGCGGTCTCGGCCGCGCTGTACGTCATCAACCCCACCACGCCGGGGCGCGCGTTCAGCCGCTTTAGCAGCGCAGGGCACCGAATCGACTTCGAAGCGATGCGCAGCGGCTTGCCCTTCGCGTCAGCCACCAGCCGGTCGACATTGCGGTCGAACGCGTCCAGGTCGACCACGGCCAGCGGCAGCGGCTCGCGCGCGATCGCCGTCTTCCAGCGCTGGTAGGCGTCTGTGGGCATGGGTTTGCTTCTAAGTGTGCATTGGAAAGCGTCGACGTTATTAGACCGCCTTTCAAAGTATCGAAAGCAGGGGGTTTCTGGGCCGGGCCGGTGGGGTGTTTCGGGGCAAAAGCCGTGTTACGCCCCCCGCGCGTACTGAAGAAGGAGCTGACATGCCGAAGGCGACTGCCGCGAAGACCGAAGCCCCTGCGATCCGCAACCTGAGCCCCGTCGATGGGCGGAAGATGCCGGCGGTCTTGGTCACTCCCGAGACCCAGGTCAAAGGCCTGGTCGGAAAGTCGCGGCTCGCCCAGCGGAAGTGGAGCGCGCTGACCTTCGAGCAGCGCGCCTCGGTGATGAAGAAGGCCGGGCGGTTGATGCTCGAACGGCGGCAGGAATTGCTCGAGCTGCTTCACGACGAAGGCGGCAAGCCGGCAGGCGAAGTGTTGATGGGCGAGGCGCTGGGCGCGCTGCAGTTCATCACCGACTGGATCAAGGTCGCGCGCCCCTTCCTGAAGGAAAAGAAGGTCCCGATTTCGCCGCTCGCCTTCCCGGGCAAGAGCGCGGTCGTGCAGTCGGTGCCGAGGGGCGTGGTGGGAATCATCGCTCCGTGGAATTTCCCGGTGGCGAACTTCTTCAAGCCGGTCTTCGCGGCGCTGCTCTGCGGAAACACGGTGGTGCTGAAGCCGAGCGAGTTCGCGCCGCGGTCGGGCGCGTGGTTCGTGAAGGTGATGGGCGAGGTGCTGCCAGAAGACGTGTTGATCGTCATCCAGGGCGACAAGACGGTGGGCACGGCGCTGATTCACTCGGGCATCGACGCGCTGACCTTCACGGGCTCTTCGGCGTCGGGCCGCATCGTGGCGAAGCAGGCGGGTGAGCTGCTGATTCCGTGCAGCGTCGAGCTCGGCGGCAAGGACGCGGCGATTGTCCTCGCCGACTGCGACCTCGAGCGCACCGTCGCGGGAATCATGCACTGGTCGCTGACGAACGCGGGCCAGGCGTGCGGCGACATCGAGCGCGTCTACGTCGAAGAGAAGATTGCCGATCAGTTCGTCGAACGCCTCGCCAACGCGGTCTCGCGGCTGCGCGTGTCAGGAAACCCGGCAACCTCGGACCTGGGCCCGGTGATGACGAAGCCCCAGCTCGAGATCGTGAAGGAGCACGTCGGCGATGCGATCGCCCGCGGCGCGAAGGTGGTCTGCGGCGGCAAGCCGACCGGCAAGGGCCTCTACTTCGAGCCGACCGTCATCGATCACTGCGCCGACCCCGAGATGCTCGTGCTCACCGAGCCGACGTTCGGGCCCGTCATCCCCATCGTGCGGGTACAGAACGCCGACCAGGCGGTGACGTTGTCGAACAAGTGCGAGTACGGCCTCAACGCGTCCGTCTGGTCGAAGAACCTGAAGAAGGCGGACATGATCGCGCGCCAGCTGGAAGTCGGCACCGCGTTCATCAACAACCACGCCTTCACCGGCGCCATCCCCGCGGCGGCGTGGGGCGGCGTGAAGAAGACGGGCGCGGGGATCGCGAACAGCACCTTCGCGCTTCACCACTACACGCGCCCGCGCACCGTGGTGCTCGACAAGAACAGCAAGCCGGACGCCTGGTGGTTACCGATGGACAGCGTGCTCGAAGAGCTGGGCAACCGGCTGGCCGAGGCGCAGGTCGGCAACGTGCTCGCCGCGGTGAAGGTGCCGCTGCTGCTCGCGCAGCGCCAGAAGACGGTGATGAAGTTCGTGAAGTCGGCAGCGCCGGCGGTGACGCAGCTGCCGCGCGCGAAGGCGACCACGCCGCGGCCCTTTTCTTCGCTGCGAATCAAGGTGCGCGGCGCGCTCGAGAAGGGCTTCGAGGCGCTGCAGCCCGCTCTGACTGCGGCCGAGAAGCGCTGGGGCCGTGCCGCTTCGATGGCGACCTTCTCGGGCGTGCCCGGCGCTGCGCTGCAGCCGCTTCCCGTGCACCAGGCCGAAGAAGCGGTTGAGGACGTCTATGACGCGCTGCCCTTCCCCGCAAATGCCGGCTACCGGGCGACGTTGTGGGCGGTGGGGCTTGCTCCCGTGGTGTTGAAGCGGAAGCTTCAGCTGTTCGACCAGCTGCCGCCGGAAGAGCAACAGCAGATTCTCAAAGGCTTTGCGAAGAGCGACTCGTACCTGCTTCGCCAGGTCGCGCTGTTGATCAAGACGACTGGCTCTTTTTCTCACGTCAGCACCACGCGTTTCCACGCCGCTGTTCCTTCTGTTCGAGGCTGAAGACCATGTCTGCCCAGCGCAAGCTCAACACCGAGACCTTCCCCGACGACTGGCAGATGCTGCCCGAAGGCTCTGTCATCGACGGCGCCCGTGCGACGCACGATCTTCACGACGCGGCCGACTACGTCATCATTGGCTCAGGCGCCTCCGGAGCAGTCGCTGCGCTCGAGCTCGCTTCTGCCGGCTACTCGGTGGTTCTGCTGGAGGAAGGCCCGTGGGTTCGTACCCGTCAGTTCGGCGCCGACGTCTTCGGAGCGCTGAAGACCATGTTCCGCGACATGGGTGGCAGCATGACGGTGGGCAAGGCGATGTTCCCGGTCATTCAGGGCCGCTGCGTCGGTGGCAGCACGACGATCAACTCGGCGATCGCCTGGCGCGCGCCCGAGAAGATCATCGACGCGTGGACGACCGACTTCGGCCTCGACAGCGTGATCACGAACGAGAACCTCGAAGAGCACTACGTCGAGCTCGAAGAGTCGCTGTCGGTGAAGCCGGTGGACGACGCGGTGCTTGGCGTTCAGAACCAGCTGTTCCAGGAAGCGGCGATGAAGCTCGGCATCCGCGCCGACCGCATCCAGCGGTACGACGGCGGCTGCGAGGCGAGCGCGAGCTGCATCACCGGCTGCCGCACCGGCAAGAAGATGTCGATGAACGTCACCTACATCCCCCAGTCGCTGCACAAGGGCGCGCGGATGTACACGTCGGCGAAGGCGCTGAAGGTCGAGTCGAAGTACGGCCGGGCGACGGCGGTGCAGGTGCAGCTGTTGTCGCCGGGCAAGCCGCAGCTGCACGTGGTGGCGAAGCGCGGCGTCATCGTCGCGGCCAGCGCGGTGCAGACGCCGGGCCTTCTGGCGCGCAGTGGCGTGAAACTCAAAGCGGTGGGCGAGCACTTCCAGGTGCACGTCGTGTCGAGCCTCACCGCGGGCTACCACCGCGTGGTGAACATGGACCAGGGCGCGACGCAGGGCTTCAACAGCGTCCACTTCGGCGAGACCGAACGGTTCAAGACCGAGGTCGTGTCGCTGCCGCCCGAGCTGCTGGCGGTGCGGTTGCCGGGCGTGGGCAGTGAGCTGATGGGCAACCTGCTCGACTACAAGCACGCGCTGAACTGGGGCGTGGTGGTTCGCGCCGAGGCGCACGGCAAGATTCACAACGTGATGGGCCGCGATGTCATCGGCTTCAGCCCGACCCCGACGGACATGGCGCGCATCCGCCGAGGCCTGAAGGTGTTGAGCGAGATGATGTTCGCGTCCGGCGCGAAGGAAATCTGGCCGTCGGTGCAGGGCATGCCGACGATGAAGTCGGCCGACGACCTGCGCTTCTGGGACAACACGTCGCTGGATCCAAAGGACTACGGCTTGATGGCGTCGCACCTGTTCGGCTCGGCGCGCATGGGTCCGGATCCGAAGGACAGCGTGGTCGGCCTCGACTTCCAGGTGCACGGGGTGCGCGGGCTCTACGTCCTCGACAGCAGCCTCTTCCCGACCAACCTGGGCATCAACCCCCAGCACACCATCATGGCGGTCGCCCGGCTCGCCGCGCAGAAGATCGCCGACCTGCCGCTGCCTTCGAAGGGCTGACCGCACTCGCCTTCATCCCGGAGGCCAGGGACCTCTACATCGAGATCTGACCGTCGATGACGCGGCCCGTGTGGACCTTCTCTGCGGCGCGTGAGGCGGCGAGGGCTTCAGCAACCTCGGGGCGCTTCACGATCACGATGTCGTTGAGCACGAGCATGTCGATCTGCGTGTTGAGGAAGCAGCGAATGGCGTCGGCCGGTGTGTTGACGATCGGCTCACCCTTCACGTTGAAGCTGGTGTTCATGAACACCGGCACGCCCGTGCGCTTGTAAAAGGCGGTCAGCAGCTTGTGGAACTTCGGGTTCTGCTCGGCGGTGACGGTCTGGACGCGGGCCGAGCCGTCGACGTGGGTGACGGCGGGAATCTTCCCCTTCTTGTCTTCCTTCACCTGCATCACGAACAGCATGTAAGGGCTGTCGGGAAGCCCCGTCATGTCGAACCACTTGTCGGCCTCTTCCGCGAGGCACGCCGGAGCGAAAGGCCTAAACCCTTCCCGCAGCTTCACCGCGTGGTTGACGACGTCCTTCATGTCGTCGCGGCGGGCGTCAGCGAGGATGCTGCGGTTCCCGAGCGCGCGCGGGCCCCACTCCATCCGCCCCTGGTACCAGCCGATGACTTTGCCTTCGGCCAGCGCCTTCGAGACCTCTTCGTAGAGATCCGAAGGCTTGCTGTGGGTGATCTTGGCGTCGAACTCGACCAGCGCGCTTTCGACCGCGGTGTCGGGGTGGCCCGGCCCCAGGTAGACCTGCGGCTTCTTGTTCACTGTGCGGGGCTGCTTCAAGAGGTTGTGGTACCCGTAGAGCGCGGCTCCGACTGACGTGCCCGAGTCGTGGGCCGCAGGGTGGATCCAGATCTGCTCGAAGAGGCCGCTGCGCGCGATCTTCCCGTTCATGCTGCAGTTCAGCGACACGCCGCCCGCCATACACAGGTACTTCTCGCCCGTCTCGCGGCGCAGCTGGGTCAGCAGGTGCAACACGGTGTCTTCCAGCGCTTCCTGCAGCGCCGCGGCGATGTCCATGTGACGCTGGGTCACCGGCTCGTCCTTCCTTCGGGCCGGCCCGAGGCCCCGCACCATGCTGGGCGGGTACATCGACTGGTTGTCGCGGCCCAGCAGGCCGTCGCGCGCCATCAGGTAGGTGATCAGGCCCGGGTTCACCGAGAAGCTGCCGTCGGGCTGCTTGTGAATGATGCTGCGGAAGTACTCACGGTACGGCGCCGGGTTGCCGTACGGCGCAAGGCCCATCACCTTGTATTCATCGTGCTTGTCGAAGCCGAGGAACAGGGTGGTGAACGCGTACAGGTAGCCCAGGCTGTTCGGCGCGTACGTCTGGCGCAAAATCTTGATGTCGGTGTTGTTGCCGACCGCCATCATCCCCGAGACGCTCTCGCCTTCCGCGTCGAGGGTGACGCACAGGGCGCGCTCGAAGGGCGAGTCGTAGAACGTGCTCGCGACGTGGCACATGTGGTGGTTGACGGCCTTGTAGCGGTCGTCGCGCAGGCGCATGCCCATGTTGCGCTCGAAGGCGCGGCGGCTGCGGTCGTTGTCGTAGCCCGCGAACCGGTTGTAGAGCTTCATCGCCGTGTTGGGGATCCACACCGCGGGGCGCGCGAGCAGGTTCATCGCCGAGCTGTTGTCGCGGTACTTCCCGGCGTGAAACATCTGCGGGTACGAGAAGTAGTAGGTGACGAGGTCGAGCTCGCTGACGTCCTTCAGCCCCGCCTCTTTGAGGCAGAACTCGATCGCCGAGCGGGGGAACTTGGCGCTGTGCTTCTCGCGCGAGAACCTCTCTTCTTCGCAGGCAGCGACCACGCGTCCATCAACGACGATCGCGGCCGCTGCGTCGTGGCCAGTGTCGAACTTCGAGGGGTAGCCGTCGAGACCGCCGTTGTATCCAAGTACCTTCATAGGGGCGGCGGGAAAACCCCAAAAGCGGCGCACGGTCAAGGGGCGGTGACCTTCCTTCTTCAAATACACGAAGGGCCCGGGTTGACCCCGCCGTGGCTCCTCGAATACGTCCCCCCGCCTTGCCGCCAATGGGGAGCCTCCACGCATGTATTACAAGGTGAAGTACAACGAGATTTCGGTGAGCTACCTGCCCGAGCTGGACGGCGGCGGGATGACTTTTGGCCAGCAGTACCTGGGCGTGATTCGCGAAAGGGTCGGCCGGGTCGGCCACGTGTTCGAGTACTGCGCGGGCCCCGGCTTCATCGGCTTCTCGTTGCTGGCCAATGGCCTGTGCGATCGCCTGACGCTGGCAGACGTGAACCCGGCGGCAGTGAAGGCGGTCGAGGCGACGATTCGTGAGAACCACCTCGAAGCCCGGGTGAAGGTCTACCAGTCAGATTGCCTGGACGACATTCCGGCCACCGAGAAGTGGGACCTGGTGGTGAGCAACCCGCCGCACTGGGACGGCACGGAAGAGAGCTACCGCGAAGCGATTCGCCTGGTCGACCCGGGTTGGATCATCCACAAGCGCTTCTACCGCGACGTGAAGAAATTCATGAACCCGCACGCGTCGATCATCTTTCAAGAAAGCTCGCACGCGACCAAGCGCGACGACTTCGAGCCGATGATCAAAGAGAACGGGCTCGAGCTGGTCGAGGTGTTCGAGGCGCCGCCGACGCCGTTGTTGATCAACTTCACCCCGCCCAGGTGGCTCGCGAAGCTGACCCGGTCGCTGGCGCACAAGACGATGCTGCCAATCGAGAAGCTGCTGATGGTGAAGGGCGTCGAGAAGCTGCTGAAGGACAATGACCTCTACCGGAAGATCAGCGCCCTGCCCGGGCTCGCCCCGACGCAGTTCTATTTCATGTGGAGCAAGGCGATGCCCGCCGCCGGCGCCGAAGTTCGCGCGTCGCATGTCACGCGCCTGCGCCCTGAAGATGCGCGGCCTCCGCTGAACTAAGGCTTCGCGGGCGCGACGATGCGCGGCGCCATCAGCACGGGCAACACCAGCAACACGGCGGCGACAGCCATCACCTCACCGCAGATGGCGGCCCAACCGAAGCTGCGCAGGGCCCCTGACTGCGCCATCAGCAGCGAGGCGTAGCCGATGGTGGTGGTGAGCGAGCAGAGGAAGATTGCTCCGCCCATCTTCGCGCACGCGCGGCGGGCGTCGGTCTTGAGCGCGTCCATCGCTCCCAACAAGTTCACGACGTAGTCCGAGCCGATGCCGATGGTGATGGGCAGGGCCGCGAAGTCGAGCATGTTCAGCTGCACACCCACCGCGAGCAGGTTCGCCTGGGCGAGCAAGGCGACGGTGCCGACGGTGCCGACGACGAGAAGAATGCGCAGCGGCTTTGTGATCAGCAGCGGCGCCAACACGAGCGCGACCAGCAGCGCGACCGTGAAGATGATCCTCGGACCCTCGTCGTGCACGAGGCGGATGATCTCGGCCATGAAGAGGAAGCCACCGCCGATGACAGCACCAGGCGGGCGTTCGACCTTCGCGAGCTCGTCGACGAAGTGAAGGACGTTGCGCGAGTCGTTGTAGTCGATTTTCAAAGACGGGTAGACGAGCACCACCCGGTCGGTGCGGCCGTCGACTTCGCTCAAGCTCGCCTTGAGCACACCGGGCAGCTGGTCGGGCGTCATCGGGGTCAGCGACGCTTCCGAGAACAAACGGTCGAGCCACGGGCGCACCTTCTCGGGAATCTTGTTGCGCGGCACCGACGAGACGAGGCGAGAAATCTTCTCGAGCTTCGCGATCCGCCTTTCCTGCTCTGCCTTTGGCTTCACCCACTGCTCGATTGTCTCGACCCGCTCGGCCAGCTTCTCGGGGGTATCGACGAAGCGGCGGCGCAGGTCGGCGGCCAGGGGCTCTCGCTGGGAAGGTTCGTCGACGAGCGCGGCGACGGGGCTGAGCCAGATGCCCATCACCTCGGCGAGCTTCGCGTCCCACGAGGCGCTGCCGTGCGCCAGCGAGTCGCGGTTGCGCAGGGCCTGAAGGTCGGTTTCGTAGACGCCGTGCTTCAGGGCGTAGCGGACGCCGAAGGTCGCTCCGACGAGGGCGAGGGCGACGATGGCACCCGCGACGAGGCCCGGCGCGCGCCGGTGGGCGAAGAAGCGAAGCACGAGCCCCTGGGTGCTGGTGGTGCGCGTGGTGCGGGGCGGGTTGAACAGCGCGATCGCGATGGGCATCGCGATCATCGTGAAGGCCCAGGTGGTGATCATGCCCAGGCCGCCAATCCACCCGAACTGCGAGAAGCCGCGGAAGTTCGAGATGGCGAGCCCGCCGTAGGCCGCCGACGCGGCGAGCGCAGCGGCGAGCGTGCCGAAGAAGGCCTGCTTCGATGCGAAGAGCACCGCGTCGGCGCGCGACTCGTCGACGGGCCGCCCCCGGAAGTACGCGAGCACCAGCAGCGGGAAGTTGATGCCGTTGCCCGCGATGATCGAGCCGAGGAAGGCGGTGTTCGAGTTGAGGTGGTGCACCGTCAGCCGGCCGATGGCGAAGGTGACGATGAGGCCGGGCACGAGGGCGAAGAGCACGGTCAACAGCCCGCGCACCGACCGGAAGTAGAGAAGAATGACGCCGCCGACGAGCAGGAAGACGACCAGCGACGAGAGCGCGATGTCGGCGACGATCGCGTCGTGCTCCTCGATGATGTTGGCGAGCTCGCCGTTGAAGGCGACCACCTGGTCTTTCGGATACGACGGCTTCATCGCGTCGACCTCTTTCTGCACCGCGGCGACCAGGCGCAGCGTGGGGTCGAGCTCGGTTTCCTTGCCGGCGAGCTGCACCAACATCACCACGCGCTTGCCGCCAGGCGTCTCGAAGAAGCCGGTGGGGAACCGGTCGTTGGCGCGAAGCTCGCGGTCGAGCCTTTCTTCCAGCTCGTCTGGCTTCGGCTGCGCGGCCTCTTCGTCTTCGAGATCCACGAACAGCGGGTTGGCCTCGAGCTTGGCGCGGTCGATCGCCTTCTCGGCCATCGCCACCGCCTCGTCGAACTTGTCGGCCGGCATGATGAGCGCGATGTGCTGGCGCGCCCACTCGCACTCCTCATGGCAGCCGATCTGAATCTGCTTCACCTCGGGCAGCTTCTTCGCATCGAGCCTGGTCCCCAGCTCGCGAATGAAGCGTCGGTTGGCGTCTGCATCGGGCGACTCGACGATGACGATCAGGCGGCTCTGCGAGCCGAGGCGCTTTGAGATGGCCTCGATCGCGACAACGGCGGGCGCCTCGGGGGGCAGCAGCTCGGTGAAGCCTGCGCGAACGTCAGAGAAGAACTGAAACGTAAGCACCAGCGGGTACGCGCAGACAGCCGCCAGCATCAGGGCGGCGAGCTTGGGCTGGGCATCGACCCAGCGCAGCAGGCGAACGAGGGGACTCACGCGGCGCAGGCATTACCCATTCGGGCGCCGAAGGGCGAGACGGAAGATCAGGCCTGCGATTCGGGCAGCGACTGCGGGGGCGTTTCCTTCGCGGGAGTCAGCACGAGGGCCGCGAGGAAGCCAAGGCCGACCCAGACGAGCACGGCGAAGTGGAAGAGCAGGCCCATCGCAACCGCGTTGCCGCGCTCGAGGTGAAGCACTTCGGCCGTCAACGAGTAGCCCATTTCGATGACGCCGACCTGGCCGGGAATCGCGTCGCCGGCCGAAGACGCGACGAGGCTGATGCCTTCCGAGGTGAGGCCTTTCAAGAGGCTGAAGGTGCCTCCGACGGCGACGAGCAGCACCATGCGCTGCAGCGTGTCGACGCAGCGGCTGAGCACGAGCAGCAAGACGGGCACGGTCAGCGGTTCCTGCTTTTGCTTCAGGTGCGCGTCGACCTTCGAGCCCCACTCGGCGCCGCCGGGGAAGAATTTGCCGAGCTTCGCGACGACGCCCGAGTGGCGGCCAGCGACGATGACGCCGATGGCGAGCGCGGCGCTGACGACGAAGTGGCCCAGCACCGCCCAGAAGAGCCAGGTGACGCCGACCATCAGGTACGCGGCAATGGCGCAGGGAATCGAGATCAGCGCGTTGCCGATGAGGGTGACCGCCTGAATCTGCGCCGCAGCAGCGGCTGCACGCGCAGACCCGACGTAGCGCGAGAGCATCGCCGCGCGCGCGGCTTCACCCACTGCACGACCGAAGGGAAAGATGACGACGACCGCGAAGCTGAACATGCTCGAGCGCCAGACTTCGCGCATCGGGATGACCCGCCGGGCGTCGCCGTACAGCAGCAGCACGGCGTAGGACTCGAAGCCCACCACCAGCGCCTGCAGCAGGACGACGATCGGAAACATCAGCGGCGCATGAAGCACCGCTGCCCAGACGGCCTGCGGATCCGAGTGTTGGATCAGAAAGGCCAGACAACCGAAGCCCGCGGCAGCCGCAAGCACGCGCCCCACTCTGGAGCGCGCGAAAGCCGAGAGCTTCTTCAGCACTTCAAACCCGCCTTAAGACTAGCTCGCCGCAGCGCGACCGCCCGCAACCTTCGCGGCGACAGCAGCAACGGGGGCAGTCTTCGCGACCTGGGAGGTGACCGACTTGGCCCACTTCTCGAGCATCGCGTACTGCTTGAACAGGTCGTGCATCGGGCGCTCGCCTTCGGTCGCGTACGGCGACTTGAAGAACAGCGACATCTGGCGCTGGATGCCCTTGTCACCGTTGCGGTGGGCGACGTCCATCAGGCGGAACAGGTCGATGACCAGCGGGGCGGCAAGAATCGAGTCCTTGCAGAGGAAGTTCAGCTTGATCTGCATGCGCTCACCGAGGAAGCCCTCGATGTCGATGTTGTCCCACGCTTCCTTCGCGTCGCCGCGGGGCGGGTAGTAGTGAATGTGAACCTGGTGGTTCGGCACCTTGTACCCGAGGATGTCGTCGATCACGCCGATCTTGCTCTGGACCTTGGTCTTGTTCGACTCGGGATCGTTTAGCACGAGGCCGTCGTTGTTGCCGAGGATGTTGGTCGAGTACCAGCCTTCGACCTTGAACTCGCGAATGGCGAACGCCGGCGCGAGAACCGTCTTCATCATCGTCTGACCCGTCTTCCCGTCTTCGCCGCAGATCGGAATGCCAGCGGTCTCAGAGAGCTTCTCGAGCGCGGGGATCTTGCTGAGGCTGGGGGTGAAGTTGACGTGGGCGCAGTTCATCTTGCACGCCACGTACAGGTACTTCATCGCCGGCGAGATGCGCGCATCCGACGCGTTCAGCGCGGCTTCGAAGGCCGGCACCGTCAGGTGGATGTCGCTGAGCTCGGTGAACTTCTCGGTCGACGCGAGGTTGACCATCACGACGCGGTCGAGGTTGTGCTGCTTCTTGAACGCGGCGATGTTGTCCGAGAGGATCTTGATCTCGTCGCGGAAGGTGTCAGCGCCGACCAGGTGCTTCCCGGCGAGGCTGTGCAGGAACTTCGACGAGACGACGCCCGGCCACGGCTTGCACGCGACGAGCTCGTCCTTGACCTGGTCGAGCATGTGCTTCGGGACCACGCCGTGGCTCAGGGCCGCGTCGTAGACCGAGTCGGCACGAAGGTCCCAACCGCCGAAGACCAGCTTCTCGAGCGGGACGACGTCCAGCATCTTCGCCAGAGGTCCGTCAGTGAGCATGCCATTGCGCGGCGACAGGCCCTTCTTCATCAGGGCAACGCCCGCGACGATCGTGCTGGTCACTGCACCGTTCAAACCGACAAAAACAACGCCAAGAGATTCGTTCACGTGTGTTCCCTCTGAAGAAAAAACTACTGGTCTCGCAGGACCATTGCCTGCAGGAGTTCTCGACGACCCTGATCAATGATGCGTGGAAATTTGTTCTGGACGCTGTTCATGCCCATCTCGCGCATGAACTTCCCCGTCGAACCCTTCGGCAGCGGAAAAACGATTGGGGAAAGGATCGCGACGTCTTTCGCGCGGTGCTCGCGGTAGACGCGGTTCTGAAGGCAGAGCTCTTTGTCGACCGAAGTGGTGAAGGACTGCAGGTCGGCAGGCGCGCGATCGAACTCGACGAAGAAGAGGTAACGGCCCTTGGCGGTACCGTCGATTCCGACCTCAGAAGAAGCAGTGAAGTCGACGAGGGAGCAGGGGTTGACGCGGGTGGCTTCGCCGACGGCGCGCTCGAGCTCGATGAACGAGGTGAGCTCCTGGGTGACCGAGAGGACGCCACCGGTGCGGCCGGCGAACTCCATGCGGTGTGGGAACACCGAGTTGAAGCGAATCACGTCGCCCATGTAGTAGCTGTACAGGCCCGACGACGTCGTGACGGCCATCGAGTAGTCGACGCCGGGCTCGACCTTCCACAAAGGCACGCGCTTCGCGTCAGCCTTGCCGTGGTCCGCGCGGAGCACGAACTCGAAGAAGACGCCGCGGTCGGGGATCATCAGCATCCCGTGGTCGTCGGTGCGATCCGTCGCGGCAAACAAGCCGCCTTCGGTGGCGTTGTAGTTGTCGATCAGCGTGATCTGGCGCCCCATGCGCTCGTTGATGATCTGGCGGTACGGGCCGGCGTGAACGCCGCCGCCGAACAGCGCAGACAGGTTCGGCCAGATCTCAGCGACCGTCGACACGTTGCGGCCGCGCGCGCGGGCGGTGGCGATGAGCTTGTCGAAGAAGATCGAGAACCAGCAGGTCGTGCCGGTGATGCCGCGCACGTCGTAGTCGAGGTACGCCTCGGCCATCGCCGAGAGCTTCTGGTCGTAGATCTCGATGTCGCGAACCGGCGGTTGCGGCAGCTGCATCGTCTTCGCCACGGCCGGCATGTTCAGCTGCATCAGGCCGGGGTTCGAGGTGATGCCCACCGGGCCGTCTTTGCGAATCAGCGCGGGCGGAAGCAGGCCCAGCATGTAGCCGCCGGTGAGCCGCTTGTCGCCCGTGAGGTCGAGGTAGCGGGCGACGATGTCGAAGCCCGCGCGCTGCTGCCAGCGAATCTGCTCGGGGGAAATCGGCAGGTACTTGTGCGCGGCGCTGGTGTTCGAGCTGCCCGAGCTGTGCCCGTAGTTCTCGATGAAGCCCGGGTAGAGGATGTTGCGCTCGCCCTTGCGCATCCGTTCGAGGTAGGGCTCGTAGTCGCCGTAGATGCGAAGGGGCACGCGCTCGGCGTAGTCGGCGTAGCTGCTGATGCTGTCGAAGCGGTGCTGGCGGCCGAACTCGGTCTGCGCACCCGCGCGGACGTGCTGCATCAACATCTCTTCCTGGACGCGCTGCAGGCGGCGAGGCGACGCCGCGATCCGGTTCCACTGGAGCACGCGAAGCTTGGCGGCAGCCCAGAGGGCCGTGCCTGTCGCGAAGTCCGCGGGAGCAATTATCGGTCGCTTCATCGTTCTCACCGGGCGCCCCCTAAGTCAGGCAACGACTGCGAGTCAATGGGGCCTGCCCCAGTGAAATCGCCAGTGCCTTCGAGCTGTAATTTGAGGTGCGCCACGAGGGACGCAAAGGCATGTGCCAGGCCACTTTCAACCCCCGCAAACTTCGGTGCCACCCGATCACGATTGCGCAGTTGCCTGCGCAACCCGCTGCGCAGATGCCTGCGTTCCCCCCAAGCCCTGCTCACTGGAACGACAAGAAAAAATTGTGGTTGGCGGGAGGCTCAGGATTCGCAAACAGCTGTGCTAGCACCCGCGCACTCCACTCCTTCAAGCAGCGCGAACCTTCCGATGACGACCCCTTCGTACCGAATCGCCAACGCCCCCTGCTCGTGGGGAATTCTCGACTTCGACCCGACCCACCAGATGGGTTTCGACGCGCTGCTCGATGAGATTCATCAGACGGGCTACGTCGGCACCGAGCTCGGCGCGTGGGGCTTCATGCCCACCGACGCGAACAAACTCGACGCCGAGCTGAAGGCGCGGAAGCTGGCGATGGTCGGCGCCTTCGTTCAGTGCTCGCTGAGCGACGAGAAGGAACACGCGTCAGGTGAAGAGACGGCGATTCGCACCGCGGCGCTGCTTGCCGCAGTGCACCGCTTGCAGCCGGACGCGCCTCCTCCTCCCGTCGTCCTCTCGGACACCATCGGCGGGAACAAAGCGCGCTCGCAGCACGCGGGCCGCATCACTGCGGAAGACGGGCTGACCCCGGCGCAGTGGGACATCTTCGCGAAGGGAGCCAACCGCATCGCCGCTGCCGTGCGCGAGCACACCGGCCTGCGCACGGTCTTCCACCACCACTGCGCGGCGTTCGTGGAGACGCCAGATGAGGTGAAAGCGTTGATGGATCGCACGGACCCGAAGCTGTTGGGCCTCTGCCTCGACACAGGCCACTACACCGTGGGCGGCGGCGCGAAGCCAGGCGACCCGGTGGAAGCGCTGAAGCGCTACGGCGATCGCGTCTGGCACGTGCACTTCAAGGACTGCCAGCCAAGCCTGATTGCCGGCGATCGTTCGTACGACGACGCGGTGAGCAACGAGCTGTTCTGCGAGCTCGGCAAGGGCGTGGTCGACTTCAAGGCGATGATCGCCGAGCTCGACGAGCGGGCGTACCGAGGCTGGGTGGTGGTGGAGCAGGACATTTTGCCAGGGGCCGGGAACCCGAAAGCGAGCGCGGGAAGAAACCGCGAATACCTGAAGAGCCTGGGCCGCTAACGAGACACGAGACAAAACCGAATGAACACCAAACTGACGTGGCCGCGATGGCCGGTGGCAGACGAGAACACGTGGGCGCGCGTACGCGCGGTGCTGGAGAGCGGACGCTGGGCGATCAGCGGAGCCTCGGTGGGCGAGCCGTCGCAGGAACAGAAGTTCGCGGCCGAGTTCGCGAAGTGGAACAACGTGAAGCACTGCGTGACCATGGACCACGGCTCGTCGGCGCTGGTCTCGGCGCTCGAGGCGCTGGACCTGGGCTACGGCGACGAGGTGATTGTGCCGGGGATGACGTGGGTCGCTCCGGTGCTGGCGGTGCTGTCGGTGAACGCGACGCCGGTGGTGGTGGACGTCGACCCCGACACGTTCTGCCTGTCGGCCGAGAAGGCGGCGGCGGCGATTACCCCGAAGACGCGCGCGATTCTGCCGGTGCACCTGTACGGCTGCATGGTCGACATGGACGCGATTCTCGCGCTGGCCGAGAAGCACGACCTGTACGTGGTGGAAGACTCGGCGCACAGCCACGGCTCGCAGTGGCGAGGCAAGAACGCCGGCACGATGGGCGACATCGGCATCTTCTCGATGCAGCAGGGCAAGGTGTTGACGTCGGGCGAAGGCGGCGCGGCGGTGACGAACGACGACACGTTCAAGGAAAGGCTCGAGCTGTCGGCGTGGAATGCGCGGAAGCGGCTCGACTACCAGTCGGTGAAGCCGGGCAACCTGCAGCTGGCCGAGCTCTCGACCGCGCGGTACGGCACCAACCGCTGCCTCTCTGAGTTCCAGGCGGCGATTCTGTTGGACCAGCTGCCGCGGCTCGACGACCAGAACCGCAAGCGCGAGCAGAACGCGCGGTGGCTGGACGCGAAGCTTCAGGAAATCGAAGGGCTGCTGCCGATGAAGCGGCTGCCGCAGATCAACCGCCAGACGTATTACGGCTACGTGATTCGGGTGAACAAAGAGAAGTTCGGCCAGGAAGCGATTCCGATGCTGCCGAAGCTGCGCGAGCTGCTGGGCATGGGCGACTTCCTGCTGCACGGCGCCTACAAGCCGCTGTCGAACAACCCGCTGTACGCGCCGCACCCGAAGATGCACGCGCTCGAGCCGGCGTACCGCGCCTCGCTGAAGGTGGCTGACTTGAAGCTGCCGGTGTCGGAAGCGGGCTACCTGAACTCGATCGTCTTTCACCACTCGATGCTGCTCAGCGATGAGCCGCAGCTGCAGGCAATCGTCGACGCGTTCAAGACGTTGCAGCGCTCGTCGCGGACCTGAAAGCGATGGGAAAGGTTCTCGTCCTCTTTCATTCGAACACCGGGAACACCCGGAAGATGGCCGACCACGTCGCCGCCGGCGCCAACGAAATCCCGGGCACCGAGGTGCGGACGAAGTCGATCGACGAGGCGACGAAGGAAGACCTTCAGTGGTGCGATGGCATCGCGCTGGGGTCTCCGACGAACCTTGGCTCGGTGCCGTGGCAGATGAAGAAGTGGTGGGACGCGCTGCCCGACGACGTCTGGCAGTCGCTCGATGGAAAGCTTGGCTGCGCGTTCTCGTCGTCTGGCGGCTGGGGCGGAGGCGCCGAGCTCGCGTGCCTCGAGATGTTGATCGTGCTGATGAACCACGGGCTCGTGGTGTTCGGCGTGACGGACTACGTCGGCAAGAAGCACACGGTGCACTACGGCGCGGTGCTGGCCGGCGAGCCTCGCACCGACAACGAGATCGCCTCGTGCCAGCGGCTGGGCCAGCGCATGGCCGAGTGGATCGCGGTCTTCGTCGAAGGCCGCAAAGAGTTGCACCCGATCGCCCGCGGCTACAAGCGCGGCTCGCACCACTGAAGGCGCGCAACGCATGACGATTGAGTCGCCTTGCGGCCCGCGATAGTCCCTCGCGCAATGCGAGCTTCGATTCGATCCCTGGAATGCGTGGCCGCGCTGCTGCTGTGCCTCGCGCTGATGAACGGGGCACAGGCGGCGGTGCGCAAGGGGTCGATGGTGCGCATCACGCTGCAAAATGGGACGACGGTGCTCGGCGAGGTGGTGTCAGAGACCTCGCTGGGCCTGTTGATTTCCAACGGCAGCAAGACCGAGTTGGTGCCATTCGCGAACGTGAAGACGGTGGACGATCTCACCCCGGCTTCTGCCGAGCCTCCACCTCCACCTCCCCCGCTCACGGACGACGAGCCCCTGCCGGCCCCGAAGCGCGCGGCGAATATTTCGGAAGAAAGAAAGCTGCGGTTCGGCGTGGGCGTCAACGGTGGAGCAGCGGACGGCTATTACGGCGTTGGCTGGCTGGTGGGTGCCGAGTTCGTCGTCTCTTTCAACTTGACCGAGTGGTTCAACCTGCGAGTGCTCGCCAACTACACGCATACGCAGAACGGGCCGTACTCGACGAACCTGGGCCTGGCGATCGCGATGCCCATCATCTGGTTCGGAGTCTACGGGCTGGGTGTGGCGGTCGCAGTGGGAGCAGGCAACGTAACGTATGGCAGGTTGGGAGCGGCGGTCGGCGCCTTCGCCTCGCCGGTGCGTCTCAAGTTCGGCAAGTCGATTGCTCACGAGTTCTCGCTCGACCTGGGCGCCGTCTTCATCACCTCGAGCTCCCGCGGCGTCGACCCGTTCGGCCGCATCTCCTACACGGTGCTCTTCTGACCTTGCGCAATCTGACGACTCTCGAACAACTTCGGCTCAATTCATGGTCA
Source organism: Myxococcales bacterium (assembly GCA_038206395.1). GTDB lineage: Bacteria > Myxococcota > Myxococcia > Myxococcales > Myxococcaceae > JAGSPQ01. The sequence goes on along the minus strand of JBBRAX010000012.1, from coordinate 97,422 downwards.
TTCGCTGCGAATCAAGCGCGGCTCGCACCACTGAAGGCGCGGCAAGGGTTGACCATGGAAGCGCCTCACAGCCCGCGATAATTCTTCGCGCGTGAGAACTTCGGTTCGACTTCTGGGATGCGTGGCCGCCCTGCTGCTGGGCCTCGCGCTGATGAACGCGGCACAGGCGGCGGTGCGCAAGGCGTCGACCGTGCGCATCACGCTGCAGAACGGCACGACGGTGATCGGCGAGGTGGTGTCAGAGACCTCGCAGGGCCTGTTGATTTCCAACGGCAGCACGACCGAGCTGGTGCCATTCGCGGCTTCTGCCGAGCCCGTGCCCCCTCCTCCGCCTCCACCGCTCACGGACGACGAGCCCCCGCCAGCCCCGAAGCGCGAGGCGAATGCCCCGGAAGAAAGAAAGGTGCGGTTCGGCGTCGGCGTCAGCGGTGGAGCGGCGCCCGCCTATTACGGCGTCGCCTGGGGCCTGGGCGCTGAGTTCGTCGTCTCATTCAACTTCACCGAGTGGTTCAACCTGCGGGTGCTCGCCAACTACACGCACACGCAGAATGGCCCGTACTCGACGAACCTGGGCCTGGCGATCGTGACGCCGATCATCTGGCTCGGGGTCTACGGCCTGGGCGTGGCCCTCGCGGCGGGAGCAGGCGACGTCTCGCGCCGCGGCTTCGGCCTGGCGATCGGTGCCTTCGCGTCGCCGGTGCGGCTGAAGTTCGGCAAGTCGATTACGCACGAGCTCTCGCTCGACCTGGGCGCCATCTTCATTACCTCGAGCTCCGGCGTGGATCCGTTCGGCCGCATCTCCTACACGTTGTTCTTCTGACCATGCGCACTCTCGCCCTACTGGTGTTGTTGGCTTCTGGCTGTGCCTCGGTGCCGAAATACATGCGCGAGGTCGACGCGAAGCAGCCGCTGCAGGCGCCGGCCGATCGCGCCCTGGTGGTCTTCGTGCGCAGCTCGGCCTTCGGGTGGGCGGTGCGCGCGCACGTGATGGACGACCAGGAAAACTTCCTCGGCACCGCGATCGCCGGCGGCCACTTCTCGGTGCTGCGTCCCCCAGGCAAGCAGAAGTTCGTCGTCTGGTCTGAGGCGGCCGACGTGCTGGTGGCGGACCTCGCTCCGGGGCTCGTCTACTTCGTCGAGGTGAACCCCGCGATGGGGCTGATGCGCGCGCGCTTCAACTTCCGCGCGTCGCACCGCGGCACTGACCTGTTTCCCTTCAAGGCCGAGTACATCGAGGGCACCTCGCGGTACGAGGTCGACGCGCAGCGGGCGAAGGCCGAGACCGCGGACGACCGTGACGAGCGCCGCGAGATGCTGGCCGCGGGCAACGAGAAGCTGCGCGAGTACGCGGGGCGCGAGCTGGCCGAGCACACGCTGGCGCCGGACGACGGCCACGCGTCGGTGGGAGTGCCAGGAACCGTGGCGGCGCCGTTGTCTGCTCCGCCCGTCGCGATCTCTGCGCAAGCCCCGGCCCCAGGGTCGACCGCGACGACTGGCTTCAAGAAGGGCACGCTGGTGCGCGCGAAGCTGAAGTCGGGCGTGAGCTGGATTGGCGAGGTGGTGACCGAGACCAGCCAGGGGGTGCTGATCTCGACAGGCGGCGGGACGCAGATGATCAGCTTCGCCGAAGCGCAGAGCATCGAGCCGCTGGAAGCCCGGAAGTAATCAGCCCGCGTCGCGAGGCGAGGCCTTGCGCTTCGCGGCCCGCATCGCGGCTTCCTTCTCGACGGAAGCAAAGGTCTCGACCGGGCCCTTCACGTTGTTCGAGTTGCGGAAGATCGACGGAATGCTGCCGCCCGGGTCCGCGCTGAACTTGTAGACGAGGTGGGCCTTGCCGTTGGGCAGGGGCGTGACCACCCACGAGCCTTCGGAAATGATGAGGCGGACGACGCCGTCGACCTGGGGAACCTTCGACGGCATCGCGTGCCAGTGGCTCGCATAGACGCCCTTCGCCCACGGCTGGCGAGAGTCCTTGTCGATGTAGACCTTGTGAATGAAGTCGCGGGGCGAGAGCACCGGCATGTCGAGGCGCAGGTAGATGTACATCGCCCCGTCGGCGTCGCGCGGCGGCAGCTCGCGGGCCTCGGTCATGTACGGCATGTATTTGGTGAAACGGGTCGTGTCCGAGAGGACGTCCTGGATGTCGCCGACGTCGCCGGTGATGTCGCCCTCGGCCCAGACCTCCTTCACGCCGCCCGTTGCGCGATCGCGGGTCTTCACGATGATGGGTGAGGACTGGAGCGTCTCCCACTTCTGTTCATCTGCGAACGCGGCTGCGCCAACGAGGACGACGGCGGCTGCAACCATGCGGATTCGGTGGGTCATGGGCTCTGCTCCTTACAACGCCAGCTCGAACGTTCAAATTCACCTTCGAATGCTCCCACTGGCCAGCGGTAACATTGGCGGCATGCCCCGCTCGCAGAAAGCCACCGATGCCATCGTGAAGGCGCTTCGCACCTACGGGCTGGGTTACCCCGGCGCCCACACCAAGAGCCCGTGGCCCGGGCACCTGGATGTCGCGGTGAAAGACAAGACGTTCGGGTACCTGAGCATCGAAGGGGAACCGCTGAGCTGCTCGTTCAAGCTGCCGAGCTCGAGCGCGATGGCGCTGATGTTGCCCTTCGCTACCCCGACCGAATACGGCCTGGGCAAGAGTGGGTGGGTGAGCGCGAAGTTCGGACCCAACGACGAGGTGCCCGTCGAGCTGCTCAAGACGTGGATGGACGAGAGCTACCGCGCGCAAGCGCCGAAGAAGCTGGTCGCGATGATCGGCGTCGCCCAGGCCGACGCGAAGAAGACACCCACGAAGAAGAAGTCACCCGCGCCGAAGAAGAGGAAATGACCGATGCCTGAGCCGACGCCACAACCAGATCCTGCCCCCGCTCCTGCCCCGCACCCGTCGCCGCCTGCCGTCCCGCCGCCGCTGCCCCAGCCCCCGGCCGTACCTCCGCCGCCCATCAGAGAGCCGGTGTCGCCGAAGGATCCACCGCGCACCCCGATTGGCGACCCGCCTGCCGAGCAGGTTCCTCGCCCGCCCAACGAGCCGACGATCGCGTGACCTGGGCGCAGCTGAGCAAGCTTGGCTGCGCGTTGCCGGGGGTGGTGATCGACACCTCGTACGGCACCCCTGCTCTCAAGGTTCAGAAGAAGATGTTCGTTCGCCTCAAGGAAGACGGAGCGACCGTCGCCCTCCTGCTCGAGAACGTCGACGAACAGCAGCTGCTGATCGAGCAGGCGTCGAAGGTCTACTTCATCACTGCGCACTACGAGGGCTGGCCCGTGGTGCTCGCGCGCCTGGCGGCTCAAGGCGCCGAAGAAGCTCTGGAAGCTGCACGGCGCATAGCGACGTGCGTCAGCGCGATCGCAACGAGCCCGACCGCGAGGGCGGTGCCCATTCGGGAAATCGGCAACGCGCCCGCGAGCAGCAGCCCTGCCCCCGCCGTCGCGAAAGCCAGACAGAAGGCGGCCGGCAGCCGCTCGGATCCAGAGACGAGGAACGCGGCCAACGGCGGCAGCAGAAAGATGGCGAGCGACGATGGGTCCACGCCGAAGCCGAGCGCGAGGGTGGCGACGGTCGCCAACGCGGCCTCGAGCAGCGCGCGCGGGCTGCGGGTGAAGACGAGCGTCGCGACCCCGCCCGCCGCGAGGAGGATCGCCAGCGTTCGCCACAGGCCTGCGATGAGGTCGTGCGCGATCTGCTTAGCGACCACCGGGAGCCCGGTGACTGTGATGACCGCGGAAGACCCATCGGCCGCGTGCGGGTCGAGGCCATCGGCGAAGATTCCCTGCGCGCGGATGCGGGCGGCGGCCGGGGCCGCGCGATCCCAGACGCGATCCACCAGCGCCATCGCCTGAAGGTTGAGCCGCAAGTCGTGAAGGTGCGCGGTGAGGCTCGCCACGAGCTCATCCGCGTGCTCGGCGTCGAGCTGCGCGGCGATGGCGGCGAGCTTCGCCGGGTCATCGAGCGCGGGCTCGAGCTGCGCCCACTGTTCTTCCGTCGGCTGAAACGGCGAGTCGCCCGAGTTGAGCCACTTCTTCAGCGCCACATTCACGGCGACGCGAACATCAGGCAGCGGCGCGTTCAACGCTTCGTCGACGCGCGTCGTCGGCAGCGCGTAGGTCTCGGCCAGCGCAGAGAAACGGAGCTTCGTCGACGCCCTGCCCTGCTCTAGCGAGCCGGCGACCGCGGTGTCGATGATCGCGGTGAGCGCCTCGAGGGGGCGCGGCATCGTCGACGGCACGCGGAGCACGACCATCGCTTCGTCGCGCGCCTCCGAGACGAGGTTGCGCACGTCGGGCCGGCCCTCGAGAAAGAACCAGAGGTTGTTCAGCGACTCGCGCGAGGTCGGGATGCGGTGCACGCCGCCGAAGCCGTGGCTCAAGAAGCCGAGCACGGGAGCGACCGCTCGCACGTCTCCGAACGCATCCGGGCCCTCGAGCAGATCCGTGAGCCGCAAGAGCCGCGCGGCGATCGCCGGGTCGCGAAGGTCGCCACGGAACGAGACCTGAATCACCTCGGCCCCGCCGAAGTGGCGATCGAAGAAGGCCAGCGCAGTGCCGACGTCATCGGTGGGCGAGAAGATGGTCTGCGGCGTGCCGTGGAAGCGCGAGCCTCTGGCGACGAAGCCCAGGGCGAGGACCACGACCGGGACAAACAGAAGCCATTTGCCCAACGGCTCGACCACCGGCGCGCGAATCGGGAAAGCGACAAGCCCCACCGCAGCGATCGCGAGCAGGCCGAGCGCGAGCACTGGCTGCCCGGCGGCGAAAGCTCCAACGGCCAACGCCGCGAGCACCTCGAACGGCAGCCGCGACTCGTGCGCCCGTGCGTACGCCAGACATCCGAGGACGAAGACGACGAGCGCCAGCGGCTGCGAGACGGGGGTGAGCGTCAAGCCCCCGACACGAACGAGCGCGAGCCAGACGACCACCGCGACGCCGGCGAGCAGAAGGGTCGACGCGATCACGCCTGCGTCGCGGGCGAGCAGCGCGAGAGTCCCGAACAGGAGCACCAGCAGCAACGGCCCGAGCCACACTGGCAGCGCGCGGATGACGGCCGATTGGAAAAATGGCGCTCCGAAGTAGGTGGCGCGCAGCGGGCCCTTCTCTTCCTCAACCACCTGGCGAATCGCCTTCGCGAGCTCCCCCGCGTCACGCCGCGGATCCGCGCGAAGGATGACGAGGTAGCCCAGCTGGTCGCGGCTGATCAGCGCTCCAGACACCTGGGGGTCGTCGGCAATCTTCGCCGCCAGCGCATCGAGCGCCGCCTTGTCGTCGGGAAGCTTCGCGACCAGCAGCGCGGTTTCCAGCGAGCCATCTTCGCCTTCGCGAATCGACTCGACGTTGGTGACGCTGGCGACCGACAGCACGCCGTTCGCCTTCAGCGCCGTGAGCCTTTCGGTGATGCGCTTCACCTGCCCGAGGCCCAGCAGCGGAGCGGCCGGTTCCTCGAGCCCCACCATCAACGTGTTGAACGCGTCGAACCGCTTCGAGAGCTCGACCCATGGCGCGACGCTGGGTGGAAAGTGCGCGGTCGGGTCGCTGCTGACGTTGACGCCACCCGCGAGAAAGCCGCTGCCAAGCGCGAGCACTGCGAGCGCGGGAAATCGCCACCTCATTTCGGAGCGTTCTTGAACACCTGCCCGTGCTCGGCGGAAAGCGACGCGCAGCTGTACGAGGGGCCGACGCAGCGCAGCTGGTACACGGTGCCGTCTGCTTTGGGTGTGATGGGCGCGACCGTCAGCAGCAGCGAGTTCGAGGACTGCAGGCCGCTCTCGGTGATGGCGGCGGTCAGCGTTCCAGTGAGCCACTGGTTGTCGAAGGTGAGCTTGCCGGCGCCGAAGGTCCAGATGGCGCGGCGCACCATCGCGCGGTCGCCGGGCGGCGAGAGAATCTGCAGCGTGGTGCCGGGCCGACCATCGTCGTCTTGATCCCACACGCGCGCGTCGCCCACGTAGGTGTCCTTCGCCGGCAGCACTTCGTTCAGCGGGTCGGTGAGCCCCTTGAGGCCCCACGTCCACACCACGTCTTGCGCGCGAAAGGTTCCGTCGCCTGGCAGCGGCACGTTCACCGGCGTGGCGTTGAGCACCTGCTGCAGCGCCGCGGGAACCTTCGACCGGCCGAGATCGCTGGCGCCGCCCGAGTTGGTGATCGCCACCTGCTGATCGCAGAACCGCAGCGCGATGCCCTGCGCTGTCGAATCGGCGAGGAACAAATCGGTCACCGTCATTCCCCACGGCATGTTGGTGCCCAGCGGGTCGATGGTGCCGCGCTGCGTGAGCCGCACCGCCCAGCGTCCGTCGAGGCCTGTGCACCTCGGGGTGCCGAGGTCGATTTGCTGCGGCTCGCCGCTGTCGGGCACCACCGCTGGCTTCGTCGGGTAGAGCATCTCGAGCCGCTCGAGCCCGTCGGACTTCCAGCCGCAGCCGCAGCCGCAGAGCAGCACCAGAAACAGCAGCGCCCTCACCACGTGAACCTCGCTTTGACGAAGGCCTGGCTTCGGCCCGCTGCGCGCTGCCCGAACTTCGAGCGCGCCGCGTAGTCGATGGGGTTTGGCGAGACCGTGTGGCCGCCGAAGAGGAAGAGGCCCGCGAGCACCTCGACGCCCGGGACGACGATCCACGTCAGCTGCGGGTTGCCGACGCTCGAGCCATCGGTGACGTCCTGCAACATCGACAGCCGCAGCTGGAGGTTGTCGTTCCAGAACTTCAGCTCGGCGGCGAAGACGACGTAGTTGTGAAGGCCGTAGAGATCATTGAACTCGTCGAAGAAGCCGTGCACGAACATCGCGTTCACGTAGAGCCACTTCGTGAACGTGTAGTCGACGCCGAGGGTCGCCTTGATGAAAGGGTCGGCGGGGACGTTGACGCTCGAGAACTCGAGAATCTTCGCGCTGCCCAGGTAGGCGCGCATTCCGAAGTTCACCTGCTCGGGAAAGATGAGGGCGATTTCTCCGACGATGCCGATGTCGAGCAGCCATGGCGCGCTGTAGCTGAAGTCGAGCCCCGCGACCTGCATGCGCGGGTAGATCACCTCGGCGATGTAGGCGACGTCGACCTTGCCTGGCTGGGTCGACGACGGGCCGGTGTTCGCGATCGCCGTGTACGCGACGGGGAAGGTGAAGCGGCCGTAGTAGTAGCTGCCGGCGATCTCGAGCTCACCGAGGCTGAGCTGCGCGCGCACCGCGGCCTGCGCGTTGGCGAAAGTCGTGGCCGGAGCGAGCGCTCGCACCTCCGGGTCAGCGAAGTTCAGCGAGCACGGGTCGATGGAGCCAAACGTGTCGGCCAGCTGCGCCCCATCATTCGGGTCGCGCAGCGGTGGAGCGGGCGCGTCGAGCAGACACCCCGCCTTGTCGCGATTCACCGCGAAGCCCAGCACCGCCGACGGAGGCAGCTGCGACGGCTTGAAGGTGGGGATGAAGACGCCGGTGATGGTGAGCCAGGACTTCGGGTACACGCTCACTTCGATCATCTGGTTCGGGACCTTGCGCGCGTAGTCCATCGGGTCGAAGAAATCGCGCGCGTTGAGGTTGTCGACCGGGTTGAAGAGGTCGGCCGAGCCCCAGGTCTGCACCATGCGGCCGATTTTCAAGTCGAGCCACGAGAAGGGAACTCCGCGAACGGCGACGTAGGCCTGGTCGAGCTCGACGTTGAAGGGGTCGATGCGCGCGCGGTTCGACAGCTGGGGCAGCGCGTCGAAGTCACTGAGCCCGTAGAAGCGAAGGCGGGCGTCGACGACGGCGATCACCTGCTCGACGGGAGTGAACTCGGCGTGAAGGGTGAGGTCGTTGCGGTTGACGGCGAAGTTGAAGCCCTCGCCCTTGATGGGGCCCCGGTAGTCCTCGACGTTGAAGCGGATGTCGCTCGAGATGGTGCCCGACAGGCTGAGCCTCTCGACCCAATCGGGCGTGGCGAGCGCGAGTGCGGGGGCGAGCAGTGCAACGGCGAGGGTTACTTTCCCCACTGCAGCTGCCGCACGGTGAACAGGTCGTCCTTCAGGTTCTGGTTCACCTTGAAGTCCTTCACTTCGAGCTCGGTGCGGTGGCCGGTGCGCGGGTCAGAGACGACGATGTTCTTGAAGCGCTTCGCTCCACTGAAGTCGGTGAGGTCGCTGTTGATGAAGCGCTTCACCTCTTCGCCGGCCTTGTTGAAGTAGTGCGACTCGGACTGGGCGAAGGTCTTCTTCTCGACCCGCTGGACGACCTTCGCGTACGTGGTGTCGGCCGCCTTCGGGGTGAGCGCGAGGTACCAGCTGGTCGCGTCTTCCTTCTCGATCGCGACGTTCCAATCGTTGGCCCAGCTGACCTGCGCCATGTCTTCACTGGTGAGGTCCGAGCCGGCCAGCGACTGGTTCATGTTGTGCGCGGCGACGCGGCGGACCTTCTTGAAGCCCGGCAGGTAGACATGAACGCTGTTGCGGTCTTCGACCAGGGTCGACATCCCCTTCATCTCGCCCGAGGTGAACTGGATCATCCTTTTGGTGTCGCCCTTCTGGAACATCGTCATGTCGTACGACTTCTTGCTGCCGTCGACGTCGACCACGGTCAGCTTCATCTCCATGCGCTGATCGGCGTAGCCGTTGATGGTCGCCTCCATCTTCGTGAGGATCTCCTGCGGCGACAGCTTCGGGTCGTCGGCGGCGGCCAGCGACGAAGCGAGGGCCACCACGAGGGAAAGTCCTTTCATCGGCATTCTCCAGTTGGGCGGCAAGCGCGCGCTTCTTAAGACACGGTCGTCCATGGCGCAACGCGACCTGCTGGTGATCGGCAACTACGCCCACGACGAGATCATCACCCAGCGCGGCGAGCGGTTCTCGGCCCTGGGCGGGCCGACCGCCTACATGTGCAGCGTGCTCGAGGCGCTCGCGGCCGACTACGAGGTGGTGTCGAAGGTCGGGAAGGGCTTCCTCTACACGAACGACCTGGTTCGCCCGTCGACGGTCGACCAGACGCTGCCGACGACGTGCTTCCTCGACGACTTCACCAGCGGCCGGCGGGTGACCCATTCCGTGGTCACGAAGATCTCCACCCCGCTCTGAGCCTGCTTCGGAGCCACCACTCAGTCTCGTTTCGTGGAGGTCCGGTTCGGAGCGCGGGCCCGAGCCGCGGGAGCTCCCTATTCCGACGTATGGTCAGCCAAGCGCAAGAGTAGGAAACTGGTGAGCGTTACCACTCCAGGAAAGGAGCGCGAGGCCCACTGCTGATTGAGCGAGCATCCGGCCTCGGCGATCTTTCGACTTCCGCCAAGCGACGAAGCGGACCAGCGGCCTTCGAGGATGCGATCCGCAAGAGACCACCCGCCCCGCTGACCGGGAGGGTTGGAGGTGATGCGCAATTCTAACGGGCATCCGGCGGGACGGTTTCCGAACGCTCGCACGTCCACGCCACGTGGATGGGGAACGCGAAAGAGATAGAAAAGCGCTGTGAATAGAAAGCTCGCGATGGTCGCGTTGGCCGTACTTGCGCTCGGGGCCGCGTGCAGCGCCTCACGTCAGCTGCCGATCGTGATCCGCGATCCGGTCACGGTACAGCTCGAATCGAAGTTGGACCCGGCGGATCGGGAATCGCAGTGGCACGGCGGGATCCTCTACGCGACGAGCGGGAAGAACCGCTGCGAGGTGTCGGGGGGATTCAAGACGAAGGCTCCGCTTCCGGATGGAGGAATGACGGTGGTGGTGGTCGGGGACATCTGCGTGATGGTGCGCTGTGGCGCGCAGAAAGCGATCTTTGGACACGAGTTCACCTGCGACTGCCGTGGCGAAGAGGTGCTCGACGAGTGCTTCGACGACCAGGACCCTTGAGTCGCCTCAGCGGCCCTGACACGCAGTCGCCAGCTCGACGGAATCGGGGAGCAGCGCGAGCCCCCGCTCGACCCACGGGCCTCGGTGGACGTCGAGTCGACTCAGACAGCTCGGAGCGGGTCCTTCGAGTGCTCGGTCTGCGCCTGCGCGCCGAGCAACCGAACGCTGTCGAGGGTGATCTTCTGCGCCTTCGCCTCGCCAAGCAGGCGCGTCGCCTCGTCGAGGCCGAGCACCTTCGACAGCTCGGCGAGCTTCTGATCGGCGGACAGCTTGTAGAACTTGCCGTTGTTGAAGACCGAGTTGGTGCGGTCCTGCTGCGCGATTGACGTCATCGAGGGGCGGTGGCGGTGCTACGACGCTCAGCGATGCGCCGCCGACGATTGGTGATGACCCGTTGGTCAACCCTCGAAGAGCAGGGGTCCCGTGAGTTCGACCTCGCTTTCTGGCGGCGGGCAGGAGCGACGGCCCGCATCGCTGCCGCCTGGCAATTGGTGGTGGATTACCTCCGCATGAAGGGCGCCGATGATTCTCAACTCCGACTTCAAAGAGATGTTGCGCGCGTTGTCATCCGAACGGGCCCGATATCTCGTCGTGGGAGGTCTCGCCGTCGTTCATCACACTGAGCCCCGCTACACGAAGGACATCGACATCTGGGTCGAGCCCACGCCCCAGAATGCAGCCAGGGTGCTGCGCGCGCTCGAGCGGTTTCGCGCCCCGACGAAGGGAGTCCGGGCGGAAGACTTCACCAACCCGCAGATCGTCTTCCAGATCGGCGTCGAGCCCGTTCGAATCGACCTGCTGACCTCGATGAAGGGTCTGAAGTTCGAACAGTCATGGGCCGACCGCACCCGTGCACGTTGGGGAAATCAAACGGTAAACGTCCTGTCGATCCGTGACCTGGTGGCGAACAAACGCCGGGTTGGACGCCCGCAGGATCTCCTCGACGTCGAACGCCTCAAGCCGCTGCTCAAGCGGAGGTAAGAGCGAATGACGAAGGTCGACCACGCCCGGAGGCTCGGGGAAGCGACGCTGATGCGCGACGCACTGGCGAACGAAGGCATCGAGGCCGAGCTTCGCGGAGAGCACCGGCCTGCGCTTGGCGGCGAGTTGCCTTTCGCCGAGGCGCGCGGTGGCGGGGGCCTCCTGAGCCTGTCGAAGGACGAGGCGAGGCTTGCGCTTCTTTTCGGGCGAGGTGAAGGAGGCGAAGGTCAGTTGAGGCGCTGCAGGTGTCGTCGGCGGCGGCAGGGTGACGAGAGGCCGCAGCGCGGCGTGCGGGGCGTAGATGCCGTAGAACGAAGTCAGGTGCCGCCGCGGCGATAAAGGCGACCGTAGCAGCGGACACCGCGCCTCGAGGGCCTTCAGCGCAGGGTGACCCGGCACCAACCACAGCGCAGCGTCCAGGTGGAGGCGGGCCTTCATGCAATCGCCCGCGCTCGACCACGCCTCGGCCAGCGTGACCCGCACCTCGCCGTCGAGCGGATCGAGCGTGGCGGCGAGCTCGAGGCGATCGAACGGCGTGGCCCCGTCGCAATCGGGGACCGCAGCGCAGCGACCTCGTCCCGCGATCCGGCAAACGCGACCATCGTGACGAGCAGCAAGGGCGCTGGCAGCTGCATGACCGAGTCGAGCGCCCCGAGCGCAGCGGCCGCGACGATCGTGCACAGGACGACGGGATCGCGCGACCTTCCGCCGACAGCGAGCGCGAGCGCGACCCAGAGCAGCGCGCCCACGAGCCCACGCTCGACCAGCAGCGCGACGTGATCGGAATGCGGGAAGCGGGATCCGCCGTGCTGCAGGCCGTAAGAGAGGAACCAATTGCCCGGCCCGATGCCGAGCAGCGGGTCCGCCTTCCACAGCGCGATCGACGCGGTCCACTCGACGATCCGGCTCCACCCGCTGCCGGATCTCCACTCGACCAGCCGCGAGAGCGTATCGCCGTACGGGTTCGCCTGCCGCCACCGCAGCACGATCGGAGCGAGCACTCCGACCCCCGCGCCGATCGCCGCGAACCCGATCGGCTTCAGCACCGCCGCGCGACGGGTGAGCACGGAGAACAAGACGAGCAGCGGCGGGCCGACCACCCACGCCGCGCGCGAGCGGGTGCCGACGATCACCGCGGCGATCAACGCGATCGCGATCAACCACCGGCGCGACGCGAGCGCGCGGCTCCAGATCACGGGACTCGCGAGCAACAGGAAGTGCGCGAGGGCGTTGCGCTGTCCCATCGTCGAGCTGGGCGCGCGTCCATGAGGCGCGAGCTCGACGACCCCGGCCATCTCGAGCAGCCCGACCGCGGCGACGATGACCGCGGCAATTGATGTCCACAAAATCCAATGGTCGCGATCGGGCTGGGCCGAGACGCCGAGCATGAGGGCGACCGCTCCGGCGCCGAGCGCGAGCGGGCAGCGCGGGACTGTTCGCCAGCAATCCGCTGACCGCGGCGAGCGCGAAGACAGCGATCACGAGCCACTCGCTTGCGCGCCACTGCCCAAGCGGCACCCTGCCCTTCCACATCAGCGCGGCGGCGAGCGCCAGCAGCACGATCACCTTCGGGCCGTGGCTCACCTCGAAGCGGTCGCGCGCAGGTCCAGCAATCACCAGCGCGAGTGCGCCCAGCGCGGGCAGCCGGTGCCGGTTCACGGGTGATACCCGCCCGGGATCGCGCCTTCGACGCGGACGACGCGGGCGTCCGGAGCTGTCGTCGTCGTGCCGGTCTTCGGGTCGAAGCGGAAGAGCGTGCCGAAGACCCGTCGCGTGGTCTCGATGCCGCCATCGGTCTCGACGATCAAGCAGCCTGCCTCGGAGACCGCCGCGCTCTCCTCGACTCCGATCGGCGGATCGATCAGGTACAGGCAGCGATCCCACACCTGCAACCGCGGCGCGGGAACCACCTGGGCGGAGGGCACCTCGAACACGTAGCGGAGCGCCCACGACAGCGTGCCTTCCGTGAACTCGTTGGTCTTCAGGTCGTACGTGGTTGCACGTTGCCTTGATCGGCTTGCAGGGTCCGAACCACCCGCACGCGGTGTCGCACTCGGCTTTCGTGTCGCAGAAGATTCGGGTCTTGCATACCGCCCCGACCGTGCTGGCGACCGCGCGCATGCCGCCGGTGCCGTTGGGCTCCTGTCGACCCGCGCACGCGCCATACGCCGCTGCGCACTTCTTGCAGACGTCCTGGGTGGGCTTCTTCCCGTCAGGCGTCAGACACCGGATGCAGTCACACGAGGTCGGCGTCTTCGCAAAGCACAGCTGCTCGCACGCGTAGGTGCGGTCAGCGAGCTGCGCCTTGCACGCCTTGCCTGCGGCTTTGACCAGCCAATCCTGGAGACTGAAGCGCGAGTGGCGTGCAGCATCTCGTGGAAGATCGTGCGCGCGAGCTCGCTGTCGTTGTTCTTCGCGACGTTCACCATCAAGTTGTGGCGGCCGTCGACCAGAGGGTCGAGATAGCCGTAGTCCTCGCAGGGGTTGGTGCTGCAAGAGAGGTCGATCTTGCCCATGTTGAGATCGACGCCTTTGCCGGTGGGGTCGTACCCCTTGTGCCGAGCCAGACACTCTTTTCCCTTCGCCAGCGCGGCAGTGATCTTGGGGTTGATCTTCGCCAGCTGCGCCGCGTCGCATTTGGCGGTCGAGCCGGTGCAGTTGGTCGGCGCAGGCGGTTGGGCACACCCCGGGGCCGGAGGTGTCGAGCTGTCGAAACAGCCCGACTGCCGAATCGGCGCGACGAAGCTGTCGACAGCGACGCCGTTCTCCTCGAGCGCGACGGTCATCGTGGTGGCGTCGATGCGGGTACGCGTCGTCTGCCGCTCGACGGTGTTGGTGGGCGAGAGCTCGCGCACGGTCGACCACTTCCACTCTCCCGCTTCCTGCCGCGTCTCACCGGCGCCTTCGCCAGATCCCAGACGCCGTTCTCACAAAACTGCGGCAGCTTGAGCGTGAGCTGCGGAATGAAGGCCATGCCGTCCGCGGGGTTCGCCGTGAGATTCTTCGTGGGAGCGATGACCAGGAACAGCGGCTCGTCGTGCGCGGCAGTCGGAAACTGAGGGCAGGCCCGCGGCGTGCCCGTCGTGCAGGTGCGCGTGCCTTCAATCTTGCCGACATTGAGCGAGAGCTTCGCGAGCGACGAGCAGGGCCCCGCGACGGGCACGAACTGGGCCGCCTTCGAGACCGCCGATCCAAATACGATCGACTGCTTCGACGCGGTGGTGGTCGAGACGCAGTCGAGGGTTGGGTCGGTCGCGCCGGTGAGGCTCCACTCGCCCGCGGCTTCCGTCAGCGCGTAGACGAAGGACGACGACGACGACGACGAGCCACCGCCGCTGCCGCCCGATCCTCCGGTTCCTCCGCCACTGCCGCCTCCACCCGAGCAATCACCGCAGGACACGAAGCCCAGGACCAGCAGCCACACAGGACGATCGCGCATCGCTGAAAGCTACTAGTAAGATGCGGTCGTCCATGGCGCCACGCGACCTGCTGGTGATCGGCAACTACGCCCACGACGAGATCATCACCCAGCGCGGCGAGCGCTTCTCGGCCCTGGGCGGGGCGACCGCCTACATGTGCAGCGTGCTCGAGGCGCTCGAGGCCGACTACGAGGTGGTGTCGAAGGTCGGGAAGGACTTCCTCTACACGAACGACCTGGTTCGCCCGTCGACGGTCGACGAGACGCTGCCGACGACGTGCTTCCTCGACGACTTCACCAGCGGCCGGCGGGTGGGCACGGTGAAGGCGCTGTGCGCGCCGATTCGCGCGGCCGACCTGACGACGAGCGCCAGAATTTCGATCGCCAATGGCTGTGCGGGCGAGGTGCTGCCCGAGGCGGTGTCGAAGCTGCGCGAGCTGTCGGAGGTGGTGGTGGCGGATCTGCAGAGCATCCTTCGCGTGCTCGGCCCCGACGGGGTCATCGGGCTGGTGCCGCTGTCGAAGACGAACCACCCGGTGAAGCAGATCGACTTCCTCAAAGGCAGCGAAGAGGAAGCGGCGTTCGTGGACGTCGACGGGCCGGTGCTCATCATCACCAAGGGCAACCAGGGCTGCGAGATTGTCGAAGGGAGGAAGCGCACCCACGTGCCGGGTTTCCCGGCCGAGGAGATCGACGCGAGCGGCGCGGGCGACTGCTTCCTCGCGGGCTTCGCCTTTGCGCTGGCGAAAGGCTTCGGCGTACTCGAGGCGGCGCGGTTCGCGAACTACTGCGGCTCGCTGGCGGTGAAGCAGACGGGAATCCCGAAGCTGACCGCCGCCGACTTCACGTCGATGCGCGCGTCGCTGCGTCGCTGACTCACTCGGTCAGGGCGACGGCGTCGATTTCCAACAGGAAGTTTGGGTCGGCGAGGCTCGAGACCACGAGGAAGGTCGTCGCGGGCGGGTGGGTGGCGAAGTACTTGTCGCGCCCGTCTTTGATGAACGGGCGGAAGTGCTTCAGGTCGGTGGTGTAGATGTTGAGCTTCACCACGTCGTGAAGCGTCGCGCCGGAAGCCTCGACGACGAGCTTCAAGTTGCGAAAGACCTGGTCGACCTGCGCGACGATGTCGCCCTTGCCCACCAGTTGGTTGTCGACGTCCTTCGAGACCTGGCCCGCGACGAAGACGATGTTGCCGCGCTTCACGGCGTGGCTGTAGCCCTTCGCTTCGTAGACGCCCTTCGGCTGGATGCGTTCGATCAAATGGCCCCCATGCGGGCGCTCTGGCGCAGCAGGACTTCCTTGATGATCGCGATGCCTTTGAGCGCGATCTCGCGATCGATGTTCAGCGGGGGGTAGAGCCGCATGCTGTTGCCCGAGCCGCTGGAGCCGAACATCACCAGCACCCCGTTGCGCAGCAGATCCATGAAGATCTCTTCCATCTGCTGCGAGTTCACCGGGGCCAGCGTCTGCTTGTTCTCGACCAGCTCGAACCCGAGCATCAGCCCGAGGCCGCGCGCCTCGCCCATGATCGGCACTTCCTTTTCCATCTTCTTCAGCTCGGCCAGCAGCTCGGCGCCCAGCGCGTACGCCTTCGCGGGCAGGTTCTCGGCCTTGGTGACCTCAATCGTCGCGCCCACGGCGGTGCACGCCATCGGGAAGGCGGCGAAGCTGGAAGAGTTGAAGCTCGGGTCTGAGAAGGGCTTCGCCTTCATGAGCTCGGCGGTCGACAGAACAGCCGTCACCGGGTAGCCAGAGCCCAGGCCTTTGCCGACGATGACGATGTCTGGAATGACGTCGTCGTACTCAAAGGCAAACATCCTTCCGGTTCTACCCATACACGTCATCGTCTCGTCGACGATCAGCAGGGCGCCGTTGTCCTGCGCGACCTTCTTGAGCTCTTTGAGGTAGCCCGGCGGCGGCGTGATGTTGCCAGCGCGGCCCTGAATGGGCTCGACGATGATGCCGGCCAGCGAGCCGGCGGACGACGCCTTGATCTCAGCGCGCACGTGATCGACGCACGCCCATTGGCACGAGGGAAACGTCTTCTTCAGCGGGCACCGGAAGCAGTACGCGTATGGAGCGAACAGCGCCCCTGGCGGCATCGGCCCGAGGCCCTTGCGCGTGCCGTCGGTGAGGGCGAGGGCCCCCATCGTCTTGCCGTGGTACGCCTGCCAGAAGGCGACGAACTCGTATTTCCCCGTGTGGGCTTTGGCGAGCCGCAGCGCGCCTTCGACCGCCTCAGTGCCGCCGCTGAAGAACTGCACGCGGTCGAGGCCTTTGGGGAAGATCGACTGGAACTCTTCCAACATCTTCACCCGCGCCGGGGTGTTGAACGAGCCGATGGTCAGCTGCTGCACCTGCTGCGTCATCCGCGCGATGTAGGTCGGGTGCGAGTGGCCGATGCTGTTGACGCCGCTGCCGCCCATGAAGTCGAGGAAGACGTTGCCGTCTTCGTCTTCGAGAAACGGGCCCTGCCCGCGAACCAGGCTGACGCGCGCCCACTGCACCACGCGCTGAAGGCCGGGCCCGATGACTGTGTTCTGCTTCTGCCACGCGGCCAGCGACTTCGGGCCGGGGACTTCGGTGTTAATGATTGGCTGTTTTTTTTGAAACGCGATACCTAAACCCATTGCGGCGGGTCGTACGAGCCGGTCAGAAACCTGTCAAGGAGTTTTACCCCCATGGCCCCTGTCTCTGAGAGGACGATCAGCCAGCCGGCAAATCAGAAGCCCCACCTGGTCACCGAAGTGCCGGGGCCGAAGAGCCGGGCAGCGCGGGCAAGGGAAGAAGAGCACTACGCGCCGGGCCACCAGCGGTACTCGGCGATGGCGGGCATCGTGGTCGACGAGGCGCGCGGAAACACGGTCACCGACCTCGACGGCAACACCTTCCTCGACATCGTGGGCGCGATCGGGGTGAACGGCCTGGGGCACTCACACCCGAAGTGGACGGCGGCGATCAGCAAGCAGGTGCAGCGCGTGTCGGCGGGCAGCTTTTCCTCCACCGCGCGCGTCGAGCTGATGCAGAAGGTCGCGACCCACGCGCCCGCGCCGGGCGTGCACCGGCTGCAGCTGTACTCGGGTGGCGCAGAAGCGGTCGAGTCTGCACTGCGATTGGCCAAATGCTACACAGGCAAGTCTGAGTTTGTGAGCTTTTGGGGCGGGTTTCACGGCAAGACGATGGGGGTGTTGAGCCTGATGGGCTCTGACTTCAAGAAGGGGCTCGGCCCGCTGGTGCCGGGCAACCACCTGGTGCCGTACGCCAACTGCTACCGCTGCCCGCTGAAGCTGAAATACCCGTCGTGCGGCCTCGCGTGCGTGGAGCTCGCCGAAGGCCAGGTGAAGTCGGCGACGTCGGGGGCGATCGCGGCGTTCCTGGTCGAGCCGATGCTGGGCGCCGGGGGCAACAACCCGCCGCCGAAAGAGTGGTTGCCGGCGGTGAAGGCGATGGCGAAGAAGTTCGACGCGCTGCTGATTGTCGACGAGATGATTACGGGCTTCGGCCGCACCGGGAAGTACTGGGGCAGCGAGCACACGGGCACCGCGCCCGACATCGTGACCATCGGCAAGCAGTTCGGCGGCGGGCTGCCGGTGACGGGCCTCATCTCGCGCGACGACATCGTGCAGTCGAAGCCGTGGGCGAATCCTTCTGGCTCGTCGTCGAGCTACGGCGGCAACCCGCTGGCCTCGGCCGCGGCGCTCGCCTCGCTGAACATCATCGACGAAGAAGGGCTGGTCGAGAACGCGCGCAAGATGGGCGAGTACTTCCTCGACAAGCTGAAGCCCTTCTACGACGACTACCCTTTCGTGGGTGACGTGCGCGGCCAGGGGCTGCTGCTCGCGCTCGAGCTGGTGAAGAACCGCGACACCAAAGAGCTCGTCTCGCGCGAGGTGTGCAAGACGATGTTCGAAGGGTGCCTGAAGCGCGGGCTCATCTGCCTGTCCTTCGACCCCATCTTCCGCATCCAGCCGGCGATGACCATCGACGCGCAGACCATCGACACGGTGGTGGCGATTCTGCGTGAGGTGTTCGACGGGGTGAAGAAGTCGGGTGCGTGGGCCTGATGCCAAAGAAGGAACAGCCGCCGGCTGAGCTGCTGACCGCGGGGCTGATTCACGAGCTCCGCCACCCGCTGATGGGCATCAAGCTGGGCCTGCAGCTGATTCAGCGGGGCGCAGGAGAGGCGGTGTCGAAGCAGGCCGAGTGGCCGATGGTGATGTCGCAGCTCGCCCGGCTCGAAGAGCTGCTGCGGTCGTACCAGCGATTTCTTTCTCCCGAGGCGGCGGGCCCGGGGCTCTTCGAGCTGGCGCCGGTGGTGCAACAGGCGATCGACCTGTGCCAGCTGCGGCTGAAGCGGCTGGGCGCGAAGTTCAGCTACGAGCCGCCGCCGTCCGGGGTGTTCGCGCACGGTGGGCCGGACGCGCTGACGCATGCGCTGACGAACGTGCTCTTCAATGCGCTGGACGCGGTGGGCGACGCGGGGCGCATCTGTGTGCGGGTGTGCGCGAGCGCGAAGCACGACGGGCGCATCGAGGTGCGGGTCAGTGACGAGGGCACCGGCATCGCACCAGCGATTCTCGAGCGCATCTTCGAGCCGCGCTTCACCACCAAGCCGGTCGAGAAGGGTTCGGGCCTGGGCCTCGCGATCGCGCGGCGAATGATGGAAGCGGCGGGCGGTGAGGTCGGCGTCGTCGAGCGGGCCGACCCACTGCGCCTTCCCTGGGCCACCACCGAGTTCCGGATTCTGTTGTGGGCGAAGGTCGACGCGCCGGCCGCTGTTGCGCCGTCGCCGCAGAACGACGCCCTGCCGACGGTGCTGCTCGTGGAAGACGACGTGGCGATTGGCCCGATGCTGCAGCGCGGGCTCGAGCTGGGGGGCTACGCGGTGACGACGGTGCGCACGGCGGAAGAGGCGATGCCGTTGCTGAAGTCGCAGCGCTTCGACGCGGTGCTGACCGACAAGAACCTGCCGGGCGCCAGCGGCGAAGACGTGGCGCGGGCGGTGCGCGCGGCAAGCGAAGACACTGCGCTGGTGATGATGACGGGGTACGCGTCGCGCGAGTCCGTGCGCGAGCTGCAGGCGCAGCGGGCCGACGCGTACCTGCTGAAGCCATTCGAGCTGCCCGACCTGCAGCGGCTGGTGGGCCAGGTGATTGCGCGGCGAAGGAACCAGCCGAAGGTGAAGAGGGCGGCGGTGAAGGTGGTGGTGGTCGAGCCTGACGCGAACGACTGCGCGCGGCTCGAGAAGCTGCTGCTGGGCATGAAGGCGCAGCCGATGGTGCGGGGCGATGTGCTGGCGGCGTTGGACGAGGCGCCTGACGCGCTCATCATCAGCAGCGGGCGGCTGACCGAGGCGATCAAGCAGCGCATCCTCGCGCTCGAGGTCGAGAGGCCAGGCCTGCGCGTGGTGCTGCTGTCGCCGTTCGAGAGCATGACCGAGTCGATCAACGCGATCTTGCTGAACGCGGCGGGGCAGCTGGTCTCTGGGTGGTCGGACGAGGCGGCCGCAGCGGTGCTGCAGCGCGCGCTGGGTGGCGGCTGACGTGTTCCACCCAGAGGGCCCCACGTTTCTCGAGCTGATCAAGCAGGCGCTGTCGTCGACCGACGCGGGCTACGACCTGCTGGCGCCCAAGTTCGAGTTCACCCCGTTTCGGACGCCCGACGTGTTGCTGGAAGCGGCGGCGAAAGCGCTCGGCGGTTCCGTGCCGCGAATCCTGGATCTCTGCTGCGGCACCGGAGCGGCCTTGAGCGCCTTCCGCCCGTTCTGCACCGAGGCTTTGGTGGGCCTCGACCGCAGCGAAGGAATGCTGGCCGAGGCGAGGCGGCGGGTCGGCGCGCCTCTGGCGACTGTCCGCGGCGACGCGCTGGCGGTGCCCTTCCGTGGCAGCTTCGACGTGGTGACGTGCTTTGGGGCGTTCGGCCACATCCTCGAAGACGACGAGCCGCGCTTCGTGGCCCAGGTCAAACAGGCGCTGAGGCGCGGTGGCCGCTTCGTCTTCATCACCTCGGATCCTTTGCCACTGATGCACCCGGGCCGGCTGATGGCGCACGGGTTCAACGCGGCGATGAGGGTGCGCAACGCCCTGCTGCACTCGAAGTTCGTCATGTACTACCTGACGTTTCAGCTGCCGCGCGCGCGGGCGCTGCTCGAGGCCGACGGCTTCACGGTCGACGCGCCCGAAAACTTGCTGCCGCCCCCGTTTCATGGCCTGCGGCTGGTGATCGCAAAGCGCAGCTAGCCAAAGTTGCCACAGGCGTGATGCGGGCTTTCGCTCTGGAAGAGCGCTGGCACGGTGGCTGCTCTTCGATGGTCACCATGAACATCACGCCCTTTCTGGTTCTTGGTCTGGTGAACGGGATGGTGGTCGGCCTCGTGGCTGCCCTGGTGGCGCGCGGCATCTCGCCGGGAGACAGCTCGATGCGGTTCCGCGACGCAGCGGTGCTCGGCATGCTCGGCTCAGTTGGGGGCAGCCTGCTCGCCTCGTTGATCGACTCGCAAGACGGCTACCTGGCCAGTGGGCCTTCGTCGCTGCTCTTCTCGATCATCGGCGCCGCGTTGGCGATCGGCGGCATCCAGCTCGCCCAGCAGCGGAAGACGAGCGAAGAGACGTCGCGCAGCTGGCGGCCGTAGCGGCTCTACGGGCCGCGGCCTACGCGTCGAGCACTTCCCGAACCTTGCGGGTCAGCGCATCGACGGTCAGCGGCTTCTGCAGGAAGTTGATCCCCGAATCCAATACGCCGTGGTGGACGATGGAGTTGTCGGTGTAGCCCGACATGTAGAGCACCTTCATGTCTGGTCGCAGCGGCTTCAGGCGGTCGGCGAGCTGTCGCCCCGTCATACGCGGCATCACCACGTCGGTCAGCAGCAGGTCGATGCGGGCGGTGTGCTGCTCGCAGATGAGCACCGCGTCGCCGCCCGTCTGCGCCTCGAGCACGTGATAACCGAAGCGGCGCAACACTGTGCGGGCGAGCACGCGCACGCGTTCTTCGTCTTCCACCAGCAGCACGGTCTCGGTGCCGCGGGCGCCTTCGGCGTCGGGCTTCGGCGGCTCGGCCACCGTCTGGCTGCCAGCGGTGCGCGGGAAGAAGAGCTTGAAGGTCGTGCCTTCGCCGGGCTCGCTGTAGACCCAGACGTGCCCGCCGCTCTGCTTGACGATGCCGAACACCGTCGAGAGGCCGAGCCCGGTGCCTTTGCCGGGCCCCTTGGTGGTGAAGAAGGGCTCGAAGATGCGGATGCTCGTCTTGGCGTCCATGCCGACGCCGGTGTCGGTGACGGCGAGCATGACGTGGGGGCCTGCGGTCACTCCCGGGTGTGCGGCGGCGTAGCCTGAGTCGAGGTCGACGTTGCGGGTGTCGATGGTGAGCTTGCCGCCGGTGGGCATCGCGTCGCGCGCGTTGACGACGAGGTTCATCAACACCTGCTCGAGCTGGTTCGGGTCGACGGTGGTCGAGCCGAGGTCCGCGGCGGGGATGACGTTGAACTCGATGTCTTCGCCAATCAGCCGTTCGATCATGCGCTCGAGGCCGGCGACGACGTCGTTGAGGTTCACCACCCTCGGCTGAAGGATCTGCTTCCGGCTGAAAGCGAGCAGCTGGGCGGTGAGAATCGCGGCGCGTTCACCGGCGGCGATGATTTCGCCGAGCTCATCGCGCATGGGGTCGTTGGGCTTGAGCGCGCTCTGCATGAGTGAGCCGTAGGACAAGATGACGGACAGCAGGTTGTTGAAGTCGTGGGCGACGCCGCCGGCGAGGCTGCCGATCGCTTCCATCTTCTGTGACTGGCGCAGCTGTTCTTCAATGTCGCTGATCGCCTTTGCGCTGCGCTTCTTCTCGGTGAGGTCGGTGGCGAAGAGCAGCACCTCGGCCGGCCCGAGAATCGTCAGCCCCACCTGCACCGGTACGCGGCTGCCGTCTTTGCGCAGGTATTCCTTCTCGAAGGGCGGAGCGAAGCCGCGCGCCTGCACGCTGGCCCCAGCCGCTTCGTCGACGGTGCGCCATTCGGGAAGCGACAGCGACATGACGTTGAAGGACTCAGCGAGCAGCTCTTCGCGCGAATAGCCGACGAGCCTGCAGAAGGCGTCGTTGGCCTCGAAGATATTGTGCTTGGCGTTGATCAGCGCCATCGCGAGCAGGTCGGAGGAGGCGAGCTTGGCGAAGCGATCTTCGGCGGCACGGCGTTTCGCCACTTGCTGGGTGAGCGCGGCGTTCGCGGTGAGCAGCTCGCCGGTGCGTTCGAGCACGCGTTTCTCGAGCTCTTCGTGCGACCGCCGCAGCGCCTCATCGCTGGCCTTCAGCGCCGCTTCCTCGCGCTTGCGCTGCGAGATGTCGCGCGAGGTGACGGCGACCCCGTTGCCCAGGGGCAACACCTGTAAACGAATCCACGAGCTCGAGATGCCGGGCACGTCGGTATTCTTTTCTTCCTCGAAGGGCTGCCGGGTCTCCATCACCTGCGTGTAGCGCTCGATGTAGGGCCTGATGGCGCTTTCGGGGAAGAAGGTGGTGAGGCGCTGGCCCACCACCTGTTCGCGTGAG
Organism: Myxococcales bacterium; assembly: GCA_038206395.1. GTDB lineage: Bacteria > Myxococcota > Myxococcia > Myxococcales > Myxococcaceae > JAGSPQ01. The sequence continues at coordinate 74,693 of JBBRAX010000012.1, read as the reverse complement.
CGACCCAGACGGGTGGCGGCGATGGGGTTGATGTCGGCGAAGGTGAAGTCGATGATCTTGCCCGACTCGTCGCGAAAGGCCTCGAGCAGATAGAACGCATCGAAGCCGGCGTCGACCAGCGCGCGGAACTCGGCGGTGTTGACTGAAAGGTTCCTGAACATCGGGCGCCGATTCTCTTCCAGGCCCGCTCGGGTTGCGCGATTTCTGCGAATTCCTTTCGAGGTCACGGGCGACCGTCATGGGGTGGACGACGCCCGGGCCTCGCCTAGACTGCATCGGACCTTTCATGCTGGCGTTCCTCGTTGGCGACCGCGTGTTGCCGTTTCCATCTGACAGCTTCCTGCTCGGCTCCGGAGCCGGCTGCGCCGTGCGCTTGTCGCAGCTGGAGTCGCGGCACGCCGAGGTCTTCTTCGAGGACAACACCTGGCAGATTCGCGACATCTCGGGCACCGCGACGCTGCGGGTGAATGGCGTGTCGACCCTGGAAGCGAAGATCGACGACGGCAGCCAGATTCGCATCGGGCAGGTGAAGCTGACGGTACGGGCAAAGCAGGTGCCGGTGAAGCCGGACGACGCGACCTTCATTCCGCAGGGCGGCAGCGTGCTCGCCAACGGCCTGGTCATCGATGGGCGCTACCAGGTGCTCGGCAAGATCGCCGCTGGCGGCATGGGCGCTGTCTACCTGGTCGAGCACCTCGAGCTGTCGAAGAAGTTTGCGATGAAGGTGATGCTGCCCGACCTCTCGCGCGATCCGGACTTCGTCAGCCGGTTCAAGCGGGAGGCGATGGCGAGCAGCAAGATTGGCCACCAGAACATCGTGGCGATCTCGGACTTCGGCCGCACCCAAGACGGCCGCTTCTATTTCGTCATGGAGTACCTCGAGGGCGCGACGCTGGCCGAGCTGGTGCGCAACGAGGGCGCGCAGACCAGCGAGCGGGTCGTTGGCATCGCGATGCAGATGGGGCGCGCGCTGGCGACGGCGCATCAGGCGGGCATCATTCACCGCGACCTGAAGCCCGAGAACATCATGCTGGTGCAGCAGGTCGGGCGGCCGGACTTCGTGAAGGTGCTCGACTTCGGTGTCGCGAAGGTGAGCACGGCGGGCGCGTCGGAAGGGAAGACGGCGATCGGGATCGTGATCGGCACTCCGCAGTACATGTCGCCGGAACAGGCGTCAGGCTTCACGGTGGACGCGAGATCCGACGTGTATGCGATGGGGCTCATTCTCTACGAGCTGGTGACGGGGCGGCCGACGTTCCGGGCCGAGACGCCGGCGATGATGATCGCGAAGCAGATTACGGAGAAGCCGGCGCCCTTCGACCCCGGCCCGCTGGAAGACGTGCCCGAGCTCGAGGCGCTGGTGCTCGAGATGCTGGCGAAGAAGCAGGACGATCGGCCCGAGTCGATGGACGTGGTGTTGAGGCGGCTCGAGGCGCTGCCTGCGGGAAGGTCGAAGTCGAAGGCAGAGATGACGCGGGTGGCGCCGGTAACGGCTCCGCAGCCGGCGCTGACGATGGCGGCGCCGATGACGATGGAGAACCCGATCAACACGTCGGCGAACCTGGCGATGACGCCGCTCGAGAATCCGACGCCGCTGCCGATGGTGACTGAGCTTCAGCCAGTTCGGCCGCCGCGGCCTTCGGTGACGGCAGTCAGCGCGCGGCCCGAGCCGTCGGTGGAAGAGCTGGCGATTCCGAAGCGGTCGAAGGTGCCGATCATTCTCGCGCTGGTGATCATCTTGATGTCCGCGGGCGGCTACGGGTGGCTGAACTACGGGCAGGCCTGGCTCGCGGCGCAGCAGAAGCCGATGGTGGTCGTGGTGCCGCCGGTGGTGGTGCAGCCCGTCGTGAAGGCGGCGAACGCGGCAGTGACTTTCGAGACGACCCCGGAAGGCGCCGAGGTCTACGAGGGTGAGTTTCTGCTCGGAGTCACGCCCTTCACGCTGCAGCGCGCGAAGGGGGAGATCGCAGTGCTGAACTTCGTGCTCAAGGGGCATGCGCCCCAACTGCGGAAGGTGAAGTTCGAGGACACCGCTCGGGTGAAGATCGAGCTCGCGCCCACGCCTGTCGCTGCGGCCTCAGAGAAGAACGTCGAGGCGCCGGTGGAGAAGAAGAAGACGGTCGCGCCGCCCGTCGAGAAGAAGGCTGCGGAGGAGAAGCCGGCGCCGGCGCCGCGGAAAGAGAAGACCAAGGCGAAGAAGCCGACCCCCGCGTCCGACGAGCTCAAAGACCTGCCATTCTAGGCTGCGGCACAGCCCAGCGGCCCGTTGCGCGCAGTCAGAGCGATGTCAGAATTGTCGCTCGCGTCGGCCTGCTCATAGCTCGACCGCCGTCAAGCGGCCGCGCGCATCTCCCACCACCAAATGCTTCTCATCCGCAGAGAGCGCTCCGATCTCGATCGGGCGGGCCGCGTCAATCTTCAAGGTGCGTGGCTTTTCCCCCCAGGCCCGTACGGTTCCATCGCGCGAGGCCGAGACGACCCACGCGCTGCCGCCGGCCCGGCTGAACGCCAGGAAGGTGACCTGGTCTTTGTGGCCCTCACACACCAACGGCTCTCGGCCGCCTGGCCCCTTGCCTCTGAAGTCCCACACGGTGATGTGCTTGCCGCCATCGTTGGCCATCGCGTTCGAGTTGGGCGCGAAGGCGACCTGGCGAACCTTGGCGGGGAAGCCGGTCATCTCGAAGTCCTCACCGCCCTTCATCTTCCAGATGTGAACTGCGCTCTCCTGGGTCGGGCAGACGATGAAGCGTCCATCTGGAGCGGGGAATACTCCGAGCAGCGACCCCTTCCAGTTGTACTTCTTGACGGGCGTCGGCTTCCCTGGCTCGAGCGCGCGCACTCCGCCGTAGCAGCTCACCAACAGGCGCTTGTCGAGCCACGCCAGCCCAGTCACGGTGCTCTCGACCTCGATGGCTGGCCCGGCCGCGGATCCCCGGGCGGCAAAGTGGACTCGCTTGCCGGCGGCGATCGCGACCCATTGGTTGGTCGGATCGCAAGCGACCTTCTCTACCCAGGTCTTGTCTTTGGGCAACAGCGCCGTCGGGGAACCGGTCGCGACATCCCACGCGATCGCTGCGCCGTCCTGTCCACCGGTCACCAGCGTTTGGCCGTCGGGTGACCAACAAAGGGTGTTGGTGCCTGGCGAATGACCGGGAAGCTCACGCTGCAGCTTTCCGGTTCGGGCATCGAGGATCACCAGCGGCCCCGAAGCCAGCGCCACCGCCACCGAGCCGCCCGTGGGGTCGAACCCGAGCGCCGCGGCGCAGTCGGCGGCCTCGAACTGCCAGACAGGCTTCAGCTGAAGGCTCATTTGGCGTCCACCACCATCACCCAACGGGGCTCTGCGCTGCAGACATCGGGTGAGCGGTGCACGACTCCGAAGCGCTCGTTGCCGGGGTAGGCGCTGCCCTTCAGCAGCGCCACATCGAAGCGTTCGAACTGGCTGACCCCAGGACTCAGCCGGGCTGCAGGCCCCGACGAGACCCCTCGGTGGGCGCGCTTTCGAACCGGAAGCAGCGTCGACGTGGATCTCATCACGCGGCTTCGGTGTAGCTCAGGCTCAGCGATCCACTCGGTGCCGGCACCGCAGAAAGTGCACAGCATTCGCACCTCTACGTGATCGACGTGAAATTTCGGACAAGAGCGTGTGCCCACCGCACCCAGCTGCAGCCGCACCCGATCGACCTGCATCAGCCGCCCGTACAAGCGCACCAGGCCAGCCACCTCGGTCGCCAGAATTTCACGCTCGAGGCAAGCGGGCAGACCTCGAAGTTGATCCGAGATTGAAGTGCCCACCGGGACGACCTCGTCCAGAGACAATGGGCAGTCGACCGCAATCCGCGACAGCCACAGCGCGAGCGTTTGATCGACTCCTCGCTGCCAGACGCAGAGATCGACGGCGGGGTTCTTGATCTGACGCAGGTCGCGGCTGTTCCACACGAACCGGTGGCGTGGAGGCTGCGACTTGCTCGACGAGACGACAGGCGGCGCGACGTTCAGGGCGTTCAAGGCCCTCAACCCTACTGGCGCCCCTGCGTCATTTGCAACTCAATTGCGTCTGGTGTTGCAATCGAGTTGCGTTTGTTGTTTGAGGCCACGATGAGGATCTGGTGCTGACGCTGCCGCTGTTCGGGACCCTGGGGCTCGGCGTGGTGCTTGGGCTTCGCCACGCGGCGGATCCAGACCACCTGGTGGCGCTGGGAGCCCTGGCCTCACGAGAGCGCCGGCTGATCCACACCGCTTCGCTTGGGCTGTTCTGGGGCCTCGGGCACACCGTGTCGCTGTTGAGCGTCGGGGTGGCGATCGCGCTGCTTGGAGTGTCGTTTCCGCCCGCAGTGTCAGTCGCGATGGAGCTGGCGGTCGCGGTGATGCTGGTCGGCCTTGGGATCCGCGGGCTGTGGAAGGGGCGGGCGCTGGAGTCTACTCCGCCCACGCGCAGTGGCTGGAGCTCGGCAGCCGTGGGTCTGGTGCACGGGCTCGGAGGCTCAGCCGCGCTCACTCTGGTGACGCTGTCGACGATTCCTCACCCGCCCTCGGCGCTCGCCTACCTCGCGGCGTTTGCGATCGGCTCGACGATCGGGATGCTGGTGGTGACGCTGGTGCTCGCGTTCCCGTTGCAGCGCGCCGGGCACCTGGGCGGCAACGTTTCGAGATGGATCGTCAGTGTCGCCTGCGTGCTGAGCATCGCCGCGGGAGTCTCACTTGGTTTTGAGCTGCTCACCTGAACAAGGAGTCACCCAATGGAAAATCAGAAGATCCCCGTCACAGTGCTCACCGGCTTTCTCGGCTCGGGGAAGACCACGTTGCTCAATCGGATTCTCACCGAACAGCACGGAAAGCGAATCGCCGTGATCGAGAACGAGTTCGGAGAAGTCGGTATCGACCAGGCGCTGGTGATCAACGCCGAGGAAGAGATCTTCGAGATGAACAACGGCTGCATCTGTTGCACGGTGCGAGGCGACCTGATCCGCATCCTCGGCAACCTTCTCAAGCGACGTGACAAGTTCGATCACATCCTGGTCGAAACCACCGGGCTCGCTGACCCGGGCCCGGTCGCTCAGACGTTCTTCATGGATGACGAGCTGCGCGCACAGTTTCGCCTCGACGGGATCGTCACCCTTGTCGACGCGAAGCACGTGTTGCTGCACCTGGAGGAAAGCGACGAGTGCAAAGCCCAGATCGCCTTCGCCGACGTGTTGGTGCTCAACAAGACCGACCTGGTCGATGCCGAGCAGCTCGATGGGCTCGAGAAGCGCATTCACTCGATGAACGCGATGGCGAAGGTGATCCGCGCGCAGAACGCCAGGGTGCCGCTGGAAAAGGTGCTCGATGTCGGCGGCTTCGACCTGGCGCGCGCCCTCGTCCAGAAGCCAACCTTCCTCGAGCCTGAGTACCCGTTCGAATGGGCGGGCGAGTGGACGCTGCCAGAAGGTCAGTGCTCGCTGTGTGTCGAACAGGGGCCCGACGAGACGATGACGGTGGCGTGGGTGCCGTTGGCGAGCGACGGTGAGCTGGCCGACGAGCTCGAGCGCGGGGTGCGACTGTTCGCTGAGCCGGCGGTGAAGGCGGACCCCGGAACGGCCATTCACCCGGGCAGTCCGTTCGAGCTTCAGCTCACGGCCAAGGGGACACGGCGGTTCGAGCTCCAGGTTCCCAAAGCGGGCCGCTGGGTGCTGTTCACCGAGCACCTACCTGCCGAGTTCGACTTCCGACTCGAGGTCTCAGGCGCAAGGCTCGACCCGGCCAGTCAGAAGCAGCTCGCGCCGGCCCATGAGCACGACGAATCGGTGACCTCAGTGGGCATCGAGCTGCCAGGGGAGGTCGACCCGAAGAAGCTCAACAAGTGGCTGAGCGCTTTGCTGCGCGACCAAGGGGCCGACCTGTTTCGGAGCAAGGGCATTCTGAACATCGCCGGCAGCGACAAGCGGCTTGTGTTTCAGGGCGTGCACATGCTGTTCGACAGCGAAGAAGAGCAGCCGTGGGGCAGCCGCCCACGGTTGAACCAGCTCGTCTTCATCGGCCGCAAGCTCGATCGCGCGAAGCTCAACGCAGGCTTCGCGGCTTGCCTGAATTGAACCAGATGGGGTTCCCGCTCGATGCCAGGCAAACCGGCCAGCTCGAGCGGCTGCTGGATCAGCAGATGTGGGCATTGGGCAAAGACGCGACCGCGCCGCAGGGCAACTTGCTGGCGCGCTATGGGTTCGAACGACAGCCGCCCGCACGGCCTGAGGTGAGCGGCAGCTACCACTTGAGCTGGGAGGGTGGGCAGTTGGTGCTCTCATCGTTGGGCGTGTGGGTGGGCGATGGGTCTGCCCACCTCTTCCTCGACCGGGGCCCGCCCTTTCAACCGAAGCTCGGGGGCCCGATGTTCGGGTCGAATGCGCCACCCAAGGGCGACGGCTGGTCGCATCGGGCGAGGCTCCTTGCCTGCCTGCTGAGGTGGGTCATCAACTACGAGCAATGGGTGAAAGCGGATCAAGGCCCCGACTGGCGCCCCGCCACGCTCTTCGCCAGAAGCCGCCGACCGCGTCTGACGGCGGAAGAGCTGCCGCTGCTGGCCAGCAGCCTGGCCGAGGTGCTCGTCGCGCGCTGAGCTGAAGCCCGATCAGTGGAGTTCGGGCAGCCGGTTCGGAGGAGGCACGAAGAGACTGAGCCGGGTCGGCAGTTCGGCGGCGCCGAGTGCTTTCGAGGCCTCGACGAACGCGCGGGTTGCCGTTGCGAGCGAAAGCGGGTGGCTGTCATTGCTCAAGCGCTCGAGCACGCGCGCCGCGTGAAGGAGCCGATCGAACTCTGGGTGGCGCACCAGGCCCAACAGTGAGACCGCGGCCGAGCGTGCGGTCTGAAATCCGGCACGGATTACGGGTGCGTGAGTCATCGCGACCCGACGAAGCATTCGTTGTGTCTGCCGGTGGGGCAGCGCGAGCCACGCCGACACCGCGTGCTGCAGCGCTTCGCTGTCGCCCGCCGCGATCGCCACCTCAAACATTCGCGCCAAGGGGGAAGTTGAACCCTTGGCTGAGCACGACGGTGGTGTAGAGGTCGCGCACCTGCCCACCCAGCAGGGCAAGGGTCCGCGTCATCCCTGGTTCCTCAAGAACGGAAGCAGGCCGAGCATTGCGGGCATCGGCTTCTTCACGCGGCCTCCCCAGAAGCCACGTCTTCCCAAGCCGTAAAGTCGTCGTTGAACCGGGCCCAGGCCGAAGCGCCCTTCGACCACTCGGCCTGGGTCACCAGGCAGGCGTCGAGCCGCGCGGTGAGCGCCTCTCGAGTCAGGCCGCGGGTGATGAAGACGATCTCTTGCCTGCGGTCTCCATGGATGCCTTCAAAGTCGGCCTTGATCTCTTTGCACCACTTCGGGTCGTCCGGCCATTCGGCCTTCGGCACCGTCGCCCACCATTTGCCCGCCGGCGAAAAGGTCGAGGCCCCGCCGGCCTGCGCCCACATTCCGACCACATCCATCCGGGTGGCGAGCCAGAAGAAGCCTTTGCTGCGCAGCACCCCGCCCCACGCCCCGTGCACAAACTTCTTCAAACGGGCCGGGTGGAAGGGGCGGCGCTGACGATAAACGAAGCTGTCGATGCCGTACTCTTTCGTCTCGGGGGTGTGCTCGCCGCGAAGTTCCTTCAACCAACCGGGCGCCCGCTGCGCCTTCTCCATCTCGAACAGCCCTGTGTCGAGCACCTCAGCCAATGGCACCGCGCCGCGGGTGGACCGTACGACCCGCGCGTCGGGGTTGAGCTTGCGCAGCACCGCCTCGAGGGTGTCCAGCTGGGCGGGCTTGACCAGGTCCGTCTTGTTGAGCACCAGCACATCGGCGAACTCGACCTGCTCGACCAACAAATCGACGACGGTGCGCTCGTCTTCATCTCCAAGCCCAAGGCCCCGCTGTTTGAGGTCTTCGGCCTGTTGCCAGTCTTTCAGAAAGTTGAACGCGTCGACCACCGTCACCATCGTGTCGAGACGCGCGACCTTCGAGAGGCTCTTTCCCTTCGCGTCGGTGAAGGTGAAGGTCTCTGCCACTGGCAGCGGCTCTGAGATCCCGGTCGACTCGACCAGCAGGTAGTCGAAGCGGCGCGCCCGCGCGAGCTTCGAGATCTCTTTGAGCAGGTCCTCGCGAAGGGTGCAGCAGATGCAGCCGTTCGACATCTCGATCAGCTTCTCGTCGACGCGAGACAGCGCGCTGCCACTCTTGACGAGCTTGGCGTCAATGTTCACTTCGCTCATGTCGTTCACGATCACCGCGACCTTCAGGCCTTCGCGGTTGTTGAGGACGTGATTGAGCAGTGTGGTCTTGCCGGCTCCGAGAAAACCAGAGAGCACGGTGACCGGCAGACGGGCGGCACGGGGCGAAGTGGGCATCGCCACGCTCTAACCCGGCCACCGACTTATTTGCAACTCTGTTGCAATTCCGGGCTTGCGGCGCTTCCCGCTGGCCTTTGCACCTTGCGGCGGCTGTTAGAAAGGGCCACCCTGCGTCCAATGACCGCGCAGACCCCACGCCTGACCGATGAAGCGCTTCGAGACATGCTCGCCAGCCGGGGAATGCGGGTCACCGAACAGCGACTGCTGGTGCTGCGTGCGCTGGGGAAGGTCGAGGCGCCCATCAGCCACGCCGAGCTCACCGAACGATTGTCTTCGAGCCAACTGGATCGTGCGACCGTGTATCGCAACCTGCTCTCGCTGCACGAGGTGGGCGTGTTGGTGCGCACGCAGTTGGGCGACAACATCTGGCGCTACGAGCTACCGCGACAGGCGCGGCCAGGGGCAGTGCACGGCCAGCACCCCCACTTCGTCTGCACCGACTGCAGTGAAGTTCTCTGCCTCGACGAGAGCTCCGTCTCGTTGCGCGGAGAAGCGAAGCGCAACCAGGTCGCCGAGGTCCAGCTTCGCGGTCGCTGTGCTGACTGCGTCAGGCCCTGAGTTCCCCTCACGCATCGACCCGTCCAGGAAGCATGCACCGCTGGACCTCGATGGTCAGGTGCGCGAGCTTCAGCGGGGCCAGGTGGGCCTTGTAATCCTGAGGCTCGCGCGGCGCGGCCGAGAGCACCGTTACCACGCAGCTGCGAGCGCCCCGCCCGATCGGCCAGACGTGCAGGTCTCTGACGCGAACGTCGTCCACCGACTCGAGCGTCTGCCGGATCTGATCTTCGAGAGCAGGGGAGGCCTCGACGTCCAGCAGCTCGAGCGCTGCCGATTCGCACAGGCCGACGCCCCACTTCAAGATCACGACTCCTCCCAACAGCCCAATCGCCGCATCAAGCCACAGCCAGCCCAACAGCCGGCCGGCCAGCAGCGCCACGATCGCGAGTGCGCTGGTGAGCAGGTCAGAGACGATGTGCATCATGGCAGCACGATGGTTGTGATCATGGCCGTGATGGTCGTGACGATGATCGTGCTCCGAGCTGTGGTTGAGCAGAACCACGCTGACCACGTTGACGATCAGGCCGAGCACCGCGACCGGCAGTGAGCTTGCGAAGTCGATTGGCCGAGGTTCGATCAAGCGCCCGACCGAGTCGGCCATCATGACCAGCGCGACCAGACTCAGCGCGACCGCGCTTGTAAAGCCGGCCAGCGCGCCGACCTTGCCCGTGCCAAAGGCGAAGGCCCGATGGGCCGCAAAGCGCCGGGCGATGGCGTAGGCGGCGCTGGCCAACCCCAGCGCCCCGACGTGGGTCGCCATGTGCCACCCGTCGGCGAGCAGCGCCATCGAGCCAGTGACCTGGCCCACCCCAATCTCGATAACCATCATTGCCGCGGTCAGCCCCACCACGGCCAAGACCCCTCTTTCGCGGGGTTGCATCGGCGCTGGTTGGCAGGTCGAGCAAGAAGCGTGGGAGTTGAGCGCGTCAGTCATTCGGCGACCTCAAGAGGAAGGAAAGGAGCCCGGCTCCAAGGGATTTTGGAGCCGGGCCCGCGGCAAGGGAGGGGCCTGCTGTTGCGCCTGCCGCCAGCGCGACACATTGAAGAGTTCACTTCGACGGAACAGGTGCGTGGTCGTCCATCATCTTCTTGTGCTCGGCCTCCATCGTCTTGTGCTGGGCTTCAAGCTTTGCGTGTGCCTCGAGCAACTGATCATGCGGCGAGACGCCTGCGTCCTGCGCGACCGCCTCGGCCCCCAAGAGACAAACCAGACTGATCAACAAACGCATGAACGACTCCTGTGTAGGGTGGATTTCAGAGTGGCCAGCGGTACTCGACGGCTGGGCTCATCGCTTCGATTCCTGCGCTCTCGAGCTCCGAGAGGACCTCTTCGACGAACGCTGCCTTGATGCCGACCGCCACCAGGCGCTCGCGCTCCACTGCGAATTGGTTGATCAATTTGACCAGCATCGCCGGGGTCTGGTGACCCGATTCCAGCGCGAGGTCATGCAGCCGATCTGGGTAGGCGACATCGACCAGCATCCTGACCGGCTTTCGCTGACGACAACCCACCCAGTAACCGTGAGAGGGGCGGGTGTCGGAAGAGAACGCGATCGACTCGGTCGCGTTGGAGACGAACAGGCCCACGGTTTCCACCGGGTGGTCCACCGCGACGGCAGTCACCTGCAGGTGGCCCACGACTGCAGGCGCACCGATCGCGAGAGGCAAGTATTGGAGAATCGGCCCATACCGATTCTTGAGCTGGGAAAATCGTGGGTAGATGAGGCCGTTGAAGACGTTGCGCTCGAGCTGCTCAATCACTGAAGGCAAAGCGTGGATGGACACTGGGGCTTCGAGCGAGACGAACAGGTCATCGAGGAAGATGGGCAGCGTCGCCAGGTGATCCAGGTGCGCGTGGGTGAGCACGATGTCCCGCACCGCTTTTCGCTCGGCGGCCGTAAGACTCAGCGCCAGCGAACCCGCATCGACGGCCACGCAGCCGTCGATGAGGTAGCTGGTCAAACGCTGACCGGGCATGACCCGGCCGGTGGCGTCAAACGAACTGGGGAGGAGCTTCACGCGCACCGGCGGGTTGTCCCGTCACTTCACTGCGGCGAGGGGTAGTTGCGCGCGGGGAAGCAGAGCCCGTCGTTGTTGAGGTGACCGAAGGTTGACAGGTTGTAGACCATGTAGTCGTAGAGGTCTTTCAGGCCCGCCGCCCCACCCGCCGGGTTCACCGGCACGGTCTTCGGGTCGTACTTGAGCGTGCCGGTGGTGGCTTCGCCCGTGGCGGTCGGCCCGCAGTACCGAATCGGCACCGCCATGCCCTGGGCGTCTTTGAAGGCCTGGAAGTCGATCGCCTTCACGTCGGCTTCGGTGACGGTGGCGGTCGCGGGCCCCATGCCGCTGGCGACTGACTTGAGCGCGGCGATCGCGTCCCACCGCAGCGGCGCGTCTTCTTCGAGCGCGTCCCAGAACGGGTGGTCGAGGTGCATCGTGACCTGGGCCAGGACTTCACTGCCGGTCTTGGTCTGGATTCCGCGGGCGTCGGTGCCGGTCAGCTCGGGGTTGATGCAGTTCTTGTAGGTGGTCGGCGACTTGTACCCGAAGCTGAAGTTGACCACTTTCGGAAACCGCCCGAAGTCGTACACCGCGTTGGTCGAACGGCAGGCCGGGGTGCCAGCAGTGCCTTTCCAGGTCGCGGTGCCGGCGAGAAGAATCGTCTGACCGTTGTCGACCATCTTCTTGTAGGCCGTCTGCGCTGCGGCATCGAGGTTGATGTTCTGCGCCGAGAGCGTGGCCGGAATGGTGTCGAAGCCGAACGCATACTTCTTGGTCGCATCGAACGCCGGGGTGCCTGCCTTCTTGTTCTGGTTGGTGATGCGAACCAACGGCACCGTCTTTCCGTTCAGCTCTTTCGAGTCGAGCGGCCCGCCTTTCACCATGTCGATCGCCCACGGCCCGTCGGCCTGAGCCACCAGGGGTCCGGTCTGAGACTGATCGGTCGCCGACTTGTCGGGGTCCTCGCTGACCGTCACCTTGTCGACGGTCGCCAGGGCCTGGGTGAAGACAATTTGCCAACCGTCGACGAAGTAGACACCGCCACCGGCTGCAGGCGGGAAGGCGATGCCTTCGAGCGCGCTGCTCTCGCCAGAGATGGTGAACAGCAAGGCGTTGTTCACTGCGGTCGCTGAAGGCGGGCTGAACGGCTTGAGGATTCCTCCGTCAGCCACGCTGCCGCCCCCGGCCCCACCACCGCCGCCCGCCCCACCACCGCCGCCCGACCCGCCTCCGGCGCCGGTGGTCGTCCCGCCACCGCATGCCACCTGCATTGCGACTGCAACTGCGACTGTGATGCATCTGATTTTCGGCTGCATTTGTGCTCCTGGTGTGTGCTGCGTTGTTTTCAAGCGCCGGCTACGGCCCGCCGGAGATCCACTGCAACTGGTACGTCTGCGCCGAAGCGGCGCGCATCGCGTTGAAGAGCGCCGTGTCGGGCTGACCGCCTTCCACCGTGTTGTCGATGAACCGGTAGAGCAACGGCAGGTCCTGCACCTTCTGAAGACTCGCGAAGTCGACCGTGTCGAACCACCGCCTGGGGTCGACCTTCAGCCGCAGGGTGCCGGTTCCTTCGAGCGTGAACTCGACTGGAATGGGGCTCACGATGCGCTGCTTGCAGATGGGATAGCTGCCCGGCAGCGCTGAGTTTCGTGGCGGCTGGGCGCGGTTGCGGCCAATCGTGTAACGCGCCTCGAACGGCCACGAAAGCGCGCCCTGGGTAGCGATGCCCTCGACCTCGAGAATTGAAGCCCTGCTCTCGTCGGCGTTGATGTCGCCGTCGGTCAGCCACAGCTCGGCTGCCTGGGTTGGGAAGTTGGTGCCGTTTCCCTCGACCGGAAAAGGCTGGGCAACGCCCGAGAGGACATCGACGTCGAGGCCCCCTCGCACTTCTCCGGTGTAGATGCCGGGCAGCACGCAGGCGGTCTCTTCACTGTGGGTGGCCGGGTTGGTCTGGTTCAAATAGAGCGCGCCGATGTGCAGTCGCGCGCGGCTGAGCGTCACCTCGAAGCCGCGCGGAGTCGTGAAGCTCGCCGCAGCGGGCTCGCCCACTGCTTCGGCGACGAACGTCACCAGCTTCCCCTGCGTGGCGGGAATACAGCTGGTGAGCAGAATCGTCAGGATAGAGGCCCTCATGGGCTGCCTCCGAGGTTGACCGCCAACGACACCAGAATTGACCTTGGCGCTCCGGCGGAGAACAGCCGGGAAGGGACGAGGGTGGGCAGCACGCCGGTGGTCTGAAAGTCCGACGCGAAGTTGTATTCACCCAGCCGGTACTGGGCGTCGAGGAGGTTGGTCGCCGCCACCCCGAGGGTGAGCCAACGCCACTTCACCTCGAGGTTCGCGTCGAGGGTGAAGATGGAATCGCTTCGAGCGCCAAGGGGAAGCGCGCGTCTTCCGACGTAGGTAATCCCGGCTCCGAGGGTTCCCCGCAGCGGAGCGCCCATCAGCGCCCAGGGAGCATCGTGGAAGATGGCTGCGTCGAGACGAAGCACGAGATCCGGCACGTACGGAACCAGCGTGTTGGTGTCGTCGAACTTCGATTGGGTCAGGGTCCCGTTGGCCGAGAGGTCGAACCACGGGCCGCGCGCTCGGGCCGCCACCAATCCTCCGAGGCGGGTCGTGCTGCCCCCGAGGATGCTGCGGCCGGCCTGTTCGCTGAAGAGCAGGTCTTTGTCGACGCGGGTAAGGAAGAACGCTGCGCGGCCAGTCAAATCCACCAGCTCGGTGCGCGGCGACCAGGCTGCACCGGCTTCGCCTGCCTGAATGCTGGCGAACGGAGTCTTGAGCGACTCAGTCACGTACTGGGGGTCGATGCTGCGGACGCCGTAGCCGTAGGCTGCCGATAGTGTCGCGCCCTTCCATGGCCCCAGCAGCACGGATACGCGCGGCATCACCGCGGTGCCGGTGGTGGAGTTGCGTTCGGTGGGCTCGCGGTACTTGCCGAAGTCTTGCTGGTCGTAGCAGCTCGCGTCGCCCGGCGGCCGTTCTGCCGCGGGGCGACGCACGCTCTGCACCGCGCAATTGTTGTTGATGTCGTAGGTGAAGAGGTCGGCCCGCACGCCTCCTCGAACGATGAGGTACTTCCACGGAGTGAGGTTGGCATCAGCGTACAAGCCGATGTCGGCCAGCCTGGAGTCGAGGTCCAAATCCTTGTGATAGGGCGCGTTGCTCTGGGCCTGCACGCGAAGCTGGGTGCCGTGGGCGACGTCAATGCGCGCGAAGTAGCCAAGCTCGAGCTCTTGCGCGGCGTCGAGCACCTGGGCGCGCCACTTGCCCCAGCCTTTGAGGCCGAGGGTGGTGGTGGTGCTGTCGCGATCGATTAAATCTCCCCGCTGCGGGTGAGGCTGCTGCTCGGCGGTCTGCAGGTCCTGCAGGAAGCCAGTGAAGTTCTCTTTGAGCCGGGTGCTTCGGTAGATGAAGAACAGCTGGTGGCCCATCGCGAACGGGCCTCGATGGTGGTGAAGCTCCACGGAAACCGAGCCCCGCAGCGAGTCGCCGCCCTGGCGGTCGTCGTAGGTGTCGAAGAAGCCCTTGCGGCCCGCCACCACATCGTCCACCCGCAACAGCCCCGCTGACTGAAAATGCGCGGTGTACGCCGTCGCGGCGACGCGCACCGACGTTTCCTCGGAAAGCAAAGCCTCGAACTGCGCCATCGCCTTGGCCGACTGGGCCTCGCGGCCTTGCCCGTACCCTGCGGTGCGGTTGAGCTCGGCGCCGGCGTAGGTGCGGTTCGAGCCGCCGGGCGGGCCAAACAGCAACAGCAGCCGCTGGGTGTCGAAGCTGCCATAGCTGCCTTTGACCGTGAGGCCTCGCTGCGCCAGACCCAGCTCGTAGTTGGCGCTGCCTGCGACCGCGTAGTTGCCTTGACGAGGGTCGAATGGGCCCTCGACGACCCGCAGCGACTCGACCAGCTCCGGAATGATGAAGTTCAAGTCCGCGTAGCCGTTGCCGTGAAGGTTTCCCGAGTCGTTGATGGGGACTCCGTCGGCGGTCAGCTCGAGGTCCTGGCCTTCGCGGGCATCAAAGCCGCGAAGAAAAATCTGCTCGGGGTGCCCTTCGCCTCCTTCCTTGGTGAGCAGAACTCCAGGAGCAAGCTTCAGGAAGTCGGCCGCCGCTTTCCTGGGGACGACCTTCAGCTCTCCAACGTCAATGTGGAAGTCGCCGACGCCCCGGCTCTTCGGCACCACCCGGCCGATCACGGTGGTCGACAGCTCGTGGGGTGGATGACCTCCAACAGGCAGCTCGGGCTCAATCTCAGTGATGGCTTCGGTGCCGCTGCCGGCGTCAGTAGGCGCTGGCGAACTTTCGCCCGGTTCGTTTGTACCCGCGTCAGGCGGCGATGCGATGAGCAAGTTGAATGGCAACCGGGTGCGGCTCGCGACCTTCTGTCCCTGGTGAATGGCCGGCTTGAACGTCCACTGCGCGAGCGCTTCCTTCGTCGCCTCGTCCCAGACCGCGCCCGCGGACTCGATCACCACGACATCGCTAACCCTTCCATCGAGCCCAATCGTGAACTCGAGCAGCACGTGGTCCTGCGTCGGCGGGGGCGCGTTGACTGGAGGCGTCGCGTCGACCCGGGTCAGTACCTCGGGTGGCGTGACCGCCTCCGCAAGCGCAGCCGCAGAAAGGAGCAACAACAAAAATGGGAGCGGCGACAGCGCACGGCAAACCAGCGAAGGCAAAGGGAGTTCCAGAGTGAAAGAAGCAGCAAGGACCCGGCGTGGCCGGGCCGACTTCAGCGCTTCAAACGCGAGCTGGAGGTGACGCTTTGGGGGCGTCGATCAACGCGCTGCGATTCCAGGCAGGGAGCGCCGAACCCAACAGCGCGACCTCGCCATGCACGACGACGGCGAAGACCAGCGCCTGTGAGAGCGCCACCGAGGTCCGCATCGCGTCGAGGACGACGCAGTGAACATCCGCATCGGGAGGCGTGCCCTGCGAGACACCCTCAGCGGTCGCTTCGCGCGGCTGAGCAGCTGGCCCGCCCTCAACCAGGTGACCTGACTCGGCACACACCGAGTGCTGGGCAAACATGAGGTGCCCGAACGACGCTGCCTGTGCCACCAACAAAGCGGCAGCAAGCGCGAACCGATGCGAGCGTTTCAGTGACACGAGGCGCGTCGTAGTTCTTTCGCAGTTGAGTTGCAAGAGGCCCACTCGACGGCCCGCCCACTGGAGCCAACCCGGGTTGTGAGGGGGTCGCCTACGCAGCACGCGGAGTCCGGGCAGAGAGAACGGCGCGGACGATGGCCGCGGCGAGCAGCGCGGCGCCGAAGGTGACGACGACGGCGGCCCCGGTGGGCAGGTCGAACTTGAAGGACGAGAAGAGCCCTACTGCTGAGACGGCCGCGCCCAACGCATAGGCGATGACGAGCCTCAGCCCGAGCTTGTTGGTGAACAGCGCCGAGAACACCGCGGGGACGATCAGGAAAGAGAACACGAGCAGCACGCCGGCGATCTGCACGCTGCTGGCGATGACGACGCCGAACGACATGTAGAAAGCGAGATCCCACATCGTCCCCTTCCACGTGTCGTGCGCTTCCGAGTCGTGCTCGAACGAGAGGTGGATGAAGCGCTTGCGGAGCACGAAGTGAAAGACACCGAGCACGAGGAAGGTGAGCGCGGTGATCCCCACCTCGCGGTACGAGACCGTCAGCAGGCTGCCGACGAGGATCTCTTTAATCTCTTCATCGCCGTGCGGCAGCGAGTTGGCGACGAGAACCGAGGTCGCCGCCGCCACCGCGTAGGTGATGCCGATGAAGGCTTCCTGAGGGACCCGCCGCCGAAGCCCGCGGGTGAGCGCGAAGAGGCCGGCTCCGACGAAGGTGAAGCCCAGCGACCACAGCCATGACTCGGTGGTGCGGGGCTCGATGCCGCGCAGCGAGGCGACCGCCGTGCCGAGCGCCGCAATCTGGGCGAGCGCGATGTCGACGAAGATGACTCCGCGCGCGAGCACGTGGAGCCCGAGGTAGCTGAGGAAGCCCGTCAGCACGAGGCAGGCGAGGAACGCCGGCAGCAGAATCTGCAGCTCGAGGCTCATGGCCCGGTGCCGCTGGTCGCCGCTTCGATCGCGCTGGCGATGGTGTCGAAGAGCTCGAAATAGGTGGTGACCTTGTCGGTGCCGCCGACCGAGTTGGGCACGGCGACGAGCTTCGCTCCGCTCTTCGAGGCGATGAGCTCGGGGAAGCGCTTGTCGTAGAAGACCTCCATCAAGATGACCTTGATGCCCTTCGCCTGGACCAGCTTGATGAGCTCGAGGGTGTGACCGGGCGTGGGCGGAATGCCGGGCTTCGGCTCGACGAAACCCGCGACGTCGAGCTTGTAGCGCGCGGCAAAATAGGTCCACGATTTGTGGTAGGTGATGATTGGCTGCCCGGCGAGCTTGCTGAGCTTCTTTGCCCACCCGGCTTCCTTCTCGGTCAGGGTCTTTTCGAAAGCGGCGAGGTTGGTGGCGAAGAGCGCCTTGCCTTCGGGCTCGAGCTGCGTGAGCCGGGCCGCGATGCCGCGCGCCATCAGCCGGCCGTTCTCGGGGTCGAGCCAGTAATGCGGGTTGCCGGCGGGGTGAATGTCGCCCTGGCCGCGGTCGGCGACGCCGACGACTTCGAGGGGCGCAATCAGCGGCGAGAGATCGAGGTACCCCGGCTGGCCGGGGGCGATCTTGTCGTTGTGCGACCCGTTGATCAGCGACGGCGCATAACCAATCTCGAGGTCGAGCCCGATCACGATGAACAGGTCGGCGCGGTTGAGGTCGACCATGAACGTCGGCTTGGCGTCGACGAAGTGGGGATCTTGAAAGCCCTTCGCCAGCGCCTTCACGTTGACGCGGTCTGCGCCGATCGCGCGGGTGATTGCCGCCGAGTCCTGCGTGCTGGTGACGACGTTGACCTTCGCGAGCGCAGAGGAAGAGGCGAGCAACAGCAGGGCAGAAAGAAGCATCATGGGGTTCTCAGTACGCATGGGCCGGGTGGGCGCCGAGGGTGAAGTTGATTTGAAGGTGGCCTTCGATGATGGGTTCGCCGCCGCCGCCTAGCTCGGTGACGTTTCCCTGGAGGCGAATCGCCGAGAACTCGGTGGGAGCGAAGACGAGGATCGCCGACTGCCGCAGGTCGACAGGGCTGGCGACGCCCGCCGGCTGGAGGAAGTCGAAGCGGCCGCCCAGGTACCAGCGCTGAAACAGCTGGTACTGCGCGAACGCGTAGAAACCGTACTGGTCGGTCTGTCTTCCGCGCGGCGTGTCCGGCCGGGGGGCGCGCGCGTACAGCGCCTCGACCGCGACAACGGCAGAGTGGGTCGTCGCCGCGTCGTTGGGCTTCCACTTGAAGACGAGGTGGCCGCCGAAGACCTGCGAGGTGAGCCGGTCGGAGTTGTTGCCGATGGCGTAGGACGCTCCGGCCTCGAGGGTCGCGTCGTCGGTGACGTCGAACACGTTCTTCAGACCTGCGAAGCCGAGCAGGTCGCGGCCGTTGGGCGAGTGGAAGGTGACGGCGTTGTCGCCGCCGAGCGCGGAAACGGTGAGCAGCAGGTACCAGGGCACCGGCACGAGGTAGCTGGCCTCGGCGCCGACTTCGTTGAGGCCTTCCTCGCCGAACACCGCGTCGCCGATGAGTGAGCGGTCGACGAAAGGCAGCGCGTGGGTGTGGAGCAGGTTCTCGCGGCCGAACGGCACCTTCATCTTGCCGCCGCGAATCGACAGACCGTAGGGCTTCGCGGTGAGCGAGAGAATGCCTTCTTCGATCTCGATGCCTTCGGCGTCGGGGATCGCGAGGGTGATGTTGGCGCTCAAGTACGGGTCCACATTCGCCGTCAGCTGCAGCTCGACCTCTTGCAACCGCACGCCCGTCTGCACCTGCCCCGGCAACGGATTCTCGAGGCTGGTCACTGACCCGAGCAGCAGGCCGTTCACCGACATCGCGGGGTTGAAGAGGTTGGTGAAGAAGCTTGCTGGCGAAGTCGCGGGCGGAGCAGCAGGCGCAGGAACAGCAGTCGCTGCCTCGATCTCTTTCAGCATCGCCTCGTCGTCGGGCGAGAGGCCGGCGTCGACGTCTTGCGCCGAGGCCACGGTTGCGAAGCAAAGCCCTGCGAACAGCGCAGGGGTGATCCACTTTTGAAAAGACATGAAGAGGGCACACCCTGGGGAAACGAGACGAATCGCCGCGCACGCCTCAGCAGGAGGCGACGCGAGAAGACTGCGACCCGTTCAGGCCGGAGGTGAGCCCTTCGGAGCCAGACGCAGCAGCGCAACGCTCGTGCATCCGGCGACAGCGACGGCGGCGACAACCGCGGTGGGCTTGCCCGGCGCGAACGCTTCGACCTGCCGCGCGGGAGGCACGCCAGACTCTTCGCGGCGGGCGGCGGTGGCGAGGCAGTGCTCGTGGCCGGGC
This sequence comes from Myxococcales bacterium, assembly GCA_038206395.1. Taxonomy (GTDB): domain Bacteria; phylum Myxococcota; class Myxococcia; order Myxococcales; family Myxococcaceae; genus JAGSPQ01. Next base: position 55,392 of record JBBRAX010000012.1, on the reverse strand, counting down.
CCCGACGCATCCGTCGACGCGGCAGTGACTTCGGGCGAATCACCGGGGGCCGGCGCAGGCGAAGAAAGCGCCTCGTTGGCGTGAATCCGTTCACCGTGCTCGAGGCAGGTGACGTGCGTGAAAAGCAGCTCGTGCGTGAAGCTCGACACCTGCGACGCGAGGAACATTGCGGCGAGCGCGAAGCTGAAGACGGCATGGCGGCGGGCAACGGGACGCATCGAAGTCGAACCACATGGTGCTGGAACTGCGTCGGCGTCAAGCTCAGGGAATTCCAGCGGCCGCCCGAAGCGTCTGAAAAGCACCTGCGCGCGTGCCGGCATCGCTGTCGACGATGTTGAGAATCGGGAAGCCAGCGTGGACGAAGGTCGAGGTTCCCGCGTCACCGACATTGCGGCGAACCGTCGCGCACGGAAGGTCACGAATGTTGGGCGAGGCGATCTTGGCCGGCACGGTGAACAGCGGCTCGGTTCCAGGCCGAACGTTGATCACCCCGACGTCGGACGAGAGCGGCGTGTCGAGCGCAAGGTTCAGCGTCTGGCCCGCCGATGGCTGTCCGATGACGCCGCTGAGCACGAAGGGCGCGTCGGCGATCGCCTCGCCTCCGAAGGCGCCGAGGTAGTCGGTGATGAAGGGGTCAGCGTTCGTCGTCCACGGGTAGCCGAAGGTGTAGATGAGGTTTTCGGATGCGAGCAGCTGGGGTTGAAGCCGGCGTAGGCGCCAGCGTCGGCTGCGCCCATTCCTCCGCCACCCGTCCCCTGGCCTCCACCCGCGCCGCCGCCGGCGCCTTGCCCGGAATCGGGAGCGACCACGCAGACGCCGTTCGACACGCACAACGAGACAGCCTGATCGAAGTCGTGGCACCCGGTGAGGCAGAGCAGCGCGAGCCGCATCAGAAGCTCCCCGTGACGACGAAACCGTTGGAGCTCAAAGCAATCGACGCAGAAGGCGCCGAGGGCTCGCTGCCGAAGACGAGAAGGCCGAAGCCGGCGATGGCAGCGGCCGCTCCGACGGTGAGGAAGGTGGCCGAGAGGAGCTGAAACGTCTTGCCGTCGCGCGCGATGCCCTCGGCCTGCGTGAGCGCGAGGCTGCCCTGGCCCCCGGCGGTGAGCGTCGACCAGGCGAGCTGCGAGAGGCCGAGGAAGACGAAACCCGCCGCCAGTGAGACGCCGCCGATCGCGAGCGGCACGGGGAAGAAGCGCGGCTGCCTGCGCGGGTGGCGACGACGGCATCGGGCACGGGTGGCCGGCCCATCGCCGTGAGGAACTGTCGGCGCAATGACCTGCCAGCGCGGGTGAGCCCGTCGAAAATCTCCGACTCGGAGTTCACTCAACACGCCCTGCACGCCCAGCGCGTTGCCGAGCTCGGCCATGCACATGCCGTCGTCGCTGCAGCCCAGCAGCTGCTTCTGCCGCTCGAAGCCGAGCAGCACGCTGATGTCGCGCGCAGTGACCACGCGGATGCCGGTGATCGCCTGCGCCAGGTGATCTGTCAGCGCAGCGCCCATCGCCGCATCCAGCCCGCTCGTCGAGAGCCCGGGCGCCGCCAACTTCAGCTCTGCCGTTCAGCCGCTGCGAGGACCAGCGCCAGGGTGAGAAAGATCATCGGCTGGGCAGGATACCCGGGGCTGGGCCGCGACCGCGAGCAGCAGCAGCTGAGCTCCGAAGAACACCGCAAAGGCGAAGGTGAACCCGAGGGCGCGCGGGTGGGCCAGCGGGTCGAAGATGGGCTGCAGCACCAGCCGCATCAGCGCGAGCGGATCATCGAGGATGTCCCACGAGTTCAGCCGGCGGAAGCGGCCGAGGTACACGCCGTAGCCGCAGAGCACGCAGACGATGGTTGCGGCGAAGAAGCGCGTGCTGCGCGTCTTGAAGCGGGCGAGCACCGCTTCGAGCGAGACGAGCCCGAGCCAGCAGCCCGTCGCGGCGAACCCGGAAAAGAACAACACGTCGAACCACAGCGGCACGGGCGGACGCTGCGTCAGGTGTACGAGGTCGGTGACCAGGTACGGTGCGTTTCGGCCGAGGCGAGCACGTTGAAAAGCAACGGCATCCAGGCGAGCAACAGGTTCCACGACATGAAGACGAGCGCGGGTCGGCCGAGCCAACCGCAGCGCGCGGCGAGGGCGAGCAGACACAGGGCGGACGCCAGCATTCCGCCGAGAACGAGCCTGCCGCGCGGCCACACCACCGCGGCCCGGGAACCACGAATTTCGTCGATCTGCATCGGTGACGAAGCCGTACCGCAACCGCCGTGCCCAATGATCCAACCTTGGTTGTGAGGGGGGTCAACGGCTGTTAAGGCCTGCCGTTCTTTTCTGCCGCGCGCCCCGGAGTGACACCTTGATCAACCGCCCGAACCGCACCAACCGAGCCGCTGCCGGCTCGTGGGTTCCTGGCTCGATTTCCCCTCGCAGTGGCACCGAGGCGCTGCGGGAAGCGGTGACGGCGCTGGCCAGGCCGCTGGTGGTGGTCGAACGGGATGGCCGGCCGGCGGTCGCGCAGGGCGGGCAGGTGCAACTGGGCGTGACCGCGAAAGATGGCGCGCTGCCGCTGCTGGCGTGGGTGCCGCCGCTGCTGCCTTCGCAGCTGGGCGCTGCGGACTTCCTCGAGGATTACCGGGTCGACGCTGCGTACGTCGCGGGCGAGATGGCGAACGGCATCGCGTCGGAACAGCTGGTCGAGGCGGTCGCGCGGGCGGGGATGCTGGGCGTATTCGGAGCGGCCGGCCTGCCGATCGATCGCATCGAGCAGGCGATGGAAAGGCTCGAGCAGAACCTGGGCGCGCTGCCGTGGGGCGTGAACCTGATCCACTCGCCCGATGATCCGCGCCTCGAGGCGGCGGCCGTCGAGCTCTTCCTGCGCCGTGGCCTGAAGTTCGTCAGCGCGTCGGCGTACCTGGATCTGACGCCGCCCATCGTTCGCTACCGGCTCGCGGGGATTCACCGCAACGCGAACGGCCAGGTCGTGGTGCCGAACCGCGTGATGGCGAAGGTCTCGCGTGTGGAAGTGGCGAGGAAGTTTCTCGAGCCGGCCCCGCAGCGGTTCGTCGATGCGTTGGTGGCAGAAGGGTTCCTCAGCCCAGAGCAAGCCACGTTGGCGGCGCAGGTGCCGATGGCGGACGACCTAACGGCCGAAGCCGACTCGGGTGGACACACCGACAACCGCCCGCTGGTGTTGCTGCTGCCCGCGCTGCAAGCGCTTCGCGACGAGGTCTGTGGAGCGCATGCGTACGCGCGACGTCCGCGCATCGGAGCCGCCGGTGGTCTCGCCACGCCCGCGTCGATCGCTTCGGCCTTCTCGATGGGGGCTGCGTACGTCGTCACCGGCTCGGTAAACCAGGCGTGCCGGGAAGCGGGAACCAGCGATGCGGTGCGGCAGCTGCTCGCGCAGGCGGGGCCGACGGACGTGGCGATGGCGCCCGCGGCTGACATGTTCGAGATGGGCGTGAAGGTGCAGGTGCTGACGCGCGGGACGCTGTTCGCCGTTCGCGCTTCCCGCCTCTACGAGCTGTACCGCACGGTCGACAGCCTCGCGGCGCTTCCGGCTGTGGTTCGCCAGGAGCTCGAGCAGAAATACTTTCGCTGCACGTTGGAAGAGGCGTGGGAGGGCTGCCGTTCGTACTTCGCGTCGCGAGATCCGAAGCAGCTCGAGCGCGCCGAGCGCGAGCCGAAGCACCAGCTGGCCCTGCTGTTCAGGTCGTACCTGGGGCAGGCGTCGCACTGGGCGAACGACGGCGTGGCCGATCGAAAGATCGATTTCCAGGTCTGGTGTGGCCCGGCGATGGGCGCCTTCAACGCGTGGGTGCAGGGCAGCTTCCTCGCGCCGTGGGAAGCGCGGCGGGCGGTGGCGATCGCGCGGAACCTGATCACGGGCGCTGCGGTGCTGACCCGCGTCGCGGCGCTGCGAAGCCAGGGCGTGGCGGTGCCGGCCGAGCTGGAACAGTTCGCGCCGAGGGAAGTGAGTGAGCTCGATGCGCTGGTCGCGCCGCTGGACGTCGCCCCGGTGGTGGCCTCGGTGGAAGCGCCAGCGCAGGCGACGGGAGAGCCGATCGCGATCGTCGGCATGGGCGGGCTGTACCCGAAGGCCGAGAACCTGGCCCAGTTCTGGCGGCTGCTGCGCACGGCGCAGGACGCGGTCACCGATGTGCCGCCGACGCACTGGTCGCTCGACGAGTACTACGACCCGGATCCCCGCGCGCCCGACAAGACGTACGCGAACCGCGGCGCCTTCTTGAACCCGAACGGCTTCGACCCGACCGAGTTCGGCATTCCGCCGTCCATCCTCGAGGCCACCGACACGTCGCAGCTGCTTGGCCTCGTTGCCGCGCGGATGGCGATGGAAGACGCGGGCTACGGCGAGAACGTGCAGTGGGATCGCAGCCGCGCGAGCGTGTTGCTGGGCGTCACCGGCACCCAGGAGCTCGTCATCTCGCTGGGCGCGCGGCTGGGCCACCCGAAGTGGCGCAAGGCGCTGCAGGACTCGGGCGTGGATCCGCAGACTGCGGATCAAGTGGTCGAACGGATCAGCCAGTCGTACGTGGGCTGGCAGGAAAATTCGTTTCCCGGCCTGCTCGGCAACGTCGTCGCGGGCCGCATCGCGAACCGGCTCGACTTCGGCGGCACCAACTGCGTCATCGATGCGGCGTGCGCGTCGTCGCTGGCGGCGGTGCACCTCGCCGTGCTCGAGCTTCGCAGCAACCGAAGCGACCTGGTGCTCACGGGCGGTGTCGACAGCCTCAACGACATCTTCATGCACATGTGCTTCAGCAAGACGCCCGCGCTCTCGGCGACGGGCGACGCACGGCCGTTCTCCGACCGCGCCGACGGCACGCTGCTGGGCGAAGCGGTTTCATTGTTGGTGCTCAAACGATTGAGCGATGCCGAGCGCGATGGCGATCGCATCTACGCCACCATTCAGGGCGTCGGCACGTCCAGCGATGGGCGGGCGAAGAGCATCTATGCGCCGCTGGCGTCGGGCCAGGCGCGGGCGCTGCGGTCGGCGTATCGCGAAGCGGGCATTCGTCCGCGCGATCTCGATCTGCTCGAAGGGCATGGCACGGGGACGAAGGCCGGCGACGCGGCCGAGTTCGAAGCGCTGAACCTCGTCTTCCGTGAAGACTCGGCGGATCCAGCGTGGTGCGCGCTCGGCTCGGTGAAGTCGCAAATCGGCCACACCAAAGCCGCCGCCGGCGCGGTCGGGATGACCAAGGCTGCCTTTGCGCTTCACCACAAGGTGCTGCTGCCGACGCTGAAGGTCGACGCGCCCAACCCGGCCCTGAAGATCGAGACCAGCCCGTTCTCGCTGTCGACGCAGACGCGGCCCTGGCTCTCGCGCGCCGACAAGCCGCGGCGGGCGGGCGTCAGCTCTTTCGGTTTCGGCGGCAGCAACTTTCACCTCGTGCTGCAGGAGCACAGCAAGCGGCGCGCGGCCCCGGCGTGGGATGGCTCGGTCGAGCTGCTCGCGTTGTCGGCGTCTGATGCCGTCGGGTTGCTGAATAAGGCGAAGGAAGCGGCGCAGGTTCCGGCCGAGCAGCGGGCGGCTTTCGCGGCGGCGTCGCGGGGCAGCTTCAAGGCGTCGGATGCGCAGCGGTTGGTGGTGGTGGGTGACGACGCGCTGGCGAAGGCGGTCGAGAAGCTCGAGCGTGAGCCGGGCGTCGCGTTCAGCCTTCCTGACGGAGCGCACTGCGGCGTTGGCCCTGCGGCCGGCAAGCTCGCCTTCGTGTTCCCGGGCCAGGGCGCCCAGCACGTGAACATGGCGCGCGAGCTCGCGTGTCTGTTTCCCGAAGTGCTCGAAGCGGTCGAGGCGTCGCCGGTGGCGGGCCAGATTTATCCCGCGCCGGTCTTCGACGCGGCGGTTCGGACGCAGCGCGATGAAGCGATCACGCGGACGGAGGTCGCGCAGCCGGCGATCGGCGCGGTGAGCCGTGGCCTCTTCGATTTGCTTGGGCGTTTCAAGGTCACGCCGCAGCTGGTCGCGGGTCACAGCTACGGCGAGCTCGTCGCGCTGTATGCGGCGGGCGTGCTGGACGCGGCGGCGCTGGCCAGGGTGTCGGCGCTGCGCGGCAAGCTGATGGCGGGGAATGGGGAGGACCGCGGGACGATGATGGCGGTACTCGCTCCGCTTCCGAGAATCGAGCAGGCGATCGCGGAAGAGAAGCTGGACGTGGTGCTCGCGAACCGCAACGGCCCGTCGCAGGGCGTGCTGTCTGGAGCGCGTGAAGAGATTTCGCGGGCCGAGGCGGTGTGCAAGGCGCGTGGGCTGCGAACGGCGCGGTTGCCGGTGGGCGCTGCATTTCACAGCCCGCTCGTTTCCGGCTGCGCGAAGGAGTTCCGTGACGGGCTCGAGGCTGTCGCTTTCGCGGCGCCGATGGTTCCTGTCATCGCCGATGAGACTGCGGCGCCCTACCCGGCTGACGCTGCGTCGGCGCGGGATCAGCTCGGGCGGCAGCTGGCGTTGCCGGTGAGGTTCGATGCGGTGATCGAGCGGCTGTACGCCGATGGGGCGCGGACGTTCGTCGAGGTCGGGCCGAAGGCGGCGCTGACGGGCATGGTTCGCGCGATTCTCGATGGGCGGCCGCATGTCGCGATCGCTGTCGACGCGCAGGGAAAACGTGGCGGGCTCTTCGACTTCGCGCTCGTGCTCGCGCGCCTCGCTGCAGCTGGGCATGAGGTTCGGCTCGACCAGTGGCAACGCGTCGCGCTTCCTCCACGCACCAGGCAGCTCGTCGAGAGGAAGCAGAAGATGTCCGTGCCGCTCACTGGCGCCAACTACCGCGCGCCTTTCACTGCGATCTTGCCAAGCACCTCTGCGGCGGCTCATCCCTCGACTGCTCTCGGGATGAACGGAGGCCCCCCTGCAGTCGTCGAGCTGCTCCGCGCCAACCAGGAGGCCATTCGCGCGCTCCAGGCACAGCAGGAACAGACGGCGCGCATTCATCAGACGTTCCTCGAAGGACAGATGCTCGCCCAGCAAGGATTCGAGGCGTTGTTGTCGGGTCAAGGGGCTCTTGCGCTCCCGGCCCCGGCTCCGCTGATGATTGCCGCCCCGCTTCCCATTGCGGCTCCCGCTCGGCCCGTGCCGGTCGTCGTTGCAGTGGCCGCCGCGCCCGTCGTCGATGTGATCGCGACGCTGCTCGCCGTGGTGGCGGAGGCGACCGGGTACCCGAAAGAGACTCTCGAGCTGAAGATGGATCTCGAGGCGGACCTCGGCATCGACTCGATCAAGCGCGTCGAGATCCTCTCGATGTTGTCGAAGCGGATCCCCGGAGCGCCGTCGGTGAACCCCGAGAAGCTGGGCGCACTGAAGACGCTGCAGCAGGTGGCGGACTTCGTGGGTGCGGCGGCTCCGGTGGCTGCCGCCGTGAAGGCTGAGGTCGGGGTTGACGCGAAAGCCACCCTGCTCGCGGTGGTCTCTGAGCTGACGGGCTACCCGCTCGAGACGCTCGCGCTCGAGATGGATCTCGAAGCCGACCTGGGCATCGACTCGATCAAGCGCGTCGAGATTCTCTCGATGCTGTCGAAGCGCATTCCCGGCGCGCCGTCGGTGAACCCCGAGAAGCTGGGGGCGCTCAAGACCCTGCAGCAGGTGCTCGATTTCATCAGCGCGTCAGGCTCTGCGTTGGCTCCTCCCTCGACTTCTCTCGGGATGAACGGGGCCACTTCTCTCGGGATGAACGGGGCCACTTCTCTCGGGATGAACGGGGCCACTTCTCTCGGGATGAACGGGGCCACTTCTCTCGGGATGAACGGGGCGACTTCTCTCGGGGTGAACGGGGGTTCTTCTCTCGGGGTGAACGGGGCTGCAGCGCCGGCGGCGCAGATGAATCGCCGCGTCGTCGTCCCGGTGCGGCTCGCGGCTGCCGAGCCCGGGCCTTCGAAGTTCCCCGACGGCGAGATCCTCGTCACGGGTGGCACCCCTCAGCTCGCCGCCGCGCTGGTGGCGCAGTGGTCGAGCCAGGGCGTCAGCGCGCGCGTCATCTCAGATGCAGCGGAAGCGACCGGCCCCGTTGGCGGCCTCGTCGTCCTTGCGTCGGAAGAGAAGCAGTGGACCGCGGCGGGTGAAGACGCGCTGAAGTCGGCGCTGAAGCTCGCGCGCACGTTCGGCCCGCGGCTTCGTGAGTCGCGCGGGCTGTTCGCCGTGCTCTCTCGCTGCGATGGCGCCTTCGGTCACTCGGGTGCTCACAGCCAGGGCAACCCCCTGCAGGGCGGCCTGGCCGGCCTGGTAAAGACTGCGGCCGATGAATGGCCTTCGGTGACGTGCCGCGCGATCGACGTCTCGTCGGTGCTCAGCGCGGTCGACGCGGCCGCGGCAGTCGTCAACGAGCTCGGCACCGCGGGTCCGCGCGAAGTGGGCCTCGGCCCCGCGGGTCGCATCACGCTCGGGCTGCGTGAAGCCGCCGCCACACCGCAGAAGAATCGCATCGCCGCGGGCGACCTCGTCGTCGTCACCGGCGGCGCGCGCGGAGTCACCGCCGAATGCGCACGCGCGCTCGCGCAGCAGCGGGGCGTGTCCTTGTTGTTGCTTGGCCGTTCGGCTGCTCCGGTCGCAGAGCCGCAGTGGATGGCGGCAGCGGCAGACGAAGCGGCGCTGAAGCGGGCGCTGCTCGAACATTCCACCGGTGAGCGCCCGAGCCCGAAGATGTTGGGCGACGCGTGCCGCGCGGTGATGGCGGGCCGCGAGATTCGCGCGAGCCTGCAGGCGCTCGAGTCCGGCGGAGTGAAGGTCAGCTACCGCTCGGTTGACGTGCGCGATGAAGCGGCCCTGGCGAAGGTGCTCGACGAGGCCCGGGCGCAGCTCGGCCCCGTGCGTGGCCTGATTCACGGCGCCGGTGTGCTTCGCGACAAGCGCATCGAAGACAAGCGCGACGACGACTTCGACCAGGTGCTCGACACCAAGCTCGCCGGTCTTCGCGCGCTGCTGAACGTGACGGCAAAGGACGACCTGCGGTTCGTGGCGTTGATGGCCTCGGTCAGTGGCCGCTTCGGCCGCCGCGGCCAGTCGGACTACGCGGTCGCCAACCAGGCGCTCGTGTCGATCGCCCAGTCGGAAGCGTCGAAGCGTCCGAGCTGCCGCGTGGTCGCGCTGGATTGGGGCCCGTGGGATGGCGGCATGGTGACGCCCGCGCTGCGTACGGAGTTCGAGCGCGAAGGTGTGGCGCTGATTCCGCTGGCCGATGGCGCACGCGCGCTGTGCGACGAAGTGCAGACGGCTCCGGGGGGTGCGTCGGAAGTCGTGCTGGGCGCGGGCTTCGCGGAAGCGCCGACGACGGCGTGGCAGCTCGCTTCCGCCTGGCGCCTCGATGCCTCGACCTTTCCCGTGCTCGCGGATCATCAGCTCGCCGGCAAAGCGGTGCTGCCGGTGGCGATGACGCTCGAGTGGTTTGCACAGGCCGCGGCCCGCCTGGGTCCGGTGCAGAGCGTGGAAGACTTGCGCGTGCTGAAAGGCGTCACTGCTCCGGAAGACGTGGCGGTGTGGGTCGAGGCGACCGGCACGAAGCTGAAGCTCGAGCTTCGAAACGCGCGTGACCAGGTGTTCGTGCGCGCGACGGCCCAGCTCGGAACTCCGCTGACGGCCGAGGCTTTCGCGGCGCCGACGCAGCTGAAGCCGTACCCGCATCCGCTCGACTTCGTCTACGCGCAGCAGCTGTTCCACGGCGCGCGCCTCGAGGCGATCGAGGGCGTCGAAGGAATCTCGGCCGACGGCATCACGGTGCGGCTGCGCACGCACCCCTCGTCTGCTCGGTTGTTGCCTCAGCCTGTGGTGCAGTGGGCGACGGATCCGCTGGTGGTCGACGGCGTGTTCCAGGCGTTGATTCTGTGGTGCCGGGAACAGCGGGGCGCTCCGTCGCTTCCGTCGCGGGTCGGGGCGTGGCGTCAGTTCAAGCCGATGCCGGCCAGCTCGGTGCGGGCGTCGATTCGCGTGAGAGAGGTCGAAGGAGCGGTCGTCACTTCAGATGTCGACCTGCTCGACGACTCAGGCGAAGTCGTCGCACAGCTCGAGGGCTGTATGTGCACGGTCAGCGTGACGCTCGATCGCGCGTTTCATCCGGACGCGGTTCCCGAGAAGACGGTCGCCCCCGCGGCATGAGTGCGGGGCGGGCCATCGCGATCGTCGGAGTCGCCGGGCGTTTTCCGGGCGCCTCCGACGTCCAGGAACTGTGGACCAATGTGCTCGCAGGCAGTTCGGCCGCGCGCGAGGTCACGCCCGGCCGCTGGCCCGCGCCAGTCGCAGACATGGTGGACCCCGCGGGCTCCCTTGACCACGCGAGGTCGGCCCGCGCCTGTGCGCTCGACCCGTTCACGCTCGACGCCACCGGCCTCTCACTTCCCGCAGAGTTGATTGCGCGGCTCAGCCCTCTCGCGAAGCTCACGCTGCAGGTCGGTGCCGACGCGTTTCGCAGCGCCAGGCTCGAAGGCATCTCGAAGCAGCGCACTGGCGTCGTGCTCGCCAACATCGCGCTGCCCACCGACGGCGCGTCGCGCATCGCCGAAGAGCTGTTCGCCGGAAGCGTCGACGAGAAGGTGGTCGGCCATTCGCTGATAAAAGGCCCGAAGGCGGATCCACTCGAACGGTTTCCCAGCGCGTTACCGGCGGGGTTGCTCGCGCGGGCGCTGGGGCTGGGCGGTGGCAGCTTCACCCTCGACGCGGCGTGCGCGTCGTCTCTTTACGCGTTGCACCTCGCGTGTGCCGAGCTCGAGGCGGGCCGGCTGGACGCGGTGCTCGCGGGCGGCGTCTGCCTGCCGCAGTCGCTGTACACGCAGGTCGGCTTCACGCAGCTGCAGGCGCTGTCGCCGTCGGGACGTTGCGCCCCGTTCGACACGCGGGCCGATGGGCTGGTGGTTGGCGAGGGCGCGGGACTCTTCGTGCTGCGGCGACTCGAGGACGCGCTGCGCGACGGCAACACGATTCGCGCGGTGATTCGCGGCATCGGCTTGTCGAATGACGTGGGTGGAAGTCTGCTGTCGCCGGAATCGGAAGGTCAGCTGCGGGCGACGCGCGCAGCGTACGCACAGGCGGGCTGGGCGCCGGACGACGTCGATCTGATCGAGTGCCACGGCACCGGCACGCCGCGCGGAGACTCCGTCGAGCTGAAGAGCCTCACCGCGCTGTGGGAAGGCCACGCGGCGCGCGGCTGCGTGCTCGGCTCAGTGAAGAGCAACGTCGGCCACCTGCTCACGGCGGCCGGAGCGGCGGCGCTCTGCAAAGTCCTCTCGGCCTTCGATGCGCGAACGTTGCCCCCGTCGGCGAACTTTTCGGCGGCGACGGCGGCCGAAGGTCTGAAGGCGAGCCCGTTCCGCGTTCTGGAAGCGGCCGAGCCGTGGCCCGAGCGCGCGCCCGGCCGTCCGCGCCGCGCGGCGATCTCGGGCTTCGGCTTCGGCGGCATCAACGCGCACCTGTTGCTCGAGGAAGCGTCGCCGGCCGTCTCGGCGCCCGTACGGAAAGTGAAGGCGCCCGCGGTGGCGATCATCGGCATGGCGGCGCACTTCGGCAGGCTCGATTCGCTGACGAAGCTGCAGCACGCGATCTTCCGCGGCGAGCCCGTGCGCGATTCGCGGCCTGAAGGGCGTTGGCTCGGCCTCGAGGGTCCCGACCTGCGCGGCGCGTGGCTTCGCGAGCTCGAGCTCCCCGCTGGCCGGTTCCGCATTCCGCCCAACGAGCTGGCGTCGCTGTTGCCGCAACAGCTGCTGATGTTGAAGGTCGCGGCGGAAGCGCTCGACGACAGCCGCGGGCTCGGCGCGGGGCCGCATCTGCGCAGCGGCGCCGTCGTCGGGCTTGGCCTCGACCTCGACACCACGTCGTTTCATCTGCGCTGGCTGGTTCGGGAGCGCGTCCGCACCTACGCGCGCGAGCTCGGCCTGACGCTGACCGCCGCTGAAGCCGAGAAGTGGGCGCAGGGGCTCGCCGACGCGCTGTCACCTGCGCTCGACTCGACGCGCACGATGGGAGCGCTGGGCGGCATCGTCGCGAGCCGCCTCGCCCGCGAATTCCAGCTGGGTGGGCCGAGCTTCGTCGTGGCGGGAGAAGAGGCCTCGGGGCTGCGTGCGCTCGAGGTCGCGAGCCGCATGCTGCAGCGCGGAGAAGTCGACCTGATGCTTGCCGGAGCGGTCGACCTCGCCGGCGACGTGCGCCAGGTGCTCGCGACGGATGCGCTGCGGCCGTACTCGAAGCTGGGAAAGGGCTCGCCGCTGGACGCGAAGTCCGACGGGCCAGTGGTCGGCGAAGGTGCCGCGGCGGTGGTGCTGAAGCGGCTCGATGACGCTCAGCGCGACGGCGATCGCATCTACGCAGTGGTTCGCGGCTTCGGTGCAGCGGGCGGAGCGGCCGTCACGCATTCGGCTGCGCGCATCGGGGCGTACCGGCAGGCGGTCGCGCAGGCGCACGCCGAGGCGGGTGTCACGCCGGCCCAGATTTCGTTGCTGCAGGCACACGGCAGCGGCGATCCATCGGAAGACCAAGACGAGCTCGCGGCGCTGGCGGGAAGCTTCGGTGAGTCCGAAACGCTGCACTGCGCGCTGACTTCGACCGCGGCCATCATCGGCCAGACCGGAGCCGCCAGCAGCCTCGCGTCCGTCGTCTCGGCCGCGCTGTCGCTTCATGAGCAGATGTTATCGCCGCTGCCGAAGTTCGAGTCGGCCTCGGTCGCGCTGGGGAAAGCGGGCTTCCACGTTCCGCGCGAGCCGCAAGTGTGGCTGCGCGATCGCGCGGGGGGGCCGCGGCGCGCGGGCGTCGGCGCAATTGGGTTCGATGGCACGTGTCTTCACGCGGTGCTCGAAGGTGTCGAGCGCGGCGAGCTGTCGCGGGGCGCGCGGCCGGCGGGTGAACGGACGGCGGCGTTGTTCCTGGTGCGCGACAACGAGCTGGCGTTGCGGCGCCTGGCGCAGCGGCACGAACGGTTGGTCGAGTCGCTCGCGGCGCTGTGGCACGGACGGGCGCAGGTCGGGCCGGTGACGAGGGCAATCGTCGCGACCTCTGTCGATGATCTGATTCGCCAGCTCGATCGACCGCGCGCGGCGGCGGTGCCGGTGCCGGGCAAGCTCGCCTTCGTCTTCCCGGGCTCGGGGAATCACTACGTCGGAATGGGCGTGTCGCTGGGCGCCGCGCTGCCTGAGGTTTACCGCCGGCTCGACGCCGAGGTTCAGCACCTGCAGGGCCACTTGATGCCGCAGTGGGTGGGCCCGCGCCGCGCGGAATGGAAGGAGGGTTGGGAGGCGGATGCGGCGCGCGTACTCGCGGACTCGCCCGAGCGAATGATTCTCGGGCAGGTCGCGCACGGCGTCGCGGTGAGTGATGCAGCGCGCGTGTTCGGGCTGAAGCCAGAGGCTTTCATCGGGTACAGCCTCGGGGAATCGGCCGGGCTCTTTGCTTCGCGCACGTGGCGCGATCGCGACCTGATGTTCAGGCGGACGTTGGCGTCGCCGCTGTTCCGTACCGAGCTGTCGGGGGCGAACACGATCGCGCGTGCGGCGTGGGGCGATGCGCCGGGCTCCGAGTGGAAGGCGGTCGTCGTCAATCGGCCGGCGCAGGAAGTGCGCGGGGCGCTGGTGGGAACGGCGGCGTTGTTGATCGTGAACGCTCCGCAGGAATGCGTGTTGGGTGGGAAGGCGGCAGATGTCGATCGCACGGTCGCGGCGTTGAAGTGTGAGGCGCTCGCGCTCGAGGGCGTACCGACGGTGCATCTGCCGCTCGTGAACCGCGTCGCCGCGGCGTATCGGGCGATTCATGAGCTGCCGACGACTGCGCCCGAGGGCGTCAGCTTCTACAGTGGTGCGTGGGCGCAGGCGTATGTGCCAACCGAGGACGCTGCGGCCGATTCGATTCTCGCCAACGCGGTGGGTGGGTTCGATTTCCAGGCGACCATCGAGCAGGCGTACGCCGACGGCGTTCGCGTGTTCCTCGAGCTCGGGCCGCAGGGTTCTTGCGCGCGGATGATCGGGCGCATTCTCGGGTCGCGTCCGCATGTCGCAGTCACCGCCTGCCAGCGCGGCGTTGATGGATACCGCGCGCTGCTCAATGCGATCGCGCGCGTCGCCGAAGCTTCCGTGCACGTCGACCTGGCTGAGATCTACGGCGGGTTTCCGCCTGAGGCAGTGAAGAAGGCGGCGATCATCGTGATCCCCGTCGGTGGGATTCGGCCGCCTGTTCCGCCGACGCCGCGCGCGGGGGGGAAGGGCGCAGAGATGGGCCCAGGTTCAGAGACGGGCCCAGGTTCAGAGACGGGCCCAGGAAAAAACGGAGCTCCGTTCGTCCCGAGAGAAGTCGAGGGACGAGCATCTGCCGAAGTCGCGGGACATCGGGCCGCCGAGGCGGCTCATCCCTCGACTTCTCTCGGGATGAACGGTGCCTCTTCTTCTCCCCCTTCTTCTCCCTCTTCTTCTCCCTCTTCTTCTCCCCCTTCTTCTCCCTCTTCCCCTCTCTTCCTCTCCCCCTCGTCGCCCGTACCCATGTCCTCCTTTGCCGCGGCGCACGAGCAGTTCCTTCGCTTCTCACAGCAGTCGATCGCGCTGCAGACCCGGGCGCTGCTCGAGCAGCAGCGACTGATCGCACTGATGGGCGGAACCGCTTCAGCGCAGATCGTCCAGGCGGCCGCGACGGCCCCTGCCTTCGATCGTGCCGCGTGCATGGAGTTCGCGATCGGAAAGCTGGGCAACATGCTGGGCCCGGACTTCGCGATCGTGGACACGTACCCGACGCGCGTTCGCCTGCCTGCCGAGCCACTCATGCTCTGCGATCGGATCATGCGCGTCGAAGGCACGCCGGGTGTCCTCGGCCCGGGCCGCTGCGTGACCGAGCACGATGTCCGCGCGGACTCGTGGTACCTCGACAACGGGCGCGCGCCGGTCTGCATCAGCGTCGAAGCGGGCCAGGCCGACCTCTTTCTATCCGCGTACCTGGGCATCGACCACCAGACGAAGGGCGAGCGCGTCTACCGCCTACTGGACGCGAAGATCGTCTTCCACCGTGACCTGCCAGTCGTCGGCGAAACCATTCGCTACGACATCCAGATCGATCGCTTCATCCAGCAGGGCGACACCTGGCTCTTCTTCTTCCGCTTCGACGGGACCATCGCGGGCGCCCCGTTCATCACGATGTACGACGGCTGCGCCGGCTTCTTCAGCCCCGAGCAGCTCGCCACCGGCCGCGGCATCGTCACCGAGCCCGACGAGACGGTGAGGCCGCGCCGCCCCAACACCACGCCCTACTCGCCGTTGCTCGCGCTGTCCCCTACCACCCTCGACGAGACCCAGCTTGGCGCCCTGAGGCAAGGCGACCTCTGTGGTGCATTGGGTCCACAATTCAAAGGCCGCACCCTGAGCGCGAAGCTGCGCCTGCCGACGGGCCGCATGAACCTGGTCGATCGCATCCTCGAGCTCGACCCGAACGGCGGCCGCTTCGGCCTCGGCGTGGTGCACGGCGAAGCGGACGTCACGCCGGACGCCTGGTACCTGACCTGCCACTTCATCGACGACCACGTGATGCCGGGCACGCTGATGTACGAGTGCTGCCTGCACACGCTGCGCGTTCTCCTGGTCCGAATGGGGTGGGTCGCGGAAGAGACCGACGACGTCCGCTGCGAGCCCATCGAGGGAATCGCGAGCCAGCTGCGGTGCCGCGGCCAGGTGACGGTCGACAGCAAGAAGGTCAGCTACCGCGTCGAGATCAAAGAGCGCGGCTACGACCCCGAGCCGTACGTGCTCGCGACGGCCGCGATGTACGTCGACGGCCGCTACGTCGTCGAGATGGAAGGCATGTCGCTGCGCCTGCGCGGCCTGTCGCGCGAGAAGGTCGAAGCGCTGTGGGCCGCTCCAGCAGGGGAACAGCCTCCGCGGTTCACCCGCGAGCAGATCGTCGCCTACGCCGAGGGAAACCCGTCTGAAGGGTTCGGCGACAAGTACCTTCCGTTCGATCGCGATCGCCGGATCGCGCGCCTTCCCCGCGACCCCTTTCTCTTCCTCGATCGCGTCACCAAGGTCGACGACCCGCCGTGGGTGATGAAGCCCACCGGGTGGATTGAGTGCGCCTTCGACGTCGACCCGAACGCCTGGTACTTCGCCGCGAACCGCCAGGGCACGATGCCTTTCGCGGTCATCGCCGAGGCCGCGCTGCAGCCGTGCGGCTGGCTCGCCGCCTACCTCGGCTCGGCGCTGTGCAGCACCGAGAACCTCTTCTTCCGCAACCTCGATGGCCAGGGCACCGCCTTCCGCGAAGTGCGCCCCGACGCTGGCACGCTCACCACCCGCGCGCGCCTCACCAAAGCGTCGCAGGCGGGCGGCATGATTCTTCAGGAGTTCGAGTTCGAGATCCTCTCAGGCAAGGATCGCGTCTACGCCGGCAAGACGGGCTTCGGCTTCTTCCCTGCCGCGGCGCTCGCTCAGCAGGTCGGCGTCCGCGGCGCGAAGCCCGTCGAGCTGCCGAACACCGCGCGGCCGTTCGCCCTCCCGCTCGAGGCGCCGCGGTCACCCTCGTCGACCGCCGGCTTCACGATTCCGCGCGGCCTCGCCCTGCCCGCCCAGGCCTTCAGCGTCATCGACCGCATCGACCACCTGCAGCTCGACGGCGGCGCGAAGGGCAAAGGCTTCATCGCCGGCACCAAGCGCGTGAACCCCGACGAGTGGTTCTTCGCCGCGCACTTCTTCCAGGACCCGGTGATGCCCGGCTCGCTGGGCCTCGAGGCGCTCATTCAGCTGCTGAAGGTCTTCGCGCGCGAACGCTTCGGCGCACTTGGCACGAGCCACCGTTTCCAGTCGCCGGGAATCGGTCTCGAGCACCGCTGGCAGTACCGCGGCCAGGTCGTCCCCACGAACAGCGAAGTGCGCGTGCAGGCGACGCTCACGCAAGTCGTCGACGGTGACGAGCCGCTGCTGGTGGCCGACGGACAGCTCGCGGTCGACGGACGCGTCATCTACACGATGAAAGACTTCGCGCTGCGGCTCGTGCGAGGAGACACCTGATGCGTTGGAACAAGGTGTGCCTCGAGACGATCGCGTACGTGCTGCCCGACGAGGTGGTGGCGACGGGAACGCTCGAGGCGCAGCTCGCCAGGATGTACGCGGCGTTGAACCTCGAAGGCGGGCAGGTCGCGGCGCTCACCGGCATCGAGCAGCGCCGGATGTGGCCCGCGAACCCCGTGATGTCGGCGTGCGCGGCGCAGGCAGGGAAGAAGGCGCTCGAAGCGTCGGGCGTGCCGGCGGAAGACCTGGGGGCTGTCATCTACGCGGGGGTTTGCCGCGACAACCTCGAGCCCGCCACCGCGTGCGCCGTCGCCGAAGCGCTGGGCACCGGGCCCGACACGCTCGTCTTCGATGTCTCGAACGCGTGCCTCGGCGTGCTGAACGGCATGGTCGAGATCGCGAACCGCATCGAGTTGGGGCAGATCCGCGCGGGCATCGTCGTCTCGGCCGAGAGCTCGCGCGGCATCGTCGAGAGCACCATCGCGCGAATGAACGCCGACCCGACCCTCGAGCGATACCGCCTCGGCCTCGCCACCCTTACTGGCGGCAGCGGAGCCGTCGCCGTCGTCCTCACCGAGGCCGGCTACTCCGATTCCGAGCACCGCCTTGTCGCTGGCGCCGCGCTCAGCGCCCCCGAGCACCACCGCCTCTGCCGCTGGGGCCCCGCGCGCGGACTGCTGGGCGAGACCCCCAACCTGATGGACACCGACGCGTCGCAGGTGCTCACCCACGGCGTCGTGCTGGGCGAGCAGACGTGGGCGAAGTTCCTGAAGACCACGGGCTGGCGCACCGAAGAGGTCGACCGGGTCATCACGCACCAGGTCGGCGCCGGCCACCGACGCGAAGTGCTCGCGCGCCTCGGCATCGACGAATCGCGTGACTTCTCGACCTTCGCTTCCCTGGGAAACATCGGCACCGTGTCCGTGCCGCTCACCGCCGCGCGCGCTGCCGAAGCCGGGTTTCTGCGCGCCGGCGATCGCGTCGGCCTGCTCGGAATCGGGTCCGGCCTCAACTGCCTCATGCTGGGAGCTCAATGGTGACCTTCGACATCGCGCCGTACCGTTCGCTGTATCCGTGGCAGGGCCAGCGGCTCGACGTCGGCCAGGGCGTGCACATGCACTACCTCGACGAGGGCAAGGGCGACCCGCTGGTGATGCTGCACGGGAACCCGACCTGGTCGTTCTACTGGCGCAACCTCGTCGCGGGGCTCTCGGGCAGCTACCGCACCATCGTCCCTGACCACGTGGGCTGCGGGCTGTCGGACAAGCCAGGCGACGACAAGTACGAGTACGTGCTCGAGCGGCGCGTGAAAGATCTCGAGGCGCTGCTCGACCACCTCGGCGTCACGAAGAACATCACGCTCGTCCTCCACGACTGGGGCGGGATGATCGGCATGGCCTTCGCCACGCGGCACCCCGAACGCGTGAAGCGGCTCGTCGTGCTCAACACCGCGGGCTTCGGTTTGCCGCCGGGCCGCAAGCTGCCGTGGCAGATCTCAGTCGTGCGCCACCTGCCCTTCTTCGCGGTGCCCGTGCGCGGCTTCAACGCGTTCTCGCGCGGAGCGAACATCACCTGCTCGACGAAGCCCGGGCGAATGACGGACACGGTGAAGGCGGCGTACCTGGCTCCGTATGATTCGTGGGAACACCGCATCGCGGTGCAGCGCTTCGTCGAAGACATTCCGTTGAAGCCCGGCGATCGCAGCTACCCGATGGTGAAGGAAGTATCGGACAAGCTCGAGCAGTTCAACGGCGTGCCGCTGCTGATCTGCTGGGGAAAGAAAGACTTCGTGTTCGACGACCACTTCCTCGCCGAGTGGCGCCGCCGCTTGCCGACCGCCGAGGTGCACACGTTTGCCGACGCGGGCCACTACGTCCTCGAGGACGCGCACGAAGAAATCCTGCCGCTGATTCGCGACTTCCTCGCGCGCCACCCGCTGGCCGGACCCCTGGCGTGACCAACGCCAACATCGCCTCGCACCTTCCTGCGATGGCGAAGCTTTCTCCGAACCGGGCGGCGATCATCTGCGGCGATCGCCGGCTGACCTTCGGCGAGCTCGACACGCTCAGCGATGCGTACGCGCGGGGCCTCGAGGCGATCGGCATCGGGCGCGGAGTGCGCACGGTGTTGATGGTGCCGCCGAGCCTCGACTTCTTCCCGATGGTGTTCGGGCTCTTCAAGGCCGGCGCCGTGATCGTGATGATCGACCCCGGCATCGGCCGCCGCGCGCTGCTGTCGTGTCTCGACGAGGTCGAGCCCGAGGCCTTCATCGGCGTCCCCGCGGCGCACCTCGCGCGCGTCCTCTTCCCCGGCCCCTTCCGTAAAGTGCGCGCGAAGGTCACCGTCGGCCCGCGGCTCTTCTGGGGCGGCCACACGCTCGCGGGGTTGCGAAAGCTCGGCGAAGGCAAGGGCCCGTACGCGATGGCGGTGCCGAACCCGGGCGAGACGGCGGCGATCCTCTTCACCTCGGGCTCGACGGGAGTTCCGAAAGGCGCCGTCTACACGCACGAGGTGTTCGACGCGCAGGTGCGGATGATTCGCGACACGTACGACATCCAGCCGGGCGAAATCGATCTGCCAACCTTTCCGCTCTTCGCGCTGTTCGACCCTGCGCTCGGCATGACGTCCGTATTGCCGAAGATGGACTTCCGGTTTCCCGCGCGCGCCGACCCCGCAGTGCTCGTCGAGGCGATCAACGCCCACGGCTGCACCACGATGTTCGGCTCGCCCGCGCTGGTCGACAACCTGAGCCGCTATGGCGCCGAGAAGAAGCTGAAGCTGCCGACGCTGCGGCGGGTGTTGTCGTCGGGCGCTCCGATGCGAAACGACGTGCTCGAACGGATGAGCGGCCTGCTCACCGGCGACGCCCAGGTCTTCACGCCCTTTGGCGCCACCGAGTCGCTGCCCGTCGCGAGCATCGGCAGCCGCGAAGTCCTCAGCGAGACGGCTTCGGGCGCAGCGGCAGGACGCGGCGTCTGCGTCGGCAAGCCCGTCGACGGAGTGACGGTTCGAATCATCGCCATCACCGACGCGCCGATTCCCCACTGGTCTGACTCGCTGCTGGTTGCCGCGGGCGAGATTGGGGAAATCACCGTGCGCGGGCCGATCGTGACCCGCGAGTACTACGCGCGCCCTGAGCAGACGGCGATGGCGAAGATCCGCGATGGCGATCAGACCGTGCACCGCATGGGAGACGTCGGCTTCTTCGACCCGCAGGGCCGCTTGTGGATGTGCGGCCGCAAGAGCCACCGCGTCGTCACCCCCGAGGGCACCCACTTCTCCGTGCCCGTCGAAGAGATCCTCAACCAGCACCCGCAGGTGAAGCGCACCGCGCTGGTCGGCATCGGCGAGCGCGGCAAGCAGACGCCCATCGTGCTCGTCGAGCGCGAGGCTGGGGCGAACGAAGAGCCGCTGATGACTGAGCTCAAGGCCCTCGCCGCGAAGAACCCCGTCACCGCGAAGCTGCAGCGCTTCATCACCTACCCCGGCGCATTTCCCGTCGACGCACGGCACAACGCGAAGATCGAACGCGAGAAGCTCGCCCGCTGGGCGGCGGAGCAGCGGTGAAGGCGCTGGTCACCGGCGGCGGCGGCTTCCTCGGCAGCGCGCTGGTTCGTCGCCTCGTCGAGCGCGGCGACACCGTTCGCGTCCTCGCGCGTGGCGAGTACCCCGAACTGCAAGGCATGGGCGTTGCGCTCGAGCGCGGCGACCTTCGCGACGCAGCAGCCACCGCCCACGCCTGCGCCGGCGCCGACGTCGTCTTCCACACCGCCGCCAAGGCCGGAGGCTGGGGAGACCCGAAGGAGTACGAGGCGATTAACGTCCACGGAACCGCGAACGTCATCGCCGGCTGCCGCGCGAAGGGCGTTCGCTTCCTGGTCCACACCAGCTCGCCGAGTGTCGTGCACAGCGGCGCGGACATCGAAGGCGCCGACGAATCGATTCCCTACGGCACCCACTTCACCGCCGACTACCCGCGCACGAAGGCTGCTTCTGAAAGGCTCGTTCGCGAGGCGGCCGACGTCACGCTGTCGACCGTCGCGCTGCGCCCGCATTTCATCTGGGGGCCAGGAGATCGCCACCTGCTGCCCCGCCTGCTGTCTCGCGCGCGCGCCGGGAAGCTGCGCCAGGTCGGCACGAAGGACGTGAAGACCGACACGATGTACATCGACAACTGCGTCGACGCGCACCTGCTGGCCGCCGAGAAGCTGCAGTCGAACCCTGACGTCTCGGGCAAGGCGTACTTCATCAGCGACGGTGACCCCATCGGCGTCTGGACCATGGCCAACCGCATGCTCGCCGCCGCAGGAGCGCCGGGTGTCGGCAAGCCCGTGCCTGCCTGGCTCGCCTATGCCCTCGGAGCGACCCTCGAAGCCACCCACGCCCTCTTCCGCATCGACCGCGAGCCGCTGATGACGCGCTTCGCCGCCAGCGAACTTTCCCACGCACAGTGGTTCGACATCTCGGCGGCCCGTCGAGATCTCGGCTACGCGCCCCGCGTCACGATTGACGAAGGCCTCGAGCGCGTGAAGCAGCACTTCGAGAATGAGAAGACGCGATGAAGAACAAGACACCTGCCACGGGTACGGCCTCAGCGCGCGCGGCAAGACGAAGCCCGACGTACCGTCCGCGAACAATGGGTTGCGCTGCGCGAAGTGAGCGGTTTCCTGCGCAGGTGAAACGCGCGGGTTTCAGTCGTTTCGCGCTCTGAAGAAAGGCGGATCGCTGTCCGGTGCCCTGGCAACCAAGCTGGGTATGAACGACACGGGAATCGCTTCACTGGTGACAGCGGCGAGGGCCTCGCTGAGCACGGGAACGCCGGACATCGAACGTCTGTACGAGCTCGGGAAGAAGCGGCAGTGGAACGCGTCGGACCTGCCTTGGGAGTCGCTCGACTTCAGCGCGGTGCCGCTGCCCCTTCGCGCGGGCCTCGCCGAGCTGCTGACCCAGACGCACTACGGTGAGCTCGGCGCGCTGACGGTGTCGGCGAAGCTGGTGCAGACGTCTCCGAACCTGGTCGACCGTTTGTTTGGAGCGACCCAGGTCACCGACGAAGCCCGCCACGTCGAGTGGTTCTCGCGGCTGCTGTACCACCTGGACACGCCGGCTCCGATGAACCCCGCGGTCGCCGCTTTCATCGACAGCGTGGTCAGCACGAAGGACGACGTCGCGCAGTTGGTGGGGATGAACATCCTGATCGAAGGCCTCGCGCAGACGCTGATGACCGAGTCGGGCCGCGTGCTGCAGTCGATTCAGATGGAAGGCCTCGAGTCGCTGGCGAAGGTCGGCACGTGGCTGGTCGAGAAGATCGCGCACGACGAGAGCCGCCACCTCGCTTTCGGCGTCACCCGCGTCCGGCAGCTGGTCGACTGTCTCGGCGCGTCGCAGCGCGACAGGCTTCAGCGGCAGATCAGCGAATGGGCGCGCGACCTCTTCGCGTTGACCCAGCAGCGCAGCGACGGGGTGATTGCCTTCGGCCTCGACGGCGACGCGTTGATGGCGCGCTGCCTCACCGACACGCGCTCGCGCCTGGCCCTCGCCGGCCTGAACCTGGAGCTCGCATGAGCCCGCGCCTCGAGCTCATCAACCGCCACGGGTCGGATCCGATCGCCGTGTCGACCGTGCAGCCGGGCCTCTCGTACTTCGACACGCCCAACGGTTACGTCGCGTACCAGCGCGCCTTCGGGGTCGCCCTCTCGCTGGGTGGGCCCGTCTGCGCGCCCGAACATTCCGCGTCGCTCGCGCAGCGCTTCCTCGACGAGGTTCCGCACGCGGCGCTGTTCTACGTGAACGAGCAGACCGCACGCGGCGTGCACGGCCTTCACTTCCGCGCCGCGCTGGGCACCGACCGCATCCTCGACCTCACCCGCAACGACACCTTCGCCGGAGCGCCCGCGTTGTCTGCCGCCCGCAAGGCCGAGAAGGCCGGCTTCCAGATCGAGCTGATGGCGCTCGACGACGACGACATCGCGTTCATCCACCGCGTCAACGCCAGCGCCCTGCAGCGCAGCGTGGTGCCGTACGAGATGCGCTTCCTCAACCGCCCGATGACGTACGCGAAGGGCGGCCCATCTCACGTCTTCGCGCTCTCCGTTCGCGGCGGTCGCTTCGGCTACGCGGTCATCGACCCGTACTTCGAAGCCGGCGAGGTGAAGGGCTACCTGCTCAACCTGCTGCGCTTCGAGCCGACCAAGCTCTGGGGCGTGTACCTCGCCGCCGTCCAGGCGATCGCCGCGCGCCTCGCGGTCGAAGGCGTGCGCGAGCTGTCACTGGGCTTCTGCCCGCTGGCCCGCCTCGACCTCGAAGGCAGCAGCCTGCTGATGCGGCCCCAGCTGCGGTGGATGCAGAAGCGCTTCGGGCAGCTCGATTACCTCGCCCGGCTGCACGCGATGAAGGCCGAGCCCAACGGCCGGTGGGAAGCGCGCTACCTCGTCACCCGCACGCCGCAGCTGCTGACGCCGATGCTGTCTTTCCTCGAGCTCACCGGCGTGCCGGTGCTGCAGCTGGCGCGCGAGAGGCTGCGCGCGGCATGAGCCTCGTTCTCACTGGCGTTTCGTTCTTGGCGTTTCTCGCGATGCTCTGGGTCGACCGCCACCAGCCCGCGCGGCAGATGCCGGAAATCGCCGGGCCCTGGCGCGCGTGGGGCGTCTTCTTCTTTCTGCTCACGCTGCTCGTCAACGGGGCGCTGCCGTACGCGCTGCGGCCCGTGGTCGAGAAGCACCACCTCTTCAACGGCGCCGCGCTGGGCGACTGGGGCGGCTCGATCGCGGGGTTCGTCGTCTACCAATTGGTCGTGTACTGGCTTCACCGCGCGCACCACCGCGTCCCGTTTCTCTGGCGCCACGTTCACCAGATGCACCACGCGCCCGAACGCATGGACCCGGCGGGCATGTGCTTCTTCCACCCGAACGAGATTCTGCTGCTCGCCACCGCGAGCACGGTGCTGTACGGCTTCGTGCTCGGGCTCACTGCGGAAGCGGCGTCGCTGGCCGGCGTCTACTTCATCCTCACCGGGCTCTTCGAGCACTCGAACCTGCGCACGCCGAAGTGGCTCGGCTATTTCGTGCAGCGCCCCGAGCAGCACGGCCTTCACCACCAGCGCGGCCTTCACGCCACCAACTATGCCGAGCTTCCCCTGTGGGACTGGGTGTTCGGCACCTTCCGCAATCCCACCCGGTGGAATGCCGAAGCCGGCTTCTACGACGGAGCGCTGAAAGAATGGCGCGGCCTGCTCGCGGGCCGGGAGTTCGTCCTGAGCCCGTCGAAGGACGAGCAGCCCCAGAGGTAGGGTGCCGGGAGAGCGAGGCGGCTCATCCCTCGACTTCTCTCGGGATGAACGGGGCGGTTCTCTTCGGGATGAACGGGGCGGTTCTCTTCGGGATGAACGGGGCGGTTCTCTTCGGGATGAACGGGGCGGTTCTCTTCGGGATGAACGGAATGGTTCTCTTCGGGATGAACGGAATGGTTCTCTTCGGGATGAACGGGGCGGTTCTCTTCGGGATGAAATGGATCTGGTAGAAGTCCCCGCGCCCATGCTTCGCGTTAGACAACTTTCTGAGATGGCGCGGAAGCTCGACGCGGCGGCCTTCACCGCCCGAATGGGTCCGATTGGGTTGATGCAGCAGCCTCCGTCTGAACGGCTCGCGATGCAGGTGCGCGAGGGCAAGGTGAAGTTCACGCTGCCGCTGCCGACGCTGAACTCAGAGAATTTGCCAGCGCTCGGCAAATTCGAGGACTTGATCGTCGCCACCCTACCCCCGCCCCGCCCCGACGGAATCGTGCAGCTGCGCATCGGCCGCGACGCAGGAAACGATCTCATCGTCGAAGACCCCGCCGTCTCGGGCATCCACGCCGCCATCCGCTGGGACGGCAAGCGCGGCATCCTCGTCGAGCTCGGCAGCGTCAACGGCACGTTCATCAACCGGCAGAAGCTGACCCAGCTGCAGACGACGCTGAACAACGGCGACCAGCTGAGCTTCGGCCTCTCGACCTTCGTCTACCTACACGCGGCCGACTTCCACGCGTTGCTGCGCGAGTTGCACGCCTAAGTCCGGCGCGCCCGCACCATCGCCAGCACCTTGAAGGCGTCGAGCGCTTCCCACGAGGCCTCGAGCCGCACCGAAGGCTCCGTCACAATCTCGACCGTCACCGGATTGAGCCCCACCCGCGCCTCCTGAAAGCCGACGAAGCGGCGCAGGTGCGGGTGAATCGCCTTGTACGCCGCTTCCTTCAACGCGAACCGCACCAGCACCGCCCGCCACGCGTCCACCAGAGGCAACGCCTCGAGCTCCTCCGGCCGCAGCACCCGCGACGCAATCGTCATCCGCTCGCGCGCGTCGCCCTCGAGGTCGAGCCCGAGCGTGCCGGCAGTCGCGTCGCCCACCATCGCCACCGCCAGGTCCTGCTTGTGGGTCAGCGATACCGACTTGCCCGCTGGGCACTGCGGCGCGCCTTCAGACCCGATCGCCAGCGGCTCGGCCGACACGCCGAGCGCCCGCCACGCCAGCCGCCCCCCGGTGAACTCGATTTGCCGGCGGCCCCGCATGGTTTCGGCAAGGGCCCGTTCGACCGGGTGCAGCCGCTGCAGCACGTCGACCGTCACCGCTTCGACACCGCTGGGCAGATGAATGCCTGCGAGGGTGCCGAAGGCGGCGGGCCGCACGAATGCCACTGAAAAGGGTTCGTTCATCAAGCGGTGCAGCCCTTAGAGTGCCCTCGTTTGGACGAGTTGCTCAAGAAACGGATCGTGCTCCTGCCTGGTAAGGGTGGCGTCGGGCGTTCCACGCTCACTGCCGCGATCGGCACCATTGCGCAGCGCCGCGGCCTTCGGGTGCTGGTCACTGAAATCGGTGACGACCCGAAGGACTACTCGCCGCTGGCCCGCGTGTTCGGCCGCGACCGCCTGCCCGCCTCGCCCGAGAAGATCGCCGCCGGCGTCGACGGCGCGCTGCTGCTGGCTCGCACCGGCCAGGAGCTCTTCCTGCGTTCGGTGCTCCGGTCGTCCACGCTCGCACGCGCGGCGATCAGCTCGGATGCGCTGCGCCGCCTGCTCAGCGCCGGCCCGTCTTTCAAAGAGATGGGCGTCTTCTTCCAGCTGCTCAGCTACCTGCGCATGGAACGCGCGGAAGGCGAGCCGCTGTACCAGCTGATCCTGGTCGACATGCCCGCCACCGGGCACACGCTCTCGCTCACCGGCCTGCCCGACATGCTGCTTCGCCTGCTGCCGCGCGGCCCGATTGCCGAGGCGCTGCGCGAAGGCCAGAGCTACTTGAACGACCCCCAGAAGGCGGCCGCCTACGTGGTGACGCTGCCCGAGACGCTGCCCATCAGCGAATGCCTCGAGCTGCTCGAAGGACTCAAGAAGACCTCGATGCCCACGGGTGGAGTGATTCTGAATCGCTTCCCCGTCGACCCCTTCACCCGCAACGAGCGCGAGCTCTTGAACCCGCTGGTCGACGCCCAGAACCTCTACGGCGCCGAAGGCTTCCACAAGCCCCAGTCGTCGCGCCGTGAGCTCGCCCGCCTTCGCGCGGGCACGTCGCTGCCGATCTTCGTCATCCCCGACCTGCCGCAGGCTGGGTTGATTTCGAAGGTTGCCGATGCGCTGGTGGCGTCGGAAGACATCACCCAGGAGCGCGCCACCGGATGAGTGAAGTCCACATCGGCGAGCTGCTTCGCACCCGGAAAATCATCGTCTGCTGCGGCGCTGGCGGAGTCGGCAAGACCACCACCGCGGCCGCCCTCTCGCTGGCCGCCGCCCGTGCGGGCCGCCGCGTGCTCGTGCTCACCATCGACCCGTCGAAGCGCCTCGCCGAGACGCTGGGGGTGTCGCGCAATCCACCGACGCCCGTCTCGATTCCGCCCGATCGCCAGGCCGCGGCCGGCATCAAGGCGCCTGCGTCGCTCGACGCGTGGATGCTCGACCCGAAGCTCGTCGCCGACGACTCCGTGCGTAGGCTGACCAAGAATCCCGCCGACGCCGAGCGCGTGCTCAACAACCGCATCTACCAGCAGCTGTCAGCGATGGTCGCGGGCATGCACGAGTACACGGCGATGGAAGCCCTGCACCGGCTGGTCAGCGAAGGGAAGTACGACCTGGTGGTGCTCGACACGCCGCCGTCGCGCCACGCGCTGGATTTCCTCGAGGCACCCCGCCGGCTGTCGCGGTTGATCGAAGGCCGCGCGATTCAAGCTTTTCTGCCCCGCGTCGATAGCCTCGTCGGCCGCGCCGCCTCGAAGGTGATCTCGAAGATTCTGGGCGCCGTCTTCGGCGATGAGTTCGCGACCGAGCTCGTCACCTTCATGGGCCTGTTCTCGAACATCTTCACGGCGCTCAACGTCGACGTGAACACGATGCGCACGTTCTTGAGCGGCCCCGACGTCGCCTTCCTGCTCGTCACCTCGCCCGCGCCCGTGACGCTCGCCGAAGCGCACTTCTTTCAGGACAAGACCCGCGAGCTCGAGCTTCCGTTTCGCGGCTTCGTGCTCAACCGCAGCCGCGCACGGAACGCCGATCGAAAGTTTCCTGACGAGAGCATCTTCGCGGCGCCTGCCAGCGCCGAGGCACGTTCTGCGCTGGGCAAGCTGCAGCAGATCGCCCGCGTCGAGCAGGAAGCCGCGACCAGGGACTCTGCGCTTCTCGAAGAGCTCCGCTCGCGCGCTGGCAAGAACGCCACCGCGATCGCCATCCCCGAGCTGCCGCAGGGCGCCGACGACATGGGGACGCTGATCACCGTCGCCGACGTCCTGTCGAACGCGTAGTCCTACGAAGAGGCAGTGCTCACTTGAGCAGACGATCGACCGTCTGCATCGAAAGCGGATCCTCGCGCTCTACTCGATGCCGTATTTCGCCTTGAGGCGCGCCAGCGATTGCGCGTCGAGGCGGCGCACGGGCATCGCGGCGCTCTGGGTGAAGCGGACCTCGAACCCGCTGCCGGTGGTGCCCAGTACGCCGGGTGGAAACGCGCCCTCGACCAGCCACTGGTCGCCGAAGAGCGTGCGCCCGCCCTGCTCTGCCGCGCTGATTCGCGCCCGATCGCAGTCGCCGCGGCTCACGCCGTTCTGGCAGGCGACGACGAGCCGGGTCTCGAGTGGAAAGGCCTTCTTCGCCTCGTCGAGGGCGCGGGCCAGCGCCTGGAAGTCACGTGTCCCATCTGCCTCGTTCGGGATCCGCTTCAGGATCGCGCCGTTCGCGGCGGCGAAATAGTTCGCGTCCGCGCCAAGGACAAAGCCCTCCTGGGCCACCACCATCACCAGGCCCAGCGAGGCTCCTGCTTCAGCGCCGGTGCGAGGAAGATCCTCCACCACGACCGGGATCTCGAGTGCCCACCGCTGCGCAGGGGTGAGCATCATCGCCTCCACGCTGCTCGCGATCTTCACCGCTGCCGCCGCCTCGTCCGGCCTGGGCTTTGGCGTCAACACCGCTCGCCAGGCCGCCAGCCCCACGACCGAGGTGGCGACCACCGCGGCAAGAGCCCACTTTGCCTTCGAGGGAGCTGGGGCAGCCGTGGGAATCCCGGTCACTGGTCCGGGAAGAAAGGTGTCGCCGACCGCCGCGCCATGAGCGGTGAGGCTCGCCAGCGGGGCGATGCGGCCGCTCGATCGAAGCGCGTTCATCGCCGCGGCGACTTCCCTCATCGACCCAAAGCGCGCGCCCGCGTCCTTCTCGAGGCACCGCTGCGCGACCTGAAACGCTGGGCCGTTGTCTCCCGAACAGAGCGCAGGCAGCTCAGGCGGGGTCTGGGTCAGCGTCGCCATCGCTCGATCCATCGGCGACTCACCCGGAAAGGCGCGGCGATGGGTGAGCATCTCGAAGAGCACCGCGCCAAACGCGAACTGGTCGGCCCGCGCGTCGACAACCGCGCCGTGAAGCTGCTCAGGCGCCATGTAGCCGGGGGTCCCCATGAACGACCCGGTCTTCGTCAGGTCGCCCCGCCCCTCGGTGCGCGCCAGCCCGAAGTCGATCAGCTTCACCTGGCCACCCTGGACGATGAAGATGTTGGCGGGCTTGAGATCCCGATGAATCACGCCGCGCTCGTGAATCGCGACGAGCCCTTCGGCCAGCTGCCAGGCCGCATCGACGAGCTCGCCCCCGGCCCGCGGCGCGCTCTGGAGGAAGTCGTGCAGCGTCATCCCCACCAGCAGCTCGGTCACCAGGTATTGGCGCCCATCGGCCGAACCGACGTCGAACACCGCGACGACGTTCGGGTGGCTCAGCCCTGCCAGCACCCGGGCCTCTTGCTCGAAGCGCTTGAGCAGCGTCGGGTCTGCCGCCAGCTGCGACGCGAGCACCTTGATCGCGACGTCGCGGCCAAGGCGGGGATCGCGCGCCCGAAAGACCGTGCCCATGCCGCCCGCGCCCAGGGTCGCCAGAACCTCGTATGGGCCGACGCGCGCGCCTCCCGTCAGCTCGGACGTCACGTAAGCCCCCTTGAACGGCGCAGAAACCGTTGCAGCCACGTCGACAGCTTAGCGGATGGTTCGGCTTCCGTTGCTTTCTGCACTGGAGGCCCGTCGGCGAGAAGTGACCTTGGTACGCCGTCTCGTCGAACTCCAGCGGCCGCTCGTTGGCGGCAGCCGCTTCTGGGCAAGCGCGCACGCCGCTGGCGGGCATTCGGGAGACTCATCGCAAACACCGACATGCACTTCGGAAACTTGAGTCTCTTCGTCAGCGACTTCGCGCGCGGCACTTTCACGCTGGCGCCCTGCTACGACATGCTTCCGATGCAGTACCGGCCGGGCGTTCATCGCGAAGACCTCGGCCCCACCCCTTTCACGCCCCCGGATCCCGCCGCAGAAGAGCGCGCGGTGTGGCAACAGGCAGTCAGCCGTGCGACCACGTTCTGGAAACGCACGGCCAGGGATCCCCACGTTGCGGCGCAATGGAAGGCGGTTACGACCGAGAACGATCCAGAAGTGAGGGCTACGTGGCGCACCAGTTCCATCACGCTGCGGCGAGGGCCGCTTCTACCAACGGGTGCATCACCGAGCGCTTGCGCCAGGCGGCGCTGATTGGGAACTTCGACTTCGGGTGCTGCACCGGCCAGGCAATGACACCGGCGACCTGGGGGCCCGCTTCGCTCAGCGACGGCACGAGTGAGAAGCCCAGGCCAGCGGCGACGAAGCCGAGGATGGTGTCGGACGAGTCGGCCGAGAAGGACTGCGGCGGATGCAGCCCGTGCTCGGCGAGGCCGGCCAGCTGCAGGTCTTTGAGCGTGCGATCCGCGTGGTACGCGATGAACGGCACCTCGCCGAGCGCCGAGAGCTTCAACCGCGTTCCCTGCGCGTGGGGCCCGTGGGTCGGCGCGACGATGAAGGTGCGCATCGTCGCCACCTCGCGCGCCTCGAGTCCTTCCGGCAACGACGGCAGCCAGTCGACGAGCAGATCTGCCTCGCCGCGCAGCAGCGCCAACGGATCGGCCGCCTTCACTTCCGACAGCGCCACCGTGATGTCGGGCCGCCGGCTCTGCAGCCGCTGCAGCCACTTCGGCATCAGGTGGCGCAGCAGATGCCCGGCGGCGTGGACCTTGAGCACTCCGCCGACCTTCCCGTCCTTCAACTTGGAAGCGAGCGCAGGCAGCTGCTCGTAGAAGGGCTCGACGACCTCGAACAGCGCGTGCCCCGCGGGCGTGAGCGCCATCTGATCCTTGCCGACCCGCTCGAACAGCGACACACCGACTTCTTCCTCGAGGCGACGCACCTGCTGGTGAACGCCGGGCTGGCTGATCGGGTAGGGAAAAGCGCGGGCGGCCCGGGCGTACCCCCCGGTGCGGGCAACCCAGAAGAACCCTTCGAGCCGCTGGAGAGAAATCATACACCACAGGTTATCACTTCGACGACAACCAGTTCCCCAACGTAATTGCACCGATCCGCGATGCTGGGCGTTGAAGAGGAACACCCGCATCACAACGGAGCCACACATGAACGGCATGAAGAACGCGGTGCACCTGGGAATCCTCGGAGTCTGGGCAGTGCTCGGCGCGATGCTGAGCTTCAAGCTGGTCTTCGGCGCCTTCGCGCTCTTCAGCCCGCTGGCCTTCTGGCTGTGGTTCGCGGGCTTCGCGGCGGTGACGACGATGGTGGTGAAGAAGTTCGAAGGACCAATCGCCGCGCTGGGCGTGCACGCCGCCGCGTTCGGGATCCTCCACCTGATCCCCCGCGTGTTTCCGCTCGACCTGCTGCGCCTGGGCCTCGACTTCCTGAAGGCGCGCTGAGCTGTGAGCGCCCAACCGACAGCCTCAAGCTGGCGTGCGTGAAGGCGAAGTGCGAGGCGAAGCCCGCGTCGCCGTGAACAGCCGCATCGTGCCGTTCGCCCGCCGGGTGTCCGCCGCGATCTGAAAGCCCGCGCGCTGAACCGCGGCCTCGGTGTCGCGGTTCGGGTGGCAGCCGCCGGCGACCGCCGTCCACGCCGGCTGAATGAAGTCCTGCCACCTTCCCTTGAGCACCGACGTCGACCGCACGTGCTCGAGCATGCGCAGCTCGCCGTCCGCCTTGAGCACCCGCTTCACCTCGTTCAGGCCGCGCTCCGCGTCGGGCACCGAGCAGAACACCAGCCCGCTGACCACGGTCTGAAACGTGCCCGGCCGAAACGGCAACGCGTGGGCGCTGCCACGCACCAGCGGCACCCCGGGCGCCCGCCGCCGCGCCTTCTTCAGCGCGTCGATCGACGGCTCGAGCCCGACCACCAGGGCCCCTTCGGCATACCGCGGCAGGTTGCGCCCGGTGCCGCACCCGAGGTCGAGCGTCGGCCCGCGCGCGCCGGCCACCAGCACTTCCCGCCAGCGGCGCAGGCCGAAGAACTCCATCACTGCCATCATCGCGTCATAGATGAAGGGGATCTGCTCGACGCCGCGCATCGGCGCAGCTTAGTGGAACGGCGGCACCGTCACTCCCGCCTCGTTGAGCCTCGGTGGCGAAGATGAACACCCGACAGGACCAGAGCGGTCACCCTCACCGTCACGGTCTTTGCCCGCGTACACTGACACCATGCCTGAAGCTCAAGCAGATCCCCTACGAGATGAAGAACATCCTGCTCGCAGACAGGGTGAACCCGCGCAGCAAGCTGCCGTACCTGGTCTTTGGCGATCGCAAGCTCGAGGACTCGACCGCGATCCTCGAGGCGATCGACGCAGAAGGCACGGGGCCCCAATTGATCCCCACCGATCCGAAGCTGCGCGCCGAGGCCGATCTGCTGGAGGACTGGGCGGACGAGTCGCTGTACTGGCAGGGCGTCTACGCGAAGTTCGAAGACGAAGCGCACTGGACGCTCCTGCTGTCGCAGTTCCGCGCCCACTTCCCGGTGATGCTGAGGCCTTTGGGGCCGCTGGTGGCGCGGCGCCAGACGCGGGCGAAGCTTAACGCGCAGGGGTTGAGCCGAAGAGATCCGTCGCTGGTGCGACGCGAGTTTTCCCGCCACCTCGACTCGCTCGAGACGCGCCTCGACGGCAGGCAGTGGCTCGTCGGAGACTCGATCTCGATCGCCGACATCGCAGTGACCGCGATGCTCTGGCAGCTGCTGCCTGACTACACCCCGTGGCACGCGACCGAAGTGGCTGCCCGAAAACGGCTGACGGCGCTCATCGCCGCGGTCCGCACCGCTGCGAAAGCCTGAAAGCGCCCGCTTGCCGGCGCTGCCCCGTGGCGGGCTTTTCGAGCCCGAAAGGCACACCCATGGGTCGAACTCGACGGCGGCATCGCTGGCTCCGCGATGTCGTCGGGCGGTGGGGCGCCGCTGAGCGTGCGCACGAAGCGGGTGGGCGACGAGCTGGAAGTTCCTGCGAAGCCCGGGCAGACGTAGACTGGGGAAGAGAGTCCAGCTGCTACAGGTCGCTGCAGTCCTTCGGAAAGGAAAGAGCCATTGAGCAATAGGAAGGAGGTCGAGGGCGACGCCCCGGTAAACACCAACCCGACCGCGCAGGTCCCGGGTCCACCGTCGATCGCGCCGCTGGGGCCCCACGACCAAACAAAGGTGCCCTCGCGCTTCAACGCGCTGACCGACGCTGACTTCGCGCTCGAGTTGCCGCCACGGGAAAGCAGAGCCTCGCCCGCGCTGCCCGACGGCGAGGCCGAGCTTCACACCCTTCACGGCGTGCCGCCCCCGGTGCCGCCGAAGCCGAAGACGAAGACGCAGCCGCCCGTGACGAGCAGCTCGTCGCCCACACCACTGCCCACCAACAAGGAATACACCTCGCCCGGCGGCGCCCCCGTTCGCCAGGTGCTCGGGCCCGGGACCCGCGTTCACCACTACGAGCTCATCAAGCTCATCGGCCGCGGCGGCATGGGCAGCGTCTACCTGAGCCGCGACACCCGCCTCGGCCGGCGCGTCGCGATCAAGTTCCTCGACACCCAGTCGGACGACCTCACCAAGCGCTTCATCCTCGAAGCCCGCACCACCGCCGCCTGCAGCCACGAAAACATCGTCGTCATCTTCGAGGTCGACGCCTGGCAGGGCGCCCCCTTCATGGTGTTCGAGTTCATCAACGGCCAGCAGCTGACGAAGCTCATCCCCGAAGGAAAGCCGCTGCCGCCGCCGCGCGCCGTCGAGCTGATGGTGCCCGTCGTCCGCGCGCTCGCCTTCGCCCACAGCCAGGGCATCGTTCACCGCGACCTGAAGCCCGACAACATCATGGTGACCGACTCAGGCGTCACCAAGGTGCTCGACTTCGGCATCGCCAAGGTCCTGCAGGGCGACGAGAAGGCGCCCGCGTACGTGACGCGCCCGCGCGCGCCGAGCCAGACCTTCGAAGACAACACCACCGCCGAGCTCACCGAACATGGCGCGATGATGGGCACCCTCGCCTTCATGGCGCCCGAGCAGTGGGGCATCGGCGTCCCCATCGATCACCGCGCCGACATCTGGTCGGTGGGCATCATGCTCTTCAAGATGCTCAGCGGAAAACACCCGCTCGACCCCTTCCGCGGGCAGCAGCTGATGGTGACGGGCCTGCTCAACGAGCCGATGCCAAAGCTCGCCAGCAAGGCGCCCGACGTGCCGCAGGCGCTCGCCGACGTCGTCGATCGCTGCCTGTTGAAGCACAAAGACAAGCGCTGGCCCGACGCCGTCACCCTGCTGCGCGCGCTCGAGCCGTTCATGCCCGGGCGCTACTCGCGCGAGCTGAAACTCGACGAGAGCCCCTACGCAGGCCTGAGCTCCTTTCAGGAATCGGACGCAGATCGCTTCTTCGGCCGCCGCAACGAAGTCGCGGCGATGGTGAACCGCGTTCGCGAGCGCCCCATCATCGGCGTCGTCGGCCCGTCGGGCGCCGGCAAGTCGTCCTTCGTCCGCGCCGGCCTCGTCCCCGCACTGAAACGTTCGGGCGAAGCGTGGGAATCGCTGGTGCTCCGACCCGGCCGCGCGCCGCTGGCTGCGCTCGCCTCACTCATCTCGCCGATGGTCAGCACGTCCGTTTCCGTCGCCGACGAGCTCGCTGAAGAAAAGAGGCTGACCCAGCGCCTGGCGACCGAGCCCGGCTTCGTCGGCTCGGTGCTTCGCGCCCGCGCGCGCCGCGAGAAGAAGAACATCCTGCTCTTCGTCGACCAGTTCGAAGAGCTCTACACGCTGGTGCCCGACGCGGCCGAAAGGCTCGCCTTCACCGCGTGTCTGGCGGGCGTGGCCGACGACGCGACGGCGCCCATTCGCCTCGTCTTGAGCATCCGTTCGGACTTCCTCGATCGCGTACCGGAAGACCCGCAGTTCATGGCCGAGCTGAATCAAGGCCTCGTCTTTCTGGGCTCGCCGGGGCTCGAGGGCTTGAAGGAAGCCATCGTGCAGCCCGCCGAGCTCGCCGGCTACAAGTTCGAGTCGCCCGCGATCATCGAAGACATGCTGGGCCACCTCGCCACCACCCAGGGCGCGCTGCCCCTGCTGCAGTTCTCGGCGCAGAAGCTGTGGGAAAACCGCGACCCCGCGCGAAAGCTGCTCACGAAGTTCGCCTACGAAGCCATTGGCGGAGTCGCCGGAGCGCTGGCCAGCCACGCCGAAGCCGTGCTCGCCAAGCTGCCGCAGCCGAAGCTGCAAATCGTCCGCTCGATTCTTCTTCGCCTCGTCACCCCCGACCGCACCCGGGCCATCGTCTCGATGGACGAGCTCGACGAGCTCAGCAGCAACAAGGCCGAGCTCCACGCGCTGGTCGACGAGCTCGTGCAGGCGCGCCTTCTGGTGGTGCAGACGGGCAGCGGCGTCGCCACGGTCGAAATCGTCCACGAGTCGCTGCTTCACAGCTGGCCCACGCTCAAGCGCTGGCTCGAAGAGACCAGCGAGGACTCGGCCTTCATCGAGCAGCTTCGCAACGCCGCCCGCGCATGGGCCAACCACGACAACGACCCGAACCTGCTCTGGCGGGGCGAGCTCGCCGACGAAGCCTCGCGCTTCCAGCGGCGCCACAAGGGCGAGCTGGCCGACAACCAGAAGGCCTACCTCGAAGCCGTGATCGCCTTCGGCATTCGCGAAGCCCGGCAGCAGCGCGTCATCACCATCGGCGCCGTCGTCGTGCTGAGCATGATGGTCGCCGCTTCCGCCGTCGCGCTCGTCATCATCCAGTCCGCCCGCAGCGAGGCGCAGGAAAAGGCCATCGTCGCCACCGCCGCCGAGAACAAGGCGATGGAAGCGCTCGAGGCGGCGCAGACGAAAGAGAAGGAACGTGCGGTCGCGCAGGCCGAGGCGACAGCGATGGCCGCCGAAGCGCAGAAGGCCGCCGCCGAGCTGCGCGTGAAACAGCAGGAGCTGCTCGACGCCCTCGCCGCTTCCGAGAAAGCCACCGCCGCCGCGAAGACCGCCGAAGGCCGCGCGGTGAAGAACGCCAGCGAAGCGCTCGATGCCCGCAAGCGGTCGGAAGAGGCGAAGCGCCGCGCCGACGCCGCGAGGCAGGA
Organism: Myxococcales bacterium; assembly: GCA_038206395.1. Lineage (GTDB taxonomy): Bacteria > Myxococcota > Myxococcia > Myxococcales > Myxococcaceae > JAGSPQ01. The sequence goes on along the minus strand of JBBRAX010000012.1, from coordinate 19,577 downwards.
AGTGCAGGGCCTGCTCGCCAAAGAGAAAGACCGTGCGTCCCGGCTGGAAGAACAGCTGGGCAGCCCAGTCATCGACACACTGAAATGATCGAGGGGAAAGGGATGAGATTCGCAACTGCAGTGGTGCTCGCGCTTCTCGCGGCGCCCGTGCTCGCACAACAGGGGAAGCTCGACGACGGTGGCGAGCGCCCCTGGGCCAAAGGCGTGCCCCAGCCGAAGCAGGAAAAAGCGTTCGCGCTCTTCCGCGACGGCAACGCGGCGCTCAAAGAGTCCCTCTTCGTGAAGGCCGCGCAGATCTACCGCGAGGCGCTGCAGTCGTGGGACCACCCGGCCATTCACTACAACCTCGCGCTCGCGCTGGTGAACCTCGACCAGCCGCTGGAGACGCACGAGCACCTGCTGGCGGCGCTGAAGTACGGGGCCGCTCCGCTGGATTCGGACAAGTACGAACAGGCGCTGCGCTACCGCGCGCTGGTCGAGAAGCAGCTGGTGAAGGTCGAGATCCGCTGCGACACCGTCGGAGCGGCAGTGAAGCTCGATGGCGTGCAGGTGTTGGTCGGCCCCGGCACGTACACAGGCCTCGTCCGCGCCGGCACGCACACCGTCGTCGCCTCGAAAGAAGGCTTCATCACCGCCGAGCAGAGCGACACCCTGCCCGGCGCGACCTCGAAGCTCTTCGAGCTGAAGCTGCAGACCGCCGAAGAGCTGACCGAGTACCGCCGCCGCTGGCCGCAGGTCATGCCGTGGCTCGTCGTCGCGGGCGGCGCGATCGTCGCAGGCAGCGGCGCCGCCCTTCACCTCTCGGCCCGCGACTCCTTCAACGCCTACGACCGCGGCATCACCTCCTGCGTCAACGCCACCACCGGTGGCTGCACCCCCGACGTCGCGCTCGCCGGCCGCAAGTCCAGCGGCGACACGATGCAGGGAATCGGGATGGCGATGTACGGCATCGGCGGCGCCGCGCTCATCACCGGCGCCGTGCTCGTCTACCTCAACCGCCTCACGCCCTACCATTCGACCACCGTCGGCGTGACCCCGACCACCGTCTCGCTGATTCCCCTGCTCGGGCCCGCCCCCGGCGCCGCCCTCTTCGTCGCGTTCTAGGAGCACTCACCCCATGCTTCGCTTCTCACTGCTCTGCGCCGCTGCCCTGCTGCTTGGGTCTTGCTTCTCGCCGGCGAGCACCACCTGTTCCAGCGGCATCGTCTGCCCCGCCGGCTCGACCTGCTCGAGTGACGGCACCACCTGCATTCGCGATGGCTGCGGCAACGGCACCGTCGGCGAAGGCGAGCTCTGCGACGACGGCAACATCATCAGCGGCGACGGCTGCCGCAACGACTGCAAGTCCAACGAGGTCTGCGGCAACAACCAGGTAGACCCCGGCAAGGGCGAGGTCTGTGACGACGGCAACAAGACGAACGGCGACGGCTGCAGCGACGACTGCAAGTCGTCCGAGGTCTGCGGCAACTCGGTCATCGACACCAGGGCCTCTGAAGTCTGCGACGACGGCAACCGCGTCGACGGCGACGGCTGCAGCAGCACGTGCAAGTCGAACGAGAAGTGCGGAAACATGGTGCCCGACTCCACCGTCGGCGAGGTCTGCGACGACGGCAACACGATGGACGGCGACGGCTGCGCGGCCGACTGCAGGTCGAGTGAGGTCTGCGGCAACAAGAAGATCGACGAGAAGGTCGGCGAGAAGTGTGACGACGGCAACAAGTTGGGTGGCGATGGCTGCAGCCGCGACTGTCTGTCGACCGAGGTCTGCGGCAACACGTACGTCGACACCGACCGCGGCGAAGAGTGCGACGACGGCAACAACACCGCGGGCGATGGCTGCAGCCCCAGCTGCAAGAAAGAGCAGTGCGGCAACGGCGCGAAGGACCCGATCGCCCCCGACGGCGGCGTCGGCGAGCTCTGCGACGACGGCAACGTGATTTCGGGCGACGGCTGCAGCGCTGACTGCAAGTCGGTAGAGACGTGCCCCAACGGCTACAAAGACGTCGTCAAAGGCGAAGACTGCGACGACGGCAACGCCACTCCGGGCGACGGCTGCGGAGCGACCTGCAAGTTCGAGGTCTGCGGCAACGGCGTCAAAGACACCACGAAGGGCGAGGTCTGCGACGACGGTAACCAGAACAACGGCGACGGCTGCTCGGGCAACTGCAAGTCGCTGGAGGTCTGCGGGAACAACATCATCGACGTCAACGAGGTGTGCGACGACGGCAACACCGTGGGCGGCGACAACTGCTCGGCCGACTGCAAGTCCGGCGAAGGTTGCCCCAACGGCGTCGTCGACTACACGAAGGGTGAAGAGTGCGAAGACGGCAACAGCAGCAACCTCGATAACTGCACCAACGCCTGCAAGAACGCCCGCTGCGGAGACGGCCTCGTCGACGGCCAGGCGCCGAACATCGAAAATTGCGACACGTCGGGCGAGTCGCTGACCTGCAACGCCAACTGCACCACGCGCGTCTGCGGCGACGGCATCGTCAACGTCACCGCGCTCGAGCAGTGCGACAACCTGGGCGCCGTCGACAGCGCCAGCTGCGACAACGACTGCACCGCCGCCTTCTGCGGGGACAACCACAAGAACACCGCCCGCGGAGAGGCCTGCGACACCGGCGGCAACAGCGCCACCTGCGACAGCGACTGCACGGTTCCCAGCTGCGGAGACGGCCTCAAGAACGTCCCCGCCGGCGAGGCCTGCGACACCGCGGGCAACAGCGCCACCTGCGACAGCGACTGCACCGCGGTCTCTTGCGGCGATGGCTTGTTCAACGCGGCGGCCGGCGAGCAGTGCGACGACGGCAACCAGATTTCGACCGACAACTGCCTGCCCAGCTGCAAGACGAGCGCGTGCGGAGACGGCTTCGTCGACACGGTCGCTCCGGGCATCGAGGCGTGCGACGACGGGAACATGACGACGGAAACCGTGTGCCCGTACGGCAGCGCCACCTGCACCCGCTGCAACGCGGGCTGCACCGCGGTGCTGAGCTTGAGTGGCCCGTTCTGCGGCGACGGCACGATGCAGGCCGGCGAGACGTGTGACGACGGCAACGCCACGACGGAAGCGGCGTGTCCGTACGGCCAGGCCACCTGCACGCGCTGCAACGCGACCTGCTCGGCCACGCTGAACCTCTCAGGCGTCACCTGTGGCGACACCTTCATCAACGGCCCGGAGGTCTGTGACGACGGCAACACCACCACCGAGACGTCGTGCCCGTACAACACGGCGTCCTGCACGCGCTGCAACAGCACCTGCACCGCGACGCTGAGCCTCACCGGAGGCGTCTGCGGCGATGGCACGGTCAACGGCCCCAACGAGGTCTGCGACGACAACAACGTCGTCACCGAGACCGCCTGCGCGTACGGCACTCCGAACTGCACCCGCTGCAACGCGACCTGCGCGGCGGTGCTCACGCTGGTGGGCCCGTTCTGCGGCGACGGCACCACGCAGGCCGGCGAGACGTGCGACGACGGCAACACCGTCACCGAGACCGCGTGCCCGTACGGCGCGATCAGCTGCGCGCGCTGCAACGCCACCTGCACCGGAGGCCTGAGCCTCGCTGGCCCCTATTGCGGCGACGGCACCACCAACGGCCCCGAGGTCTGCGACGACCGCAACACGCTGACCTGCGGCACCTGCAACCCGACCTGCACCGTCGCCCAGCCGCTGACCACCGCGACTGGCTCGCTCACCACCGTCGCCCTGGCCAACCTCGTCGATGGGGAGACCTTCACGATCGACGACGGCATTCACCCCGCCGCGGTCTTCGAGTTCGACCTGCTTCCGGTGGGCGTCACCGCGGGCCGCGTGCCGGTCGACCTGACCCTGGTGATGACAGCCAGCGATACCGCTGATGCGATCGTCAGCGCGGTCAACGGCGTGACCACCACGCTGCAGGTGACCGCCACCAGGGCAGCCACCCAGCCCCAGGTGCTGCTGGCCAACGACCTCGGCGGCACACACGGCAACAAGGCGGTGACTGAGACGGTGGCCAACGCCGGCTTCGTCGCGGCGGGCCTCACCGGCGGCCAGGGAGGCAACTGCACCATCGGCACCTCTTGCGCGGCCACTGCCGACTGCGCGCCGGGCCTGACGTGCAACGGGTCCCCCGGAACCTGCGGGCCGTAGTAGATCCCCGCGCCATGGGCGCTCAGTGGAAACACGCAGGGAAGACCCAGAACGCTGCCACCAAAGGCCGCGTTCTCGGGAAGTTGGCCAAGGAAATCATCGTCGCTGCCAAGAGCGGCGCCGACCTCACCAGTAACTCCAGGCTTCGCCAGGCGGTGGATCGCGCGAAGGCCGCGTCGATGCCGCGCGACACCATCGACCGCGCGATCAAGAAGGGCGCTGGCCTGCTGGACGAGACGGTGAACTACGAGACGGTGGTCTACGAAGGCTTCGGGCCGCAGCGGGTGCCGGTCATCGTCGAGTGCCTCACCGACAACAAGCACCGCACCGCCTCGAACATCCGCCTGCTCTTCCGCAAGGGGCAGCTGGGCAGCGAAGGCTCGGTGGCGTGGGACTTCAAGCACCAGGGCGTCATCGAAGCGTCGCCTCCCGGAGGAGCCGACCCGGAGTCGGCCGCGATCGAAGCCGGCGCGCAGGACCTCGAGCCAGGCGAAGAAGGCCAGACCCGCTTCTTCACCGAGATGACCGACCTCGACGCCGTCAGCCGCGCGCTCACTGCCGCGAAGTGGACGGTGCACCACTCGGCGCTGGGCTGGAAGTCGAAGAACCCCGTCACCGTCGAAGCCGCCCACCGGGCCGAGGTCGACAAGTTCCTTGAAGAGCTCGACGAAGACGACGACGTGCAGAACATCTTCGTCGGCCTCGCGTCGTAGCCGCTCGATAGCTTCAGGCTATCGGCCGACAGCAAGCCTGCCTTGACCGGGAACGGACCATCGCCCTCGGCGTGGACGGAGCTGATGCGCGCTTAGACCCTTACAGCTTGACGCACTGACCGATGGCGTTGTTGCAGGTCTGCGCCGTCGGGCAGTCGGTGCTCGACATGCAGGCGATGCCGGCGCAGAGGTTGTTGTTGGTCGACGCGACGCAGAGCACGCCCAGCAACACGTCGAACGCGCACGGGTCGAGGCTGTCGGTGGAACCCAACGCGGTGCACCCGAGCGTCGCCATCTTGAACTGCGCGTCGCAGGCCTTCGCCTTCACGAGCGCCGCGTTGCACAGCGTTGCCGACGTGTTGCCGATCTTCGGGCACACCACCGTCTTCGCCGTTTCCCACTGCGCCTTGTCCGCGCAGTTCTTCGCGATGAAGAGGTCCATGTCGGCCTGACACTCAGCGACCGTCAGCGCGACGGCGGCCGCCCCTCCACCCGTACCCGCACCGCCGCCCGTGCCGGCTCCACCCCCGGTGCCCGTGCCGCCTCCGACGCTGCCCGACGTCGAGCTGCCACACGCCATCAACACCGCCGCCGCCACTGCCAGGTAGATTTTCATTTTCCCGCGCCTGGCACGGGTCAATTCCAAAACGTTTTGGTTTTGCATTTGAGATAACGGCCCCGTGACCCGCGCCTTCGCCCTCTTCATCGCCCTGCTCGGCCTCGGGCTGCTGGTGCGGGCGCAGGCGTTTCTTCACGTCGACAGCGGCGACGCGTCTGGCGGCTACACCGACCACCTGCGCCACATGGGCGAGGCGCTGATTCTCAGCAGCGATGGGTTCGCGGTGTACCGGCAGCCGTACGGCGAGCGCATTCGCGCGCAGGGCCTCGACCCGATTCACCTCGGGCTCTTTCCCGAGCGCACGGCGCCGTATCCACCGCTGGGGATCCTCGTTCACTGGCCGTTGGCAGTGATGGATCGCGCGGCGGTCATCACTGCCCCCACCGCCCATCGCGCGATGGTCTGGGTGTGGACGTTGGTGGCGCTCGGCGCGTGCGCGGTGGTGCTGCGGCTCGTCGACGATCGGCTCGCGCAGGTCTGGGCATTGGCGCTCGCGGTGCCGCTGCTGGTCGGCATGGGCATCAACGGGTTCTTCGACGCCGGGTACCTGCTGTGCGGGGCGATCGCGTGCGTGGCGTGGAAGCGGTCGCAGCACCGCGCGGTCGTCTTCTGGCTGTGCCTCGCGGCGGCGCTTCACTTTCGCGCGGCGGTGTTTGCGCCACTCGGCGCAGCGGCCCTGTGGCAGGTGCGGCGCGATCGGCTCGCCTGGATGCCGTTGCTCCTGCTCGTGCCGTCCTTCGCCGCAGCCGTCGCGCTGCTGGGAACTTTCGACACGATTCCGCCGCACAACCCCGTGCACTGGAGTCACGTCAAGGGGGCGTTGCTGGGGTTCAGCGCGCTCACCGCCGCGGCGGTGGCGTGGCTGGTTCGGGAAGAACGAAGAGGCGCAGAAGCTGAGGGGCCCCCCGTTCATCCCGCTCGGCACCAAGCAGCGGGAGTCGGAGGCGGCTCTTCCCTCGACTTCTCTCGGGATGAACGGACGCCCTCTTCTGGCCCCCCCACCTCTCTCACCCAGGGCCTCGTCGCGCTGACCCTCACCACCGCCTTCGCCCTCACCGTGATGGAGCGCTCGCACGGCTGGTGGCATGCGGGAACACTGTTGGCCCCTGGGCTGTTGTTGGCGGCAACGCGACCCCGGTGGCAGACGTGGGGGGTGTTGCTCGCGTGGACGATTGGGAGCAGCTTTCTGGCGTATCGCCACCCCGCGTCCGTCTTCTGGACCTGGGTGCCTTTCGCGGTGGGTGGGCTGTGACGTTCCTCGATTCAGTGCTCGATGCTTCGGTGTTGCTCTCGTTCGACCGCACCGGCTTTCGCCGGCACGCGAAGGCTTTCGTGCCGCGCGATCTACAGATCGACCTGACCGGGAAGGTCATCCTCATCACCGGCGCCAACTCAGGCCTCGGCTTCGCCACCACCCGTCGGCTCGCAGCCCTCGGTGCGCAGGTGTGGATGCTCTGCCGTGACCAGGCGCGCGGCCAGGCCGCCCTCGACACGGTGCGCGCTGAGCTTCCCAAAGCCGACCTTCGGCTCGCCCACCTCGACGTCTCGCGGCCCGGCGACATCGACCGCTTCACCGCCACCTTCGACGGCCCCGTCGACGTCCTCGTCAACAACGCCGGCGCGATGCCTGAGCTCCGACAAGTCACCCCCGAAGGTCACGAGCTGACCTTCGCCACCAACGTCCTCGGCCCCTTCCTTCTCATCGACCGCCTTTGCCCCGCCCTTCGCGCGCGCCACGGCCGCGTCGTCACCGTTTCCTCGGGCGGCATGTACACCCAGGCCCTCAGCCTCAAGGTCCTGCAGAGCCGCTTCGGCAACTACGACCCGCTGGTCGCCTACGCCCAGACCAAGCGCGCCGAAGTGATTCTCAACGAGCTCTGGGCCGCGCGAGAGCCCGGCATCACCTTCGCCGCGATGCACCCCGGCTGGGCCGACACCCCGTCCGTGCGCGCGTCCCTGCCGACCTTCTACAAGTGGATGAAGCCCATCCTCCGCACGCCCGAAGAAGGCGCCGACACCATCGTCTGGCTCGCCGCCTGCGAACGCATTCGCGAGATCTCCGGGCTCTTCTGGTTCGACCGAACCATCGCCGCCACGCGCATCACCAGGCTCTTCGCCGAACCGCCTGGTAAACGCGAAGCGCTGTGGCAGCTGCTCGAAGGGCTCGCGGCGCGGCCTGACGTGCCGGCCGTCACTGCCCCATGATCAGCAGCTGAATCGTCGCCGCCGCAATCGGCCGGTTCACGTCGTCCTGCCACGCCGACACCTGCACCGTCGCCACCCGCCGCCCGTGCCGAACCACGTTCGCCGCGACAAACGTATCGGCGCTCTTGCCCGACCGTCGGTAGTCGATGGTCAGCGTGATGGTCTTTGGCAGCACCACCGTCTCGGCGCGGTACAGCAGCTCGAACTGCGCCGCCGCCTCGAGCAACGAGCCCAGCGTGCCGCCGTGAAGCGCCGGGATGGTCGGGTTGCCGATGAGGTGCGGCGAGAACTTCATCCGCCCCACCAGCCGGCCGTCTTGGGTGTCGAGGGTGATGCCGAGGAACCGCGCGTACGGAATGCTCTGAACCAGCTGGTTCCAGTCGCCCGTCGATCGCGCGTGGGTGATGCGCTCGTAGAGCGTCATTTGTGCCCCACGACGGCCTGCCCGATGGTCGACAGCATGAAAGTGCCCGACGCGGCGGCGATGGGATCTTCCGGGTCTTCGTGGAACGCCATCGTCCGCACGAAGGCGACGTTGTGCGTGGTCTTGAAGCAGTGCGCGCGCGCGTTGATCTCCTTGCCGGGCGTCGCGGGCCGCAGGTAGTCGATGCGCAGATCGAGCGTCGCGATCGCCGACCGCGCCTTGATCGCCAGGAACACCGCCGCGCCGCTGGCAGCGTCCATCAGCGTCGTCAGCGCGCCGCCGTGAATCACTCCAGTCTCAGGGTTGCCGACAAGCCGCTCGTCGTACGGCAGCTGCATCACCGCGATCGCCGGGCTCAAAGACGCCTCGGTCAAGGTCAGGTTCAGCGCCTGGTTGAAGGGCACGTAGCCACGCAGCGATTCGTTGAGCGCTTCGAGGTCGAGCACGAAGTCCGGGTCATCCATTCGCGCGGCTCGTAGCATGCTGCGCCGATGATTCCGTCTCAGTTCGCCGACCTGCTGAACGCGAAGGGCCGCCGCGCCCTCGAGGGCGAGGTGCGTGGACTCACCGGCATCCTGAAGACCGGCCGCCGCTTCATCGCCGCCAACGACCTGCTCGACCCGGCGAAGTCTCGGGGGCTGCTGGCCGCGCTCGAGAAGAACGTCGCGCCCTTCCTCACCTCGATGCAGTCGCCCATTCCCCCCGAGAGCATCTGGGGCATGGAAGAGAACTACGCCGAGCTCCTGCCGAAGACGGTGCGCGTGCAGACGGTGACGATGTCGTCGCGTGGCTCGAAGGGAGCCAAAGCCGTCGAAGCGGTTGGCCTACAGAGGCTGCTTCGATCTGACACGTTCGGTCGCTTCGCCGAGGTGCTCTCGGGCCGCAAAGTTCGCAAAAGGTGGGGCACCCAGGTGCTCGCGTACGGCGCGGGCGACTACGCGGGGCCGCACAACGACCACCACCCCGAAGACGCAGAGGCGCGCGACGGCTACACCGACGTGCACCTCACCTTCTGCACCAGCGCAGTGGCCCGGCAGAGCCTCGTCTACGCGCCGCTGGGCCACTTCTCGGAAGAGGCCAGCGTGCGGACGTTGGGCGGCGTGACGGCGTACCGCCTGCCCTTCTGGCACTACACGACGCCGTTGATGGCGCGCCGCGGGCAGGAAAAAACTGCGCGACGCTGGGTGCTGCTCGGCACCTTCCTCGACGCTTAGGACGACAGCTCAGAAGTCCGTGCCCCGATCGGACGTCGAGCCGCCCCAGTGGCAAGGCGAACGACCGACGCGCACTTTCTGTGCGCCGCAGGAAGTTCAACGCAGCCAATGGCTAGGTACCGAAGGCTTCGGCGAAGAACGTGTTCATCATCTCGTACGCGCGCCTGGCCGCCTTCGCGTTGTACTGAGCCTTGCCGACCATGTTCGCGTCGACGTCGGTGAAGCTGTGCACCGCGTTGCCGAAGGCGACCAGCTGCCAGTCGAGGTTCGGACCCGCACCTTTCATCTCGGCCTGGAAGCCGGCGACTTCCTCGGCGGGGACGAACGGGTCATCCGCGCCGTGCAGGGCGAGGACCTTCGCGGTGATCGCCTTCGCGTCGTCCGGGGTCGGGCTGCTGAGGCCGCCGTGGATGGAGACGACCGCGCCGATCTTCGCGCCGCTGCGCGCGAGCTCGAGGGCCGAGGTGCCGCCGAAGCAGAAGCCGACCGCTCCGACTTTGCCTTCCGCCATGCCGGCCTTCTTCCCTTCGGCGTTCAGCACGTCCAGCGCCTTCGCGACCCGCGCCCGCATCAGCTTGCGATCGGCCTTCACCGCGCCCGAGATCTTGCCCGCTTCGTCCATGTTCTTCGGGCGGCCCATCTTCCCGAACATGTCGGCGACGAACACGATGTACTTCTGGCCCGCGACTTCTTCGGCCTGCTTCAAGTTCGCAGGGGTGATGCCCAGCCAGTTCGGCACCAGCACGAGGCCCGGGCGCGGCGCCTTCACCGCGTCGTCGTAGATGAGGACGCCTTCGAACTTCGTCTTCTCGAGGTCGTACGCAACCGGCTTCGAGACGACTTTGGCCAGCGCAGGAGTGGCAACCATCAGAGCAACGGCGAGCAGGGTTTTCATGCCCGCCGTCATAGCCAACTTGTCCTACTTCTTGTCCCGCGATCCACAGCTCGAGACATTCGCGGCGGTCGGGCAGGACGACGTGCCTCCTCGAACGCAGCCGAGCTCTTTGCACTTCTTGTCGCCGTCCGACTCGCTGCCCGTGTAGCAACAGTACGCGCGATCTTTGCACGCGCCCTTGCTGTCGGCCGCCTTGCAGATGATCGCGCCGTCCGCGAACGCGATTGACGAGAGAAGCAACAGCCCTGCGACGAAGGTTTTCATGTGCGCTCCAAAGGGTGGGTGCAGCTACTCGAAGAGTACCTTGACCAGGCGCGCGACGAGCCGGGCATCTTTCGGGCTGCGGCTCGCGAGGAAGTCCGACAGCTCGGCGACGTCGTTGCGCTTCTTCCGTTCGAAGGTCTCGAACAGCGTGCAAAGCGAAATCTCGAGGCCTGTGGCGAGCTTGCTCAGGGTGTCCAGCGAGGGGGAGATTGTGCCCCACTCGATGCGGCGGACGGCGTCGACAGAAAGAGCGCTCTTCTCGGCGAGACCTTCTTGCGTGAGCCCACGAGACAGCCGCAGCTGCCGGAGGTTCTCGCCGAAGCGCCTGCGAAGCTTGAGTCCTACGGACATGGCAAACCGTTCTGCCTCTACGGCTGCTGGGGGGCGGGCACCGACTCTCAGGGTGGAGCGAACTGCCGTGAAGTGACGATTCACTGGACGGGCAGCGCTTTTGCGCATGGGCGAGCAAGAGGCTTCCGACGCCGATGACGCGGAGCAATTGATACCGACGCCGTGTCGCCTTCGCTCGCACTTGATTTGCCTTTTCCACTCGGAGAACCCTGGGCAAAAACCACGCATGTCGCGCCTGATTCCAGCGTGGCAAAACGATGACTTTGGGCCCGATTCCGTTCAGCCCCAGAGCAGTCGAGGGGGAGGTGAGGGGCGCCTCAACCCTCGACTGCTCTCGGGATGAACGGGGCCGACTCTTCCCGCACGGGCCGCCCGAACCGAATCAGCGTGCGCGCATGCGAGGCGAGCGCCGCGAAGAACCCCGGCAGCTCGTAGTACGGCGCCCCATGCGCGAGCGCGACTTCGCGAACGATGGGCGACAGCGCCGGGTAGTGGATGTGGCAGATCTTCGCCAGCAGGTGGTGCTCGACCTGGCGGTTTAGCCCGCCAAAGAAGAACGCCGCCGCCTTGCTGTCTGGAGCGAAGTTCGACGTCGTCCGCAGCTGATGCTCGGCCCACGAGTGCTTCACGCTCGACGGCTCGGGAAACGCGGGGTTCTCGACCACGTGCGCCAGTTGGAACACCACCGCGCTCGTGAACCCCAGCCCCGCGTGCATCACCAGGTACCCGACCGCGACCATCCACCACGCGTAGCCACTGACCAGCAGCGGCACGCCGAGGAACAGCGCCAGGTGCACCACCTTCCACCCCAGCACCTGGGCGACCTGCGACGCCGGCGCCCGCTTGCCTGAATGCGGGTCCACCGAGAACACCTGCTCGAAGTCCTTCTTGAACACCCAGACGAGGGTGGTGAAGCAGTACAGCACCCACGCGAAGAGGTGCTGCAGCCGGTAGATGAACGCCGGGTTGTCGCGCGGGTAGAGCAGCAAGAACGGCCCCGGCTCGAGGTCGTGGTCCAGCCCCGGCACGTTCGTGTACGTGTGGTGAACGAAGTTGTGCGCGCGCGACCACGTGTACGAGCTGGCGCCGATCAAGTCGAAGGCGTGCGACAGCAGCTTGTTCACCCAGGGCCGCGACGAGTACGAGCCGTGAATCGCGTCATGGCAGACGTTGAAGCCGACGCCCGCGAGCATCACGCCGAAGACGAGGGCCACCGGCAGCGCCGCCCACCCCGGCAGCACACCGCTCACCAGCGTCAGCCACAGCGCCAACGCGCCGCCGAGGAAGAACGCCGTCTTCGCGACCATCGCCGCATTGGCGTGCCGCGAGACGCCGTGTTGGGCGAAGTACGAATTGATTCTCTCTTTCAGGTCCGACTGCAACGCGTTGTCGCGGTCGAAGGTCAGGCGGGCGTTGGTGCTCATGGGCAAGGAGCAAACTAAGACGGCCAATATCACCGCATGACCACGGCCCTGCCTCACCCACAGAACAGTTGCGCGCCTCTGGTTCGGGCTAAGTTCCGCCCCATGAAACTCAAGCGACTCACGACCCCGATGGTGCGTGACGGTGAGACCCTTCGGCCCGCGACGTGGGACCAGGCGTTGGATCGTGCCGCTGCTGGCATTCGCGCTTCGCTCGATCGCCACGGCCCGTCGACCTTCGGCATCTTCAGCTGCAGCAAGGCGACCAACGAAGTGAACTACGTCGCCCAGAAGTTCATCCGCGCCGCTGTCGGCAGCAACAACATCGACAGCTGCAACAGAACCTGACACGCCCCCAGCGTCGTCGGTCTGGCGACGGTCTTCGGTGCAGGTGGCGGTACGAGCTCCTACCGCGAGGTGGAAGAGACGGACGTTATTTTGCTCTGGGGCAGCAACTGCCGCGACACGCACCCCATCTTCTTCCATCACGTGCTCAAGGCGATTCGCCGCGGCGCGAAGGTCTACGTCATCGACCCGCGCCGCACGTCCACCGCTGAATGGGCGAACGGCTGGCTCGGCCTCGAGGTCGGCACCGACATCGCGCTCGCCAACGCCGTCGGCCACGCGATTCTCGAAGAGCGCCTTCACAACCAGAAGTTCATCGATCACGCGACCGACAACATCGACGGCTACCGCAAGACCGTCGCCCACTACGCGCCCGAGGTCGTCGGCCCCAACATCGGAGTCGACCCCGCCCTCATCCGCCAGCTGGCCCGCGACTACGCGAAGGCCGACCGCGCGATGATCTGCTGGACCCTTGGCATCACCGAGCACCACACCGCCGTCGACAACGTCCTCGGCCTCATCAACCTCGCCCTGCTCACCGGCCACGTCGGCAAGTGGGGCTCGGGCCTCAACCCGCTGCGCGGCCAGAACAACGTTCAGGGCGGTGGCGACATGGGCGCGCTCCCCGCGAAGCTGCCCGGCTTTCAGGACGTCGAAGACGACGCCATTCGCGCGAGGTTCGACGCGAAGTGGAAGGTCACGATTCCCCCGAAGAAGGGCTGGACGCTGACCGAGATGTTCCACGCGATGGAACGCAAAGACTTCACCTCGCTCTACGTCGTGGGCGAAAACCCCGCGCAATCGGAAGCCGATGGGCTGCACTCCATCTCACTGCTCAAGGGGCTCGAGTTCCTCGTCGTGCAGGACATCTTTCTCACGAAGACAGCGCTGCTCGCCGACGTCGTGCTGCCCTCTTCTGCCAGCTGGTGCGAGACGGAAGGCACGGTGACCAACAGCGAGCGCCGCGTGCAGCGCTGCCGCAAGGCGCTCGACCCGCCCGGCCAGGCACGCGACGACGTGTGGATCATCGCCGAGCTCAGCAAGCGCCTCGGCTACGACATGGGCGTCGTCACCCCCGAGCAGGCCTGGGACGAGGTGCGCAGCTTGAGCCCGATGCACGGTGGCATGAGCTACGCGCGGCTCGAGTCGCTGGGCGGCATTCAGTGGCCGTGCGCCGACGAGAACGACCCCGGGGCCTCCTTCCTTCACGGGCGCCTCTGGGAAGAGCCGGTGCGCGGAATGCGCGCCGCCTTCCACCCGTCAGAGAATCGGGCGCCGATCGACGTGCTCGACGACGAGTTCCCGCTGCGCCTCACCACCGGCCGCCGGCTCGACGACTTCAACACCGGCGTGCAGTCGAACGGCTACGCGTCGCCGCTGCGAAGAGGCGAGACGCTGGACCTGTGTCCGGCCGACGCGGCGCGCTTTGGCGTCACCGATGGAGAAAAGGTTCGCGTCTGCTCGCGCCGCGGCGCCGTCGAGGCCCCGGTGCGCTTCGACCCGCTGCTCAAGCCGGGCCTCGCGTTCATGACCTTCCACTTTCCCGACGACGTCGACGTCAACATCCTCACCATCGACGCCACGGATCCAAAGTCGGGCACCGCCGAGTTCAAGGCCGCGGCGATTCGGGTCGAGAAGCTAAATTAGAAGCCGCTGGGCACCAGCTGCCATGACGAGCCGGAGTAACGAAGGATGACGCCGTTTTCTCCGGCCGCGTAGATGTTGCCGCTGGTGTCGCCCCACACGGCGTTGAGATTCTCGGTCGTCGGCGAAGGCATCAGCTGCCACGAACCGAAGTTGCTGCGCGCGATGCGCCCGCCCGTGCCTACCGCGAAGACGTTGTTCGACGAGTCGCCCCACAGCGCCAGGTAGTTCACTCCCGGGTTCGTGTGCACCACGTTCCAGCTGCCATTGCGGCGAAGGATGACGCCGTTGCCGGCCGCGTAGATCTCGGACTGCGACTCCGCCCAGACGGCATTGAGGGTGGCGGTGACGCCCGTCGACTCGGTGTTCCAGTTGCTGGAGCTGCGGCGCACCACCGTGCCGTTGGCGCCCACCGCGTAGATGTCGCTCGCGGTGAGCGCGGTGAGCGCGTTGAGGTTTGCCGTGGTGCCGGTGGTCTCGGTTTGCCAGCTGCCGAAGTTGCGACGAAGCGCCGTGCCCTGGTTTCCCACTGCGTAGAAACTGCTGCTCATCGGAACCACCGCCACCGCGTTGAGGTCCTGGGTGACGCCGGTGGGCTCGAGCTGCCAGTTGCTGAAGTTCCGGCGCACCACCGTGCCACCACGGCCGACGGCGACCACGTCTGACGAGCTCGGGCTGGTCACCACGGCGAGCAGGTCGTTGGTGGTGCTGGTCGGCTCGACCTGCCAGGTGCTGCCGCTGCGGCGAAGCGCCGTGCCGCCCAGCCCCACCGCGTAGACCTCGTTCGCCTCGCCCGTCACCGCCGTCAGCGTCTGCAGGCTCGCGGTGTTCTCACGCTGGAAGTTGCTGCCGCTCGAGCGTGAGATCGCGGCGCCCGTGCCGACTGCGTAGAAGTTGTTCTGGTAGCCCCAGATCGACAGGAAGTCCGCGCCCGGGATGACCGGGTTCGACGGTGGCGACGCCATGCCCGTGCCGACCGTGTTCGTCGCCGCGACGGTGAAGAAGTACGGGGTGCCGCTGTTGAGGCCCGTCACGTTCGCGGTCAGCGCCCCCGTCGTCGTCGCCGTGAAGTTGCCCGGGCTCGAGCGCACCGTGTACCCAGTGACGGGAACACCCCCGTTGTTGAACGGAGGACCCCAGCTGACCGTCGCCTGCCCGGTGCCGCGAATCGCAGTGGGAGCCGGCGGCGGGCCCGGCACTCCCGCCGGCACCACGCCCATCGAAGGGTTCGACGGCAGGCTCGGCCCGACCGTGTTCGTCGCGATGACGCGGAACGTGTACGAGGTTCCGTTGACGAGGCCCATCACCACGGCCGACGTCGACGCGGTGTTCGTCATCGGCCCAGCTGGCGTCGGCAGCACCTGGTAGCCCGTAATCGGCGCGCCGCCATTCGGAGGCGTCGACCACGCGACGGTCGCCTGCGAATCACCGCGCGTGGCGCTAAAGATGACGGGAGCGCTTGGCACCGTCGCCGGAGTGATGGGCGCCGACGGCACGGACGCGGGCCCGATGCCGGCCACGGTGGTCGCGGTGACCGTGAATGTGTACGGAGAGCCGTTGGTGAGGCCGTTGACCGTGACGTTTGCCGTCGCGCTCGTCGTCACCATGCCGCCAGGGCTCGAGGTGGCGGTGTAGAGGGTGATCGGCGCTCCGCCATTCGACGCCGGAGCGACCCAGCTCAGCTGCACCGAGCCCGCGCCGCGCACGCCCGTCACCAAAGTCGGAGCGCCCGGAATCGTCGACGGCGTCACTGCAGCCGACGGCGCCGAAGATGGGCCGGGGCCGTTCATGTTCGTGGCGGAAACCGTGAACGTGTACGCGGTGCCGTTGGTGAGGCCGGGGACGACCACCGTGGTCGCTCCCGAGGTGCCGGCCGTGACGTTTCCCGGGTTCGACGTCACCGTGTAGGCGGTGATCGCGCTGCCACCGTTCGACGCCGGCGCCGCCCATGACACCGTCACCTGCGCATCGCCACGCACGCCCGTGACGCCCGTCGGCTCCGAGGGAGTGCCGCCGCCGAAGCCGCCCTGGCCACCGCCGCCCGTGCCCACTCCACCACCTTCGCCGCCACCCGCTCCGCCCGCTCCGCCCGCTCCGCCGCCTTCACCGCCGCCGACTCCAGCGCCGCCGCCTTCACCGCCTCCCGCCGCGACGCCTCCGCCCGTACCCACGCCTCCACCCGTACCCACGCCTCCGCCCGTACCCACGCCTCCGCCCGTGCCCGCGCCTCCGCCCGTGCCCGCGCCGCCTGCGTCGGTGCACCGGCCCTGGGCGCGGCAGACGTCGCGATCTGCCTGGAAGTTGAAACACCCAGCTGCCGACACCAACAGACAGAAGAGGAGGACGCCGCGCATCCAGAGTTCATACCCGAAAGCCGACTTCGCTACTTCTTCTAGAGCCTCAACACCGGCGCGAGCTGGTCTTCGACCTTGCTCAGCGTGCCTTTCGCCGGACAGGGAGAAGGGGGCTGGAGGCGGCAGCGCGATCACAACGAGCAGACGAACCATGAACGGGAATCCCAGCCGGGCTAGAAACCGCATCCGTGGATCTTCGACCCATCGATCGCCCTGAGAGCAAGGCCGAGCAGGCGGCGGTCGACGCGGTGCTCGGCCCGTCGGCGGCCGAAGCGCCCCTGGCCGCGGCCGTCGTGAAGTCGCGCCGCCACCTGTTGCTTCCCGCGTTGCTCGCGCTGCAGACGCGCATCGGGTGGGTGAGCGCGGGCGGTCTCGGATACGTGTGCCGGCGGTTGGGCGTGCCTCCCGCCGAGGCGTACGGGGTCGCCAGCTTCTACGCGCTGCTCTCGCTCACCGAACGGCCGACCGCTTTCATGTACGTCTGCGATGACATTGCGTGCCAGGTCGCCGGGGCCGAGAAGCTGTGCGCGGCGCTGCCTGCGGCCATCGGCCCATCGGTTGGCGACGCCCCCCACCGCGCCGAACCTTTCTCTGCGAACCGCCCGAAGACGACTTCACGCTGGGCGCGCAGCCCCTGCCTCGGCCTCTGCGAGCAGGCGCCCGCCGCGATGCTCGCCGCCGCCGGAGACAAGCCCTTCGAGCGCGGCTTCGGCCACGCGACGGTCGAGAAGATCCGCGTCGCGCTCGAGCAGCGTGTGGTCGAAGACGGCGCTCCGAACCGCCTGGACGAGCTGCCGCACCGCAAGCTGCTCGCGCGCGTCGGCAAGGTCGACCCCTCGAGCCTCGACGACTACCGCGCGAACGGTGGCTACGAAGCGCTGCGTCGCGCGATCGCCCTCGGCCCCGAAGGCATCATTCGGGAAGTCAACGACGCGAAGCTCGTCGGCCGTGGCGGGGCCGCCTTCCCCACCGCCCGCAAGTGGGAAGCCGTCGCCCGCAGCCCCGCGCGCCCGCACTACCTCGTCTGCAACGCCGACGAGTCCGAGCCCGGCACCTTCAAAGACCGCGTGCTGCTCGAGGAAGATCCCTACGCGCTCGTCGAGTCGATGACGCTGGCGGCCATCGCGACAGGCTCCGAGCACGGCTACCTGTACGTGCGCGGCGACTACCCGCTGGCGGCCGATCGGCTCGAGAACGCGGTGCACCAGGCGCGCCTTCGTGGGCTGCTCGGCGCCGGCTTGATGGGCAGCACTTACACGTTCGAGCTCGAAGTGCGGCGCGGCGCAGGCGCGTACATCTGCGGCGAAGAGACGGCGCTGCTCAACTCGATCGAAGGCCTGCGCGGCGAGCCGCGAAACAAGCCTCCGTTTCCCGCGAACGTCGGGCTCTTCGGGAAGCCGACCGCGATCAACAACGTCGAGACGCTGGTGGCTGCGCTCGAGATCGTCCGCGGCGGCGTCGCCGAGTGGACCTCGCTCGGCACGAAGGAGTCTCCCGGCACGAAGCTCTTCTGCGTCAGCGGCAACGTCGCGCGGCCCGGCACCTACGAAGTTCCGTTCGGGCTGCGGCTCGACGGGCTGATTTCGATGGCCGGCGGCGTGCCCGGGGGCCGGCAGATCAAGGCCGTGCTCCTCGGTGGAGCGGCCGGCACTTTCGTCAGCGGCGACGAGCTGTCCGTACCGTTGACGATCGAAGACACGAGGAAGCTCGGAGCGACGCTCGGCTCTGGCGTCGTCCTCGTGCTCGACGACCAGGTGCAGCTGATGCCGATTCTGCGGCGCATCGCGGCCTTCTTCCGCGACGAGTCGTGTGGCCAGTGCGTGCCGTGCCGCGTCGGCACCGTGCGGCAGGAAGAGCTGATCGCGCGGCTCGGCAACCACCAGCCGCGCGCGGACGACCTGAAGCTTCTCAACGAGCTCGGGCAGGCGATGCGGGATGCGTCGATCTGCGGCCTGGGCCAGACCGCGTCGTCGGCGATCGAGTCGGCGCTGAAGAGGTTCGCGCCATGACCGTGGCTCCCCGGCAGGTGGCGTTGACGATCGACGGCAAGCCCGTGTCCGTGCCCGAGGGGTCGACCTTGCGAGACGCGTGCGAGGCGCAGGGCATCTCGACGCCGACGCTTTGCTGGGCCGCGAACCTCACGCCGATCAACGTGTGCCGGGTCTGCGTGGTCGAGGTCGAAGGCGCGCGTGTGCTCGCGCCGGCGTGCTCGCGAAAGGTGGAAGCGGGCATGGTGGTGAAGACCGACAGCGAGCGCGTGCGCACGTCGCGAAGGCTGGTGCTCG
This sequence comes from Myxococcales bacterium, assembly GCA_038206395.1. GTDB lineage: Bacteria > Myxococcota > Myxococcia > Myxococcales > Myxococcaceae > JAGSPQ01. Next base: position 705 of record JBBRAX010000012.1, on the reverse strand, counting down.
AGCTGCTCGGCTCATCGGTCGATATGTCGACCGCGCCGGCGTTCAAGGCGTACGCAGAACGGTACGGCGCGAAGCCTGAGCGGTTCGGCCCGAAGGCCGCGGCGTCGCCGGCCGGCGTGCGCGACTCGGCGATCCCCGGGCATCACGAAGAGACCGATGGGGCGCGCGCGGCGACCGTCGCTCAGCCGCCGAAGGTCGACAACGACCTCTACGTGTTCGATTCGACGAAGTGCATGCTTTGTTACAAGTGCGTGCAGGCCTGCGGCACCGAGGCGCAGAACACCTTCGCGATCGCCGTCGCCGGGCGCGGGTTCGAGGCGCGCATCTCGACCGAGCACGCCGTGCCGATTCCCGAGTCCGCGTGCGTGTACTGCGGCAACTGCGTCGGCGCGTGCCCCACCGGCGCGCTGATGTTCAAGAGCGAGTTCGACCTGCGCCAGGCCGGCAAGTGGGACGAGTCGAAGCAGACCGTCACCGACACCATCTGCCCCTACTGCGGCGTCGGCTGCACCTTGAGCCTCCGCGTTCAGGACAACCGCATCGTCCGCGTCACCTCTCCGTCCGATAACTCCGTCACCGGCGGCCACCTCTGCGTCAAAGGCCGCTTCGGCTTCGAGTTCGTTCAGAACCGCGAAGACGAAGAGCCGAAGTAGCCGCGCCCCGCTCATCCCGAGAAGTCGAGGATGAGCCGCCTGCCCCGCCCCG